>NZ_OZ193413.1:0-1149707 GCF_964275155.1 Candidatus Curculioniphilus buchneri endosymbiont of Curculio glandium
TGTCATTTTCACTTTGGCAACAATGTATTTCCCGGTTACAGGATGAATTGTCTACTACAGAATTTAGTATGTGGATACGTCCTCTACAAGCAGAGTTATTAAATGATAATGTTTTAGCGCTTTATGCACCTAATCGGTTCGTATTAGATTGGGTACGTGATAAATATTTAAATAACATAAATACATTACTAAATTATTTTTGTGGTACTGATGCACCTTTGCTGCGCTTTGAAATAGGAATTAAATCATCACAAACAGCCATTGTACAATCTGTAAGCACTTATTTTAACAAATCACAGCTCAATACTAAAAATTGTTTTTTACAATCACGTCATCTACGTTGGAACAATATTCCATTACAATCGGACTTCTCTTATTGCTCTAATATAAATCTAAAATACAATTTTAATAATTTCATAATAGATAAATCAAATCAATTAGCATATGTAGCATCGAAACAAATTTCTTATAATCCAGGTAATATTTATAATCCGCTACTTATTTATGGTAATACAGGTCTTGGAAAAACCCATCTTTTGCATGCTATAGGCAACGTCATCCTTGAACAAAAGACAAATTTTAAGGTGGTATATATTCATGCAGAGCGCTTTGTACAAGAAATGGTTAATTCATTACAACGCAATGCCATCTTGAAATTTAAGAGATATTATCGCTCAGTTGATGCATTTTTTATCGATGATATTCAATTTTTTGCCAATAAAGAACGATCACAGGAAGAATTTTTCCATGTATTCAATGCACTGTTAGAAGAAAATAAACAGATTATTCTAACTTCTAATCGATATCCAAAAGAGATAAATGGCATAGAAGATAGATTGAAGTCACGTTTCGGTTGGGGACTTACAGTAGACATTGCACCACCAGAATTAGAAATGCGCATTGCTATATTAATAAATAAAGCTTATGAGAATAATATTCGACTTTCAAATGAAGTAGTATTTTTTATAGCAAAACGATTATGTTCTAATGTGCGTGAACTAGAAGGAGCTTTAAATTGCGTCATTGCCCATGCTAATCTAACTGATGGTAGAATAATTACTATTGATTTTGTGCAAAATATACTACACAATTTATTTGTACGGTACAAGAAACAAGTGACTATTGATAATGTCCAAAAAATTGTAGCGAAATATTATCAAATAAGCTTGTCAGACTTACGTTCTAAGCGGAGGTTTCGATCAATGGCAAGACCTCGACAAATAGCCATGGCATTGTCGAAAGCATTAACTAATCGTAGTTTAGCAGAGATTGGCAATATGTTTGGTAGACGTGATCACACAACAGTGTTACATGCGTGTCGAAAAATTGAACAATTACGTACAAAAGACTATCATATAAATAAGGATTTTTATAATTTGATCAGAATATTATCTTTTTAACACATGAAATTTATTATTGAACGAGCACAACTTATAGGACCTTTACAGCAAGTAACTAGTCCTTTTAGTAATCGACAATCTTTGCCAATTTTAAACAATGTTTTATTAGAGGTAATGAAGAACTGTTTACTTTTAATTGGAACTGATTTAGAAATAGAAATAATTGCCAGAATAACATTAAATGAAATACATGAACCAGGCGCTACAACAGTTTCTGCACGGAAATTCTTTGATATTTGTCGGCATTTTCCAGAAAATGCAATAATCATTGTAACATTTTCAAATCATCGCATGATAGTCCGATCTGGACGCAGCTGTTATATGCTGGCTACTTTACCAGCTGCTAATTTCCCTCATTTAGAGGATTGGACAATAAAAATAGAATTTACTCTTTTACCTGCAATCCTAAAACAATTAATTGAATCCACTCAATTTTCTATGGCACATCAAGATGTACGTTACTATCTTAACGGAATATTATTAGAAATTAAAAGTAAAACGTTAAGTGCTGTAGCTACAGATGGTCATCGTTTAGCAATTTGTACCATACCAATTGGTAAAACGTTATCTTCATCACATTCAATCATATTACCAAGAAAAGGAGTGATGGGATTAATGCGTATGCTAGATAGCGTTGATAAACCAATAACGCTACAAATTGGAAATAATAATATTCGTGCTATCATTGGGAATTACATTTTTACTTCTAAGTTAATTGACGGTTATTTCCCAGATTATCAGCGAATATTACTTAAAAATTCCAATAAAATCTTACAGGCAAAACGTGATAGCCTTAAGCAAGCTTTTTCTCGTGTTTCTATTCTTTCTAATGAAAAATTTCGTGGAGTTAGACTTTATCTAAGTACTGATCAACTAAAAATTACAGTTAATACTTTGGAACAAGAAGAAGCAGAAGAGATTTTAGACGTTCATTATCAAGGAGAAGTAATGGAAATTTCTTTCAACGTTCGTTATATTATTGATGTATTAAACGTTCTAAAATGTGAAAAAGTAAAATTTTTATTAACCGATGGAAGTTCTAGTATGCAGATCGAAGATAGTATGAATAGTGCATCTTCCTATATCATCATGCCGATGCGTATATAGCTATACGTATAATAAAATAATATTAATGTTGTATCTTATTATGTATTTCATATCTCATGTTTTCATCCAATTTTGTCCAATATTTGATCTGATTTATTGTTTATTTGGTCATTGAATGACTGTCGTTTATACACAATATTTTTTAAATAATTTAATACGCCGTAATCAATATGATTGACGTTGTGTACGTTTATCATTTTAATACTTTCATATATTATGTACACTTTAAAAAATTTGCATTGTACTGTACTATTTAAATTAATACTAATTTTAAAAAATAAAGATACTACATTATATTATAGTAAAAATTAAGTATATAAACTTATATGTAGTTATAATTTATTTTATATACAACTAATAAAATTTTTTCTAAAATCAAGTAGTTTTTCAGAAAAAAATATTCATTTACATGAATCTATGCAATAACATATTCCGTATTGGATCATATAACAATTATTTAAATTAGATACTAAATTTCTATCTATGATAGATAAATGATAAATTTTTAAATGTAATTTAGACTTTTATATGATTTTTAGAAGGATACATTATATTATTATGCATAATCATTGTTATTTATAAATCGGTAAATTTCAAAATTGCATAGTATCAATTATATATAACTGGTTTACATTAACGTATCTACAGACTATGAATCTATATTCATACTTTTTAATATATAATACATAATAGAAAATATAAATTTATTAATAATGGAGCCATCTATTTAAAATAGAACCAAACAAAAAAATCACTTTCTAATTTAAAACGTTTTAAACAAGTAGGAAATATTGATGTCATATTCTTATGATTCCTCAAATATTAAAGTGCTTAAAGGATTAGACGCAGTACGTAAACGTCCAGGTATGTACATCGGTAACACTGATGATGGTACCGGTCTACACCATATGGTATTTGAAGTTGTAGATAATTCTATTGATGAAGCTCTGGCCGGTTATTGTAAAGAAATTATAGTTACTATCCATATAGATAACTCGATTTCCGTCCAGGACGATGGACGTGGAATTCCAACCGGTATACATAAAGAAGAAGGTATCTCTGCCGCTGAAGTCATTATGACAGTTCTACATGCGGGTGGTAAGTTTGATAATAATGCATATAAGGTATCAGGTGGTTTACATGGAGTTGGAGTGTCAGTGGTCAATGCTTTATCAGAAAAATTGGAATTAATAGTAAAGCGAGAAGGTAAAATTTATCAGCAAATTTACCACGTCGGCATTCCTCAGGCACCGTTAAAAGTAGTCGGTAAAACAGATCAAACTGGGACTATTGTACAATTTTGGCCAAGTTTAAACATATTTACTAATAATATAGAATTCCAGTATGAAATTTTAGCTAAACGACTCAGGGAATTAGCGTTTTTAAATTCTGGTATTTCTATGTGTTTGTATGATCATCATGATAATAAACAAGAAAAATTTTTTTACACAGGAGGTATAAAAGCTTTTGTGGAATATTTGAATAAAAATAAACATCCTATCCATCCTCATTTGTTCTATTTTACTACTGAAAAAGACCATATCAACGTAGAAGTTGCATTACAATGGAACATTGGATTTCAAGAAAATATTTATTGCTTCACCAACAATATTCCACAACGAGATGGTGGCACACATATGGTTGGTTTTCGATCTGCACTGACTCGTGTGATAAATGTTTATATGGATAAAGAAGGGTATACCAAAAAGACTAAAATTAGCGCAACCGGTGATGATACTCGTGAAGGACTTGTTGCTGTTATTTCAGTTAAAGTACAAAATCCAAAATTTTCTTCTCAGACTAAAGATAAACTAGTATCTTCGGAAGTCAAATCTGCAGTAGAATCTTTAATGAACGAAAGATTAGTTGAATATCTACTAGAAAATCCTAACGATGCTAAAATTATAATTAATAAAATTGTCGACGCTGTCCGAGCTCGTGAATCAGCTCGTAAAACACGTGAAATAACGCGCCGTAAGAACTCAATTGAACTTACTAATTTACCTGGTAAGTTAGTAGATTGTCAGGAACGCAATCCAGCCTTATCTGAGCTTTATTTAGTAGAGGGCGACTCTGCCGGAGGTTCAGCGAAACAGGGTCGAAACCGTAAAAATCAAGCTATTTTACCTCTAAAAGGAAAAATTCTTAATGTTGAAAAAGCTCGTTTTGATAAAATGCTCTCTTCGCAGGAAATCACTACACTAATCACTGCCCTGGGATGTGGAATTAGCCAGTATGAATATAATCCAGATAAATTACGTTATCATAGCATTATTATCATGACCGATGCTGATGTCGATGGTTCACACATTCGAACTCTATTATTAACATTTTTCTATCGACAAATGCCAGACATTATTAATCGTGGCCATGTATTTATTGCACAACCGCCTTTGTATAAAATTAAACAAGGAAAAAAAGAACAATATATTAAAGATGATGAAGCCATGGAACAATATCAGATTACTTTAGCAATCCATGATGCTATATTACATACTCATTCAAATACTGCTGACTTATTTGGAGAACAATTAAAACAGTTAGTAACTGAATATTATATTGTTCAAAAAATGATTAGTCGGATGAAACAACATTTTCCATATGCTTTACTTAATCATTTAATTTACCAACCAGAATTAACTGAAATTCAAATGTATCAACCGAACCATGTAACAAATTGGATGATATCACTAGTAGATATGCTAAATAAAAATGAAAGGAATGGCACTGTTTATGTTTTTAAAATAATTGAAAATTATGATTATCGGTTAGTTGAACCAATTTTAAGAATGAGAACTTATGGTGTCGATACAGATTATATAATAACCCGTGACTTTATAAACGGTAGTGAATATCGAAAACTGGTAGCATTAGGGAAGAAATTAATTGGTCTTATTGGATCAGATGCCTATATTGAGCGTAGAAAATATCGTCAACCAGTTCAAAGTTTTGAGCAAGCACTTGAATGGCTGATAAAAGAATCTCGAAGAGGATTAACAATACAGCGTTATAAAGGATTAGGGGAAATGAATCCTGAACAACTATGGGAGACAACTATGAATCCCAACAATCGTCGTATGCTTCAAGTTACGATTAGAGATGCAGTCTCTGCAGATCAATTATTTACCACATTAATGGGAGATGCTGTAGAACCACGCCGTGCGTTTATTGAAAATAATGCGCTTAGAGCTGAACATATCGATATTTAAATAATTTTAAATAATATAGATACAGTATTTCATAAATAAATTTTAAATTTATCTGATTAATTTAAATTATATTAAATAATTGCATCTTGTTATTTTAATTTATCTTAATCAAACTAATGTATCTAATTTCAATAAGTTTAAAATAGTACATTTTAATGTAACAGTATGTGTATGTGTGTGATTATATCTGCCTAATTGAATACTATCACTATAGTAATCCGTATTAATTACGGTGACAATCTATCTTTTTCAAAGATTATCATTTTTGATGATGATATTTCATCATACTAAGTTAAATCTTATACAATTAAATTGAATAAAAGTAAACATTACTGCATCATTAGTAAATATAAATTAAAAATAAGTTCTGATAAACCTTATTAACTTTTAATGAAGAAATGTTTTAAGCTTACTATACTACATATATAAAGTTGAAAAGTTGCATTAATAATATTACTACCCAATAACTTAATGTTTTCTTAAGCTTTGAATGTGCTAATATTAATTAATAAGAATTTTCTAAAAGACAGATTTTTTCCGACTATAAATTAAAGAAAAAAAACCATTTAAAAATGTTATAATCCATAATGGCCAAGTACCGACACGAGCATAAGGAGTGATCCCATACGTTGGAGTTACCTTGACATTAAGTACATTTCGAGTAAATTGAGGTAATTGTGCTTGTGTTCTTCCATTAGCCTTAATAACTGCTGTGATTCCATTATTGGAACTACGTAGTAATGGCCTTCCAAGTTCCAAGGAACGCATACGTGCTATCTGGAAATGCTGCCATACACCAATAGAATCCCCAAACCAGGCATCATTAGCAATGGTTAGCAAAAAGTCTGTATCGGGTTGAAAGTTATCTCGTACTTGACAACCCATAATTATTTCATAACAAATAGTAGCAGTAAGATTCATTTCTGCAACACGTAAAGGAGATTGTAAATAATTACCTTGACTCAGAGAAGACATAGGTAAATTAAATAACGGTGCTAATGGTCTCAAAAGACGTTGTAAGGGTACTCTTTCTCCAAAAGGCACTAGATGGTGTTTATCATAATGATTCATTGAAGGATAACAATAAGGTATTTTTTCACCTAATACCACAATACTATTATAGTAATGATATCCATTAGGTGTAAGTCGTGCGTCGATGATGCCTGTAATTAAACGCATGTCTTGTAAACGTAATAACCAATCAAGTTGGCTTAAAAAAGCATTCTGTGTTATTTCCTTATCAGGAATTGCTGATTCTGGCCAAATAATTATTTTTGCTTTGCCGAATATGGATAAAGTACACTGTAGATAAATATCCAATATTGGACAGATATTATTGACTTCCCATTTCAGTGATTGCGCAATATTTCCCTGAACTAACGCTATATTAATTGCTTTCTTCGGTTGTATTTGATACCATTGTAAAGAGTGTAATGAATAAGGTATCAGCAAGAGTGCAACAGCTCCAAATGCTGGTAATAACCGATTCCGTATTAATGCATAGGCCGTTAGACCGCTTATCATCATTAATATGAAGGTAATCATCGTTACACCAAAGATCGGTGCAATACCTTTTAATGGACCATCTATTTGACTATAGCCAAATTCTAACCAGGGAAATCCAGTAAAAATCCAGCCACGTAAACATTCAGTCATTGACCATAGTGCTGGTGCACCAAATACTAGACGACATGCACCAGCAGTACATGGCCACAATTTTACTAAAAGGCCGGCGAATAGTGAAGGATAAAGTGCTAGATAAGATGCTAGTAACACAATGAGTGCCACATTGATTGGACCAGGTAATCCGCTGAATTGTTCGATACTAATATATATCCAATTAATTCCTGTGCCGAATAATCCAAGGCCCCAAATAAAGCCCAGCCAAGCAGACTGTAAACAATTGCATTTAAATATAACTATTAGTAAAGTAGACATTGATATAATAGCTATAGGCCATATATCGTATGGAGAAAAAGCCAAGGTACCGCAAGCACCCATTAATAATGCCAAACTTGTTCGAACCCACCAATACGTCAGTAATGAAGTAATAACCATAAAAAATCTAATTTTATATTATAAAATTATAATAAATGATCAGAAAGTTTGATGTTTATTTAGATCAGATATTGTCTGTTAAAACCATGTCATGGACGTTGATTGTAGTTTGTATTGCTGTATTTCAATCAATAATTAAATATTTTAAAGATGATAGTACCTTCTCTTTCGTGATTGCTAAAAAGCATTGCAGATTTCATTAAATCGTAGATAGTGTTTAAGAACACATATAATATTTACTATATTTATATAAAATTTATATAAATTTAAAAATATTTTGGAATAAGCAGAACTTTTTTATTTTTTTAAGAAAAAAAAGAGTACTTTAATAACTTTTAAAATGTAGCATATCTATCTCTATTTTAGATTAACACTATAGAGTTAGATGCATGTTGTAACGTTTAATAGTCTAATAACACATGAATTAAATTTAACCAATTTTTTTACCAAACAGTTTTCCATATATTCTTGATATATGTTTAAAACAACTAACATATAATATACATATATACTATATGTATATTATATGTAACTTTGATTATATTTTATGTTGATAAATAGACATCACATCCTTTAATATATCAAAATGTCACAATAAATTAATACACTGTATAAAACACTAAATTTTATAATAGAAAATTACTCTAAATTTTAGCTTTTATTGAAACATTAACTTTAATAACTTTTTATTACTGTTAAAACTAAAATAGAATTTATTGAATTGACTAATTATATATTTAAAATATAGGGATTACAATAACCTAATTTTTTCATAATTGTTGTTTCTAGTGATTCCATTTCAAGTATTTCTTTCTTTAGAACGTGATTATATCCTAATAAGTGTAATGTACCATGAATTACCATATGTGCCCAATGAGCTTTTAATATTTTTTTTTGTTCAATTGCTTCAAGTTCCACAACTTGTCGACAAATGATTACATCACCTAAAAAAATTTCCGGACTTGGCAACCCATCGTATGAAAAAGAAAGTACATTTGTAGGATAATTATTTTTACGATAGAGCATATTCAGTTTACGGCTTTCTTTTACGTCAACTAAACGAACATTTATCTTAATTTTACGTTTAGAAAAAAATAACGCGCTCTGAAGCCAACAGTGGAAATCAGCTGTATCAGGTAAACCATATGCTTTATTACAGACTATTTGAAGATTAAATATAATTTTACTCATTTATATATTTTACATTGTAAATGTGTTACTTATTTTTAATAAAATTAAAAAATGTTGATTTTCATACTAATGATTTTAAGGATTAGTATCCTTAATTAATTAATTTTTATATTTTTATCAATTTTAAAGAATTGATGATGATGCATTATAATAGTATAATTCACGTAAGTTCATGTTGGTATAAATAAAAGTTTCTTTTAAATTTAAAAGCAATCTAAAAAACATCATACGAATATAATAAATATTATATGTAATATTTTTAAAATTTTCTTACTTTATATATAATGATGAATAAAATAGTTAAAATTAAATTGAATTTAAACATTAGTAATGTACTAGTGTCAACTGCAAATATTTTATTCAAAAAATTCACTAAATAATAGAATTATTTTTTTAATATGTAGTTTTAAATAAATGATGCTATCTGTTACTAACATATTAAATTTAATGTGTTTATACTGAAGAACATGAAAACCCTTTTATAAAAAAAATTTTTTTAAGATTTATACAATTATTTTATGTATTAACATATTATTTTTTTACATTAAGTAATATGATATGTTATTGTCTTTAATCTTAAGTATTAACTTATTACTTTTTAAAATATTTTAATTGTTTTACAATATTAATTTTGTTATATATTTGAAATATAATATGTTGTATATTAGCATTATTTTGAATAATCTGATGTCTATCAAAAATAGTTTCAATATCTAATATACTTTAGATAAAAGCATACCATTATATAACTAATCTGGTATAAATAAATATTATTCATCATAACTAAATATGACTGAATATGTTTCAAATTGGATAATTATGTTCTATTAAAAATAATTTATTATTTTATAGTAAAAATTAGATCTTAAAATCTCACGCAATCAGATTCATTAATTATATATTAAATACAATAAATAATAAAAAATTATTTTATAAAAAATTTTTAAACATTATTAATGTAATTAAAGACTTTTATAATAAACATTTTATATTTTATAAAATTACTAAATACTGGTTACTGACAAAATTATTCATTGTTTTAAAACTTTAAGGTATAGTATAGATAAGATGATATATTCTTTTCAAAAAAATTTTAATCTCATTAAATTATTGCATAGTCTGCATTTCACTGCTATGGTATTAATAATAGGAATCAATAGAATATTGATTATTCAATCATGGCCTTTTATTACCGAATAATTAGAAATTAGCTGATTAATCATCTAATTGTGGATATATTACATTATTTGTATTAAAAACTCAGTAGTCAAAATTAACTTTTAATTAGCTTAATACCGTACAATAAAATATTAATAATATCTTATGTTTTTAAAAAAATTGTATAAACATCTTTATTTAAACTGGAATCAATTTTAATTAGTGACATTTACCTTCTTTAATTTTAAAGTATATCGAATGCTATTCTGTTTAAATTTAAAAGAAATAATAATTAAGTATAGGTTAAAATAAATATGAAAGAAACATTATGTGATGTAACAATTGCAGGCGGTGGCATTGTAGGATCGGTTTTAGCATTATTATTAGTTCAAGCAGGTTTTCGAATTCAACTCATTGATTCCACATCACCAAAAATAACAAATAATTTTATTCCAGATCTTCGGGTATTAGCTATTAGTTACACTTCAGTGAAGTTATTACAACATCTTGGTTGTTGGCAACGCATTGACAAACGTTTGTTTGCACCATATCACCGCTTAGAAACTTGGGAATGGCCAAGTGCAACCGTAATTTTTGATTCTACTTTACTTAATTTACCAGAATTAGGATGTTTTATAGAAAGTAGACGTTTGCAAAAAACTTTATGGAAAATGTTCACGGAACATGACTTATTAACATTGCATTGTCCGGCATCGATTAAAACTATGATCTATGATGGTTATCATTGGAAATTAAGCATTGATGATGGTAGCTTAATTAAAAGTCGTTTGTTAGTCGGCGCTGATGGCTCTTCGTCTTGGGTTAGAAAGCAAGCTGGTATCTCTGTTAATGGTTGGCAATATAGCCAATCTTGTTTATTACTCAGTATAACAGTTGAACAAAATCAAGATAATGGAGTTACTTGGCAAGTATTTCATCCTTCTGGACCGCGAGCATTTCTACCACTTTATGGTCAATGGAGATCGTTGGTATGGTATGATCATACGGTACGTATCCGACAATTACAAGCATTGCCTTTACTAACATTGGCCCAAGAAGTACAAGCAGCTTTTCCATCGCGACTCGGTTCATTTCAAATACATGACATAGCATCATTTCCTCTAATGTGCTGTCATGTAAAAAATTATATTAAACCTGGACTAGCGTTGATTGGAGATGCTGCACATACCATTAATCCTCTCGCAGGACAGGGAGTCAATTTGGGTGTGCGAGATGCTCACGGATTGGCAGAAATATTAATTAATGCTCGTAATTGTGATCAACCTTGGAGCACTCTTGAAGTATTGAAAGGTTATCAACATCTCCGATATACAAATAATTTGTTGATGCAATTGGGCGTTGACATCTTCTATTCTGCTTTCAGTAACAATTTTCCATTATTATTACTGGCACGTAATTTTGGATTGATATTTGTACAACATGCTGTTGGGATAAAAAAATATTTATTACGTTATGCATTAGGGTTATGATATCTCAATTTCTTTTGTTAATACCATGTTCAGTTGACATATAACTACTAATATCAGCTTTTACAATTAAAATAAATTAAAATATTTGATTTAAAAAAATAGTAGAATATTTAGCTCATGCTAAATATGAATGTTTCATCTATTGTTTCATCGTGTTTGTCTTAAGCGACATGTTATTCAACAGTTAAATATAATTAATTACAATATAATAGCTATTATTAGCTCTTAACTTGATATATATCAATATATTTTATTGATTTTAAATCACTAGAATGAAATTCTAAATGAATTACTATACTAACTATTAGTATATAGACATCCATGCATGCATTAGTTATTGTGAAATGATGTCACTATATCTTCAAATAAAATATTGATACGTACTTGCATAATTAGTAATTCTATTAATCGAACAATTATTTTACTTAATTAGAATCAAATAAAATTGTTTTATATTTTCTATCAAATCCATTGAAACTTATTAGAGTGATGACCATTTATTTAGGATGAATCATGGTGTGCACATAACCAAACAACATATTCTTTTATGTAACTAATATACAATAAAAAGATTATAAGATTTAAACTAAAAATAATTATTTTTTCTTCGATGAAAATAAATATATATGACATATATCAACAGATATATTGTATTTTAAAATAAACATTTAACTTACGGACGGATGCATAAAATATAATAAATATGTATCTTTTATTATACTTTCATTTTAAGAATAATCAAAAAATGAAGCACAGTAAATTCTTACTTAAATACGTGGGATGACTGAATAACTAAATTTGGATATATTGCTAAAAATTATTCAAATAGAGTACAATCCCTTTTAATAAGAATCATAATTCTACATTTTTTTATGTCCATGAAATAAACATTCATTCCTATATAACATTATTAATGGACATAACATATGTATATATTCAAATAATATATAGAATATTTCTATAAGCTTAAATCTACAAACTTAAAAAATCAGTCACTAAAAATTATTTCGTCATAAAATGATTGTATGTCTTATCTAAAGAATGTGCATAAATAAAACACTTGAATCATGAAAATTCAAATGATCTGCATTTTGACATGTAACATCTAAAATACTTTTATATTTAAATAAAAGTAATCAAGCCAAAATAAAAATGAAGTATCTGAGTATAAAATACTATAATAGTAATTTTTGAGCACGATACTTATGTTTAACGGTTATCATATATGCATGTTTAAAACAATTATCATTGTATCAATTACTAATAATCTTTTTTATTTTTGATATATATATTTTATTGAGATACATGTCTACTAAATAAAAATACTTGTTCTTTTTTTTGATATTTATAAGTTGTTATTATGTTTGCTTATGCTTATATCATCATAATATTTTATTTATAACATAATTTATAACAACGAATCATATGTCAATATGACTCTTATTTTTATGAGAAAAGATTAATTTTACTAAATCAATTTTATAAAAAACTGATTTTTTCACAATATCAGTCACATTTTATCATGGCATAAAACTGATGTTAGTAGAACTAGACGTGATTAAATAAAATATTCAAATAATAATAGTGATTTAAATATATAAAAATATGTCAGAAAAGTAATATAACAAACATACTTTAGATGCTAATGATACAGAAAATAAAAGGCAATTTTTATTTAAAAAAGATATTAATCTTATTAATCTATATAGTTTAATATATATAATATTTAAACACTAAATTAATTTTAATATCTAATAATTATATATAAATAAAATTTACTAAAAATAATAATTTATTTTTATCTTATGCTTTCACTCATTTTTATATTGACGTATAGAATATTAAAATAATGAATATCTGATGATATATCTAAAATATATAGAAATCATGATTATGTATAGAAAATATTATTTTAAATAATGTACTGTTATAAATTTATACATAAAAATATTTATATTTTGTTATTATCTAGTTTACTGTCAAGACAGTTATTTAATATAGCATTATTAAAAATTTTTAGTATAAAAGATTTTTTTATTTAGCAAAATATATCACAATAATATTGTTTCGCTTAACTATAAGTAACATAATAAATTTATTTGGATAAATAATATATATCCAAATATTGTATTATATTAATAATATAGTTCTAAATATAACCAATAATTTATATATCTACTACTAAAATAGTAATAAGCTATTAATTTTAATTATAAAAATTATTTTAAATTTACTATTATTTATTACATTTAAATGTAATGTTCAATGCTTGAAGATAAAAATCTTTCACTTTTTTAAATAAAACAATCACTATCTAAAAAACTTTTAAAAATTTAATGATTAACTAAATATCATCTAAATACAATATGACATAATTACATTATTACATTATATTATAAATTTACTTTTTTTAAAACTAAAAATATTTGATGCTATATATTAATATTCTAAAAATTTTACATTTTAACTTACATGGTTACTGTGAATGTAATTATACTTAGTTATATTTTCAGATGATCTTATGATATATATTCATAATATATATTATGCTATGCAATAATCTGCAACACTCATTGTTTCTTGATACCAATCTAAGTGCCACATTTCAGATGTATATTGCATCTTACCTTCTTGAGTTACGAAGGTACCTATTCCAGCAATAAGCAAATTATTATAAAATAGTAATGGTGTAATTTTACGTTTCCAAGGTGGAACATTTAATTCTTGCCAGATTTTTTTTAATGTTCGACGATGACATCGTCCAGAAATATGAAAAAGTCCGCTAATTGGACTAAAACGCACGAACACTTGTTCTCCAGGTAAAGGAGCACGTACAGTTGAGAAAAACAATACCATTTGAGAATTGCAAGCTGTTATGTCCCTCGGGGACGTAAACATAGGTTTACATTGAGCTTTTCCAGTATTGTTATATACTTTTGTATCCATTAAAGAATTAGATACCGTCGGAGCGGAAGTATCATCAAATGTATGACGTAAAATGATACCTAGTCCAATAGGTAAAACAAGCTTTTCATTAACTACAGGCCAATGTAATATTACATCTCTACGTGGAGGTTGAGGTAAGTCTTTTGGTAACAAATAAAGACAGTCACGAAATCGTCTTATTTGATAATTACCAATCTGAAGTCGCGCATTAGCATCACATCGACTTAAGACAACTTCGTTCCATAAAAGTGCTAATTGTCGATATGATGGCATCCGTACTCCAAAATCAGCTAACCAACGACGTAAAATAGCTGCACGTCGGAAATATTTCATAGTTATTAGCGGAGTTATACGTAATGCGCCATTTGGTAAAATTAATGATTTTAAAGTCTCTGATAGAAGTTCATCAAGTAATAATTCTTGTTCAGCGCAAATTTTCGCACTGCGTGCTACAGAAGAAGTAAATTGTGGCCATCGCTTATGCAATGTTGGTAGGATGGTCACACGTAAAAAGTTACGATCGAAGCGTAGATCATCATTAGTATCATCCTTAACCCAACATAGATGGTGTTCATGGGCATATTTTTCAATTTCTGTACGATTACAGTCTAACAAGGGACGTACAAGGCGATGGCTAAAAAATGGACTATCCTTTGCCATTGCTGATAAACCAGAAGGGCCGCTACCTCGTTTTAACGCTAGTAGAAATGTTTCAACTTGATCATCTTGATGCTGAGCAGTCAAGAGTACTTCATTATCCATTAATACATGTGCCAGTGCTCGATAACGTGCATCACGCGCTGTAGCTTCAATTCCTTTATTATTAACTTTCAGCATAATTCGATTTATCTCGAACGTTACATTGCGTTGAAAGCACTCATGTGCGCAATGCGTAGCCCACTGTTCCGAATTTTGGTGTAATCCATGATGGATATAACATGCGCGAAGTTCGAATGCATCGCTGTTGTCTCGCATAGTCGCAAGGATATCTAGCAGTACTGTGGAGTCTAGTCCACCGCTAAATGCTAAGAGTAAAGCGCGATAAGGCATAATTATAGTAGAAACTCGCCTAAGTAATATTTGTGTGAGTTTACTGTGACTAAGATTCATATGGTATTATCAATAAATAATAAGAGTGAAAATACTTTGTTCAAAAAAACTATATGTAATAAATCTAACTTTCAGTCAAATCCCTTACAGAGGTCATGAAATTATTTAATCATACAGCTAGTCAGTAGAAATTAATTAAAACATAATTATCTTATAGATGTTACTGCCGTGATTTATAGAATCATTCTTTTGAAAATGATTATAAAATTTATAATGTGTTATATAGAATGTCTTAAAAAAGACAGTTAATTAACATTATAATTCCATTATTATTGTTTGAAAGATTGATTAATAACATAATATTAGATTATTTTCTGAAACTATAAATAATGAAAAAATAATGTTATTATTTAAATATCAAGTATTAATATACATTTAACTAATTATTCTAATTTCTAACAGGTCATATTATTAATATGTCATTTTTAACTTACAATATTAAAGCATTATTGTTCTCTAAAAAGAGAAAAAACTATATATTAAATTACATACTGTACATGTACATGTGTATAACATATTGATTTAATCAAATTGTTTAGTTAAGACATAAAATAAGCATGGAAGCTGTGTTTAAATCCATAATGTTTTTTATATTAAAAGTAATAAATTTTATGAGATTTAATTTAAAAAGGTAATGTCTCTCTGGCAGCAAGAGATTTTCTTATATATTACTTTAAATATAAATGCTACTCTTAATGTCACTGCTATTATATGAAAATTTTCATACTATTTTCTTTAACAAAATTATTGAATATCCGATTTAATTTTTTATAAATTTAATATATGATTCAGTTAAATAATATATATTTACTATATATATTCATAAATACATAAGATGTTTTTATGAAATTATTTTTTTAAAATTTGTCATTAGTTCCTGTATGTATATATGTATAAATGATGGCAGATTATATTTAACTATGTATTTAACACTATACTTCTTATATTCTAATGTATCGTAAATTTATATAGAAATATATTTACTAGTATATGTAACGAAAAATTATACTAAATATTTAAAAATTACTTTTTACACTTTATATGTATTTGGTTAGTATCAACGATATTCAATTACTGTAAAATTAAAAAATAAATTTCATAACCTGTATTACTAACCGAACATAAATAAAAGGCTATAATTCTAACGTTAATATAGAAATAAAGTATGCTATATAAAGCATAATGTCTCACATACTTTATATAATTGAATAAGTTAATCAAACTTAATGAAATATAGTATATTGCTTTATTGTTATTTTATGCTAATATTGTACACATTATACATATAATGTAATTTTAATTGTTATTACAATTCATATTTAATAAATATTAATTATATTTAGTACATTATCTATATGTTATATAAAACTTTTTTAGCTTGTAAAGTAAAAATGTATATCTTTTTAATTTTTAATGCTACATTAATTAATTTTGAATATCAACTATATTAAAATTAATTTAAGATAACAGGATGAGGTATTTTACTTTATTGTGTGTTTATTAACTAAAAATAAATCAAATAAGCAATATATATCTCATTTTATCTAATTGATTGTAATAGCATGGTTAATCTAGAATTTGATATTCAAAGAATTATTTTTTATAGTTTTAGTTTAAACGATAATGCAATATATTGCATAGATTATTATATTTAGTCTATTGCCACTGACCATATTAAAATTAATGCAATAGATTATTTTTTTGTAAAAAGGTGATATATATATTATTTATTAGTACAACGATGTTATACATCAATAATGATGTTACACATCAATAATGTGATATTGATTTTTAATCATAGTAAATAAAAACGTTATGTTTTTATTTAATAAAATATCAAATGATAAACTTTAAGATCTAAAATAGACATGGAAAATGATTAGGTTATGCATAATATTGAATTGGAAAACATTGTTAATAAAAAACTTAATAGTAATACAATAAAAGATTATATCCCAAACGGTTTGCAAGTAGAAGGTCGATCAGAAGTAAAGCGTATTCTAACTGGTGTAACAGCCTGCCAATCTCTTCTAGATTATGCATTGCAATACGATGTTGATGCGATTATTGTACACCATGGTTTTTTTTGGAAAAATGAAACTCCACTGATCCACGGCATGAAACGCCGACGTTTGAAAACTCTACTGAAAAATGATATTAATCTATATGCTTGGCATTTACCTCTGGATATTCATCCAGAGTTAGGTAATAATGCACAACTTGCAGCAACGTTGGATATTAGTATTATAGGGAATTTAGATGCATTAGTGCCATATGGAAGATTAGCAACACCTTTAAGCGGTACAGATTTATATTCACGTCTTAGAAAAAAGTTAGGTTACAGTGTATTACACTGTGGCGATAATGCGCCAGATTTAATTACATCTTTAGCTTGGTGTACCGGTGATGGTCAAAAATTCATTGATATAGCAGCGAAGTCAGGAATGGATGCATTTATTGCTGGTTCAGTATCTGAACAAACCATTCATTCTGCACGTGAACAAGGTCTTCATTTTTACGCCGCCGGCCATCATGCCACTGAATGCGGAGGAGTGAGAGCTCTTGGAGAATGGCTGTCCCAACAACACAATATCGATGTGATTTTTATTGATGTGCCCAACCCTGCTTAAGTTATTGTTATATTAAAAATTGTTTTGTATAATACAAAATGTTAAATCATGTAACATCTGTTAATATAATAATATTGAGTGAATAAATTACCATAAGCTTCTGAAGTAATAAGATTAGTCAAAATTTGACTTGTACATGAATATATTGAGTTTATATTGTATAATATAATAAAGAATATTAGATACATCATCTTCATGATATTGATTTTGATGTCGTAAATATAGAAAAAAAGATCTATTGTTAGACTCTAGTACTCCCTCTATAAAAATAATGCATTCATGAAAAACAGCGTTTTATATTCAGTTTAATCGCTAATATTAGATATAAATCGTTCCGTCAACTATTAGCCAATAGTAATTTACTTTTTTCTCATACTCGTAACATCGACACAACCAGATTATATAGTAGTTTCTAAGAAAACTGTTGTTGCTTTTTTGTTTTTAGTAGTACATCAAGTATGTAAAATATTGAACAATGGAATTTCATCATTGATTTTCGATTAAGACATAACTTAAAAATTATAATTTTAAAATGAGTAAATACATATTCAATATTTAAAATATCGAAAATTATAGTTAATAAGATTAAAATTATAAAATAAGTAAACTATGAATTAATAAATCGATTCTCTACTTTGTTAAATGCATTAAATAATATACGTTATATTAATTTTATTTTTTATATGGTAATTGTTAACTTAAGCTTTAATCTATCTATTTATTAAATGCATCTAACAATAGCACAGAACGTATTATGACTGTTAGATTCGAGATAAATTATCTTTTTTTAACATTCTAGCATTGATATTATATCGCAAATATGTGAGTGCTTAAAACATATTGTACCGTAATATCAATAACTACATCAATCATCAGACCATAGTCAAAATAATTCTAACATTTTACTAAAACACACTAAATAGTTAGATCACTGTAGTGATATGCACTGTTTAAATATAAACTTTATAAAACAATAAGTTATTACATAATGGAATCTAAACATCAATTTTATCTTCTTGAAGATTATATTGTCATTTTCATCGACATTACACAGGAAACTATGTATTGTTTGGGAGATTCTGTAATGTACACATGTATCTATGGTTCCATAACTCGTAGCTTACTGATAAAAATAGTTTTGGTATCAAAGTAATTATTTTATATAATTACATTGGATATCAGGCGATATACTGAGAGGTTATGGCTTATTTTAGCAAGGCTGTCAAAGTTAATACAGCAGTTAATCAATCACTCTTATCTTTAGAGCTTATATTATGTTTATGATGCTATGAAATACTATGATTTACGTGATTTTCTAATCCTACTCGAAAAACGCGGTCAGTTAAAGCGTATAAGCTTATCTATTGATCCTTATTTAGAAATGACAGAAATTTCAATTCGTACACTGCATGCCAGTGGACCGGCGTTACTATTTGAAAATCCTAAAGGTTATACCATGCCTGTATTGTCTAATTTATTTGGTACACTTGAACGAGTAGCCCTCGGTATGGGACAAGAAAGTGTAAATACCTTACGTGACGTCGGTAATTTATTGGCATTTTTAAGAGAGCCTGATCCACCGAAAGGTTTGCGTGATTTATTTGATAAATTGCCTAAATTTCGTCAAATATTGCATATGCCAACAAAACGACTGCATTCTGCTCCTTGTCAGGAGCAAATTTGGCAGGATGTAGAAGTAGATTTGTATCGTCTTCCAATTATGCATTGTTGGCCTGGGGATATTGCTCCACTTATTACTTGGGGGTTGACCATAACACGTGGACCAAATAATAATCGACAAAATATTGGTATATATCGACATCAAGTAATTAGCAAAAATCAAGTTATTATGCGTTGGCTTCCTAATCGCGGCGGTGCATTAGATTTTCAGGAATGGAAACGGAAAAATCCAGATAAACGTTTTCCAATAGCAATTTCCCTAGGAGCTGATCCAGCTACCATACTTGCTGCAGTAACGCCAGTACCTAATACGCTGTCAGAATATGCTTTTGCTGGATTGCTACGAGGATGTAGAACAGAAACAATTCAATGCATTTCCTGTACATTAGAAGTACCAGCTACTTCCGAAATTATACTAGAAGGCTATATAGAAGCCGGACAAATTGCATCAGAGGGTCCATATGGCGATCATACCGGCTATTATAACGAAATAGACCAATTTCCAATCTTCACTATTACCCATATTACTCAGAAACAAAATGCATTGTATCACTCAACCTATACCGGGCGTCCGCCCGATGAACCTGCAATAATTAGTGAAGCATTAAATGAAGTATTTATTCCCATTTTACAGAAGCAGTTTCCTGAAATTATAGATTTTTATCTACCTCCAGAAGGATGCTCTTATCGACTGGCAATAGTAACAATTAAAAAATTGTATATTGGTCATGCCAAACGAGTGATGATGGGCATTTGGTCTTTTTTACATCAGTTCATGTATAGTAAATTTATTATCATATGTGATGATGATATTAATGCACGGAATTGGAAGGATGTAATTTGGGCAATTACTACTCGTATGGACCCTGTACGTGATACGGTTTTCATAGAAAATACGCCCATAGATTATCTTGACTTTGCTTCTCCAATTTCTGGACTTGGGTCGAAAATGGGAATGGATGCAACTAATAAATGGCCTGGAGAAACACAACGTGTATGGGGTGTTCCAATTAGAATGGATAAAATGATATGTAAACGAATCGATGATATTTGGGTTCAATTGAACATCTTTCAAAATAGTTACGAAACTAAATTTCAAAGTAATCATAGCATTTAAATGAGTACATAACAGAGAATTGAATGACAAAATTGATCTGTGAAGTATCTTTCATTAAACCTATGACTGATACCGTTTTTCAAGTAAGATTAATACCAGAAGCTGCTTTTCATTTTCGTGCAGGTCAATATCTTTGGTTAGTAATAAATGAAAATAATAGATATCCTTTTTCGTTAGCTTCAACACCCTTGGAAAATGATTTTATTGATCTTCATATCAGCGTATCGAAACTAAATACTTGTACGATGATCGTCATGAATTATATACTGAAACACAAATTAATCATGATAGAAATCCCGCAAGGTAATGCATGGTTACGCGACGATACAGAAAGACCAATTATATTAATTGCAGGAGGAATTGGTTTTTCTTATATTCGATCGATTCTCTTGACAGTTTTAGCTTGTCAGCCACAACGAACAGTATCTATATACTGGGGAGGACGTAATCGATATCACCTTTATGCATTAACTGAATTAGAAACCATTGCTATACAATATCCAAGATTATCAATAGTTACAGTAGTCGAAAAGTCTGATGAGCAATGGAAAGGACGCACAGGAACAGTTTTAATGGCAGTAATGGAAGATCATGATAATTTAGAACCGTATGATATCTATATTGCAGGGCGGTTTAAAATGGCATATATTGCTCGAGAACGTTTCTGTACAAATCGTAATGCCTTATCGAGTCGAATTTTTAGTGATGCATTTACTTTTATTTGAAATATTATTTCTATCTAACACGATATGATCAATTTATCAATGTTTAATCATGGAAAAATCATTAATTACATCAATTCTACTATTACAAATAACTTATTTTAATTGTCGATTCGATTGTTATTAAAAATAATGATTATTTTATGTGGACTATTCAAAGTTAATTACTGATTTGATGTAGAATTAGAGAATATTATAATAATATTATTGTACGGATATACATCTAAATTAAATTTGAAAAATAAAATGCTGTTTTTTTAACATAACATATAACATCACATTACGTTTTTTTATAATTTTTAATTACTTATATATATCGAAAATCTAGATGATTACATTCTATTTAGAAATATCCTATTATACAAATTCTCCTATTAAAAATATTCATTACACAGTAGAAGAAGTATGATAGTACCATTTCCTATTTCAGCAATATTTCTCGATCGTGATGGCACTATTAACGTTGATGCATCTTACGTTTGTAAGATTGAGAATTTTTATTTTATTGACGGAGTAATAGAAGCTATGCAAGAATTCAAGAGATTGGGTTTTGCATTAATCGTGGTAACAAATCAATCTGGATTATCACGAGGGTTTTTTAACGAAGATGAATTTATGAATCTCATGAAATGGATGAGCTGGTCTTTGGAAAATTATAATGTTTATTTAGATGGTATTTATTTTTGTCCGCATCATCCAAATGGCGTAATCAAAAATTTAAGAAGTAAATGTAATTGTCGAAAACCAAAACCTGGAATGTTGTTAGCTGCACAACGTGATCTAAATATTAATATGTCGTCTTCTTATATGATAGGTGATAAATTAGATGATATATTGGCAGGTAGAGCAGCAAAGATCGGGACTAGTGTACTAGTACGCAGTAATAAACCTATCACTCAGGAAGCTAATGCTGCAGCAGATTTAATAATTGATAATCTTGCTGTACTGTTGACAGTGATTAAACAACGCTCACTTAAGTCTGTAAATAAATAACGAATGAATAATCAAAAAATTTATTTGTTATTGACATTTTTACCATAAAAATACATATATAGATTATATGAATTTAGTTTATTTACAAAACTTAAATTAAATCAAATTACCTAATAATAAAAATATTGTGTGGTATATGTTATTACATTATTTTTTAAGATTTAATTTTTTAAAATTAACTAATGCATTAATATATCTTTATACGATAACTTTAATTTAATAATCATTAAATGATTATCATTTATTTATTAAAATACAGGATAATGAAAAAATAAACTCTATAGTTTAGATTTAGCAATCTAATTCTATCTAATTCTAATAGATATTAATTAGTAGTAGACTATTGATTATTAATAATAATGAATATTATCGAATTATATTTTATATAGCTATTGGTGCTTTAATTGCAGGATAGGGATCATACTCAAGCAATTCAAAATCTTCGAAGTGATAATTGAATAATGATGTTGGTTGATGCTTTATTATTAGTCGTGGCAATGGTCTTGGCAGACGAGTAAGTTGTATATCTGCTTGTTGAAGATGATTATTATAAAGATGAGTATCGCCACCATTCCAAATAAAATCACCAACTTGTAAATTAGCTTGTTGTGCTAACATATGAATCAATATGGAATAACTAGCAATATTAAAAGGTAATCCGAGGAAAATATCGCAAGATCTTTGATAAAGCTGACAGGATAGGATTCCGTTTACAACATAAAATTGAAAAAGTACGTGGCATGGTGCTAAAGCCATTTTATCAAGATCTCCAACATTCCAAGCAGAAACAATTATGCGACGAGAATTTGGATTCTGTTTTAGTTGACGTACAACTTCTGAAAGCTGGTCTATCCTACGTCCATCATTTGTGTTCCAAGATCGCCATTGATGACCATATATCAGTCCTAAATCGCCATTTTCATCTGCCCATTCATCCCAAATAGAAACTTTATTTTTTTTTAAATAAGCAATATTAGTATCGCCATTGAGAAACCAAAGTAACTCATGGATAATAGATCGAAAATGACAACGTTTTGTTGTTACTAGTGGAAATCCATGACGTAAATTAAAACGCATTTGATAACCAAATATTGATAATGTACCAATACCAGTACGATCTTCCTTTTGTATTCCCTGACTACGTACTATACGCATTAAATCTAAATATTTTTTCATTAAAATATTGAAAAACCTTTTTAGTATAGACGATAATTATATGCTCGTACTATTATAATAGTGCCAAAAAAAATCATTGGTAGAGATAAGATCTGCCCCATGCTCATTATACCAAAGAATAAACCTAATTGAGAATCTGGTTGTCGAAAAAATTCTATTAGAAAACGTAGTATTCCATAAGAAATTAAAAATAAACCAGACACACTACCAATTGGTCTAGATTTACGAATATATAAGTTAATAATAATAAATAATATTACTCCTTCACATAATAGTTCGTATAATTGCGAAGGATGTCGAGGCAAGACACCATAGCGATCAAACAAGAATTGCCATTCTTGACGAGATGATAATAACATCAGGTCATCGTTTCTTGAACCAGGAAATAACATTGCCCAAGGTGTATGGATAGTTACTCGTCCCCATAATTCTCCATTTATAAAATTTCCTAATCGACCTATGCCTAGACCAAATGGTGCTGTTGGTGCAATAAAATCAGCTACTTGGAAAAATTGGCGTTTATTATAATGAGAAAACCACAACATGGCGATAATAACGCCTATTAAACCGCCATGGAATGACATTCCGCCATTCCAAACTTTAAATAAATATAGCGCATCATCAATCCACTGTAATGGATTGTAAAAAAGAACGTATCCAATACGTCCTCCTAAAAATAATCCTAAGAAACTAGCGTATAGTAGATTTTCCACTTCTTTTTTCTTCCAATAGCCAGTTGTAACATTTTTAGCACGCTGGACTGCTAACCACATAGCAAAACTAAATCCTACAAGATACATTAAACCATACCAGTGTAATGAAATTGGCCCTATAGAAAAAAATATTGGATTAAATTGAGGAAAAATTAAATAATGAACATTCTTATTTATCATTTTAGTATTTATATTTTAATTAATCATTATAGTTAATAACTATTAATTTGGAATAAATTTATTTATTTCATATACTAATAGTGTTGAATAAGTAAATATTTTAGCTTGAACGATGAAGAGAAAGTCATACTCATTTTCCATTTAAATTTAAATATATTATTTATTTTCAATATCTTACTATACTAATTTTCTATTTTCATAGAGTTACATATATATTATGTATCTTAGAATTTTCCATGTAAAAATATGACTTGAATTGTCATTTCAATTTATTTATAAGAGTTATATTTTAAAATATAACTAAATCTCTTATCTTTTTACTGTATATCGGATTATAAGAATGAGATCGAGATATTGAAATCACACTTTTTCATGATTTAACAATATTGTAGCGTATATAATAATTAAGCTCGTAGAACATCACATGTTAAACTTCCAAATAATTTGTATTACAATTCAGCATGATGTCTTTGATAATCATCAAAATGATCTTCTTTCATATTATAATAATATGAGAAATATGAACAATAGATGACATCAATAAGTCGAATAAATTACAATACAGATTATTTTTTATAAATTTGGTACAATTAATGATTCTTACTAGATTGTAACATCAATGCGTTAGTGAGTCATAAGCACATAATTTACGCATACTTAAGTATAAAATACGCGGTAATATCACACCTTTTTCATATATTAGAACTTTTAATTTAAGTTAAAGATGAATATTTAGAAAACATAAAGAGATTGAGTGATGATTTCTAATTAATGTTTATTTTGATAATGTGACTTATTTCAAATAGGCGTTATTTCCATCAAATAGAGAAAAAAGATAATTTCTATTAAATCAATATACTGAATAAACGTCAAAATTTTTCACTTAATTAAACATTATAGCAGTTATTATTTAATATTATTCTACTTAAAATTTAAGTTAACATTTACCCATTATTTTAAAAATGGATTCTTTTTCGTCTATAAGAAAGAGATAAAAATGGTGTTTTATTTTTCCTATGAAGCATTATTATATTAGAAAATTCTTTCATTACTCGACGATAAACATCTCTTTTAAAGGAAACGACTTGACGAATAGGATACCAAAAACTAACCCAACGCCAATCGTCGAATTCAGGAATTATTCCACATTGCATTTTTATCTCCATATCTGGACACATAATTTGTAGTAAAAACCATTTTTGTTTCTGACCAATACAAATTGGATTAGTGTCCCAACGTACTAACTGTTTTGGAAGTTTATAACGCAACCAATTATGTGTCGAAGCTAGAATACATACATTGCTACAATTTAAACCAAGTTCTTCGAATAATTCTCGATACATTGCTTCTTCTGCGGTTTCACCAAATTTAATACCTCCTTGAGGAAATTGCCAAAAATGCTGTCCATATCTCTTAGCCCACAGCACTTGTTGTTCAAAATTACAGATAACAATACCAACATTTTGACGATAACCATCATTATCAATCACTGAACCACCTTGAATATATAAGATAATAATATATTTGATAGTTTTTATATATGTTTATGCATAGTAATTTACTATAGTTACAATATGTATGATAAATAATATTATACATATTTTTCTTGGAAGCAAAGTCAATACATGGCTTTTAAAAATGCGTATATTCAATACTGTGTCCTATAGAAAATTACAGATTTTTTAAATAAATATTTAAAATTAAGTAAAAACATACATTGCATAATGAGATACATTATCTAATACAGATAAATAGACAGATAAATAGAATACCAATAATTCATTGAAATAAATAGATAAAGACCATATAAATACAACTTATTCTATAATATAAACGTAGAATTATTGAAAATAACAATGTATATCTAGAAATAATGATAGATCATTTAAAAAAGAAGAAAATTACAGATCATTGTACTGAAAGAAATAAGTATTATAACATTGTTATTTTACAGTAATGTTATGGACATTCAATATGTCCTCTTCATTTCCAAAAATATGGAAATTTATTATGTATATTCCTCACACCTCTTCCTTTTCAGTATACTCACCTTCCTGTGAGCACGAGTTATTACGCCTCGCTAATGCATTATCAGGCTATACTTTAGGAGAACTCTCTGCTAATGTTGGTTTAATTCCTCCTAATAAACTAAAATATAATAAGGGTTGGATTGGTACGTTGCTGGAACGATGCTTAGGTGCAAGTGCCGGTAATAAACCTGAAAAAGATTTCGCTGCTATTGGTGTGGAACTAAAAACCATTCCTGTAAAATATAACAGTAGACGACCTTTAGAAAGCACTTTTGTTTGCGTTGCTCCTTTAATTGGTAATACCGGTATTACATGGAAAAATAGTTATGTTTGTTACAAATTAGAAAAGGTACTTTGGATTCCAATTGAAGGTCAGAACAATATTCCGTTGATTGTCCGTCGTGTTGGTATTCCGTTACTTTGGAGTCCAAATGAAGATGAAGAACAACAATTGCGTTGTGATTGGGAAGAATTAATGAATTTCATTGTCTTAGGAAAAGTAGAACATATCACTGCTTGCTATGGAGAAGTACTTCAATTACGTCCCAAGGCTACAAATGGACGCGCACTAACTGTTGCTATTGGTGAATTTGGTCAAACAATTTTAACATTGCCACGAGGATTTTACTTAAAAAAACACTTCACTGCCAAACTTTTGGAACGCTGTTCCTTATCATAAAACTATATTTTTGAAAAAATCATAATATTAATCTAATTTAATGGATATTATTTAGTAGTGTTTTAACTAATATATAATTAATTGATCCATTAACTAATGGTTTTTTAAGATAAAAGAAAAACATAATTTTAATATAGAAATATTCAATTTATCTATTGATTATCAGTATGTTAATTAAACAACATCTTACTCAATTTTAGATGTAATTATGGTATTTTTTCGAACTATGCTTAAATAAAATATTTTTATTAATGTCATTTTACTTTCTATAAAAGTATATTTTAAATTGCATTATAAATATTTATAACAATTAACTCAGTTAATTTAATGATATTATTCCAATATAAATAACGAAATATTATTCTATTATCGCACTATTGTATTAATTTATTCATACTGAAATTAGTATCGTAATTTAAAGAGTGATATTAATTAATGATATCGCATTCAATATTAATTATTGAACAATTAATTTTTTTAAAAAATTTAATAGATTATTAGATAATCCATCAAATAACATTGATAAATTAATGGTATTCTATTTTCAGCATTGAATACCAATAAACTTATTTTATATTTAAGATAATATTACAATTAACGCGAAGATAATACTATTTATCGTATTAGTAAAACAATATTAAATCTAATAAGATTAGTATCTTTTTGTTAGAAGTTTTTCAAAAAAATTATTACATAAACATTATACAAATAAATATGTTTTCAATATTTACATATGTTATTTAAAATTAATTTATATATAAGTATTATACTGTAATAATAATATTTTAATTTGAATATAAAATCTTTTTAATAAAAAACCACATATAATTAATATTATATCATATATGAAAATACTTTCGTAAAATCAGATCATGCTATAACCATGTTATATATTTATTTAACATATTAAGCCCGATTTTTTATTGAAAATGTATAAATTTACAGTTATTTAAACTAGCAATAACAAAAAACTAATATCAATTGATAACTGTAAAAAACAGACATAAAATATCAGTATGAAATTCTATAATACCATACTATGGTATTAATATTATACTATAACGTTTCTTATTGTAACCATATAATAAATATTATTTAATCTACTTACATCAAATAATCAATAAATTTAATAGATACTTATAAAAGTAATAATGTATTGATAGCAATATGATTGAATTGATGTTGTAAAATAGATAATAATCTACGATTACTTAAATTACAGTTTTTCTATGTAAATTATATCATATCAAATGTTTGATGCATGATAATATGTTCATAAGGTAAATTATCTTAAATTAAAAAACATAAAAATATCTATTAAAAAACAATGTAATATTTACTATCGTCACGTCCTAATCCATTATTCAACTATCATGTGATATAATAATATATTACACCATAATAATGGTGCAATATTTATTGAAAAAATTTTTAAAAACATAGAGTACATTTGTAATTATATTATAATTACCTATTAAAATAATATTAGATAATTATAAAGCTAAATTTCATAGAAAGAATAGAAATCGTTACGGTTTTATCTATAGTTTGATGGTAAACCAATTTGGTTATAATCAGCTTAGTGATACGGTCAACAATTCATTTTTTAATTAAAAACTTTTTATTATTGTCAAAATGTAAAAATTATAACAAGTATTCGTCATGATATATCAATGTAATTGATTCATATAAATATAAACACATTGATATTTCAGTACTTTCAGTACATTATATGCATTTTAAACTAAAAAGACAATAATATATAGGATATTGATTATTTTCTACAATATAATATTATATTATAATTGCATTTTTTAACGAATAAATGTATATACAAATTTTTTAAAAACCTCATATATTTCTCTATATATGAGAAATAGAAACATTCTATTAGATTGAGACTCTTATAAAATATAAATTACATACAATATATTAATATAATTCTAATTTATATAAACCATAAAGATAAAAACATTCCACTACACACTGTTAAATTTATTCTATTGTCCTAGACATAGAAAAATAGTATATATACGTATATGTTACCTTAAACATTATTCAATAATGTTTAATTAAGTTAATAAATTTCATTTATGATTTTTAAAATAATAGTTTCCATTATACAAAATATTTAAAAATTTTTGTTCAAAAATTTTTAAATATCATATGTTAATCTTTGTCATATTATTCTTTTTTTATCTAAGATAAATAATCCATTCTTATGAAAGACAATGTTGTGGTTATAAAAAATCGATAATCAAACTGATATCTATTACGTAAAATACATTATTTTATTAATGCACATTGTTTATACTTTTTACTATAAACAACAATAACCATAAGCTACTTGTGCAACACATGCAGAAAGATACAAAACTAATAGAATGTATTTTCTATTAATATCAAATTGGAATCCAATTCCGATACTATTGATGAAATACTTTTATCCGAAGTACACATAAATTATGTAATAAAATTATATGTAATATCTATAATTTTAATTTTTAAAGATTAAATAAAAAATTAAATAATAATACGTCCGAAAAATTTTTATTTGTTTTGATAAATATTATCCAAATACTTCAAAGTGAATCACTTCATTACAGGCAATTTAATTAATAAAAATTAAAATTTAACGCAAAAAATCTGATTTATATTCAAATGTGCTTAATAAATTTCATCTTAGCAAGAACTACTTCCACTAAAGTACTTTAAATGTGTCATTCTATTTCAAAGTACAGAAAATTATTTTATTTCTTATTATACCAGTAAAGAATAAATCTGATACACTGTAAATGAAGCATGGATTTCTGATCATAGAATTTCATCAGCTATTAAACAATAGAATACACAACAATAAACAACATAGACAATTTTTATCAAAAATTGGTAGATTTTCTTGGTAAAAATATAGTGAAGTAAAAATAAAACATTCAAATATTTTAACATGTTACATTTATTTTTACTGATATCAATTCAGTAAAATAGAAAACTTATGCCATGAATTTATTAAAATCACTGATAGCAATTAGTTCCATGACTTTCATTTCTCGTATATTAGGTTTTATTCGAGATACTGTTATTGCTCGAGTATTTGGTGCAGGAATGGCAACAGATGCCTTTTTTATAGCGTTTAAATTACCTAATCTATTAAGGCGTATCTTTGCCGAAGGTGCTTTCTCACAGATTTTTATATCCGTCTTAGTAGGATATAAAAATGAACAGGGTGATACAGAAACACGGAACTTCATTGCTTATATTGCTGGCATTCTTACACTAATTCTAACATTGATAACCGTCTTTGGCATGTTAACTGCACCTTGGATAATTTTCATTACTGCGCCAGGATTTTCTGATACACCTGAAAAATCTGCCTTAACAACAGCACTGTTACGCATAACATTCCCTTATATACTGCTTATATCCCTTACGTCCTTAATAGGAATAATACTAAATACTTGGAATTGTTTTTCAGTGCCAGCTTTTACCCCCACGTTACTAAATATTAGTATAATATGTTTTTCATTATTAGCAACACCCCTATTTAATCCACCAATTATGACGTTGGCTTGGGCTGTAATAGTAGGTGGTATTTTGCAACTAAGCTATCAATTACCACATCTTAAAAAGATTGGCATGATGGTTATGCCGAAACTTCGATTTCATAATTCTGATGTCTGGCGGGTGCTTCGTCTAATGGGACCAGCAATGCTAGGCGTATCAGTCAGTCAAATATCATTATTGATCAATAATATTTTACTATCTTACTTAGTTTCTGGCTCAGTATCCTGGATATATTATGCTGATAGACTCATGGAATTTCCTTCTAGTATTCTAGGTGTTGCTCTAGGAACTATTTTAATGCCATCACTTTCACGTACTTTTTCAAACGGTGATCACGATGAATATTCTCGTGTATTAGACTGGGGTTTACGGTTATGTTTTATCTTAGCACTTCCAAGTGCTATTGCACTTGGAATTTTATCTCATCCGTTAACTGTAGTGCTTTTTCAATACGGCAAGTTTACTTCATTTGATGTAATGATGACCCAACAAGCATTAATGGGTTATTCTATAGGTTTAATTGGCATGATTTTAGTAAAAGTATTAGCTTCAGGTTTTTACTCTCGTCAAGATATTAAAACACCAATGTATATTGCTATAGTTACATTGATCGTTACACAAATCATGAACTTACTTTTTATTGATTTACTAAAACATGCGGGGCTTTCTTTATCTATCGGACTGGCTGCCTGTTTAAATGCTGGATTACTTTACTGGCAGTTGTGTCGACAAAAGCTATTTCAACCTCAACCAGGATGGTTTAGATTTTTATGGAAATTAATTATGGCAGTATTTATTATGGCAATAACACTAATTTATTGTCTCACGATCATGCCGGATTGGACACAGGGAACGATGCTTTATCGTCTTACACGTTTAATAGGTCTAGTAACTTTAGGTGTAATCACTTATTTTTCTACTTTATGGTTGTTAACCGGATGTAAGTTACGAGACATTCTAAATTCCACTCAAATACCCTAAAAATATTATTTTTTTATAATCTAATAATTTTATCAAGCTTCTATTCTAACTTAATTTTTTCAGGCATTACATTCGTTCTACTGTCTCAATACCCAGAAGATATAAACCTTGTTTTAAAGTTCGTGCAGTTAGTAAAGCTAGTTGAAGACGACTTTGTCGTTTTATTGAACTATTGGCATACAGTATAGGACAATGTTGATAAAAATTAGAAAATAATACAGTTAAATCATATAAATATGCACATAATATGTGTGGAGTTCCATCACGTGCTACTGTCATTATGGTCTCTTCTAATTGCAACAAGCATACTGCCAATTTAATTTCTTGTTCTGCTTCTAAAGTCATACTTCCAATAAGTTTAGATTCACTATCTTGTTCGCTATGTTTGAACACTGAGATAATTCGGGCATACGCATATTGCATATATGGAGCAGTATTTCCTTCTAAACTTAACATATTATTCCAATCAAATATATAATCAGTAGTTCTATTTTTAGATAAATCAGCATATTTTATCGCACCAATTCCAATTACACGTGCTAATGTTTCTAGTTCAGTAATATCTATGTCAGGATTTTTCTTAACTATCAAATGGCGTGCGTGTTCCAATGCTCTATCTAACAACATTGTAAGCTTAATAGTACCTCCATCTCGAGTTTTAAATGGTTTAGCATTTTTATCTAACATCATACCAAATATATGATGCTCTAATGGTACTGATTCAGGTACATATCCAGCTTTTCGTACAATCATTGAAACTTGTTTTAAATGCTGAGATTGTCGTGAATCAACATAGTAAAGAATCCGATCTGCTTTTAATGTTTCATAGCGATATTTAGCGCAAGCAATATCAGTGGTTATATAAGGATAAGCACCATCTTTTTTTTGAATAATTACTCCCATCGGTTTATTATCTTTATTTTTAAATGTGTCTAAAAAAACGACAGTGGCACCTTCACTTTCTACAGCTAATCCTCTTTTTTTTAGATCTGATACGATGTCTGCCAACATATTGTTATATAAACTTTCACCCATGATATCTTGATAAGTTAATGTAATATTTAACCTATCATAAATTTTTTGGTTTTTCGCCATAGTAAGATCTACTAATTTATGCCACATTTGAAGACAAAAAACATCACCACTCTGTAATTTAACAACATAACTGCGAGCACGTTCAGCAAATACTGAATCTTCATCATATTTTTTTTTAGCTGAAGAGTATAATTTTTCTAGACAACAGATTTGCATCATTACATTGTTTTTATTTTTTATTGTTTCCCAATAAGCAATCAGAATTCCAAATTGTGTGCCCCAATCGCCAATATGGTTAGCTCGAATAACACGATGACCTAAAAATGACAATGTCCGTACTGAAACATCGCCAATAATAGTGGAACGCATGTGGCCAACGTGCATTTCTTTAGCAACGTTCGGAGAAGAATAATCTACAACAATGGTTTGAGAAGGAACCACGGTTGTTATCCCTAATCGTGGAGAAGATATTGCATCAATCAGGTGTGTGATTAACCATGTTGGATCAAGAAAAATATTGATAAAACCGGGAGTTACAATATCAATTTTGTAGGCGATATTATTTAAATCAAGACAATTTATAACTTTTTTTGCAAATTGGTACGATGGTATGTTCAGTTGTTTAGCTATGGCCATGACGCCGTTAACTTGGTAATCACCAAATTGTACTTTCGCTGACTTTTTAACCTGTGCTTTACAATGAATAGGTGCACCTGCAGTGATTAAAGCTTGATATATTTTATTTGATAGAAACTTATGAATATTCACTGATATACCTTAATTATATGAATCTGAAGGAATACAGTACTTGGTATTTTTGATAATCTGATTTTTTCATTTTTAATAAAAACATCATCTTATAAAAAAACATTTTTGAACATTAAAACATAATATACGATCAGTCTAATTACTTCTAATATTGATATAATTAGTAAATAATTACTCTATTACTATAATTGATATACCTATTTAACATTTGTTAAATAAATTAAATTGCATCCTGACATCAGCAAAAATATATTGAAAAAATGACAATATTGAGAATATATATTAATATTTTTATGTTGTGGCGCTCTCATAAAATGCTAGTTTTTTATTATGAAATGCATTCATGATGAATTATCATCAATTATATTCATTTTTTATTTACGTTTTGTGTAAAAAATGGGCACTTTAGTAAAGTCAATATTTATTTTATTGCCACTATTGCTAAAATTGTTAGCAGTTTAATGCTAATGTATTAAAATTAATAGAATTAATTCAGTGTACTTAACAATATCAAAAAAAAGCACATTTAGAATTTTTAAAATAAGAAATTTTATCAAAATTTTTGAACTTTATTAAAATATAACTTTGAAAATTGTATTTTCACTATTTCTTATATTATTTTCAAAATAGTATTATAGTGAAATAGTAATGGGTTTTTTTATCACTACAAGTAAAAGGTATCAAAGAATCAAAGTATTATTGTAATAATGTAAATTGTTTAAAAACGTTATAGTTAATCGGATGCTGATTTCTTGAAATAAATTTAAAATAAGTTACAATTTACGCCTAGATAATATATAAAACGTTTTCTTTTTTAAAGAGAACAGGTTAATGATATTAAATCACAATTTTCTGATTTTTTAACTTGAAATATTATTAGCTGACTTATAATCACAATAAGGTAACTTTTCTTCTATATTGATGTATTTTAGTATTTTGCCTATTGATTTGATTATAATATCCTATTATATATTTATATATATTTTAATAAGACTAAAGTGCTTAATTTTTTAAATATATTTATTATAAATAATGTCATGAATGTATATAAATATGCTTTGCATATAGCAAACAGAATCATTCATGAAAACATGATGTTATCTATATCTAAAATAGTTTCGCATAAAAGCTATAAAATTTAATTATTTATTAAATTGAGGTTAGTCAAGCATAACTTTCTACTAAGAAATCAGCAAGTTTCAATACAATCAATTGGTTGGGTTAAAATTTTTAGATTAATCATTCAAGTGACACACAATGTTATTTTTATTAACTTATTGAAATATATGATATAAGTAGAGTTGATAGCCTTATTATACTAAGACCAAATTCATTTAATTTTTTAATGAAAATATTGAATGAATAATCTATAATTTGAGTTTATTGTAAGATCATATCACTTTTAATAATATTTAATTAAATATTTACTATGTTAGTATAATTGTTAATCTATTTATTCTATAAATAATAGTAGATCGTTCATGTTTATCGGTCGATATAATATGTTCAATATATTATATTATAACGATCAATTTATAATTTGAAATTATTTTATATATTTTAATATCTCTAGAGCAGAAATATTGTCTCTGTATCATATTAAAGATATTTAAATTACATTATATAACTTTAATTTAAACTATTCTTACAATATAGATATTAATCTAAAATTATGCAACTCGCACCTATTACTTGACTTAATCTCTTTAAGTGCATCTTGAATAAAATAACACGGAAGAATAATATTTATATACATTTAAAAAATGTCATGCCTATCAAAAGAATTGTAACGTTTGAAAATATTTTGTTGTTTATCGATCAATGGAATTGATGAATTAATAATATGTAAAAATCTAAAAATATTAATAAATAAGCATGATTTTTTTAATGATATTAAATTTTATTAAAGTATATATAAGTCACATGTCCATGTATAGATTGTTAATAATATCAATAAATGCATATTTGCAATACATGCATTCATCTAATATAATCAAAGAGAGATAATATAATTCTATTTGTTTAAATAATTTACAAGTATGATAATATACATTAAAATATTTTAGACATAAAATAGAATCTTATTCTAATTTTTAGCATGGACTAATACTCTAAAAATACTTAAAATTAAAAAGGCAGTCAACTGACTACTATTTATTCCATCATTAATATACAATATTATATTGTAATATAATTTACTAATCTGAAGATATTCAGATTTTAATTTTTAAAATATATACTCTTAGCATAGAGAGTTCTTCTAAGTAAGCCACAAACTTAACGATAAACTATTGTTTACAGTATGTGTGCTATGAAAACATAATTTTGATTTGATATTGCGAAGAATTAAATTCTTGTGTAGGATATACCATGATAATTTTTAATTAGTTTGACTAATTACTATTATAATATAGCATATTATGATTCATGTTAAATTATTATTCTATATTTAAATGAAGTGGTTAATAACATGTTAGCAAAATTACTAATCTTAAATTGCAATATTAAAATGTAGTTAATCTTACTGATTAAAGTAAACATTGATAATATCATTTATTTTCAGTCTTTATGAAATAGATATTTATTAAAAATACTTTATAATTAGAATGTTAAAAAATTTAAACAACACAAGCATGTTCCCGCTTATCCATCTGATTACAAAAAGGTTATAATGACAAAGATAGATTATCTAATGCGTTTAAGAAAATGTAAAAAGTTAGAAACGCTTGAACGTGTAATTGAAAAAAAAATATATGAATTACCTGATGATGAGTTAGAAAGATTCAATTCTGCTGCTGATCATCGTTTAGCAGAATTAACAATGAATAAGTTGTATGATAAAGTGCCCATTTTTGTCTGGAAGTATATACGTTAAATTTTAATTTTCATTAAATTTTTTCGACAGCAAAACTAACCGAATCAGTTTAATTACTGATACTAATTTAAAATCAATCAATTTTTATTTTTATTTCGACACGTCTCTATTCAACAATTGAAAGGATCAATATCATCATGATGAAATTGATTGATGATTGAAAATCGACCAATCAAATTAAAAGAAACGGTCTCGATTTAAAAAATATATTCTAAATTATATTCTAAATGTCAATGGGTTGAAGGAAGTCTCGACAAACGACATCTCAGCACACATTACGCTTGCTACGGCTGCTTCCTTCCGGACCTGACCGAGTTCACAAGATTCAAGTTGAAAGAGCACTCATAGAGACTTCCATTGAAGCGCTGAATTTAATACTGATTATACAAATTATACACCATAGTTTCGTTAAGTCAATACTACTTGATTATTATAGTGTTAATCTATTCTCTCTATAGAGGATATTTTAAGCTTAAAACAGATAATGATTCCCAAAATCAAGAAAGATTATGTCTCTAAATTAGTAATGGACAATTATTTTTTTACTATCATTATTTGATTCTATATTGGAATACCAAAAACAGTTTAGTTACTACTAAACGATGGTTTTAGTTTAAAATGAATCAAAAGTCAACTAGTTTTCATCTCTATGAATTAATCATATAATTATGATGTAATCGAAAATATTGCTTTTTTAGCATATATTTTTTTACAGATGTAACTATTTAATCGAAATAGTACATGACTAATTAACTTAAATATTCTGTAAGTTATTTAAGAGACTTTTTACCATAAAATATCTAAGATTAACAATAATTCAATATAAAAAAATAATTCTTTTTATTAAAAACTTATAATGTTTATTTATTAAAATAATAAAATAAGTAATTCTCTAACAATTTAAATAAATACATATCTTTTAACTTCTATAAAAAGGACTATTAATGTATCATATGATAATTAGAAAATTATATTATATATGATTGTTTAAAAAATAATATTCTATATCACTATGGTATCGGTAAAATATTTATTTTTCTATTTTTATTAAACTTTTTCTCTATATTTAATTTTTAAAAATTTAATATAATTTTTATAATAAATATAAAAATTCTAATATTACTAATTAGTAATAAAACAGATATAATTTATATAATGTTATAAAAATATCAATATTCTATTATCAGAATATTGATTTAATGCATTGGTTCAATAATATATACATGCAATATCATTAATTAAAATCATACATGTTAAAAACACTAACATAAAATAAATAATATTATTTTATTAAAATTATTTATTAACGCAGAATTTCTATTCTTATTTTGCATATATTATAAAAATTTTAAATTTTTCATAAAAATTTCTATCCATTAAATAATTATTAAATAATATTCGATTAAATATATAGCGATTACTTTGTACCATCATTTTTCAAGTAACTGTGAAAAATGTCATAAGCAATAATCAAATTATTTTAACATGGACTTATTGATGATATAGCATCAGGTAATCACCTGATAGATATAATATTCCTTATATTTTACTTTAAGTTATTCCATCTGAATATACCATATTCAATTCCCTAACTGTTAATAGGGTATTATTTTCACGGATTCAGTGCAATATGAACAACAGAGATATTCATCGCATAACTATTAATGGTAAAATTGAATCAGATCTCATTTTTTTACAATTGGTTGGTGAAGAAAATTTATCTACTCTTTATCAATTTACGATAGAGTGTCTAAGTACAAGAGATGATAAAGATTTGGAAACATTAGCCGGATTAGATATTTCTCTAGAAATACCGTTAAAAACGGGGACGCATCGTTATTTACACGGTTATATTACTCAAGCTGAGTATTCTGGTAATAATCCATGGAAAACACAATATTATCAATATCGTTTTTTAGTAAAACCAGCATTGTGGTATTTAACTTTAAACAAAGATTGCCGGACTTGGCAAGGATTAACTGCTCCGGATATTGTAATTGCTTTATTAAATAAACACCACATTCAATATGAAAATAATTTAACTCATAGCTATCATCCTTATGAATATTGTGTGCAATATCAGGAAAGTACTTTTTCTTTTATTAGTCGACTTATTGAACATGAAGGTATCTATTATTTTTTTAAACATATGGCGCACGGCCATATTATGGTGTTATCTGATGCACCTGAAACTCATCAAGCTATTTCTGGATATGAAAAAATACATTTTCAAAAATCACGTTTCGGATTAATAGATTCAGATGAAGGAGTGCAAAATTGGTCTGTTTCCCATACTGTAACGTCTAACTTATGTATTTTAGACGATTATGATTTTCGGCGTCCACGGGCATGTTTGTTAGAAGCTTGTACTCATCCAACAGAACCGATTGCTCGGAATGCAGAAATCTTCGATTGGCCTAGCGGTTACAATAACAATGTTCATGGACAATTCTTAGCACGAATCCGCCAGGAAACCCTGGCATCTAATCAACATAAAATTAATGGATTAAGCACTTCTCGTGGAATGTCGCCTGGACATATCTTCTCTTTAATTAATGGGCCATCAATTTCAAAAAAACAAAATTTTTTAGTAATTGGTATGCGTTATTTCATTAATAATCTCTTATATTTAGATCCTAATAATATCAATGGATTATTAGAAAACAATACTAGAGCTGGATTTAGCGCAAAATTTAAAGCAACATTTGCTAATAGAGCATGGAGGCCCATACGTATTACTCCAAAACCTAAAATATTGGGACCTCAAACTGCAGAAGTCACAGGTCCGAAAGGTAAAAACATTTGGACTGATAAATATGGTCGTGTAAAACTTAAGTTTCGTTGGGATAGACATGGTAGCTCAGGAAACGATACTGGTTCTTGTTGGGTGCGTGTGTCCACTAATTGGGCAGGTTGGAAATATGGCAGCATACAAGTTCCACGAATTGGTGAGGAAGTTATCGTTGATTTTATCAATGGAGATCCAGATCGCCCGATTGTTATCGGGCGGGTTTATAACGAAAATGCCTTACCACCTTGGGAATTACCAGCGCATGCTACTCGAATGGGCATTATGAGCTGCAGTCAAAGTAACTTAGAAAACTCTAACTATTTGTTTTTAGAAGATTCTAAAGGATATGAGACTCTTTCTATACATGCCGCAAAAGATATGGTCGTTGCAGTAGAAAACAATTTCCAAAGTATTATTAACGGCAATTTTATGAAAAAAATTGTTGGCCGATCAGATTATACTTATCTTGGACCTTGTAGTACTCAAAAATTTTATTTGGATCATCAAACTTTAAAAAAAGGTAAAATAAGCATTGTGAATGGTGGCCGTGTTGATATCATCAATGGAGGTATTCATCAAAACGTAACTGGTAGTATTGAATATATTACCGATGAAAATTTAGAATTGTGCGCTGTAAAAAGTCTTATCCAAAACGCTAAACATAATTTAATTTTTAATGCTGGTAAGCGTATCATTTATGGCGATGGCATATGCTATACCAAAGAGTTGCAATCACAACATATAAATTCAGCATTACAACAATATCAATTAGAAAAAAACTCTGATTGTTATAATTTACTGACATTCAATCAATTTCGTCCAACCCGTGTCCTTTATACTCATGGTAAACATACTAAAATCAACGGCAATGATATCTTATATGTCAAGCATAACCAAAAGCAACATATTGACGGAAATTTCAATCAAAAAATAAAAGGAAAGAGCGATGAGTATTGCAGTGGTCATAGAACTATACAATCTAATTCTGATACTGACTTAAAAACCGGTGGCAAAATGCAACTTTGTGCTCATTCTTTGAGATGTAATGTTCAAGGTACGGCTGAAGTCCATGCTTCAACTAATGTAATAATAGCTGGAACAACAGAAAATATAGATGGCGTAAATATTGCTATATCACAAACTGCTATACATACTCGCAATATGATGATGTCAAGCTATATGATAGACATGGCTAATATTGGCTTACGCTTAGAAACTGTTGGAGTAAATATTAAATCAGGACAACTTGACATACATACATCACTACTCAGTCTACATACTAGTGCATTAACAATCTTTATTTAAAAATATTTCATGGCATACATACTAACAACGATAGTAGTACATTTATGAGAATCATTAAACCACTACGCCTTAGTGTATTAACCAGACCGTGGTATGGGAAGGACGAAAATAAGCTAAGTGTTGCAGTATTGGTTCTTGCTGATATATCCACCAGCATCCCACGCATCGTTCCAGAACCGGAATTATGGAAAATGGTAACTAATGAATTAGCTAGTGAAAATACCATATTAGATATGGTATTTCCTAAGGCTTGTCCTGAATTTCTAGCTACTGGTTATGCTTATACTACCCATCAAACTGAAAAATGTAATTGCATGGTCAGTATTAAAGTAGGTACATTAGAAAAAAATCTATTAATTACTGGAGAACGATTTTGGTTAAACGGTACTCCTTCGGCACCTTTTCCCTTTGAAAAATTAAGATTAGAATGGAAAAACACTTATGGTGGAGTTGATTTTCCAGAAAATCCTTTAGGTATTGGTAGTACTGCCATAATACAAGAAGGTATTAAATTTCATCCATTACCACGCATAGAATACCCTAATCATCTCCTAGGACCCAATCAACATATTACTATACCTGCAAATTTTGGTCCATTGGATTTAACTTGGCCCAGACAATATCGACGATTAGGAAATCTATATGACCAAAAATGGTTAAAAGAAAGTTTTCCTGGTTTTTCCAATGATATGGATTGGCATTTTTTCAATCGTGCTGAACAAGATCAATGGTGGCCTAATCTCACTGCATTACCACTCGGAACATCTTGGCGGATTGTTAATATGAATCAGAATCATTCAATTCAGGAAGGAGTACTACCATCTTGGCAGACCCGATGTTTCATCACACGTACCAATAAGCCAAATGTATTAGAAGAAATTTTTTTGCAATCTACTACTTTATGGTTCTTTCCCCATCTAGAACGCATGCTCCTAATTTGGCATGGTAGTTGTGTTATTTGTCAAGATGATGCGTCTGACATAGCACATTTAATTGCAGCTATGGAATTAAATGGAACAACTCTACCTTTAACACATTATCATAAAGTAATATATCGAAGACTAAATAAGAAAATCGGGGCAGCATATGCCTTATGCGATCAGGATCTAATGCCGATAGAATTAATCTCACCTTGGTTAGATACCCTACCTTCTTCTAGTTCTAATCCTTTATTTACTATGTTATCAAGACGTGGAAACAAAATTAAAAATTTTCAAACAAACAATTATACGGAAGATATTACAGAAAATAATGCGAATTTTTTAAAGAAGCCAACTTTGAATAAAGTACCGAAATTCATAGAATCAATATCTGATTGGGCTGAAAAATTACAACAACAAGCAACACAAAACTCCATAGACCTAAAAAATAAAGTTGCCATGAGCAAAATTAACAATATTAAGGAAATAGGTCCAACCAATTATCTACATTTATTAGAATTTATAAAAGCATCATCTGAAAAAAAACAGTCTACTAATCTAAAATTAGATGTGTTTGATGAGACTGATTTTTATTTAGATAAAAATCTAAAACGTAGCTTATATTGGATTTATCGCAATTCTACGGATAGTAGACATCCTATTTCCACATTAAGTACTACACAGTCATTTCATTTGCGTAAAAAAGTCCAACAAAGATTAGAAACTGGCGGTGATTGCAGAGCTATGCTCCTTACAGGAGCTGATTTAAGTGGCATGGATTTGCATGGTGGTGATTTTCGTGAAGCTTTAATGGAAAGCGTGATACTCGATCATTGTTGTTTAGATTATGCAGACCTACGAGGAACCATGTTAGCTCATGCTTCCCTTATGTCAACATCGCTTAATCATAGTCGTTTAGAAAATGCTTGTTTAGCAGGAATACGCTGCCGAAATAGTCTATTTATAGCGGCTAAATTATCAGATAATGCATTTCAAAAAGCAGACATCGAAGATTGTCGATTTGATCAAGCAATTATTAAAAATATAACATTTCGTCAATTTCGTTTGTATCGTTGCAATTTTCAAAATGCGATTTTTAGTCGTAGTATCTTTATCGAATTCAAATTCAAAAATTTAAATTTTAGCCATTGTCAATTTTCTCAAATTACCTTCCTACAAGGTAGCTTGCATGAGTGTGATTTCAGTGCTACACAAATGACAGATTGTGCGTTTATTGACGTATCATTAGACAACGTTTGTTTCCAACGTGGACGTTTGAAAGATTGTGTGTTTTCTGGTGATAGCCGGTTCATACGAAGTAATTTTCGAAAAGGGATCCTTAAACATGTTAATTTCCGTAATGTTGAATTACCAGAGTCTAATTTCCATGCAGCACATGCCTATGGTTGTGACTTTAGCCAAGCCAATCTATCCGGTGCCTGTTTAACTGAATTTGACGCTCCAGATTGTTTGTTTATTCATACCAATCTCTCTTTTGCTCAGCTTAGAGCAGCTAATTTTAATAACGTTTTATTACAAAAAAGTTGCTTAATTGGAGCTGATTTACGAGCTGCTAGTCTATTTCGTGCTGATCTATCTCAAGTCATTATGGATCATTCTACTCAATTAGATGGTGCATATTTGGAACAAGCTAAAACTTTACCAAAAATGAAAAATATTAAATGAGAAACCTTTTATCAGCACAAGAATTACAGAAAAAAATCTTGCAAGGTGAAATTATCGAATGTACTAAATTAAATAATGCTTCTTTAAAAGATGTAGATCTGTCTGGTCTACTTTTCTTAGACGTTGTATTTCTCGATAATGTTACATTACATTGTAAAATAGATGAATGTCTTTTCGAAAAATGCCAATTTAAAAAATCAGATTTCAGTCACAGCCAAATATGTCAATGTCGTTTTACTCAATGTGTATTATTTCAAGCTAATTTTAGCCACTCTAATTTAGAAGAAACAATCTTTACTGCTTGTTCATTAGATAACAGTCTATTTTATGATACCAATCTGAATAATTGTCAATTTCTAGAATGTTCTTTAATTGATACGCAATTCATGCGAGTAAGTTCAAAACAGTGTCATATCTATAGAAGTAATATGGATAAATCATATTTCCAAAACTGTCATTTCTTTCTCGCGACTCTCTTTCAATTGAATCTATGTAATGTCTCTTTGATTGAAAATCATATTGAACGTAGCGTATTTTTTCAATGCCAACATACCAATAATAATTATTGTAATCAAAAGTTTCTATGTTGCCAATTTAATAATAACCATTTGGAATCAGTAAACTTTACAGGAGCTCAATTAATCCAAAGTAATTTTAGTAATTCCATATTGCAACATGCCTGTTTTAATCGAGTGCAAGGTGATAAAACAATTTTTAATGATTGTAATTTATATTGTGCACAATTTCAGCACAGTCATCTCGATCTAGCACAATTTATTGGTGCTAATCTACAAAATGTAGACTTTTGCTATAGTTCGTTGCAACAAGCAATGTTTCGTCAAGCTTGCTTAAAAAAAAGCTTAATGATTGGCTGTAATCTGCGTTATGCAAATCTCAGCCAATCAGATCTACGTGCCGCAGATTTAAGTCATGCTCAATTTGAAAGAACCTTATTACATCGTGCTGATCAACGGAAGAGTTGTTTTACAAACCGCCAGGGAATTTTAGATAAAGATGAAGCTTTATACGCTGCAGAATGTTGGCGCGATGAAACTAAAAAATGAACTTATATCTTTTAAGTACTAATTAATATATAGATAATATATATATGATATACGCATGCTGTATTTAAAATAAGGAGCATTATAAATAATGTGTCAATCCAATGTATCAATAACAGAAGAATATTTATCGCAAACAGTAGGTTATGTTGCTAATGTACTACAAGGAGGACTATTTATTGTCAAACTTGACAGAGAAGGTTTTCTATGTCGACAAGCAACTAGCTGCCTGATAACTCCAAAAATTGGTGATCAAGTATTAATTATTAAAAATGGCACACAATTTTGGTTATTAGCGATACTTGAACGAACAAAAGATCCATCTTTTACTTTAAGCGTTCCGGGTACATTGATGATAGCACCATATGGAAATTTAAGATTAGTGACGTCCGACATACTTGCTTTACAAAGTTATAAATTAGTAATTGATGCCAATGAAGGAAAATGTCATATTCAGAATATGACCTATCACGGAGCTTCACTATCAGCATGGATCTCCCTTTGTACCTTTACTGGAAAATGTTTAGATACAGTTTGGAAGACAGTAGTTTCTATCAGCCAACGTCTTTTACGGAAAGTAACTTATACTGAACATATACGAGTAGGTCAATGGGACTGTCAGGCAAATGATTATGCTCGCTTACATAGTAGACATTTATTAATGACTGCAGAAGCAATAGCTAAAATAGATGCTGATCAAATACATATAGGCTAACACGCTTAATTAATATAATCAAAATCAATGTACTGAAATTAGACAAATTATTATCTTTTTTCTATTAAATATATATCATCATTATGAAACGGCAAACTTTTCCTTTTTTGTTAGAACGACTAACGCATCATACTTCCGATACATATGAGAATTCTATTCATTTAAATTCTTCGTCTATTCTACATAGCTCTATACTTAACTACTTGCAAGCTCTTTTAAATTGCACTCAACCGCAATATCTAAAAGATCTAGATGATCATAATCATCTTATTAAAAGTGTATTAAATTTTGGTATTCCTCCGTTAGCGGGGAAATATCTTGCCGAACTAAGTGCAACAGAAATTATTGATGTTATTAAAACAGCTATCTTACGTTTTGAACCGCGGATTATAGCAGATTGTTTACGAATCGACTTAGTACAATCTTTACCTCACTTCATGTCATCACCTTATCTCCTTTTGTTTGTGATTAAAGGTTGTTTAAAAGGAATGCCGGAATCTATAGGCTTTACCTATTACAGCCACCTAGATCTTGAAAATGGCCATATCGAATTAAGTGAATAAAATGGAGTTATAATGAATCACCGATTATTAGAGTATTATCAGCGGGAATTAACTTGGTTACGTGAAATGGGTATAGAATTTGCATCCCAATATCCTAATACAGCAAGACATTTGGGTATAGCTGCTAATAATGATCATATCGATGATCCCTATGTAGAACGTTTACTAGAAGGCTGCGCCTTCTTAACGTCACGTATTCAAATGAAAATGGACGAGGAATTCCCTCAACTGACTCGACAACTTTTAGAAATACTTTATCCAAATTCCTTAGCTGGTATTCCAGCTATGGTCATAGTAGAATTACAACCAGATGATGTGAAAGGAGATATCAGAAAAGGTTTTATCGTACCACGCGGTACTGTGCTTGACCATCGTAATTTTAAACATCGTGGTTTTGCATATCGCTATCGCACTGCACATGAAGTCAATTTACAGCCATTATCCATCGATCAAGTTTCACTTGGAGGCATTCCACTAAATCTTCAATATAATACATTTAGTCGCAGTGATATTGTTAGTGCTTTGCGTATTCAATTAAGGTGTTCTCATAATGTTATAGTAGCACAATTAAATTGCAATCAATTAACCTTTTATCTTTCTGCTGAAGATATTCAGGCTTATAAATTATTGGAATTAATTATACAACATACTAACTCCATTTATTGCCAAATTGGTAATGATTCAACTTTGACATTTTCAATGGATGTTAATACAGCGCTCAAGCACGAAGGTTTTTCTGAAGACCAGTCTTTATTACCACGTGATCTACGGCATTTAGATAGTTTTCGCCTTCTACGAGAATATTTTCATTGTTCTGCACGATTTCGTTTTTTCAGTATATGCGGAATGCAGCCTATTTTATCTAAAGGAAATCATTATCGTTTTCTAACTTTTTATCTTTTACTCGATAAATCATTACCAGAATTAGAACACCAAGTGGATCACAAACATCTTATGCTATATTGTACACCGGCAATAAATTTATTTCCAAAAAGTATAGAGCGTATTTCACTTAATTATTGCCAAACCGATTATCATCTAATAGTAGATAAACTTCATCCGTTGGATTATGAAATTTATTCGGTGATTAGAATGTATGGTAGTGGATTTCATGGCTATCAAAAAGAGTTCAAATCCTTATACAATGTACATTGTGATGATTCTGATCATAACCGTGCTTGGTATACATTGCGACGAGAACCTTATATATGGCATAATGTTTCAAGAATACCGAATATTCATTCACATTATGATGGTTCTGAAGTATTTGTTTCTTTGGTCGATGAAATGCATCCTCCGAAACATGATAGTTTACATTATCTTAACGCCGATGTTTTATGTTTTAATCGTTACTTACCTCTCAAATCTACTATGCCAACGGATTTGGAAATTAATGAATTGATCGTACAGGATTCAATACCAGTTCGTCGGATACGTATCCTATTTGGACCAAGCGATCCTGGTCCGGTACAATCACCAGGACAAGATTGCTGGATACTAATTAATTTATTGCAGATGGATCTTTCTAGTTTATTAGATAACATCAATGATCAATCATCAGACATACTCAAAAACCTACTCAAGTTTCATGCAAAACAGGCTGGAAAAAATGCTGGATTACAAATTGCTGGCATTGTAAAGTGTAATCTGAAACCATGCCAACGTCTTTTAGAACCACCCGCCATGTATGCTAGAGGAACTCATATTCAAGTTATCGTCGATGAAGTAATATTTTCTAATGTTAGTGCTTGGTTATTAGGAAGTGTACTAGCACATTTTTTCTCTCAGCTAAGTGCTATTAACAGTTTTGTCGATACAACTCTTATCAATTTACAAGGAAAGATCATTGGTCATTGGACAGGAAACATTAACTAAATTTATCTTATTCCATAAGAAAACTATGAATTGTATCTCACATTTTATATATGTTCATTGTAAGAATGAAGTGCTCGGATGAGTATGAATACTTCATATCCTTTTAACGTTAAAGGAAAAAATAAAATAACATCAAGTCAAATAGATACATTATTAACAGATGTAGAAAAATTTCCTTGGCGATTTTCATTATTTTCTTTATTACGATATATAGATGCTCGCTCTAATAGTGCCTATCCGCTTGGTCGAGCACCACTACCCCGATATGACATAATACGTTTGGGACAAAGCCCAACAATGGTTTTCGTTACCCAACAGATTGCTTCTATCGTTACGAATAAAGTTAAACGAAAGCGTATTGAAATTTATGATTTTGGTTTGTTTGGTCCAGATGGACCTCTGCCACTCTTTCTAACTGAATATGCTTATCAATGCCAACATCAAGATAATGATGCCCGTTTAACAGAATTTTTTAATCTTTTTCATCATCGGCTCATCACTTTGCTTTACCGAGCTTGGGCAGATACTCAAGCTTGTATTTCGTTAGATAGATCAGATAGCCACCGATTCAATAACTATGTTGCTTGCCTTATAGGAAAAAAATATTCATTACAAGATAATAATCGTTTGTCCCTTGTTTGCTATTATATGTCAGGACATTTTACTCGTCGCATTCGAAATAGTTCTGGACTAGTTCAAATACTAGAACATTATTTCCGTGTTCCCGTTACTCTTCGTGAGAATTTATTCTCTTGGATAACATTATCAGAAAATCAACAATTTAAATTATCTAAATCTATTCCTCTTGGATATAGAAGCTATCTTGGAATAGCTATTCCTGATCGAAAATTGACTATTGAAATTATACTAGGTCCATTGTCTAAACAACAATATCAAGATTTTATGATAAATAGCAGTAAGTCGAGATCCATGTATGGAAGAAAATTAACTGAATTATCTAACCTGGTACAACAATACTTTGGATTTGAATATAATTGGCAATTAAGATTAATTCTTAATAAAAATCATTATAAAAGTTGCTGTTTAAATTGGGCTTACTCGTTAGGACGAAATTGCTGGGTAGGTTTAAATATTAATTGTCAAGATCGTTATGATTATCAATATTATCCATAGTTTTTGACTAAATGTTTAAATACAATAATAATCAACCTTATTATAATACTATCAATATTATTGCAATATTATTGATGTTGGTGTTAAATAATTTAGTTTATTGGTTTATATACCAGTGATATTAGTAGTACTAAAATTGCGGTTTATAAAAATAACTATAAATTAATGATTATCGTATAAAAATTTTTATAAGTTGGTAACAATACTGATTTAAACAGATTGAACATATTAATATTAGCTTTGTGATATATTTTATGGTGATATTCAGTATCATGATGATTAAAAGAAAAAATTTTTGTACCATCGCTTCTATCTCTTATTAAATGTTATGATGCGTATAGTTTATATAGAACTTAAAAGTTCTAATAAACTGTTAAAACAAGCAATTAGCACGTTAGCCATAATTTCTTTTTATTTATGGAATATGACTTCTCCATCTATTTTTAATCTTCAGTTCCTATTCGGTATTAAATTCTTATTTTTTAGTCTGACTATATTGGTATAGCGATACCAGTGCAATGAATTATGAATATTCTTTTGATATATTGTCAATATTAATACTATTTTTCAGTAATGTTTGAAATTGAAATGTTGTTTCGTTTTTACTACATTGCAATGATAGATTTATATAGTCTTCCAATGTTATTTTTTTATCATTGCGTTTTTTGCTCAAATCGTTTAGTTGTGTATCACAAGGTAAGTGTGAAAAAATTATTTTAGTTAATTCAGATTGTATAAATGAAAAATCTTGACAAAGATGCTGCCAGAGATCATTCTCTTGAGTTAAAGGGCAAAAGAGATTATTCTGGTCCAGTAAATCTACAATACAACGAATCATTTTTGGCTCCATCATTTAGATTATACTTATTTAAGTTTATGATTTAAATACAACATTAATGAGTATTGGCTTTGACGTCCCAGCTAAAAGTTACTTGTGGTCCAGGAGTTCCATTTTCATCCTGTTCATGATAGTTGACTTCTACCACCGATGGAGAAAAACAATATCGTACACTAATATCACCTACTTCAATCGCACTACCTTCTATACCATCATTGACAATATATGGCATTATTTCAATATTACTTAATATAACGTTCTTGAAGGTAATGTTTAGATATTCGTCTTGTTCACTGCCAGCTTTACATACTGCTAATCTCACTACAGACAGACGTTTCCCTTTTGCTCCTAAAGTCATTAATGTTGGCATTGCTTTATCCATTCTTGCAAATACTTCTAGATCTCGGACTATTAATCGACCACTTCCACCCCCTCCTCCAACACCTACTTCGATTGGTTGACGTAACTTCCACTGAAATGACTGGATGTCAATCCACCCCTTATGATTGGCATCCTTTCCTTCACCAATCACATTTTCTACTTGTAAGTAAATGCTGTTATGCATCGCTTTTTCTCCTAATAAAATAGAATACATAGCATATTAATATAATAATATTGTTCCTATTCTGTCATGCATCTCTAAGTTCTTTCAGAGACGGTAATCTGGATACTAATCTTAATGAAATTGTTAAACCTTCTAATTGGTAATGAGGTCGCAAGAAAAAATTAGCCTGATAATATCCAGAATTATCAGATTGCTCACATATTTGTATTTCCGCAGCTGCTAATGGTCGACGTGCTTTAGTTTGTTGTGATGAATTTACTGGATCGCCATCAACATAATTGATAATCCATTTATTCAACCATTTTTCCATATCATCTCTTGATTGGAATGACCCTATTTTGTCTCGTACAATACACTTTAAATAATGCGCAAAGCGACAACAAGCAAATAAATAAGGTAAGCGAGCTGCTAGTTTAGCATTTGCTGTTGCATCAGGATCATCATATTCCATAGGCTTTTGCAAAGATTGTGCACCAATAAATGCAGCAAAATCTGAATTTTTACGATAAACTAATGGAATGAAGCCATTTTTTGATAATTCAGCTTCTCTTCGGTCACTAATAGCAATTTCAGTCGGACATTTAATTTCTATTCCTCCGTCATTAGTATAAAAAGTATGACATAATAATTGATTCACTGCTCCACCAGATTCTACACCGTGTATTGAAGTACACCAGCCATATTCTTGAAATGATCTATTAATATTCACAGCCATGGCATAGGCGGCATTGCTCCAAACATAATTAGTATGTGTCGATCCATGAGTGTCTTCTTCAAAGGAAAATGAAACCACTGGATTAAATTTTATACCATAAGGTAATCGTGCGAGCATACGTGGCATTACTAATCCAAGATATCGAGCATCTTCGGTGCCTCGTAAGATCCGCCAATCTATATATTCAGTATTAAGAAAAATTTTGCTTAAATCACGTGGATTAGATAATTCCTGCCAAGAACTCATTTGCATCAAACTAGGAGATATACCACTAATAAAAGGGCAATGAGCGGAAGAGGCAATTTTGGCTAGCTCACCTAGTAATTCTATATCTTTCGGACTATGATCAAAATAATAATCTCCTATTAAACATCCTATAGGCTCACCGCCGAACTGTCCATATTCTTCTTCATAAATACGTTTGAATATAGGACTTTGATCCCAATTAGCATCTTTATATCGTCTAACTACTTGACTAAGTTCTTCTTTACTAATAGCTAGGACACGGATCTTTAGCATTTCACTAGTTTTTGTATGACTGACTAAATAATGTAGTCCACGCCATGCCCCTTCTAATTGTTGAAATTTTGGATGGTGAAGAATAATATTAATTTGGCTGCTTAATTTACTATCTATATTAGCAATTAAATTTTGAATCTCATAAAATGCATTATTAGAAAATGAAATGTTCTGTTCTAATACTTGTTGTGCTAGAATTTTCATAGCCGTTATTATAGCTTTATATGCGTGTTCACTTTTCGGACGAAATTGTAGCTCTAGGTTAGTATAATAACAGCGCAAAAATTCTGAGGTATTATTTAGAATAATAGAATTTTTATTTTTTTGAATATGTAAATTTAAAGGTAAAGAAACAGTACTGATTAATGAATCGGAGTTAATAATAGTATTCTCTGTTTCTGTATTGTTAGCTAATAATTGAAGAAAATCTTGATCCGCCATAATTATAGCTATCCATTTTTCTACATTATTTTTTCCATCAACATAAGATAATAAATTAGATAAATGAACATGTGCTATCAATAATCGTTGTAAAGAATTAATTTGTCGAGCAATGGCATCTGGAAGAAAATCATCTATATGATTAAATTCTAATTCGACTAATAATTCTCCTTTACCAGTTAAAATGTCAGGTACACAAAAACTAATTCTAGGTTGAAAAAATTTCATCCGATCATTGAAGTTATCCATACTAATTTCTAAAAATTTTCTGGTTTCTATTTGATGAGATTGATTGTTAGTTTGACCTAAAATATCTGCCATCACTCCCATTATAAATGGTAATTGCACTGTTCGTTTTGAATCATATAACTCAACTTCATATTCTATTTGAACTCGCGGTGCACGATTACGGGAAATAAATTTTTGTCCAGAATTGATATAATCCATATGCTTATAACACTCCATTATCAAAATAGAATCAGGACATATTTTAGTTTTCTAAAATTTTTTCGAATGATGCCAATCATATTATGTAAAATTGCTAATAATGCCTAAATAGTCCTGCTTCATCAGTTTGGAAATATAAGTTAATAATAGTGATATTGAATGACCATGCTAAAAAAGATGAGATATTATTTCATCTGAATTTCATTAGGGGAATTTTTGTTGAGATAATTTTTTGTGTAGATTAGTACTGTATTTTTTACCAAATTTAATCTTCTGACTATCCTGTAATATATTTTTAATATTTAAAGTTTTTTTATAGGTTGTTTCTATAAAAACTTTTTCTAAAAATAAATATATTTTATATAAAATATTTTTTTTATGATCTAAAATTAATAGTTTTTTTATATATTTCATAGTACAGATAACTGAAATAATATGATTATAGTCTAGACCGATATTATATTGAATATTTTCATTTAGATGCATAGTATTATTCATACAATGAGCATTGTTATCATTCTTTAAATCTGGCATCATCTTAACTGACATTCGGAGAAGATTATTAATATATAAAAACTATGACGCATTAGTTTCATTAATATACAATAGTTATTTTATTTATGTAATGAATTGAGAGACATACCAACAAATTGTGTCCATCGTGACATAGAGATGGTAATAATAAATTCCAATAGTAATTTGTGTTCGATATAACTAAGATTAATCTATTGGTATAATTTGTTAAATTATATTGAATAATCCATGCTTGAATTAACAGTAATATAATACGAAAAATTTTTCTATAAATTAGCAAGTTATGAGCTATATTCTTTATATGTATATGTTGCCAATATAGTTCCTGAACTATAATTAATATATCGTTACATTTTTTCTCTGATTGATCATAAATTAATTGTTGTATTTTCATAAAATTTATTTCAGACTCCAAATTTTACCAAGGAGTAAAATGTGTGTGACAGAAGATAACAACTTATTTATATATTATGCAACGTGATTCCTATTTCATAATGTCATCTAAATGTGGAAGAATAAAGGGATCACAAATGCTATGTGAAATAATTTCTAACGTGGCTTTATAATTATCTAATACGAAAGACGTTTTTTTAGAAATTTGATTATGGCTACTCCAGTGAGTATTAGTGTGTTCTAACATTCTATGCCAAGCCCAAGGTCCTTCAGTACACAATATTTTTACCTTTCCATCACTCGAGACAATTTTTATTTGTACTTGAAAGGCATGTGCTAACCCTGGCCAATTTAACTGAAAAACTGTTGATGGACCGTGATGATAGCTTATTAACTGTTCATCGATATTCATTTCTAAGCTAAGAATATCATTATCCATGGATAAGGGTTTGACCGTAAAGGAAAATGATGGATTTTGATTGCCTTGATGAAAAAAAGCACCTTGGATATAGGTAGCAGCTTGAAAAAATTTTAATAATCGTTTTTCTTCAGGAGTATTCGCAGTTTTAATCCATGGCATAAATCGCCATACTGGTTCGCAAGTATTTATTTTATCTGCTAAATACTGATTATAAAATCGATCAGAAAGACCGGTAACCGGAGCAAACATATGGGCAAAATCATTTAAACTTATTTCTAATGGGCTTGTAGAGACAAAGGGATAACGGCCCTTGAATGCAGAATAGTAAAAACTAGCTATTCGAAATTCAAATTTTTCGTATAATCGCTGCATATTCTGAGCATGTTCATCTTTTCTCGTATCGTTAATAAGCGACAGTATTAGTTGTTGAAAGGGCGCTGGTAATCGCAAAGCATCTGCTCGTAATCGAAGAAGGATTCGATCTTGTTCTGAAAAAAATTTTTTATTATTATCTAGAGCAACGAGATAGTAATAAAGGCTATTAAGCTGTTTTAAAATATTATTGAAAGATGCTCCGTCTTTTTCTTTGTTTCTTTGAGAAATATACGCTAAATTAATAATATCTCGAAAATGGTTCCTAACCATATGTTCAGGTGCTGAATTGACGTGTTTTAGTTGAGCAAATGTGAATATTTTTTCTAAGATTAGTCTAGTTTTGTTGCTGACAGTATCAATAATACATGGAGCTTCTTTGTTTTGTGATAATGATAATGAAAGAATTTTGCTAATATTATATAATAGTTCTCGTAAAGGAGAAGATTCGCTCGATAAAATGCGAATAAAACTCATTTTTTGGTGTAAATCAGCACTTTTTTTTATTCTGATATCGCTAAGAAAACGTTCCCATTGTTTGATAAAATCATTCATATATAGTAATCGGATCTGATCTGCTAAAGCAAAATGATTTTCAGTTACGATATGATTAAGTACCCATTTATCTTGTGAAGATAATTCATCTATTTGTGCTGTTATTTGTGTATTAACGCCTTGCCAATAACCATCGGGTGTATAAAATCCTGCTATGGGTGAGTTATTTGCTAATCCACTTTTACGCTCAAAAATCCATTCTCCCTGACTACCCGCTAGTTTCGATAAGCTTACTGTTGGAAATCTATTATCATAAAGTAATCGTCTTTTTAAATAAAAATAGGATCTAATTGGCAATGAAATTTTTTGCATCGCAAATTGAGCATTTTTTGCTAGAAAATAATCCTTTTCGTAAGGAGAAATCAATGGACCAGAGGATAATAAATAATGTAAATGCTGATAAAATTGTTTGCACTGTACTGTATCAAGTTCAGTAATACCAGATATGCTGGCCATAGAATCTTGTAGCCAAGTTAATAAGAAATTTTTATCATAATTATCTGATTGATAGATCATTTGGTAAGCCATAAGAGCTTGATAGGTATGTTCGACATCATCAAAATTAGATTGATATAGAAGTCGCGTAATATGCTGAGCTATGAGTGGCCATACCAATCGTTTCAATGCATGTAAGTAAAGTTTATTACCAGAGATTGCTATTTTCTTTCCACAATACAAACCCATACGATAATTTAATGAAGGGTGCATGGGGTTAAAAGTACCTGGATGAGTTAGCTTCTTCAGTTGATTTAGAAAGTGTAATAAGTCAGTGGTACAACTAACATTTAAATTCATACTATGTCGAGCTAGTTGTACAATATTTTGTTGAACTGAAGATAAATAATGCATGTTATGACGATAACTTCGTATTGATCCACCAATTGTAATTATAAAAATGAATAATATTAGCATACATCCTGTAATGGATATGATCCAAAAATGATAAGTCATTAAATGATTACAACTTGCTAAATAGCCTTCTTTAAAAATTATTTTTTTAAATAAAGATTTTAGAAAATAACTTTTCGGTGAAGGAATATCCTTTCCATGCTGATCAGAATCATTGGGGGATGATGGCTGATAATTATAATGGAAAATGTTATTTTCATGAATTGAAACTGTATGTTGTTCGTTACTTTGTTGATAAGCGCTAGTAAAAAATATTCCCCTAGGTGAGAATATTTTCTCATCAGATGATGAGCAAATAATTGATAGATTTTGAATTAGTTGTGGCCTTATAGCTGAAAATGCCTGTGGAAACGCTAGAATCTGTGATCTATGTCGAGGATCTTGTTCTGTTGCTAATGTATCAGTCAATGCAAAATGTAACCGACTCTGTAACTGATTCAAACCATCAGATATTGATTTTTTCAGTGGTATTATACCACCTTGATCTGCAGGCCAAGGTAAACTTATTCCCCAGTATTGTTCTAACTGAACGTCATCAAATTGATTGAAATACTGACAAAATCCGGGTAAGCAATCTATTTTAGTAAAAATAAAATAAATAGGAAAATTAATTCTACATTCTCGGCGAAGATCTTCTAAACGATTATGAATCAGTATGGCTTGTTGATACTGTGCTTTTTGCGAAGTATACAATAAATCCTGTGTACTAATAACTAAAATTACACCATTGATAGGTTGGTAAGAACGATATTTGTTTAATAAATGCATCAGTTGTTGCCAATATGAATTCCCATTTTGGAGATAGGTACTAGAAGGACTCAAAAAAATACCATTAGATGTTAAATACCAATTACAGTAATTACTCAGTTGATCTTTTGGAGATAATCTATTGATTTCTTGACAAGGATAAAACTCTAAATCAGAATTCTGCAACATTTCATGTTTACCACATGATTTACTTCCTAATACTAAGAACCAGGGAAGATAATAAATATATTGTCGATTAAACTTTTTTAGACAACGACAAAGTGAGTTACCTTTAGTAAGATAAAGATGATATAAAAATCGAACTGTATGTTTAAAAGCATTTGGTAACAAATGTGCATCAATTTTCAGTGAGGATGCAGATATACTATTAGTATTAGATAATCGTTGAAATAATTTTTTTTGCCAACGAAGAGATAAAATATACGATATAAATCGTAATATTAACCATAAAACAAACAAAAATATTGTTATCTGATAGCGCACATTAATATCAACAAAAGGACTAATATCATTAATAGTTATGAACGGACCGAATAACATGACGATTAGTCCTATGCCAATCAAAAATATGGTTTCAACAAACCAGCGATTTTTTATCGATGCTGTTGGTCGTACCATAATTATCCTTTTTATTTAAAAATGTTTTATACACTATGGATTATGAAAAGATTAAATCAATTCTAGAATTGAATAATTGATTAAATTGGATTTTATCTTTTATTGTTTTATTTTTATTAAGACTTTCAGAAAAAATAAGTTTAGGATGGTTCACAGATTGATGTAATAAATTTAAAACCGTTTCAGCACGAGCTAAAGATAATGCTTGATTAGAAGGATATTGGGAAGTACAAATAGGTTGAGTGTCGCTATAGCCTCTTACAATTACTGTTTCTCTGAGTGTCGACATTAAGTTAGCTATTTGTTTAATAATAGATTTATAACGTTGGTTAATACAGGCTGAAGCCAAGGGAAAAACATCCCTTCCACATAAAGAAATCACAATTTTATTATTTTGTATAGAAATGGCTATATTGTTCTTAACAATATCTTCTTTAAATTGATATCGAAGTATATCCATTAAAAGTTCATTGGTATGAGGTGGTTTATTAGGTAAATTTAATTCATATAGTTGACCTTTTACGTCATTAGCAACAATCTCTAAACGTTGACCTAAAATAATATTTAATATACCAAAAATCAATCCACAAAATAATAAACATACTAATAGTATTATTTTAAATTGAGGAAAATTCTTATATGTCGTAAACATTACTTCTATTTGAGATAATGAGGTTGAATAATTACCGCGTATTTTACGTAATTGCTGTGCTAAACTGTGAGTAAGAATTTCAAGACGATACATGCCATTTTCCATTATTCTATAACGACCGCCAAAACCCAGCAATAAACAAAAATACATTAACTCCAGTAGATCAATGTAACGATTAATATCTTTTGATAATGTTGCCATTAAATGAAAAAATTTTTCACCACCACTCGTTTCATTATGAAATACTAAAAGTAAACTTTTACCTGTCCAAATATCACTTTGTCCCCATTTAGTTAAAGCGATTGCTTCATCTAACGCTGTACATAGACAGTAACGAGCGCCAATAATGACTTCATAATCTAGATCCAATCCCTGACATTGTTTTTCAAAATTATATATTTCATTAATTAATTTTTGCCGTAAAAGAGTTGGTTTAATTGGTGTTGAAATATAATAAAAATTAGAAAGAGCATTTAATAATGGTAAAGCAGTACAAACTAATGGATTATTATCCATAGCATATGACATCGGTAATATGACAGCTTCTCTCATGTTGATCTCGACTCATAAGAATTAGATGATCGTCGAATGGCCCAAAGAGCTATGCTCACATTGGAAAACTCACTAGCAACATAAATCGTAAGAGTTTTAGTATTTTCAATATCCTTCCATAAAACACTAGTTTCTTTTAGAAGGATATAGCTCCATCCAGGTTGATGTGCCAATTGTTTCGGAGCTTGGGATAAATAACATAAAGGTAATCCTGGTAATTGCAATTGTACAAGATCATGAATGCAATGAGTTGCAGAAATTTTAATCTGTGCTAAAAAATGGACGGCAGTTTCTTTATTTTTAAAATTATCTTGTACTGCCAATACAAAATCATAATTTTGATACATGCCAGATTCAGGTAATGTAGCTATGTTGAATCCAGGCATCTGTTGTCTCAAAGTTAGAGATACTATATTTTCTTCCAAAATAAAACATAGTCCTTTTCGTAAAAGCATCATTAGATCAATAAATGAACCACCTATATTTTTGTGATCATAGCGTGGTGTGTGATCCTTGCATTCATACGGAGGCTGGGATACTGCCAATTCTAATGCAAATGGTATCCATTCAGCGAATAGTCGTTCAGGATGAATTCGAGGCAATGTAAGCGTGTGCTCTACTGTAGCGCTAAAACGATATAGTAAATTTAATAAATGTAATTTACTGGTAGTCTCTTGACCAAGACCACATTTTTGAAGATAACGAGTCATTTTTTGACAACGCTGTATTAATAATCCTGACAATTCTTTTTGATATTGACTTAGCAAAGGATTAACATCACTATTGATTAAGGGTGGGATATAACTTTCTTCTAATACTATTCTACCATCTGACATTTTATCTTTAATACGTAAAACTCCTAAAGATAACCAATCACCGTTAAGTTCATTTTTTGGCATCAATCGAAGACGCAATTGACCGAAGTAAAGCGTTGCTTTTTCAGAAGAAACAGCATTACTGTCAGTAACATTTTTTTCAAATGCTATATAACGTGCTAACGATTCGTCAGAATCTTTAAAAATTACTTCATTGCGTCCAACATGTTGTATCGGCAATGCCAGAACGATAATTTGTCCACAATGTAAAGTGTAAATATCTAAGGGACGAGGCGCATTTTTAGAATCTGTAAAGTGAAAAATTGTCCCATCTGGAAAAATACCTTGAGCTGACGTCAGGGCTATTTTACCTAAAGCTAATAAACCTTGATCTAAAACAAGAGAAGAAAATCCCCAACAATATTCTCTACTCTGTAACCGCCACTGGCGTGCTTCTAAATAAGCTTCAAATTGCTGAAAGTGATGTGGACGTAAAAACATACCTTCAGTCCATAGTACTTTGTCAAAATTTTTAATCATAGTGCTCCTTAATCAGAAGATATATAATTATTTTTATAAATTTTACTTGCATTTTAATCCGTTAGAGGTGACAGTGATATTTGTGTGAATTATAGAATCAGTAGAACCATTCAATAAACGTCGCCATAGCGGCAATTTATTACTATAAGTTGGACAAATTGTTCTCCAATGTTGGTGCGTTATGTCTTTGTATTCAGCAAACAAACCAATATATTTTGTAGAAAATGGTAGATTCAAATGCAATTTTTTAGTTTTTTCTCCAGGAAGAAGAAAAAAATCTTGTGAATGAATTACAGTATCAAATAACATTTGATCACTAATATCTTGTAATTTTAAATAATCAGATGATAGGAATATGCTTTTATTATTTAAGAAAAAAATTCGTATCTTTAAGGGTAAACCTTGATTTATTTGACCTAAAATATTCAAATTTAGTATATACTCTCTTTGGGATGATTGTTGGTCTGCAGTACAACTGGAAAGCAATAGGATAGGAATCCAAAAAAACAAAAAATAGTGATGATAGCCTAACAAGCGAGACAATAGAGAAAGCAACATAATTATCCTTATAATATTGAGTTAATGGCCAAGCATCATAATCTTTAATTGGCTAGGAATAAGTCGCATACCAACTGAATTTATACCGTTTTGAAATGTTAAACTACTTAATCTAGTAGCAGGAGAGCTTTTTATTAATGTAGTGAAAGCGCCTGTGAGATGTCTCGAAGAACCCATGATCGTACCGGAAACTACACCGAGATTAATACCTGCATTATCTCCAAAGCTAGACCAAATTCTCGTGGCCATATTATGAGCTGGTAAACCAACAAAGAGTACTTTACAGGTATGCGGAGTAGCAATAACTCCTAGTGCTATATTAAAATAAGGCACTGGAACTATCATTGGAATCGGAGTTAAACAAACATCAGGAAAGGCTAAATCTAGTCCAAACAACTGGCAATTTGCAAACATAGTTATTTCTCTGAACTGTCATAAAAAATTAATTGATTAAATTTAGTTTTTAATTTATCAAAATGAATTATAACAGTCACTCAGGTAACTACCTGATTTTTACTTTAATTAATTAAATGAGTACGATGTTATATATACACTATAAGATTAAAAATATTTTTAATAAGTACGATAAATATTAGTATGGATTCACTGTTAAACGGTAAAAATTTGAATGATATCGGCATCATGTATTATCTTTGTTGATGCAATTCTATCTTTAACAACATAAAATACAAAATGTATGATGACTTATCATATAGATGGGGAAAAATTATCAATAACATAATAAATGATACATAAAATATAATATTAATAATAACTAATAATTGATAAATCTCAGATGGATTCTTTATTATTGAACATTAAATTTGATCAAAATCAATACTTTTACGTATTTTTATATCCTTATGCTTCTAAGAAAATTTGTTAGTAGAGTAAAACTGGCTATAAGCCAGTTTTACTGACGTCTACTTTCGTGGTCAAGTTTTATTAAACAGCTCTAAAATATTCTTTTCCAATTTTGAAATTATATTTTTTAAAAGATAAATTTCTTCTTGCCCAATACCATAAAAAATATCATTTTGAATGTTATTGATAATATTGCTCACTTCTTTGAGCACAGGTTCAGCAAATTTAGTTAATTTGATCCGTTTTGCTCGTCGGTCGTTAGAACAAATATGCCGTGTAATAAATCCTTTTTCTTCAAGCTGATCTAATGTTCGTACTAAAGATGGTTGTTCTATACCAATAGCCTTAGCCAGTTGAATCTGAGACTGTTCAGGTGGTAACTGGCAGATATTATATAATGTAATCCAATGTGTCTGCGTTAATTCTAAAGGTTTTAATCGATGGTCAATTAAAGTACGCCAAACTCGAACAAGTCGAGCTAAATCTGATCCTAATGGTGATTCCAATTCTTTCTCCTTATAAATAGGCTAATTATTATAGCTTGTCTCTAGATTATTTACTTTCATAATAAGTAAATTATCAAATTTATATATATTAATTATAAGCATGTATATTAATAATATATGCACGGTGTAAAGATAGAAGTTAGTAACATATTTTCCTTAATGTATTAAAAATATAACTATTCTATTTGTAATAGCTCCATTATAATCTAATCGTTAAAACGACATATCGAGATCCTTCATGTAACTTACATAGTCGACTAATGTGCTAATGTACAAGATAGTTTACTTATCACTGTACCACCATTATTACTATATACGTAGCCTATTGTTATATTTAAGTTAAATAAAGATATAACGAATATCAATATTTAATATTGACGTTTTTCTAACACAATTAAGACATGCATATATTTTATATTTCATAAAGTTCCACGTAAAAGAAAATGTCTATTTTATAGATATTTTGAAACAATTGTGTAACAGCATTAGATATTGTATTTTTTATCTAATTATTTCTTCTGTAAAGAAAGATTCTTCATATATTTCTATATATAATTAAATTCATTCTGTTATGTAAAATAAATTTTTCTTTTGAAATATAAGTATCTTAAATTTATAAGAAATTTATCTTTTTATGATACAATGCATCGTATTGCGATCATGCATTAATATCATTAATGAATATTTCATATTTGATCAATATTTAGCTTGGATCACATGTCCGAAGAAAGTTACACAGTACTAAACTAGGATATTAAGGATATCGATGTTTCATATGGAAAAGTATTGTCATAAAAGGATGAATATAAAATTATAGTTTTTTGTAATTATCTTATGTAGATATAAAATGACAAAAGTAGCCAGTCTTTTTTAAGGTAGTAAAATAAGTACGACACTGTAGTAAAAACAATTAAGATTAATTAAATTCTAAAATTTAATAATATGATATTCGTTAAATTGTCTAGTGAACCAACAATATCGAAATAAAAATTTTAAAAATCTATAAGTTAAGTAATTTTATTATTTGATTCTTTTTAATTTTTATATACACATGCAAATCAAAATTAGAGAAATTCACATCATATATAATATTACATTATAATATATAATATTACATTATAATATATAATATTACATTTTTTTGGTGTTACATATACATGTAAATTTACTTAACGCTATAAACAATATATTAAAATTGGGAAAAATTAAAGATAAAACAGTAGGTATGTGTCTAATAATTTTATTATCTATGTATTGGCTTGTTTTGTATACACGCGATTTGAAGATACAACAATAATATAAAACGAAGTTCATTAATTATATGAAATTAAGCAAATAATGACGTGCATTTCTTTTATAAAACAGGTTTATTTACTAATTAACTAAATAGTAATTTAAGATGAGTATATATTTGATAATATAATAATATTGTTACTTTTATTATTCTAAATATTCTAATAATCATTAGACATAGCACTTTAAGTAACATACAGATTTTTTTAGATAGAAAATAAGTATTTAAAGCATAGGTACTAAATACGGATTATTATATACTGTATAATAATATTTATTTATCTTTATGTATATTGTCATCATACAAGTAACTCTAAATTTTGTTACCACAATAGCTAGATTTTCAATAAATATAAGAATGTATATGGTTGTAAAAAATAATGTAAATACTTTATGTGCTCGCTTCCGCGGTTTTTATCCAGTTGTCGTTGATGTAGAAACGGCAGGACTCAATTCTAGTAGCGATGCTCTATTAGAAATTGGTGTCATAACTATGAAGATGGATAGTAATGGATGGTTGGAATTTGATAATACTTTACATTTCCACATCGATCCTTTTCCCGGTTCGTTATTACAGCCCGAGGCATTAGCTTTTAATGGCATTGACCCATGTAATCCTTTGCGTGGTGCTATCAGTGAATATGAAGCTATACATGAAATCTTCAAATTAGTACGCAAAGGGCTCAAGGAACAAGATTGCAGTCGTGCCATTATTGTTGCACATAATGCTGCCTTCGATCACGGATTTTTGATGGCAGCTGCAAGCCGATCTAGATTAAAACGAAATCCTTTTCATCCTTTTGTAACTTTTGATACAGCAACTCTCAGCGGTTTAGTTTTGGGACAAACAGTATTGGCAAAAGCTTGTAAAATTGCAGGTGTTCCCTTTAATAGCAATGAAGCGCATTCAGCACTATATGATACAGGACGTACTGCCTCACTATTCTGTGAGCTTGTAAATCGTTGGAAACGACTTGGAGGTTGGCCACCACAAATCATATTATCTGAATCAAGTAATGCATTGAATAAACACATTATTATTTAACAATTTTTGGAAACTGTATTATCTGGCCGATAAATTTTTAAATAAATTTTTTTGTGATATATTATAAAATAATATTTACTTATATATATGTTGATTCGACTTCATAAGTCTAAAGAACTATAATGCAATGTTTTTATATACAGTATATTTTCTATCGAAACAATATAGTTTTTAAAAATATTATACAGATATATTGTGAATAAAATCACTGTAAGCTACTCAGAGTTTATTCCTAATGAATCTTCTTTAATATTTTTTATCGATATTTTTTGGACTAACGGTTTGAGTTCCCCACGATGATACATCTCTATTAGAATATCACAGCCGCCGATAAGTTCACCATCAATCCAAAGTTGTGGAAAAGTTGGCCAATTAGCATATTTTGGAAGCTCAATACGAATATCTGGATTGGTTAGTACATCGACATAAGAAAAATGTTCTCCGCAAGCAGATAGTATTTTCACTGCTTTAGCCGAAAATCCACAACTTGGTAATTTTGGTGAACCTTTCATATATAGAAGAATCGGATTTTCAGCAATTTGTTTTTTAATTTTTTCTATAATTGTAGTCATAGTTTTACTTTCTCAATCTAGCAGATAATTTTACTTGTTGTATATAAGAACCAGAATTACTTACTGTTTTAGACAACTATGTCTAATAGCCACTATGTCTAATAGCCACTGTATTTTAAATTAAGTTTTGATGATCTGTTTTAGTTATTTAGAATTAAAAAATATATTCCATATATGATAGTTTTTATAAAAAAGCATAAATTACTCTTAATCTATTATATTAATAATGTCTTTTTAAATTCATGTAGTTAAGTTTAGTAGCGCCACCTATTAGCAATTAGCATCGTTTGATACTGACCCATTATAACTTTTTACCACTGTATATACCGGAAAGTATACTACTGTATGTAGACTTAAAGTCAAGAGAAAATATTGTACTACTATGATGGTGATCTATTGTCTATAATATCATGTGATGCTACACACTCATATATTGATAAAGTGTTAGTTTATTCAAAATACGCTAAATTTATAAAATTAGACCAATATAACCATAGATATAAATAAAAATGCCTAATGATCCACATCTTTAGCGTAGTGTTAGCGTAAATAAAATAATATATTGTAAATATATATGAGTTTTTAACTACTCTTTTGTCAATACTTAATCCTATTAATAACTGGTATTAATAATTAATATTACAATAAATAACCATAGTTACTCTATATAAAATTAATCCATCAGCCTAATATTCATTAGATAATAGTAATATCTATTATATTTATTTATTTAATGCGTGATTATGGTGATAAAACTGGGTAATTATTAATGTATTTAATAGAAAATGTATAAATTTAAAATTTTTTCTATTTCCTTCTAGTTTATTGAGAATATTAAATTCTATAGTTAATGATAGTATTGTTAATATAAGCAGCATCTTACGCTAGTGGGCGTGTCGTATTGTAATCTTTTGATAATTGATTAAAAAAACGTTTCTTCTGTTTCAAAGGGACTGATATAACCGATGTATCTCTGACAATGTCATTATCAGGGTAATTATAACAATTATTTGTGGATATTAATTATTTGTGAATATTGAAAAAATCTTGTTAGAAAAAAAGTGTTGTTAATTGTCCTCTATTACATATTGTCATAGCGACAAGATACTGACAATACATGATTGTAATAAGTGTTATGTAAACATGCAAATTTAATTTATTTATATATATTATATACGAAGCTATATGAAATTGTGTATTAACATATGTTCTGATTATTTTTGTATAATTTATTCATTTGAATTTAAAAATAAATTTAAAAAAAGCTGAAGTGTTGTTATTTTGTTGATACAACATTTTCTAATGTTATTTTGTATATCAAATATACTAGATTGTTTACGAATATATTTCTATATATACTAATATTTTTTTAAGAAAAAATCTATGCTAACAATTTTCCAAATTATAAATGTTTAACTTTTTATATCAGTAAAATTACACATATTTATCGATATCATTTATATTTATAAATAACTCAGTTCGGTTGCAAGTAATAGATAATTCACATATTTGTATTTCTTTAGTAGTACGAAAAATTAATTTATTTATTAATGAGCGAAAAAAGTCATTTAATAGAATAAACTAATCTATTTAATATTTAGGATTTTTTATGAAACAAAACATTAATTATATTAATCATAACCATCATTAAGAAGATATGCCGCCTTAACGAGGCGCTATTGGTTATCTCAAAAAAAATCACGTCCTATTCTTTTGAAGATAAAAGGATATTAAATAAATATCAATCATCATCGATCAATACGTTTTGTTAATATAAATTAAAATCTTGCATGTTTCGGATAGCGGGGAAAGGGTACCACATCACGAATATTTTTCATACCTGTAACATAAAGAATTAATCTTTCTAAACCTAATCCAAAACCAGAATGTGGAACTGTACCATAACGACGTAAATCACGATACCACCAATAGTCATCTTTTTTTAAACTCATATTTTTTAAACTAATATCTAGCTTTTCTAAACGTTCTTCACGTTGTGAACCGCCGATGATCTCACCAATACCGGGAGCAAAAATATCCATCGCTGCAACTGTTCTTCCGTCATCATTTATTCTCATGTAAAATGCTTTTATGTCTTTAGGATAATTCTTCACTATTACTGGTGCCTTAAAGTATATATCTGCTAGATAGCGTTCATGTTCAGAAGAAAAATCTATACCCCAATAAACTGGAACTTCGAATCTATGACCACAACGTTCAAGAATCTTGACTGCTTCAGTGTAGTCGATCTGTATAAAATCTGTATTGATAAAATTTTTTAAACGCTTAATTGCGTCTTTATCGACCCATTCAGCAAAAAATTGCATATCGTCAATACGTTCGATTAAGACCGATTGAAATAAGTATTTAAGCATTTTTTCTGATAAATTGGTAATATCTTCAAGCGTTGCAAATGCCATTTCTAATTCTACCATCCAAAATTCAGCAAGATGTCGACTAGTATTAGAATTTTCTGCCCGAAAAGTTGGACCAAAAGTATATATTTTAGATAAAGCACAAGCATAACTTTCAGCATTTAGTTGACCAGAAACTGTGAGAAATGTCTCTTTTCCAAAAAAATCTTTACAATAATTTACTTTTCCATCTGGAGTGTTAGGTACATCTTCTAGGTCAAGCGTAGAGACACGAAACATGTCGCCTGCTCCTTCAGTATTAGAAGAAGTAATTAGAGGCGTAGATACCCAAAGAAAACCTTTTTCATTCATAAATCTATGAATAGCCTGGGCTAACGTATGACGTACACGCGTTACTGCACCAATTACATTAGTACGTGGTCGTAGATGAGCTATTTCTCGTAAATATTCTAAACTATGTCGTTTAGCCGCTATTGGATAAGTATCCGGATCATCTATCCAACCTAATACTTTTATTAATTTTACTTGAATTTCATAACATTGTCTATTGCCTAAAGATTTTACTAGTTTTCCAATTATCATGACAGAACAACCAGTAGTTAAACGTAAAACATCATGTTGATAGTTAAATAGGGTGCTTTTTATAACAGTTTGTAAAGACTTGAAGCAAGATCCATCACGGATAACAAGAAAAGAAAGTCCAACTTTAGAATCTCGGCGGGTACATACCCAACCCTGTACAGTTACGGTGTGATCAATGGGTACACGACCTTGAAGTATGTCAACTACAGGTACTACGCTACTCATAGCGAACCTTCCCATTTTAAGTATAGTTACACGTGGTATTACCGTAAATCGTGCACTATATTGACTATGTATTTAATGTTAGTAATTTATATGACAATTAATTTATTTATGTAATATTAATCTGTTTAGATTTTAGAATCCCACAGATTCTATTTTTAATGTCAATATTATTTTCATATTAATTATTGCAATAAATTCAATATTTATGTTATTAATTCTCACTTATTTTTTTATTAATTTTATATTAAATTCAACAATTATGGATTTTGAAATCCACTCAAAAGCGTTTTATATTAAAAATATTTAAAATACTTCTAAGCAAACCTTTGTAATCATGTTACTACGGTGTAATTTTACATGTTCGTTATATTATAATATATAAACTTTGAGTCCTTAAACACTAAAACTAAAATTAGTTTTTTCATGATATACTCGTTACTAATTTCATTGATTTGTTGCACTGTAAATTAGTTATTAAATAATAAATATTTTATGATATAATTAGATTTAGCAACATATTGAACTGCATACAATTTTTTTATATAAACTCCTATCATCAACAATATGCATATTAAAAAAAATTTTCAATCCACTGGTCATATCCGTATTATTGGAGGCCAATGGCGTGGATATAATTTATCAGTTCTCAATAATCCCGGTCTTCGGCCAACAACAGATCGTATGAGAGAAACTTTATTTAATTGGCTAGATCCAGTAATACAGAACGCACGTTGTTTAGATTGTTTTGCTGGTAGTGGAAGTTTAGGTTTAGAAGCACTGTCGCGCGGTGCTTCTAATGCAACTTTATTAGAAATAAATCGTGCGGCTAGCATCCAATTAACTAAAAATATTCAATTTTTGACGGTAGTAATGTCAGCCAAAGTCATTACGACCGACACTTTGTATTGGCTAATGCAACCCGGTGAAACATTCGATGTTATATTTATTGATCCACCATTTTATCAAGGAATAGTAGAAAACGTAATAACATTATTAGAACAATATAAACGGTTAGCCGATAAATCTTGGATTTATATTGAAACTGAAGTAGAAAAAATTATTCCCAATCTAGCTTCTTGTTGGCAGTTACATCGAGAAAAACTTACTAGAAATGTAGCATATCGGCTGTATGTTCGCAGATTATATTAAAATGATACGTATGATATAACATGATAAATATCATAATTATTTACTATTGCATTTTTAATAAATAGATTTTTAAATGAATTGTAATGTTGGTTTCGTGATTTAATAAAAATTAAATAACATATCGTACTCTTTTATTTTTCATTCATTCAAATACTCAACTTATTAAAAACATCAAGGAACCAAAAAACATATTCATTAATAACAATAATTGCATTCCTTATTTTGTCTCATGCTAATTTTTTACGATAGGAGTAAAATAAATCATATTGATTAGTACCTGCTTTAAGTTATTAATATCGTTTTGTATAAAATGCATCCTACTAATTTTTATTATCTAACATGATACTGAATCATGTAATGTCGATATATTAATCGGATTGTACTCCAGTATCTCGCATTAGCATAGCAACTTTTAGATAATAAATATATTAAATTTTACATATTGTACATTTTATCCACTGCAATAGCATCTTTGATCGAACAGACAATTCTTGTAGATAAATTACATAACTTTTTCACTAAAACAATCGTTCATGGGTTTTTAAAATAAAATATTAAAATATATCAATGACCGAAATGAATATTCAGTTAAAAACAAAATGTACTGGTATTTGAAGTCAGTACAATTTTTGTTAAAAATTATTGGTTTTATTAAAACAAACGATTTATGGTCACTTTTTTCTAGTTAGATAGGCAAGCAAAAGGAGATGTTTGTTTTAAATTATATTTTCATTTTATTTACAATGTTAATAAAATATAATATTTATCTACAAGTAAATTAATTAATAATTATATTAATTATGAAGAATTAAATAATTCAAATCAGAAAAAATTATGATATTTTAGATGTAGATAAAATTAAATGAGCAGCTTCAAAAACAATTTTTACTACTGTATTTTCTGTTTGCTGTATAAAAGTAGTAACATCAGGATGTTCTTGTTGTACACGATTCACAATTACTCCTGCTACCATGCCAGCATGTAGTCCTTGTGTCGCACATTGAGTAAATAAGGTAGCAGACTCCATTTCATAGTTCATTACTCCCATGTCTTGCCATTCTTGCATTGATCCTCTAAATCTTTTAACTATACGACCAGAATAAGTATCATAGCGTTCTTGACCGGGATAGAAAGTATCAGACGAGGCCGTAATGCCTACGTGTAACGTAGCACCACATTTTTTTGCTGCGTGAATTAATGCAGCAGTGCAATCAAAATCTGCAACTGCTGGAAATTCTAATGGAGCAAAGTGCTGGCTAGCTCCATCTAGACGGACGACACCAGTAGTTACTAATACGTCACCTATATTAATGAATTTTTGAATTGCCCCAGTACTTCCGACACGAAGAAAAGTACGGATGCCTAGCTGGGCTAGCTCCTCTATTGCGATAGAAGTAGACGGCCCTCCGATTCCAGTAGAACAAATAACAATAACTGTTCCGTCTAGTTCAGCTCTCCAAGTAGTAAACTCTCGATGAGTCACTAAATGTATTGGATTTAACATTAGCCGGGCAATTTTTTCTACTCTCTTAGGATCTCCTGGTACAATAGCAAGGCTTGCACCTTGCAAATCAGAATGTTTTAAACCAAGATGGAAAACACTGGATGTCATAAAGTTACATTCCTATATAAAATATTTGAACTGGCGATGATACCATATCATTTTCTAATTTTCTGGAATTATAACTCCGATTTTACAATAATATTGTTATATCTTTCAGAAAGAGTTAAAGTATGTTATGTCTAATGTGATGTGTGTGGATTTATATTTAATAAAATTTACTTATCTCTCATAATTTTCATAATTAATGATAGTAATTATTGACACCATATATATCCTTAAAATATATATTTTTTATTTATCATCTTCTAGCTAGCCATTTATTGAAAAATAATGATACACAGTTATATTGTGGAAGTTATGTTCATAGATTTTTAATAACGCAGTGAAATATTCTGACAATATATACTCTTTATTAGTCATTAAATGATTGTTATCGGAAGTTATACAACTTTTAATATGAGCATAATAAGTAAATTATATATTTTACATTTAAGGTTTAAAATTAAAAAGACTATTTCAATAATCTCGTGGCTCAGTGATCTACTAATCATTTTTTAACATATAAAAAGGTAAATATGATGCAGATAAATAGTAATGTTAACAAATCTTTTTTTGACAAAAATATTTGGCACGGTCTAAAACTCACTGATTCTGCTGTTCAGCAAATCCGTAACTTAATGAAACATGATACCAATATGTTGGGTTTACGAGTTAATGTGAAACAATCAGGCTGCGCTGGCTTTAGTTATATAATTGAAAAAGTTTTTGAACCAAAAAACAATGACTTAGTTTACGAGCATAAAAATGTAAAACTTTATGTCCCACTAAAAACAATGCCTTTCGTTGATGGCACAGAATTAGATTATAGACAAGAAGGGCTGAATTGCGTATTTAAATTTAACAATCCCAAAGTTCAGCACATTTGCGGATGTGGTGAAAGTTTTGGTTTTGGAGCGATCACTGTATGATCTTAAAAAATAATATGAAGACTTCAGACAAAACCGATTCAACCCAATCTTGGATAAAAACTAAACGTTATAAAGAAGGATTCTTTACTCATGTAACAACTGAAGAATTAGCATGTGGTATTAGTGAAGACATAATACATAAAATATCCGAGATACGTGGTGAACCGAAATGGATGTTAGAATTTCGTCTTAATGCGTATCGCGCTTGGCTAAACATGAAAGAACCGCATTGGTTGAAAGCAAATTATACAACGCTTGATTATAATACATACATATATTATTCAGCGCCACTATGTACTAATCATAATAGTACGCACGATATACAATCGAATACAATGCAAACAGATGATACCAAAAAAGTAAAAAATTACTTAACAAATGAAGTAGAGCAAGCCTTTAATCAATTGGGTATTCCGGTGCGAGAAGGAAGTGCTGTAGCTGTAGATGCAATTTTTGATTCAGTTTCAGTATCCACAACTTATCGCCATAAATTAGCAAAAATAGGTATTATATTTTGTTCTTTTAGCGAAGCAATACACGACTATCCAGAATTAGTACGCCAATATTTGGGCAGTGTTGTACCTGCTAATGATAATTTTTTTGCTGCACTAAATGCGGCAGTAGCTTCCGACGGCACTTTCGTATATATTCCAAAAGGAGTGCATTGCCCTATGGAACTGTCAACGTATTTTCGCATTAACTCTGCTAAAACTGGCCAGTTTGAACGAACAATTTTAATTGCCGATGAAGGCAGTTATGTTAGTTATATTGAAGGTTGTTCAGCACCAGTACGTAATAGCTATCAATTGCATGCAGCAGTAGTAGAAGTTATCGTTCTTAAAGATGCTGAAGTAAAATACTCCACAATACAAAACTGGTTTTCTGGTGATGAACTTAAAGGCGGAATTCTCAATTTTGTCACTAAACGTGCATTATGCGCCGGTGATAATTCAAAAATGTCTTGGACACAATCTGAAACAGGATCAGCCATTACTTGGAAATATCCAAGTGTTATTTTACGTGGTAATAATACAACAGGGGAATTTTTTTCAGTAGCAGTTACTAATGGTTATCAGCAAGCAGATACTGGAACAAAAATGATTCACATAGGTAAGAATACTCGTTCAACTATTATTTCAAAGGGAATTTCTTCTGGACGAGGTGAAAATAGTTACCGAGGGCTAGTTAAAATTATGCCTACTGCTACTAATGCAAGAAATTTCACTCAATGCGACTCAATGTTGATCGGTAGTGAATGTGGTGCTCACACTTTTCCATCTGTGGAAGTACACAATGATACTGCTCACGTAGAGCATGAAGCTACAACTTCCCGAATTAGTGAAGAGCAACTATTTTACTGTCGTCAACGCGGTATCAGCGATGATGATGCAATTTCTATTATCGTTAATGGATTTTGTAAAGATATTTTTTCCGAACTGCCATTAGAATTTGCCGTTGAAGCACAAAAATTACTAACTATTAGTCTTGAAAATAGTGTAGGTTGAATATATGTGTGTTAGGTCATATTTATTCAAATAGCTTTAACAAAACTAGGTAAAGGAACATAACATATGTTATCAATCAAAGAATTAAAGGTTGTCATAGACGACAAAATAATTCTTAATGGACTAAATCTAGAAATAAAACCTGGTGAAGTACATGCTATTATGGGACCAAATGGTTCTGGAAAAAGTACCTTATCTGCGACACTTGCAGGACGTGAAGATTGTAAAATTAGTACAGGCAGGGTATTGTTTAAAGGTAGTGACTTACTTTCTATGAAAGTAGAAGAACGAGCAGGGGAAGGTATCTTTATGGCATTTCAATATCCAGTAGAAATTCCAGGTGTCAGTAATCATTATTTTTTACAAACTGCCTTAAATGCTGTACGTAAATATCGTGAGAAAATACCGTTAGATCGATTTGCTTTTAATGAGTTAATAGAATCTAAAATAAAACTATTAAATATGCCAAATGACTTATTAACTCGTTCAGTTAACGTTGGTTTTTCTGGTGGTGAAAAGAAACGTAATGATATTTTACAAATGGCTATATTAGAACCAGATTTATGTATTTTAGATGAAACAGACTCTGGTCTAGACATCGATGCGTTAAAAATCGTATCACACGGTATAAATACATTACGTCATGGTAACAGATCATTTATTATAATTACACACTATCAACGTATTTTAGATTATGTCACACCTGATCATGTTCATGTACTATATCAAGGTAGAATTGTGAAATCCGGTAATTTTTCTCTAGTAAAACAGCTTGAGGAGCAAGGATATGGTTGGCTTACCGAACAATAATCATCTTTCTGCCTTGCACCAATGGCGAAAATTATTTTTTGAAAAACAAAATAATGCACAGTCTACTCAAGCTTATACTCACTGGCAAAGTGTTGAACGTTTAGGCATGCCTACTCATAAACATGAACATTGGAAATATATTTCATTAAAAAAATTTCTTGCATATTACTTTTCATTAGTTACTCACACGGTAATGACCGTAGATCATAATACTTTTAGTCTAGGATTAAACGCTTATCGTCTAATTTTTATTAATGGTTTCTTTATAGAAAGGCTAAGCGATACAGAAACTGGCGTATGGCATATCGAAGTTGAACAAGGTTCCAGGCGTAAGCCGTTACCTTCTCCTATTTATTCAGAGGTATTTTTGCACTTAACGGAAAGTTTCAGCCAAGAAACTATCCGTATTTGTCTGCCATCGAATAGAACAGCATCTAAACCACTCTATCTACTGCATATTAGCCAAGGTAATGAAGATAAAAAAACATTAAACATGATGCATTATCGCCATCATATTGATATTGAAATGGGAGCACGAGGAGAAGTGATAGAACATTTCGTTAGCATGGACCAAAAAGGACATTTTAGCGGAGCACGAACATCAATTACAGTAGGTGATAACGCCCACCTAAATTATATTAAATTAGCGTTTGAAAACCATGCTAGTTATCATTTTGGTTACGATGATATCATCATCGGACAAAATGCTGTAGTACGCAACAGAATATTTGTCCTTGGATCCGAATTAGCACGACACCAAACTAGCGTGCAATTAAATGGAGAGGGATCGGATTTATTAATCAATAGTCTTATGCTACCTTTTGGAGAGAGTATTAGCAATACTAGTACTTACCTTGAACATAATAAAGGCTATTGTCTAAGTCGTCAATTGCATAAAATAATTGCCGGAAATCGTGGTAAAGGAATATTTAACGGTTTAATTAAAGTTGCTAAATATGCACTCAAGACTGACAGTCATATGATTAATAATAGCCTTTTGATGAACCGATTAGCTGAAGTGAATACTAACCCTCAATTAGAAATTTATACAGATGATGTTAAATGCAGTCACGGTGCTACTATTGGCTGTATTGACGAAGAACAAATGTTTTATTTACGTTCACGAGGAATTATCCGCACAGATAGTCAAAAAATGATTCTCTCTGCTTTTTTAGCAGAGGTGATAGAAATAATTCACCATGATACTGTACGAGAGATTATACAAGCTCGTATTGAAGAAACCTTCCAAGAGGTAGTATGATCTATCCCATTGATCAAATTCGATCCGATTTCCCAATTTTAACACGACATGTAAATAAGCAAAAGTTAATTTATCTTGATAGTGCAGCAAGTGCACAAAAGCCTAATACTGTTATTAATTGTGAAAGTAATTATTACCGACAGGGATACGCTGCAGTGCATAGAGGAATTCATACACTAAGTAGTGAAGCAACGGATCGTATGGAACAGGTGCGTATTCAAGTATCGCGATTCATTAATGCTACATCAGCGGATGAAATTATTTTTACAAAAGGTACTACTGAAGGTATTAATTTAGTGGCAAATAGTTGGGGACGACATTTTACACAATCTGGCGATAATATTATTATTACTGAAATGGAACATCACTCGAATATTGTTCCTTGGCAAATGTTGGCTCAAGAAAAAAATCTTACACTGCGTTATATTCCTTTACTACCAAATGGAACTTTAGATATCGATAGGTTATCGTCGCTCGTTGATAAAAGAACACGACTGTTCGCTATAACACAAGTATCTAATGTTTTAGGCACAGTTACTCCTTTAACATCTTTAATTTCTATAGTACGTTCATCTAGCGATGCACTAGTGTTGATTGATGGTGCTCAAGGAGTTATGCATAAAAAAGTAAATGTACAAGCGCTGGATTGTGATTTTTATGTCTTTTCTGGACATAAACTTTATGGACCTTCCGGTATCGGTATCCTGTACGGTCGAAAAATGTTGTTAGATAGCATGCCTCCATGGGAAGGAGGTGGATCAATGATTCGTAGCGTTACTTTAAAATTTGGTACTACTTTTAGTCGTATCCCGACTCGGTTTGAAGCAGGCTCACCAAATACTGCCGGTATTATTGGACTAGGTGCTGCTATCGATTATATCGAGCAAATAGGATTGGATAATATTCAAGTTTATGAAAATAGGTTAATGTGCTATGCGTTACAAACGTTACGACAAGTACCAGAGTTAATTCTTTATGGGCCAGAAGAGCGTATTGGAGTCATAGCTTTTAATTTTCATCATCATCATGCTTATGATGTAGGGAGTTTTCTTGATCAGTATGGTATTGCTATTCGTACTGGTCACCTTTGTGCAATGCCATTAATGGCGTATTTTAAGGTACCAAGTATGTGTCGTGCATCTTTAGCAATATACACTAATTATGATGATATCGATTGTTTGGTAACTGGTTTGCTACGAATCCACCGTTTACTTAAATTATAACTCCTAATTGCGGAGTAAACATTAGCATGGAATCACTACTACCTAATAAACAACAATTATTGAAAAATTTTTTTCTTTGTAGAAATTGGGAGGAAAAGTATCTTTATATTATAGAGTTAGGTAATTATCTTCCATCATTTCCATTGAGTATGCGCATTCCAGATAATCTCATTATGGGTTGTCAAAGTCAAGTCTGGATTATAATGATGATTACTGCTGGTACGTCTGGTGTAGTTCAACTATATGGCGACAGCGATGCTGCTATCGTGAAAGGGCTAATTGCTATAGTATTTATACTTTACAACGGATTGAGCGCAACGGAACTCAGTATACTTGATGTACGTCCATTCTTTAATTCAATAGAATTGGGTCGACATTTGACGTCATCTCGATTACAGGGCATAGAAGCTATGATACGTACTATTCGCGCACAGGCTATACAACATATAAAAACACATCATTATAATATGTAGTGTTATTTATTGATACAAATCAAAGAAATATCACACTTTAGAAGTAAAATACTGTCCTATTAAAAGAGTAGATACAGAAATTTATTTCAAGATTAGAGATTAATAAAACTTTTTTGACAAAATATAAATCAGCATGGTCACGATAAAATATCTAAGTTCAATGTTAGTTACATATAAAATAATAAATTATAGATTTTTAATTCTTATCAGTGTCAGGATAAGATCTCTTTTGATTTGATGATTTTCAAAAGAAGACCTATATTCCTTATTCCTTTGTGCTTTTTATTTACACTAATCGATAATTCTACAATTAAATGAATACTAATTCATTTAATCAGTAGTCTTTTAATAATATTTTAGTCTTTGAGACAATATTACATTGCACCATTCATTTTTTATATCATTTGGTTATATTAGTTTTAATAACTATAGTTAAATATGAATGAATACTTTTAATAGTATTGCATGCGATCTATTAAAATTTATGAAAAAGTATTTTACTGTGAACTAATCTATTTAATTATTAGTACGTTCTTACTGATATGGGATGATATTATCCAGAATGACCAAAACCTTGTGCACCACGATTGCTGACATTAACAAATGACGTGACTAAATTGAATTCAACTTGTATTACCGGTATAAAAATCATTTGTGCTATGCGAATACCAGGTTCAAGATGAAAAATCTGTTGGCTACGGTTCCATGCTGAAATTATTAATTCTCCTTGATAATCAGAATCTATAAGTCCTACTAAATTTCCCAATACGATACCATGTTTATGACCTAAACCTGAACGCGGTAAGATTATTGCAGCTAAGTTAATATCGACAATATGAATTGCTAGTCCGGTTGGAATAAGAATTGTTTCTTTTGGTTTTATTTTTATTGTATCATTAATACAAGCACATAAATCTAGACCGGCAGATCCTTCTGTAGCATAAGTTGGCAGTGGAAAAAGATTTCCTATGCGACTGTCTAAGATTTTAATGTTTATTTTTTTGATCATAATGTTTGATTATCTCATCAATAAGTTTTTGAGCTAGTAAGGTTTTATCACTTAAAAACAATAGAGTATCTCCATTTTTCCAAAACAAATGCAATGTATTATAATCACTATCAAATCCCTGATGTGCATCAGCAATATTATTAGCACAAATTAAATCGAGACGTTTAGTTAAAAGCTTTTTTCTAGCATATTTTTTCATGTTGTGAGTTTCTGCAGAAAATCCGACGACATAAGGACGATTCTTAGTTAATCCACTTACAGTAGCTATAATATCAGGATTTTTAATAAGTTTCATTATTAACTCATTACCTATTTTTTTTATTTTTTTTGGAGAAAAAAATTGAGCACGGTAATCAGCTACTGCTGCACAACCAATAAAAATATGTTGTTTCTGAATATTACACATTACTGCATCTTTCATTTCAAGTGCGCTGATAACATTAATTCGCGTTACGCCTAATGGCGTTGGTAGGCCCACTGGACCTGATATTAATATCACTTTAGCGCCTCTAGATACAGCTGCACGGGCAATAGAAAATCCCATTTTTCCAGAACTATGATTACTAAGAAAACGTACTGGATCCAATGCTTCTCGAGTTGGGCCTGCAGTAATCATTATATTGAGGTTATTTAATGAATAGTCAAGGATAAAATGTTGTATGATTAAATTCACGATATCAATAGGTTCAAGCATTCGTCCAAAACCAATATCACCGCATGCTTGACTTCCTTCGTCTGGTCCCCAGATCATCACGCCACGACTTCTTAGTATTGCCAAATTAGCTTGTGTGACAGTAGCTCGATACATTTGCTGATTCATTACCGGTACTACTGCTATCGGAGCTGGTGTTGCTAAACAGAGAGCACTGAGTAAATCATTTGCAAATCCTGCAGTCAAACGTGCTAGTAGATTAGCAGTTGCGGGAGCAAGTAGAACTAGATCTGCCCATTTTGCTAGTTCAATATGGCCCATGGCTGTTTTGGGGATTGTATCAAATAGAGCATCTATTACTGGATGGTATGATACTGCTTGTAGAGTAAGAGGTGTAATAAATTTCTTTGCCGATAATGTCATGACTATTCGCACTTCAGCACCAAGTTTATGTAAACGGCGTACCAATTCTGGAGATTTATAAGCAGCAATACTACCGCTTATACCCAATATGATATTTTTTTCGGTCAGTCCCGTCATTCTGTATATCCTGATACATTGTTATAATAAGATGTTATTTTAATCATCTGTACATCACACGTTGTTATGTGATATAACTTATTAAAATTAAAGAAGTTTTCATCCGCTTATGTTAGTTCAATTTAAAAATTAATTTAGAATTAGTTCCAATGTATTAATTAATATAACATGATTAAAGATCATGTATATGCAATGAATATACTTTTCGAGTTTTTAAAAATTGTAAATTTAGTATTTTAAATGACTTTAATATTATTCTAGAGCATTGATAAACGTAGTTTGCATGATGCTTCAAAAACTTTTGTCTTATTCATTTCTTTAAAATTTCTACATGAATTGAGTGAAGATCTATAAACAACATACATAAATGCATTTTTTATTTAGCTTTTATAAAAGTATAGTAATTATTTCGTTAATGTACTTTTTTCTACAAAACCTTTTAATGTGATTTAATAATTTAAAAAACATTTTTTATTCCAATATGAATTATATATTAGTCATTAAAATCATTCTATTAAATACGGAAATCTCTCAAGTATAATATGATTATATCGCTATCTTGAATCATTTATCCTATTCAGGAATGAAAATATTTTTTGTCTATTGGAAATAGTAACAGTACTTTTTTATAATGAATATTATAGCTATAAAGTACAGAGTTGATATAAAACCATAAGATATTATGCATCATAAATACATCAAATATTCTGACTAATTCTATTAATTATATAGAACATAGTATGTTCTAACGTCACGAAATAGCATATAACATTACTGTTATGCTAGAGTAGTTTATTTCATGTACGCCAATCATATGCTTGATTAGTAAATATCTCTTACTTATACTCAAGTTAACACATTAAGCTCACTTATTCTATGAATTTATGATCGTATAACGACAGATGACAACATTGATTTTATTTTATAAAAATAAAAAAGAAAGTGATACAATCAGTACATTAATTTAATTATAGATAATAAACATTTTTTATTAAAAAATATTTAAATATATATACAATATTATAATAATAATTATAGTTTAATTTAAACTTAATAGTAACTAATTATTATCATTTTACTATATGTACTGAATATCAGTATTTATTTGATCGTACTAATATATAACAACTTGAGCATAACAATACACAAGTATTGATTTAATATGATATTATCAGAAAATAATCATATCTTGAAATAAAGATAATAATGTTATTATAACCAATATTGAATACTATGCATTTATATTGGATTACACACTATAACTGCTAAATAACTGCTAACTTTTTATTAATATTAACTGAGTAATTAATATATTCGTTCTTTACGTTTCATAATTTAATGTAAAATAAATATTTAACTTTATTGACTAGTATAAATTTCGTAAATCATATGCAGCTTATACTTAAAGTATATAATGCTTATTTTTTTGAAAATATAACGTGTATTATGAATACAGCCGTATCTTATAATTTCAGTAATCAATTAATTTACTAATATAGTGATTAATATATTATACTAAAATGCAAAAAGATGATGTTTATACATATTACACTACTTTAAAGTAGTTGTTAGGAATCCAAAAAACGTTACACATTAGATTTAAGTATATAATGATTCAAAAGAGTTTCGTAAAAAATATGATGAGCTATTTAATTATGTATTAAATAATGTATAATCTCTTTGTCTAACTTTATGGTATCTGTAACTACATCAAGTATTGTATGAGTTAACAAAGATTAATAGATACAAATAATTTACCCAGATGTAGATAAATTAAAATTGAGATCTACATTTTTTTGTCATAAGGGATTTTTTTTAAAAAATTCAGTGTGTATAAATAATAAAATAATGTTATTAACAATCGAACATATAGCTAAAAGGAGAAAAAGGATATTCCTCTAAGCGACAGAAAAACTAAAGTCATCATATTAAGTAGGAACGACTGAAATTGTCAATTTTAAAAAAATGAAATTAAAATGAACATAATATTCAATAATATTATTACATTATTTAAATTCTATTTAAATTCATAGTAAAAAGTACAATTGTTATTTATTAGTCAATTAATGTGTTGTTTATAGATCCTATTATGTATAAAGGACAGATTATTTATTTCATCTAAATAAAATATAAAAATTTAAAAAGATTCAACAGCCATCCTAATACTATAGGATGTTTCTGACAATGTCAATAACATTGTACAATGGAATTGTAGTCATGAAATTATTGCGCTAAATAATTAATTTATTAGGATAATATACATGAAAAAAAACAGTAAACCAGAAACTACTGATTTTGGTTTTAAAATTATACCAAAAAAATATAAAACTTTAATGGTTTCTAATGTATTTCACTCTGTCGCAAAAAAATATGACCTGATGAATGACCTTATGTCATTTGGTATTCATCGTATTTGGAAACGTTTTACTATTCAGTATAGTAATACTCGTCCTGGACAAATAATTTTGGATTTGGCAGGTGGTACTGGTGATTTAACTGCTAGATTGTCACGCTTAGTGGGTAATAAAGGAAGAGTCATACTGGCAGATATTAATGATTCTATGCTAAAAATTGGTCGTAATAGATTACGCAATTTTGGTATTGTAAATAATGTTAGTTATATTCAGACTGATGCTGAAGTACTTCCTTTTGCTCATAATACTTTTGATTGCATCATTATTTCATTCGGCTTAAGAAATATAACTAATAAAGAAAAAGCACTACGCTCTATGTATCAGGTATTAAAAGTTGGTGGACGATTACTGATTCTCGAATTTTCTACACCATTATTTAAATGTCTTAAACAAATTTATGATTTATATTCCTTCTATATCATACCCCATATCGGAGAGATCGTAACTAATGATGCTAAGAGCTATCGCTATTTAGCAGAATCCATTCGTATGCATCCAAATCAGGAAACCTTAAAATTGATGATGTTAGATTTAGGTTTCAATGGTGTCGAATATTTTAATATGACTGGTGGCATTGTAGCTCTACATCGTGGTTATAAGTTCTAATCTGTAGAATAAGTATCATGTTATTGATTTAGATAATTATTTATGCAATAAATATCATAATCAAAAAAATGTAACAACTTTTAAAACATAAAATCATGCTTTAAATTAATAAGATAAGCTAAATTGTCTCATTGTGATATATGAAATATCGGTGGATGTATTTTTCTTATTAGAAAAGTCAGTTATTAGTTAATTGCATAATATATGAGCTTGGTAAAATGCTACTAATTATGATAATCCTAGATTAGGTCATTACAAATTCTAAAAAATCATACAATCAATTGTAATATTAAAGACAATCTTTAAAAATAATTGCATCATATTTTATAATGAGTAGTGATTCTTGCTTTATACAATATCAACTACATTGTGATTAAATCCAATTAAAATTGATAGTGCCTTAACTAAGATTTATGAATAGTTTCTAAAATTCTTAATTGATATTTGTAATATATTAGTCAAAAATATAAAAGAATAAAAAAGGCATGGTTAATAACCTGCTATAATTTTAGCCAGTATCTTTGTCTAATAGAGTAAAGAAAAGTGAATGAAGTTATATATCATTTAGACGTTAAATTAATACTGGAAATTAGAAAATAATGTTGCATGCAATCCGACGCCTCTACATGATTATGCATATTGTGCTGAGCTATGGATTAGATGAATTCTTACCTAAGGCGCGCATCACTCTATTCTTACGGTTTGGAAAAAAATTATTCTTCTGGATACCTAATAACCACTTTCAATACATGAAAGGTGAGCGATTACGCTTAGCTTTGCAAGAATTGGGCCCATTATGGATTAAATTTGGGCAAATGCTTTCAACGCGCCGTGATTTGCTTCCACTAAATATTGCAAATCAATTAGCGATGCTGCAAGCTAAAGTAGCTCCCTTTGAGGGAATTCTTGCACGTTCATATATTGAAGAATCAATGGAACGGCCGTTAGAAACCTGGTTTGATAATTTTCAAAATGACCCTCTAGCATCCGCTTCAATCGCACAGGTTCATAGCGCTCGGTTAAAAAATGGCAAAGAAGTCGTAATTAAAATCATTCGTCCGAATGTTGTGAAAACTATTCAAGAGGATCTGCGGCTAATGTTTTGGTTAGCTCGTTGGATATCACGTCTCTTTCCGGAAAGAAATTGGTTAAGACCTACCGAAATTGTACTAGAATATGAAAAAATATTACTTAATGAATTGAATTTGCTTCGAGAAACAGCGAATGCTATTCAGTTACGGCGAAATTTTAAAGAGAGTACAATACTATACATTCCAGAAGTTTATCCAAATTATTGTAGCAAAAATATGCTCGTCATGGAACGTATTTATGGTATACCGATCAATGATATTGAAGCATTGGAAAAACAAGGAACTAATATGAAACTTTTAGCAGAAAGAGGGGTGGAGATTTTTTTTACCCAAGTTTTCCGTGATGGTTTATTTCATGGCGATATGCATCCAGGCAATATTTTCGTGAGCTTTAAACATCCAGAAAGTCCTCAGTATATTGGTATTGATTATGGTATCGTGGGAACTTTAAATAAAGAAAATAAACTCTATTTAGCAAAAAATTTCATCGCTTTTTTTAATCGTAATTATAGAAAAGTGGCAGAACTTCATATTGATTCTAATTGGGTTCCACCAAATACTAATATTGAAGATTTTGAATTTGCCATCCGCGTTGTTTGTGAACCTATTTTTGAAAAACCACTTTCTGAAATTTCTTTTGGTCACCTATTGCTTAATTTATTTAATACTGCACGACACTTTAATATGGAAATTCAGCCACAGTTAATTTTATTGCAGAAAACGTTGTTATATGTTGAGGGAATTGGTCGGCAATTGTATCCACAGCTTGATTTATGGAAAACAGCTAAACCCTTTTTGGAAAATTGGATTAAAGATCAAGTTGGATTAATGGCTGTTTTACGTACCTTAAAAGAAAATATGCCATTTTGGATAGAAAACTTACCTGAATTACCTGATTTAGTTTATGATGGATTAAAACAGAATAGATTATTGCAGAAAAATGTGCAAAGTCTTATAGAAGAAGTAAAAATACATCATATTCAGTATAGACAATCCTATTTTCTATTCGGAGTTGGCACTATTTTAACACTTAGCGGAATATTCTTGTTAATCCATAATGCTCATAAATATTTACTATCAACTGTATTGATAACAGTCGGTTTTATTATTTGGATTTATGGTTGGAAGTACATTAATAATCAACATTAAAGAAATAATTTATTTAGAATTAAAATTCTGCTAGAATAACATATATTTATGTAAATAGTACTTGTATTATTTAATAAATAAGTGGTCATATAGATATTCTAGTATTTCTAAAATATACAGTATAGTATACAGTAAGGTTAAACGTGTAAAATTAGATCGATTTTCTAATTTATAATAAATCTATTAAAAAAAATAAAGATAAGATGGATTATGCATTAATTAAATATTGTTTTTAACAAGAAGTCAGTCATAGACTAATTTATGAAGAAAATCTATTTAATATTATTGTGTGTTCTTTTTTATAAAAAAGGATTCTTTTATTTAGTATTGTGATTTTTTAAAAAAATGATCACTATCAGTTATTATTAATACGTCATAATTAATATGAGTAGTAAAATGGAACGAAAGTATTTCAGTAAATATCCTCAAATTTAGTTTATATTAAACAGTAATTTTATTTACGTTATTACGGCTACTATTTACGATAGTACAGTAAAAAATAAAATATTATTTAATTAATGTTAAATGATATTTAAATTTCATAAATCATTTTACTATTAATCATTAATTTATTATTACTACTTAATAACGATTAAAGTTATAAAGTCAAAAAAATATAATGCAGTACAAACTCAGATTTAAATTATTACCTAAGTAATAAAAACTATCGCCTTTACTTTTACTAGAGTAACAATATTTGTCTCACTTAAAATTCAATAACTGCATATTTAAAATTTTACTCAAAACATGATTTATCCCAATCTTAGACATACTAAATTACTCACATAACAATAACATCTCACTCATTGTAAAAGCGAATAATTTTGTTCATTTTCATATTATCTAATCACTGTTAATAATCTAATGTTAAAAATATATATTGATTTAAATTAGATAAATTAATAATGAAAATATAATGAGATAAAATTACTAAAATTAGTAATAATAGTTGTTTCTTATTATATCAATGCCTCACGCTAGTCGTTGTTATAGAAGTAATCAAAACATTATTTGAAAATCAATATATACTTCTGTATATATCTTACAACTTTTATTTATCTTTTTTATTTATACTTTAATAGACAACTTTTAACAATATTTTGACTATGAATGAGCTGTACTGACTGTATGAAGAAAGTTATATGCTTATCGAAATAGGATTAAGTATCGTTTTAACGAATAAAACAAACTAATGAAATATAGATAAATGTACGTTGTAAACTGACCATATAACATAAAACAATAAGCAGGTGTTTTGATTCTATAAAATTTTTTGAAAATTACAACATGTAAGTAATCTTAGTAACCATTTTTTGATTCAACTAATCTTTTTTTATTTAGTAATATCTAATTGATCAACTTATAAATAAGATTGATAACATTCTGTAAATACTACCATACTAATCTCATGCCTAATCAATACTAATTAAACACAGTATAAACATACCTATTATTAATGATACATACGAATAAACTTCTTCAGTTAAGACTAATTATATCAACTCATCGGTAGTAAAAACATCCATTTAAAATTAATTTATTAGTCTGTTAAGATTTGTTATTATTTCTTTTCCATACACAATAAAACTTCATGTATTATAAACTTTTTGTTAAACAATAGGCATAACAATAATGATTATTTTATTTATACAATGAAAAATTTATCATTAATTATTAACTTAGTATACCATCAATCTTTTCTATTAAACTAATATAAATAAGCAGTCGTGCGATTATATGACCACATAGATAATATTAAAATTTCGTATATTGATGTATATTATTCCAATATGTGAGTCCATTCCGTGGAACTTGTCTAAGGCAATCAGTTAGCACACTTCCGTTTGGAAAACACAGATTAGGTGTGATTTCTGCCAATGGATAAAGTACAAATTCGCGATTATGCATATCATAATGCGGTATTGTTAATCGAGGAGTAGAAATAGTATGGTTACCAAACAGCAAAATATCCAAATCTATATTGCGTGGGCCCCAACGATGGTATGGATTTCGAATGCGCCCTTGGCGGAGTTCAATAGTCTGTATATTGTCTAATAATATTTCTGGAGATAGGGAAGTATCTATAATAACTACTGCATTGAGAAATGCAGGTTGATTTTGCAATCCTAAAGGACGACTACGATAATAAGAAGAACAGAAAATCATTTTTGTTTCTGATAATTTTTTTAGCGTGTTAATTGCTATATTTATTTGTTGTATCGGTTCTGACATATTGCTACCTAATGCTAGCCAAACTCGTTCCATTAAATGCTATCATAATGAGGTATTAACCGAGAATGAGAACAGATTAAATCCTCATTACAGTTAAGAATGGTTGGTATAGTTATTTTGTTTGATGGATCAATAAGTATCCGCTTTTTCCACCAGTGGCTAAGCACTAGCAATTCAGAATTATTCTCGATTTCAGCACGAAGTATTAATAAATTATAAGCAGAATGAAATTCTGTACCTTCTATTACTGTATGTATGCATACATTGTGTCGATGTGATAGCCGTGTCTGAAAATACCACATCTCTCGAATTAAATTAGTTATTTTTTTTGGGATTGCTAATGTACGACACTGTTCTTGAAGAACATCATTTATTGCTAGTGAGAATGCATCAAAATAGGATAAATGTTTTTTTTTCATCAATGTGTTTGCATGTAGTAGTAATGGATACCAAAGCATGGAAGCAAATAAAAAAGCTGGATTGACTTGTGTATCGTTTCGTAACAATTGGTCAGTATTGTACAGGACACGATTAATCATTTGTTCTATATAGCTATTACCATCTTCGGTAAGATGGCAACTGATCAGTGGAAATAGATGTTGAAATAAGTGATATTTGCATAGAAGACGATAGGTTGCTGTCGCATAACCTACTTGTAGTAATTTTAATGCTTCTTTAAATAATCGAACTGGCGGAATATTTTTCAATAATGCTGCTAACCTTGAAAGAGGTTCAGCAGTTTTCTTGCTAAGAGTCATGTTTAGTTTTGCAGCAAATCGCACCGCGCGCAGCATACGCACTGGATCTTCGCGATAGCGTTTTTCTGGCTCCTCACCAATGAGACGAATTGTCCCTTCCTGGAGATCTTTTAACCCTCCAGTATAATCGTGCAAAGTACAATCTGAAATGTTATAATAGAGACTATTGACAGAATAGTCTCGACGTTGAGCATCTTCTTCAATCGAGCCAAAATTATTATCGCGTAAAAGCATACCATCATGGCTAGTGATAAGATCTGATTCTACCTTATTCTTATTAGCTTCTAATCCCTGATAATGGCCACGGAATGTAGAAACTTCGATTATTTCAGGTCCGAAGATTATATGGGCTAATCGGAAACGACGTCCGACCAAACGGCAATTTCGAAATAGTTTACGCATTTGTTCTGGAGTAGCATTGGTTGTGACATCAAAATCTTTGGGCGTTTTTCCTAGAAGTAGATCTCTAACACCGCCGCCAACTAAATAGGCCTCATATCCTGCTTTATTGAGTCGGTAAAGCACCTTTAATGCATTTTCACTAATCTTTTTTCGCGAAATGGGATGTTGATTGCGTGGAATAATTGTGAAAGTGTGCCTTTTTGCTGATGTTATGCTCATTTTTAGGGTGAAATTTTTTACAATAATAGTGTTTTTCTTTGGTAAGAATAATACACCTCAATACTCATGTCAACATCCATGAATGAACGGGTATAAGTTACAAGATAGTGAATAAAAAGATTTTATTATAATTAATAGGCTAAAACCATTGTATTAACTGGTATGGTATCCTAAATGCACAAAAGTGCTAGGTATATCATACTATTTTAAATAGTGCCATATAAAATAAACCATAGTATGTAACTTTTATATACATTATAGTAAAAAATGAAACTGACTTTATTGGCCGTAAATAAAATAGTCAATTTAATATAATTTTCGAATATTTTGAAAATTATGAAGCATAGTCTCACTTGTGCTATGCTAATTTATACTGTTTGTAATTTTTATTTAATTTAATAATCACCAGTAATTAATATACTGTAAATTGTAAGATTTAGCTATAATCTAAAGTAAATGAGCAATTTTTACAAGAATTTCTAATGTCAATAATGAATTATTAAAATTATTAAGATACAGCATCATAAAATTTTAATGTATGTTATAATAGTACAACGTAATTCTAAACAGATTGTTAAAAAACTTTTTTTGTTATTCTTCAATGTTATGAACATCTTAGTTATTTTTGTGTAATATTGCTACATATGTTAGTTAAAAAGTTTAGGATTTCATTTACTACTATCTTAAAAGTAGTAATAAAAAATTTAACAGCATAAATAATTTTTTACATGTGCCTTTCATTTTCAAAAAAATATTATCTTCCTAAAAAGGATTAAGTGTAAATGAATTTACAAAAAACTGTAAACATGTCACCTATCAATTGATTCAAATAACCTAGATGACAACAATAAAGTTTATTTTAATATTTTTTAGCAATGTCCCCCGATACTATATAACTACAGATTGAATTATGTTAATAAGATCATTGTAAAGTAGGAAATATACAAGATGTTCAATAGCAATAACATATTAATTAATATTAATTAATATTAGTAATAGCGTCGCTCTATTCTCTCATTGAAAATCATTGAGAATAGAGTAACATAAAATATCATAACGGAAAGTAATAAAATATTTATATCACTATGGCTTATACTTTTAGTATATCTTAGAAAGATAAATGTATTTCTTTTAGGCTATTATATCTAATAAAGTATTATTACCATATTTATAATATTAAATATATCAAAAACTTAATTTTTTCATAACAGCAATAAAAGAAAAAAAGAAACTATTGAAAATAGGATGTTTGTTATGTAAAAACATAGATTAGTAAAATATATAACATTGCTCTGTAGTTATTAAAATCTCAGTTGACTTAATTCAATAATTATTCATCTAATTATTTGTTTGTCGCGCATTTCAGCTAAAGTTTTACAGTCAATACACAAATCAGCAGTAGGCCGTGCTTCTAAACGACGAATACCAATTTCTATTCCACAGGATTCGCAAAAACCAAAATCATTTCCCTCTAGTTTTTTTAGGGTTTTTTCAATGTTTTGAATAAGCTTACGTTCTCTATCTCGATTTCGTAATTTCAAACTGAATTCTTCTTCCTGTGCAGCTCGATCAATCAAATCAGGAAAATTAGTAGCTTCATCTTGCATATAGGAAACAGTACGGCCTACTTCATTTCTTAATTGATTACGCCACGCCTCAAGAATTTGTTTGAAATGAAAAAGTTGATTTTCATTCATGTATTGTTCTCCAGGTTTACGCTGATATGGTTCTACGCCAGCTACGGCGAGAATGTTTAAGGAAGATGTTTTACGATTTTTCCATTCTTGCATATTATTTACACCTTTTAACAAATACTAGAACATATTTCACAATCGTAACATTATTTATTTTACTCCAATTTATAATGAATACTGGCATAGAAGATATGGAGTTTCACTATGAGTGCATGAGTAAAGTAAATTTAATCATTAAAATACCTTAGTAGATCCACTACATGGAAATAAATAAACTGTTATCAACATATCAACAATAGATGATGCTATAATTGACGATTATATATCATATATAGTCTACAAAGAGAATCTTAAATCTATATATAAAAGTTTTTATTTTTTATAAGAAAAATGTATATAATGTGTAATACATTAGTTATGAAATAAAATCATCTATGTACTTATGGTTTTTCATAGTATATCAGGATAATCAAGATTCTATTACACGAAAAATATTTTATTAATGCAACGTTTTGGATTCAATCATATTAAAAATATGTATATCAAATTATTCAAATTTAAATAAATATAATCAAAACAGTATAATTAACACTAGATATTTTCAATGATTATGGAACATAGAAATACTACTTTATAACAAAGTACTTTCTTATGCAAAAATTCATCATCGGAATACTTATAACAATATAGTTGTTATCTCAACATAATAATTGACGAAATTCAATAGTTTAAAATTAACTTACTCAATTTTCTTTTACATCTAATTATATGTCAAATATACATAGTGATATCTTGTACATATGAGTAATGTGGATATATTTATTCATAATGTAATTATAAATTAGTTTATATTGTAAATGTAAAAATACACTCATTATTCATGAGTATTATATCTCAAATACTATCTAAAATACAGTGAGTTATCTATGACCAAAATTTTTAGTATAATCATTATTACAATTAATCTGTGCTGTGCATAGATATAAAAATATAGAACAATAAATAACCAATATTTTCATTTTTACTATTTATAGTCGACACAATAGTATTTGTGACGATATATACATAATATTGTCTATTATGTAAAATAAATAGCATTATATGTATTCTTTTAATATCGGACATAGATATTAAGTATGCATTTCATGACAACTTAATGACAAACACATCATTCATTAAATGTAAAAATATTTTAATTTTAAAAACATGGTGTAATTATCAATGTATTATCAATACATTTAGAACAGAATCATCTTATGAGATGAAGATATAAAATAAAATATAATAATAAAAATTTAAATATTGTTTAATATATGCAATGACACTATTTTATATATATAATATTTTTGATAAAGATAATTTATTGATTATCGCTATTTAAAATTTAGAATAATTATAGTAAATGCATTTTTTTATTAAAAAAGTATGATATATCATCATGTTTAAGATATTAACATAAAATATAATATGTGCTGATTAGCATCGCATGATCTATATAAGTTGTAGTGTACAATCAAATTAATGATAATTTTTTAGATTTAAAAATTCTATATAATGATGCATAGTTTTAATTGTTATATTAATATAACACATATAGAATATGTTCTAACTATTACTTTAAATAAAATGATAAAAACGATATAAAATTTATATTTTTTCTAGAAAGCTAATATAGCATTCGAATACATCCACAAGAATTAGCATTAATGGATGTATAAAATCTAAAATTAATTTATTTATCATGGATAACATCTGATTACTTAAAATGAAATAAATTATTTCTTATTTTATTAATTAAAAATATTATAAATATTTAATATCTATATGTATTAGAGCTTACTTATATATATTTATTTATATGTTCGTTTCAGATAGACAAGTCTACTGTATAGTAAATATTGAATAAAGGTATTACAAAGAAATATATAACTTATATCATAAGTTAATTATCTTAATATAGCATTACATACCATCATTTATGTATGAGTTAAAATTTACCACTTACATGAAAGATGATTTTTTGAGGAAAACAAAAAATATAGAATAGCATTGAACATAATTGTCTCTATAATTAAATGTCTAAATAAAGTTATTTACATTAAACTATTATTAATCATAGCCTCTATTCTAAATTAGAATATATTGATATAATTTTTAAAATTAACTTATTTCATCCAATTGCCTCTTATCATTCTATTAATTTTAATCTATTAATTCAAGATAAAATTAGAAATAATAGAAAATGATATTTAATAATATGCACATAAATATAAGATTTACACGTATAATTCACATATCATTATGATCAACAATACACAGAAACTATAAATTACTATTTTAGTAACAAATAAAATGAATTTGGTAGACAATAGAAAAACTTGTGATTTTTATTTTCAATATCAAAAATTAGAAATTTTTAGTTTTAATATGGTATTAAATGTACTAATACTATTTGTAATCTAAAATTAGAAGTTTTTACTTACGATGAGTAAATCAGATAAAATAAAAGATGAAATACATCGCTTCTATGTTATCGGAAAGGAGAGTTTGTACGATGTCTGTAAAGTTTCGAGAACGTATCGGACGTCATAATCGACCGTTTTTTTTTAAAACTCCTAAGTTTGTCTTATTTTTTCATCGTAAGTACAAAGATCATGATAACTTCGTACATTATAACAATCTCGAAGAGAAAATGGTAACAATATTACGTCATGAAAAATCACATAAGTTTTTTAAAAGATTCTATCTACAAAAAAGTTGGATGATCAGTATCACGTTACTAATGTTAACAATTTTAATAACACTTTATGGTATATATTTGAATTCACTAATTTGTAATCGTATTAATGGTAAAGTTTGGAAATTACCAGCAGCAGTTTATTGTCGAACGGTTAATCTAGAACCAGGTATGGATTATAGCAAAGATGAAATGATCGCTATACTTGAAAGTCTGCAGTACCGTGAAGTGCCTTATATTACACAAGCTGGAGAATTTACAGTATGTGAAAATAGTATTGAAGTCTTGCGCCGTCCATTTGATTTTCCAGAAGGTAAAGAAGGACAATTCCATGTTTGTATGTTGTTTGATAAACATCAACTATTGCAAATAAAAAATAAAAATAATCAACGTAGTTTTGGACTGTTTCGACTTGATCCAAGGCTGATAACAATTTTACAATCTCCGAAAGGGGAGCAAAGATTATTTGTCCCACGTTCGGATTTTCCAGATTTACTAGTTGATATTTTAATAGCTATTGAAGATCGACATTTCTACGAACATGATGGTATCAATTTTTCATCTATTGGTCGTGCATTTTTAGCTAATATGATTGCTGGAAAAGCAGTACAAGGAGGTAGTACGCTGACACAGCAGCTGGTAAAAAATCTTTTCTTAACCAATACACGCTCGTTATGGCGTAAAATCAATGAAGCTTATATGGCGCTGATTCTTGATCATCACTATAGTAAAGATCGTATCTTAGAATTATATTTAAATGAAGTATATCTTGGCCAGAATGATAGTGATCAAATTCGTGGTTTCCCGTTAGCTAGTATATATTATTTTGGTGCTCCAATAGAAGAACTCAGTCTTGATCAACAAGCTATGCTAGTAGGTATGGTAAAAGGTGCTTCTTTATATAATCCCTGGCGTAATTCTCAATTGGTATTAGATCGTCGAAATTTAGTGTTAAAGCTTCTAGAAAAGCAGCAACTTATAGACAAAAAGTTATTCGATGCATCTATTGCTCGTCCATTAGGCGTACAACCCCGTGGGGGTGTATTGACGCCACAACCAGCTTTTATGCAAATGGTACGTGAAGAATTACAAAATAAGTTAGGCGATAAAATTAATCATCTTTCCGGCGTTAAGATATTTACTACCCTAGATCCAATATCGCAAAGCGCGGCAGAAAAAGCAGTAACAGAAGGTATAATAGCTCTACGTACCAGACGTAACATAAAGGATTTAGAAGCAGCTATGGTAGTCATCGATCGATTTAGCGGTGAAGTGCGTGCTATGGTAGGAGGATCGATGCCGCAATTTGCCGGATTTAACCGTGCGATGCAAGCTCGACGTTCGGTAGGGTCATTAGCGAAACCAGCAGTTTATCTTACTGCGCTTAGTGAGCCAGATAAGTATCGACTCAATACTTGGATAGCAGACGAACCAATTTCATTTAAACAACCAAATGGAACTTTGTGGACACCAAAGAACTACGATCGACAATTTCGTGATAAAGTGATGTTAATAGATGCATTCAGTAACTCGCTTAATATCCCAACAGTCAACCTTGGACTCTCTATAGGACTCGGTCGTATTATGTCTACATTAATGAAATTAGGAGTCTCATCTTCAGTACTCAATCCCTTGCCTTCAATGCTGCTTGGAGCAATTAATATGACTCCAATAGAAGTAGCACAAAAATTTCAAACTATAGCTAGCGGTGGAAAACATTCCACACTATCATCAATTCGTTCAGTCATAGATGAAAATAAAAATTTACTTTATCACAGTTTTCCACAAATAGAACGGGTAGTACCTGCCCAGGCAGCTTATTTGACTTTATATGCTATGCAGCAGGTTGTAGCATATGGAACTTCACGTGCATTATTAGCGAAATTTCCATCTTATCATTTAGCGGCAAAAACCGGTACTACTAATGATTTACGCGACAGCTGGATTGCAGGTATCGATGGAAAAGAAGTATCTATTATTTGGGTCGGTAGAGATAATAATAGATCAAGCCAATTAACCGGAGCTGATGGTGCGCTTACGCTATACTGTCGTTATCTAGATAATCAAAATCCTTTGACCTTGGATTTAATTCCACCTGAAGGAATTAGTCGAATGTTTATTGACTATACTGGTAATTTTATCTGCGATAGTAATCAAGCGACACGTGTGTTACCAGTATGGACAAATGATCCACAATCGTTATGTCATCCTGTAATGATGAAACAAGAACTTGAATTTATTTCTCCGAATTGGACGATTGTAGAAGAAGAAAGTCCATAAAACTACAGTAATATTACGACACTATGAAGTTAAAATGGTACATTGTCAATTTTACTCTCCGTTAATAACGTATGATTTATAAATATCTTTTATATTGCATTATAATATATTCTATATATTAGAATATTTACTATTGAATTTTATATATTTTCTGTCTTATCTTGTACTAAGATGATTAGAAATAATTAATGTTTAACGTGTTGTTATTGTCATTCATAGAGGTTTATAAATAATTTTGACGATAGAAAAATATATTCTCTATTATGCAATATATAATAATGTTAGTTTATTTTTAAACTTAATGTCCTCTGTTTAACAAAGGATGGACGCTATTCTAGTAGAATAACTTTATGAATGAATTATCAAGTAAAATATTTAAAATCTTCAGGTAATCTCATTTTTTAGATAATTAGTATTCTTATCACTAAAAGATTTGATGCCTTCAAAATAATATTAAAATAATAAAAGAAATATTGATATATTTTTTTAATATGGTATTAATATTAAATTGTAGTTATCCGGCATTATATAAAATAATTTTTTGATATTGCTCAATTTATTAAACTATTTTTCTAAGATGGATTAATATTAATTAATTGGATCATGAAAAGTAAATTTTAATACTTCTGGTGGTTTTAATTATTATGAAATATAAGGTATTTACTTTTATTATAAAATAAGCTATCTATTTGATAGTTTGGTGTTTTATAAGTTACTTCTGTAGTGAAACAGACAAAATTTACTGATTTTTTTCATGTAATAAATGGTAGTATTACTGAATAATGGATGGATATTAAAATTTTACAGTGTCCATTTAACCATAACAAGTTACATTAGAAGATCAGCTAGATATTAAAGATATATATTCTATCCTGTGGTCTTTTTAAAAAGATATTTAATACAATGAACATTACTTTAAATGAAGTAATCAAAACAACATGTAAGTATTATGCTTTTAAAAAAAAGTAATATTATACATGGTAATATATTATGTCATTTAAATGACATCATGTTATTTTCAGATAAAACATATAAAAATATAACTGAATCATATGTCTTTTTAGATTTGTATATCTCAAATTTAATCTGGATATAAACAGCATAAGTTTTCAAATTTACTTAACATATGAATTTTAAAAATCACTAGATTAATTGCAATGGTCTAAAAATTGATATTTTAAAAGGGTAAAAATAACATATCATTATTAATATTCAGTAGGTTCCTACAGTATAAATAATAACTATATTAATTTTATTAGGTATATATGCATAATTAATTTGTTATAGAAAAACCGACTTTTTTTATATATCAATGGAAAATGATCATGCATGGTATGCTATATGTCATGTCAGATTTCACAAGCCACTTCAATTAATATATGTTTGTCTTTTATTTTTTTATATTTTAATATATGAGTAATATTATTTGCTTAATCTAAAATAGGTAATAAATCATATTATCTATCTAAATAACAAATGATATTTTATGACGTTAGTTAAAAGTTTTAAGCATTATATTAATAATATAAATAAATAAAAATAAATTAGCAAATTTGCCTTATTAAATTTACTTTTTTCTTGAAAAAATCAATTTTTTGTAATTTTAATTTAATTTTTGTTACAACCATTATAGTGTAGTCATACTTATTATTTTAATAGTTAAATTTAATAAATTTAAAATGTTTCTAAAACATATGATCATGGCAACAATGTAAAATTACAAGATCAAAATTTTTAATTTATTAAATTTTATTATAGTAATAAAGTTATTCATTGAATGTTAGATTTGTCATTATTTTACTTGTCTACAATGTTTTAAATATATGCAAGATATGCGTAGTTTTTACTTTCTTATATTCATACAAAATGAACAACATAAATATATAATGATTTAAAATATAATCTATAATAAATCAATTTTTTAGATAATATATAATGATTATAGTTGAATATTACATTAATAATTGTAATCAAATACATTAACTTATATGAAATATTAAAGTATAATTATGAATATATACTATTATTATGTGCTTTCTAATATTTAACATAATATAGATCGAAAATAGTTAGTTATTTTAATTATATTACTAATGCAGTGACTAAAAAAGTGGTAAATATTACATACCAACAGTATGATATAATCATTAATAAATATATCGCTCCACGTGAATATTCTCTAATACTTTTAATTAGTGTAATTTTCTATAAGATTAATAACTTTTTTTAAACAGTCGATATGCAATGTATACTGCTTAACATGAAATATTCCTTACTTTGATGTTAACTAATATCTCTTGTTATTTTTTTATGCCAGAGGAGCATGGTTGAGTTTGAATTTAAATTCATATTTTACACACTTTACAAGTGTTCCATATTAATGATAATATATTTTCAATATATGCAATTGGATATTATTATTTTTCTTAAAAATATAAAACTACTTATCTATTGTGTTCAAGATAAATTTTAACAATTGTTTAATATGATATATTAATATCGTTAACGAATGATGATAAGTATCATGTTTATAAATAAAATTAAATGGTTAATTTAAAAATTAAAATATAAGCTTAGTAGTGATCAGTTTATACTGATAAACTATCAATTTAGTTATATTATTTATAATAATTATTAGTTCATTACAACAATTGAATATGCTAATTAAATATTGCAATAATTAGCTTAATTAAGTTTAGTTAATGGTATCGTTTATTGAAAATAAAATAGTTTTATTTTTAAAATACATTATAGAAAGGAAACTTTATGTATCTATGCTCAATCCTTTTATTACAAAGATAAACAGATATAATATTATGTTATTTTAACCATAGAATACCTATCCATTTTTTAAATTATTACAATAGGATATCGGGCACATTAAAATTACATAGAAGTCTATGTTTATAAATCTAAATGTTTGTTTTATTCTTTTTGACATTTTCGTTCAATAATTACACCAACACTAAGTGCTTGCGGTACTGCTCCAGGTTTACTTACTTTAATTCGTATCCAAGGTAGTTGAAATTGTGAAATTAACCGTTCTGCTACTGCTTCGGCCACATTTTCTATTAATGAAAAACGCTTGCAACTTACAACTGATAGGACAGACTCACTAACCTTTTCATAGTTTAGGTACGTTTTAGAATCATTATTATCCGTTATTATCTGATTCTCCCATCCCATTTCTAAGTTTAGAATCAGTTTTTGTAACCGATTTTGTTCCCAGTCATAGACTCCGATAACTGCCATTATTGTTAATTCTTCAATTAAGATAATATCCATATATACCGTTTTTCCATTTTAGATCTATTGAATGCTACAATTTTATAAAAATATATTTTTATAGAAAAGTAATATAAATTAATAACTATAGGCTACATGTAATTATGAATATTATTATATTTGTTATGGTAGTTACTTCATACTTATGGGGATCAGTATCAAGTGCCATTCTTGTTTGCAAACTTTCTCACCTTCCGAATCCATTAATAAATGGTTCTTGCAATCCTGGAGCAACAAATGTATTACGACTCGGCGGTAAATTAGAAGCAGTATTCGTAATGATTTTTGATATTTTTAAAGGAATACTTCCAGTATGGAGTGGCTTTAATTTAGGACTATCATCATTTTGTTTAATTCTAGTAGCAATTTCTGCTTACCTTGGTCATATCTATCCAATTTTTTTTAATTTTAACGGTGGTAAGGGAGTTGCAATTACCTTAGGTATCATGTTACCTATCGACTATTATTTATCTGGTTTAATGATAGGAATTTGGTTGTTAATGATACTACTCTTTGGATATTCATCATTAAGCGCAATTATTTGTGCTTTAGTTATTCCATTTTACGTTATATTTTTTAAACCACAATTTACTTATCTAGGTGTCATTCTCTCTTTGTTCATACTTTTACGTCATCATGAAAATATCAAACGATTGCTGCACGGTCGTGAGAAAAAGATTTGGGACTTTATAAATATAAAGGACAAGAAGAATATTAAATAATAAAAAATTACGCCGTTATGTTTCCAATGTTGGCAATTCCTCTAAAGACCAACGAGATCTTACGGAAATGGCTAAATTAGCATGCGATACTTTTGTTTGCAACCGTAGCATACCTGCATAAGCAATCATAGCACCATTATCCGTGCAAAATTCTGGACGAGCATAAAATAATTCTCCCCCGCGTTCATGCATCATTTTAGTTAAATTATCACGTAACGTTAGATTAGCACTAACTCCACCAGCTATCACTAGTCTTTGAAAACCAGTAATTTCTAAAGCTCGTTGGCATTTTATTCGAAGCGTTTCTACAACTGCTTCTTCAAATGCTCTCGCTATATCAGCATACGTTTGATTGTTTTTAGAAACAGTCAAAATTGTATTAGTAACAAAAGTTTTTAGGCCAGAAAAACTAAATGTCAGTCCTGGTCGATTAGTCATAGGACGTGGAAAAACATATCGCCCTGCAATACCTTGCTGTGCCAAGTGCGATAATGGTGCTCCACCGGGATAGCCAAGTCCTAAAAGTTTAGCGATTTTATCAAATACTTCACCCACTGCATCATCAACAGACTCACCTAAGAGTTGGTATTTACCAATACCTTTCACTTTAACAAGCTGAGTATGACCACCAGACACCAACAATGCTATAAATGGAAATGTCGGTGCCGGAGTTTCCATCATCGGCGATAAAAGATGTCCTTCCATATGATGGATGGCAATTGCAGGTATCCTCCAAGCATATGATAATGCTCTGCCAACAGTCGCACCTACCATCAGAGAGCCTATTAATCCTGGCCCAGCAGTATAAGCTATTCCGTGAATAGATGACGGTAAAATACTAGATTGCGCTAGAGCCGACTGAATTAACGGTACTATTTTTCGGATATGATCTCGAGATGCTAATTCAGGTACTACCCCACCATAATTGGTGTGTAATTTTGCTTGACTATATATCTGATTGGCGAGTAGTCCTTTTTGTGCATCATAAATAGCTACACCTGTTTCATCGCATGATGTTTCAATGCCTAATATGCGCATAACTTTTACCTTTTATTCTAGTATTTTAAAAATAGGATCTGAATCTTTATTTTAATAAAGCTCCACTTATTGTGTTTTACCTTTTTCTCTACAGTAACAATAATACTTATGAATCTGAAATAAAATGTAATGAATGTTACATCCAGGTTTAAAAGATTGTGATAAAAATAATTGCTGTTTGTCGACCGTCGCCTTCGTTTTTAACAAGAGAACCTGTGATAATGTACATGTTATGCTGTTTTAAACAGCAACTTAGTTGTACTTTTCTTTACAAGAAGCTTGTACTTACATACAATTTAATACTAGTATCACAATACTAGTCTAAGTAACTAGAATCAATTATCTACTAATTTTATCGAGGTACGATCAATGCCGATAATAAAGGTGCGCGACAATGAGCCATTTGACGTAGCTTTACGTCGATTTAAGCGTTCGTGTGAGAAAGCAGGTATTCTGTCTGAAGTACGTCGTCGTGAATTTTATGAGAAACCAACGACTGAACGTAAGCGCGCTAGAGCTTCTGCTATTAAACGTCACGTAAAAAAATTAGCTCGAGAAAATGTACGACATATCCGTATATATTAGTCTTCTCTTAGCTAATTTAGATTGATTAATCTGAAGATTCGTTAATTTTCAGAATATTGTCATTTCCTCCAATAGGAGGATGTATTTATGATTATTTAATGATCATTTGATCATGTTATGACTGGGTATATTCCGCACGTTTTTATTAATGAACTATTAGCACGCACCGACATCGTTGCATTAATTGATGCACGGGTAAAGCTAACGAAACAGGGCAAAAATTTTTATGCTTCTTGTCCGTTTCATCATGAAAAAAATCCGTCATTTACCGTTAACGGAGACAAACAATTCTACCATTGTTTTGGTTGTTGTGCTCATGGTAACGCTATCGATTTCTTAATGAATTATGATCGTATGGAATTTGTTGAATCAATTGAAGAGCTTGCTATTTTACATGGTCTAATAGTTCCCTATGAAACTACAATAGATCATTGTTTAAATAAACAGTCATTTCATCCTCGTCAGAATCTATATGAATTAATGGATTGTCTTAGTCATTTCTATCAGAAGAAATTACAGGAATTAAAAGAAAGTAAAGCTCGTGAATATCTAAAAAAACGTATGTTAAGCAAAGAAATTATTGAATATTTTAATATAGGCTTTGCGCCACTAGGTTGGGATAATACTATTAAATATTTTGGTTATTTAGCAGAAAAACGAAGACTGCTTCAGGACGCAGGTATGCTAGTAATAAGTAAAAACGGTCAATTCTATGATCGATTTCGTGAACGTATTATGTTTCCTATACGAAATAAACATGGTCGAGTTGTTGCCTTTGGTGGACGATCTCTTGGAAAAGAACAACCAAAATATTTGAATTCACCAGAAACTGAAATTTTTCATAAGAGTCGTTTGTTATACGGTTTGTATGAAGCTCAAAAGAGTTCGAAAATATCACGATTACTTGTAGTAGAAGGATATATGGATGTTGTTTCATTGGCACAGTTCGGAATTAACTATGCAGTAGCTTCATTAGGTACTGCAACAAGTATAGACCATATTCAGACGTTATACCGGGCCACTGATCATATAATTTTCTGCTATGACGGAGATCGAGCTGGACGTAATGCCGCTTGGCGAGCATTAAAAAATGCCTTGCCTTATTTGTTTGATGGTCGACAACTACGTTTTATGTTTCTTCCCAAAGATGAAGATCCAGACAAGTTAGTACATAAAATAGGTAAAGAAGCTTTTGAAATATGTATTGAACAAGCACAATCTATATCAAAATTTCTATTTGAAACACTGATTGCACAAGTGGATTTAAGAACGGATGATGGCCGAGCAAAATTAGGTGCTTTAGCACTGCCATTGATTAGACAAGTACCTGGAAAAATATTACGTTTATATTTGCGGCAACAGTTAGGTAACAAACTGGGCATTCTTGATGAAAACCGATTGGACTTATTGTTGTCTAAGAATAAAACTAAAAACAATTTTTTGTTAAAACCTACGATAAAACGCACAATTATGCGTATTTTAATAAGTTTATTAGTACAAAATCCTTATCTCTCTACCTTAATACCAAGGGTAGATAAGTTAGAGCAGTCAAATTTATCAGGTATTACGTTATTTATTGACTTAATACAAATATGCAAGACCCATCCTGGGTTAACTAGTGGCCAGTTGTTAGAATATTATCGGAAGAATAAATGCTATTATCAACTTGAAAGTCTTGCAATTTGGAACCATATGATCGTTGATGAGGAAATTGAAAAGACATTTTTGGATACCTTGTCTAGTCTTTATGACTCTATACTTGAAGATCGTCAAGTAACATTGATCGCTCGTGATCGAATGTATGGTTTAACCACTCAAGAACGTCAGGAACTGTGGTCACTTAATCAAGAAAGAGCAAAAAAAATAGTTAATAGATGATTTGATTACTACTAATAAATAACTGGTAAGGAAAAGTAAATATGCTGTATTAAATTATATGAGTTATAGCTTTAAATCGACCCTCTAAACTCTAACGAGCGGTTTTTATTTCATTAAATAAAATATTTTAGTGTGGATACCATCTTATGGATCACAACCCGCATTCACAGCTTAAACTTCTTGTTATACGTGGTAAAGAACAAGGTTATTTGACTGTTTCCCAAGTTAATGATCATTTACCAGAAGATATTACTGATTCTGATCAAATTGAAGATATTATCCAAATGATAAATGATATGGGAATTCAAGTAATTGACGAAGCACCGAATTCTGATGACCTTTTTTTAACTGACACTACTTCTGATACCGACGAAGATGTATCAGAAGCTGCAGCACAAGTCTTATCCAGCGTCGAATCTGAAATTGGACGGACTACTGATCCAGTTCGAATGTACATGCGTGAAATGGGTACTGTGGAATTATTAACTCGTGAAGGTGAAATCGACATAGCAAAACGTATAGAAGATGGTATTAATCAAGTCCAATGTTCAGTTGCTGAATACCCTAGGGCAATTACTTATTTACTAGAACAATACGATCGTGTAGAGACTGGAGAAGTACGTCTATCAGATATTATCATTGACTTTATCGATCCCAATTCCATAGAAAATATAACATCTATTTCAAATATTGGATCGGATTTACCTGTCGAAGAAGATATAACCGATGATTATGATGAAGATAATAATAGTATTGATCCGGAACTTGCACGTCTAAAATTCATAGAACTACGAGAACAATATGAAATTACCCGTAATGTTATAAAAATCAATGGTTGTAAACATGATAAATCAACCGAAGAGATTCTCAATCTTTCTGATATCTTTAAATTATTTCGTCTCGTTCCTAAACAATTTAACCATTTAGTTAATAATATGCGTTCCATGATGGAACGAATACGAATTCAAGAGCGTTTAATCATGAAGTTATGCATTGATATAAGTAAAATGCCAAAGAAATATTTCATTGCATTATTTTCAGGTAATGAGACCAATGATAATTGGTTAAAAACTGCGTTGGCTACAAATAAACCTTGGACAAAAAAACTATATGAAGTCAATGAAGATATACACCATAGCTTGCAGAAATTACGCCAAATTGAAAATGAAACAAATTTGAGTATTCAACAAGTCAAGGATATTAACCGACGTATGTCGATTGGTGAAGCTAAGGCGCGTCGTGCTAAAAAAGAGATGGTTGAAGCTAATCTTCGTTTGGTAATTTCTATTGCTAAAAAATATACTAATCGTGGTTTACAATTTTTGGATTTAATTCAAGAAGGTAATATTGGTTTGATGAAAGCTGTAGATAAATTTGAATATCGTCGTGGTTATAAATTTTCTACTTATGCTACTTGGTGGATTCGACAAGCTATTACTCGTTCCATTGCAGATCAAGCGAGAACTATTCGTATTCCAGTACACATGATCGAAACAATAAACAAACTCAATCGCATTTCCCGCCAGATGCTTCAGGAGATAGGACGTGAACCAACACCGGAAGAATTAGCTGAACGAATGTTGATGCCAGAAGATAAAATCCGAAAAGTGCTCAAAATTGCTAAAGAGCCTATTTCTATGGAAACGCCTATTGGCGATGATGAAGATGCTCATTTGGGAGATTTTATTGAAGATACTGCTCTTGAACTTCCATTAGACTCGGCAACGTCAGAAAGTCTACGTTCAGCTACTCACGATGTTTTAGCTGGTCTCACTGCTCGTGAAGCAAAAGTTTTACGTATGAGATTTGGTATTGATATGAATACTGATCATACATTAGAAGAAGTAGGTAAACAATTTGACGTTACTCGTGAACGTATTCGTCAAATTGAAGCAAAGGCACTGCGCAAACTACGTCATCCAAGCCGTTCTGAAGTATTACGCAGCTTTTTAGATGATTAAAATACCATTATGATTTATTTTTTTAATATTCAAGTTTCGTTTTTAGAATATTCATACCATTATATGAATAATCACTTCTAATATATTCGTTAATTATCAATAGACTAATGCCTATAAATGCACGCTTTTTTATGATTTTTGTTGATGTTTTTCAGATATATATAATATATAATCTATATGTTACATAATCAAATTATCGATCATTTAATCAAAATTGTTGGCTAATTATGATGGGCATTATCATCAACTATTTGTTTTTCTTGTTTCTGAAAAATAACCATCATTTCCTTTTAAGAACATATCATATTTTTGGAAAAAACGTTATTTATCATCTTCAATGAAATGAATTGAAAGACACAGACGATTTTTCCAAAGCTTATTATTTTAGATGTTTTTATAAGAAATTATAATGTTAAATTTAAAAGAATGAAACAAAAACTTTTTAAATAAATCATTGATTAGCGTGAAAAAAAATTAAGGTACCAATTGCCGAACAATATTTATAATATAATTTGCTTAAGTAGGTAATAATTTAATTAATCATTAAGTCAAGAATATTATTAATCTGATAATCATTAAATTTACGATGAATATCATTTTTGTACTTATTAAGAAAGATTAAAAGTTATTATGATAAATTATTTAAAAATAATACTTAAACTGTTTCTTTGATGCCTAAAAGTATTGCATTAATTAATCTTTTAGTATTATTTTGATTTAAATAAATATATATTATACAATGATCATTGTATAGATTTATAATCAAAATTATTGGTATTTTTTTGATTATGTTAATAAAAAATAAATCCGTAATTACATTTACGTTGTGGTAAATTTTAAATAACATTAATGATACATACTATGAACATAAGTAAAAAGTGTACTTACTTAAAGTAACATACTAATCGTCATAGCTAAATAAAAATTTAGGTCGTATTAAAATAAATTGAAATTTATTTCAGTTAAACACATTATAAATGGTATTATTTTTTTACTAATTAATATGGATTAATCATATGATTCTTAAATCAAGAGTTGCTAATTTAATTTAGTGAACGTTATTAATTACGATGTTTCTGAAAATAATAGAAATTATTTTCTTAATATTTATTGGGTTAAACATTAGTCAATATACATAATAATATTCAGTAGATGATATAAAATATCTAGATATATGTTATTTTTTAATTTCTATTAATAGTCCATATTCATATCTTCTCATTATAGTAATGAGATCCTATTGTTAAATATTAATCATTACTTTATCGTCAATAGCGATAATTTTTACATTGCTTTTCTATTCGATCAAATTTAAACTGTAAAGAATATGTTTTAGAATTTAGCTATAAATAATTTTATTTTGTCTTCATAAAGACAATATCAACACAATGATATATTTTAACTGATTTAAAATATTACTTTATTGTAGTAATATTTACATAAGATAGAGAGCAATGTGTATGCTTTGGATAAAAACGTTGACATATTATCTTGTATACGTAATAGAAGCACATACTAATTATGATATATAATGGAATATTATTTATAACTCGATTATATTTCTCATATTTAAGGAAGGGGAGTAGATTATAATAAAATATTAATTAGAATAGAATACATTAAATTGTACAAGTCATCTCCTATTTTTACTATTTATTTTCAATCTGCATTTGATGTTCGAAATTGTTATCCATACTACATCATAGTACTGAACACAAAAGGATATGGTTATTATTAAAATATATTTCTTTGAAATACATGTGAATTGAACATGCAACAAAATTTTCCAAAAACGTTTCAGAATTTAATTCTGACGTTGTATGATTATTGGACATGTCAAGGTTGTACCATAATCCAACCGCTAGATATGGAAGTAGGGGCAGGTACTTCACATCCTATGACTTTCTTACGTGCATTAGGTCCAGAACCAATTTCTGCTGTTTATGTACAGGCAGCACGTCGGCCTATTGATGGTCGATATGGTACAAATTCTAATCGGTTACAACATTATTATCAATTTCAAGTGATTATTAAACCATCACCAAATAATTTTCAAAAATTATATCTCGATTCACTCATAGCAATACATTTAGATCCTACTATTCACGATATTCGATTTGTAGAAGATAATTGGGAAAATCCTACATTAGGCGCTTGGGGTATAGGTTGGGAAGTGTGGATTAACGGTATGGAAATAACGCAGTTTACTTATTTTCAGCAAGTAGGTGGATTAGAATGTCGACCTGTTACAGGAGAAATTACCTATGGGCTTGAACGGTTAGCAATGTATTTTCAAGGTGTTGATAATGTTTATGATTTGGTATGGGATGAGAATCATTTAGTTAAAATGACTTACGGAGATTTATTTCATCAATATGAAGTAGAACAATCTATTTATAATTTCGAACTTGCTGATACAAGTTTTTTATTCACCTATTTTGAGCAATATGAAAAAGAAGCACAAAATTTACTAGCATTAGATAAACCATTACTTTTTCCTGCGTATGAATGCATTCTGAAAGCAACACATAGCTTTAATCTATTAGATGCTCGAAAGGCTATTTCAAGTACGGAACGCCAATGTTATATTTTACGAATTCGCGCTATTACAAAAATTTTAGCAGAATTTTATTATTCTTCTAGAAAAGCATTGGGTTTTCCTATGTGTAAAAAAAATTACAATCAGGCAAAAACATGACGCATATTTTTTTGGCAGAAATCGGTACAGAAGAATTACCGCCAAAAATGCTGCGTACTTTAGCAGAAAATTTTTCTACTCATATTATTGATGAACTTAATTCAAACAATATTAGCCATGGTGAAGTACATTGGTTTGCATCACCGCAACGTCTTGCAATTAAAGTTACTGCTTTAAGTAATGCTCAGACTGATATGCATTTTGAAAAACGTGGTCCTTCCATTACAAAGGCGTTTGACTCAAATGGAAAACCTACTAAAGCAACAAAAAGTTGGGCAAATGCTTACGGCATCAATATCGATCAAGCTGAACGCCTCATTACTGACAGTGGAGAATGGTTGGTATATCGCGCCAGAATGAAAGGACAATTAGTACAAACACTGCTTTTTAACATAGTTAACAAAGCATTAAGTAAATTGAAAATTAAAAAGATGATGCGTTGGGGAGATAAAAATATCAAATTTATTCGTCCAGTACATACTGTAACTCTACTGTTAGACGATAAGGTTATTACTGGTAAAATACTTGGTATTGACAGCGATAGAGTTGTACGGAGTCATCGGTTCATGGGTTGTGGAGAGATTATCCTTGATCATGCTAATAAGTACCAAGAAGCTCTTTTTATGCAAGGTAAAGTAATAGTAAATTATCATCAGCGTAAAGAAATCATTCGTCGTCATGTAAAATTAGCAGCATTAAACATAGGCGGTGTAACTGATTTAAATGATAACTTATTAGAAGAAGTAACCTCATTAGTAGAGTGGCCTGTAGTGCTTACCGCACGTTTCGAAGAAAAGTTTTTAACGATACCAATGGAAGTTTTGGTTTGCACTATGATAGAAAATCAAAAGTATTTTCCAGTATATGATACTAAAGGTACGTTGCTACCGTATTTTATTTTTGTAGCGAACATTGTATCGAAAGATCCACAACAAATTATTTCTGGCAATGAAAAAGTTATACGTTCACGTTTAGAAGATATTGAATTTTTTTTTAATACTGATCGAAAACAACGACTAGAAGATCGATTATCTTATCTAGATAATGTTCTTTTTAAAAAACAGCTTGGTTCTATGAAGGATAAAAGTCATCGTATTGCAAATTTGGCTGCCTGGATTGCTGAACAAATTGGTGCAAATATCCAACAGGCATCACGTGCGGGTTTACTTTCTAAATGTGATTTAATAACCAAAATGGTATTGGAATTTTCTGAAACTCAGGGAATAATGGGTATGTATTATGCCCGTTATGATGGTGAACAAGAAGCCGTTGCAATAGCGCAAAAAGAACAATACCAACCACGGTTTATAGGTGATAAAATCCCTACAACACAAGTTTCTTGTGCAGTAGCTATTGCTGATAAGATAGATACACTAGTAGGTATTTTTGGTATTAATCGACATCCAAAAGGAGATAAGGATCCCTTTGCTCTACGTCGTGCAGCTCTTGGCATTTTGCGAATTATAATAGAAAAACAGTTAACTCTAGATTTAAAAACACTGACAGAACAAGCAGTAAATGTGTATGGTAAAAAATTGACTAATACCACAGTCATCAATGATGTCATCGATTTTATACTCAATCGCCTTCGTGCGTGGTATCAAGAACAAGGTCATAACATTGATACTATTCAAGCAGTGTTAGCTAAATGTTCGAATTGTCCTACTGATGTTGATGCACGTATACGTGCAATAAGTTTTTTTCGTACTTTAGAAGTATCTACTTCATTAGTAGCAGCGAATAAACGCATATTAAATATTCTGATTCAGTCTAATGAAAATTTCAATAAGGATCTACAGGCTTCACTATTGAAAGATCCGGCTGAAATAATGTTAGCTATTCATTTAAATGTATTGCGCGAAAAACTTTGCTCATTATGTGAAGCCGGGCTTTATCATGATGTTCTTTTAGAATTATCGACTCTTTGTGAGCCGATAGATTCTTTTTTTAAAAATGTCATGGTAATGGTGGACAATGATGATATACGTATTAATCGTTTAACACTATTAGATCAACTGCATAAACTATTTTTACAAGTAGCAGATATATCATTACTCAAATAAAACTATGCCTACATTATTATTACTAATATAATGTAAAAATTATATCTCTTATCTTTTTCATTCTGCTAACATAATGATTATACTTATTTAAAATTATAAAAATTTTAAATGTAATATTTGTGTATTTATGATATAACATTTTTTATCTTTTTAAAATGCATGAATTTAAACGTGACCAATTATGAGCTTATAATGATAAATTAAATCTTGTTTAAAAGACATTAGTGACGAATAGACATAATTTATATAAAATAAACTATATATTAGTCTAGTTACATATAGAATTCTCTCAAATTCATATTTGAGTATATATACTTTTTTAAATAATTAAATATTATTATTTTTCAATATAAATAAATAGTTGTATTAATATGGTTGTGACTCGCTCACTGAGCGATGGTGTCATAAAGTCATTATATAGATGAAGTATGCTCATTATATTAAATGTAATATCAGAAATTAATTTCATCTATTTAAATTAATATTTAAGAAAGTAAAAATTTAGTTGTAATTAAAATAAGAAAACTATCAGTATATTTTTACTTCAATGAAGCTTAATAAGCATTATATATTTTTTTAATTGAAATTATATTATAGTAAAAGTAATAATTTTTATGTAATAAACTTAAATAAAAAAATTTTTCACGTAAAAATTACATATTTTGAAATTAATGTATTAATTGTTAACTAAGATAAATTTTTAGTTAAAAGCGTTTTTAATATTATCAATTAATATTTAATAAAGATTATTAAAATTAAAAATTTATTCATTTTTTTTCGTCTTTAATTAATTTCATTAATAATTTCTATTTTAAAATTTAACCTATTTCTTTATGTACGTGTTCAGACCATATTATTACATAATATGGTAAATGCATACGATATATAATATGCATAAATTTATGTATTACATTATAATAATAAGCCATTTAATGTATTTATATTATATTATTGTAATAATAATACTCGTTTTTTAAAATTACATTACAATTATTCATTGTGTTTTTTGAAAAAAATAATGTTTTTGATTGATAGTGAATTATTTTAATATTACATACATTTAAAATATGATGTTTTCAGTAAAATATTAATTTTTCTAATCTTTATTAAAAATATTTTTACATGAAGAAATTATTAGGTCTAGATACATCATACAATGCTCTATATTGTATAATTATGAATATAATATTATAACTTTGTTCTAGAATATTTATAGAAAATTATGTGACTGATTTTTTATTAAAGATTTAATTTTCTTAAAAGTTAAATATCTGTATAATTACATAAGGATAATGTTCTTACTACAATTAATAAATATATTGTAATCTCATTGTTTCATGGAATACACATATCCAGAATTAGCATATTGATAACAATAACTTACTAAGGCTCTCAATAAAACATTTAAACTATATAATATGATGATCATATGTTAGTTTATATGGTTTTAAATTATCAATTAAATTCAGCTAAGAATAATATTTTTTACTAAATACGAATTTTCATGATTAATTAGTAGAATGTTTGTTATTATATCGAAATGCAATACACAATTTTATTGTGTATTTAAAATATTATATTATTCTAAATAGTAGATTATATTTTTATATTGGTATATTTTATTTATATAAAAATCATTAATTTTAATATTATTAACATACATTTAATATAGTGTAATACATAGTATTTTAGATTAAGAAGAAAATTAAAATCTCTGTTAAAAATGTAATCTTGTATGAATAAAATTCAATTTATTCATTGTATTTTAAAAAAAATATATATAAATTTTCAATATTATTGAACTATTTATAATTAAATATTATTAATAATAAATGAAATACTTTTTAAGTATATGACTTGCTGTAAATATTTATGTAATTTTAGTAGATTATTTTACTTTAATACAATAGAGTAGTTTTATTTGACTTTATTTTTACAACAAAGGATTGTAAATATCTAACACATTAATCATATTACATGCATTATAATACTGTTAAACATAGAAAAAGAAATCACTTTTTTATTGATACATTACTAATAATGAAAACTGAATCAGTGTTTTAGAAGTTAAAATATAATGTATCTATTTTATTGACTTATCATATGTAACATAATTGTTTTTATTCATCTTACTGAACTACAAGAAAAGAGTACAAGACATTCCTATATCTATAAATATATGACAAATATCATAAATTAGTATATCTCTTACAATCAATATTACTTATTGACTAAAAACATAAATAGTCAGGACAACATATATAAATAAGCTCCAACTAATTGATATAATTTTTAAAGAAATGAGTTATCTACGATGCAAGCAACATTAGCCATAGAATCTATAGTAAAAAATTATTGTCTTTGAGACAAAGCAAAGCAGCCACAACAACAAAAGATTAGTTGATGTGAATGCAGTGGTTCATCGTAATGGATGTAATCTGAAGATGCTAATAAAATAAATATAGAAGCTACTAATATAGCCTATCTTTATTTCTAGCTAAACATTTAAACATGCAGTTAAGTATAAGATATCTACATAAGTATAAGATATCTACAAACGTAGTGGAATGCTAATCAAATCAAATATATGAAATTATAGTGATAAGAATAAGAACAATACAAATCTAAAAAACTTTAATTTAATTTTTAAAATCAACTATGATTATTTATTAATTAGGAATATATATTTATATCCTTATGAGATAAATTCTAATGAACATTAGACATCGTGTCATAGTAAAATTACTAAATAAACAGATATTATATGAATTTTTTTAAAGAATTTTATAATACTGAAATCAGTATCATTTAACCTCAATATACCATACAATATGGATCTGTTTATATAGAACAGTAGTTTATTGTTAATAAATCATTGTTAATTATTATGTTAGCTAACTTGACTGATATATTAAGATATAAATAAAAATACAAAAACCGCAAGATCTTATTTATCTCTATTAGTACTAAAAAATTAGTTTTTCAATAATGATATGAGAATATTTAACATTTTATGTTAAAATGAAAAACATTCTATTATTTTTTTAATATTCTTAATTTTGGATTCTTAAAATTTATTATAAAAAATAGAAGTTGATTGTTTTCTGTTTCTTAAAAACGAATCAAGCAAGAATAATCTCCGCATCAAGTGATTTTTTATTCAGTTAGTTGCAGATTGCAATGTTCATATTAATATCAAAAATTCTATAATTTTACACTGATGTTCTATCATTGTAACGATCTAATAAAGTTATATTAATTTAGTTATTTTGGATTTAATTACTATAGATTATAATAATTCACTAATAAAAATATCTCTAGTCTAAATTGGTTTTTTATTTTATATTATATATATGCTATAATGCGATGTTTTGTCTAAACATTTATTATTTCATATGAAAGAAAATTATGGTACCATACCATCACAATATTTATTATATTATTCATAGTATCCGATTATGATATACGATCTTTATATACAAATATATATGTGTAAAATATAAATTACATTTTAATGACATAAAACTCAAGTCCGTGTCATATTAAATATATGCTATTCTAATTATTATTTTATAAATAAACATGTTAATTTATTATAAATAATATGTGTTGCGGTCAGCTTGTAAGGTATTGTTTTAATACATTATCTATATGCGTTAAACAATAAAAAGTATGCTGCAATGCTATATATATAAGAAGTAATTACTAACGGGAGTGTTTTAGAAAATGCATGAAATTGCAAAATTTATTGAAATGCATCCCATTCTAAGTCTTTTGTGGATAATTTTCTTAGGAGCAATAGTTTTTACTACTTTACAAGGCTGGTTTTCTAAAATTCATGAACTTGCTCGATATGAGGCTATTAAATTAATTAATAGAAATGATGCTATTGTTATTGATTTACGAAAACACGAAGATTATCGAAAAGGACACATTGTTAATAGTGTAAATTTAGCAGTAGACCACGTTAAGCCCGGCAATATTAAGAGCTTAGAAAAAGCAAAAAATCAGCCGATTATAGTTGTTTGTTCGAACGGTATAAACGCTCGTTACTTTGCAAGTAATTTATCTAAGTCTGGATTTAAACAAGTATATGTTTTAAAAGAAGGAATATCCGGTTGGAATGAAGACAATCTGCCCTTAATCCAAAATTAATGAAATTATATTTCATTTTAATATGAAAGGAAAAAAATGGCCAACGTTAAAATTTATACCAAGTCAACTTGTTCTTATTGCCAACGTGCTAAAGATTTACTGAGTCGTAGGCAAATATCATATCAAGAAATTACTATTGATCACAATGTAGAGTTACGGAACAAATTAATTCAGAGCAGTGGCGGTTGTACCACTGTACCTCAGATTTTTATCGATGGTAAACATGTAGGTGGCTATGATGATCTATATGCTCTTGATGCAAACGGCGGTTTATCTGCTATAATTAACAAATAAAAAAATTGATAAAATTGTTAAATATGCATTTATACTGAGTATTTTGATTATAAAGGTTTTTAATGTCAGACAAAAAGAATACTGAAATAGTTTTTCAGATTCAACGTATTTATTCCAAAGATATTTCATTTGAAATACCAAATGCACCTAGAATTTTCCAAAAAGAATGGCAGCCGGCAATTCAACTAGAGCTTAAAACCACTTCTTTTCAATTACTGGAAGATATTTATGAAGTTGTGTTACAGGCTACTGTAACAGCTACTTTAAAGGAAGATATTGCATTTTTATGCGAAGTACAACAAGCAGGTATTTTTACTATTTTTAGTATTTCAAATGACAAAATAGCGCATTATCTCAGTGTCTACTGTCCAAATATTTTATTTCCCTATGCCCGAGAATGTATTACTAGTCAAATTTCTCGTGGAACTTTTCCCCAACTTAATTTATCTCCAGTAAATTTTGACGTTTTATTCATGCAATATTTACAACAACAGGAACATGAGCAAGATGCCAACCAACCGATTCGAGTTAACTAATCATGTCTGTTAAAGTATCAATTATTATCATTGGTGCCGGTTCTTACGGTACGGCTATAGCCATTACTTTAGCACGTAATGGTCATAAAGTTTTATTATGGGGACACAATCCAAGCCATATTCAGAAATTGAAGATAACGCGTTGTAATCAAGCGTTTTTACCTGATATTCCGTTTCCTCCGACACTGCATGTAGAAACTTCCTTATCATTAGCACTAGCTTCTTCTAGCCAAAATATATTGATTGTTGTTCCTAGTCATGTATTTGGCACTGTTCTCATGCGAATCAGATCTTATCTAAGATCTGATTCGCGTATTGTCTGGGCAACTAAAGGACTCGAAAAAAAAACCGGTCGGTTACTACAGGATGTAGCTCGCGATATATTAGGCGATAAAATACCGTTAGCTGTTATATCAGGTCCGACTTTTGCTCGCGAATTAGCAGTTGGATTGCCTACTGCAATTACTTTATCCGCAACTGATGCTACATTTAGCGCTGATTTACAGAAATTGCTTCATTGTGAAAAAAATTTTCGAGTTTATAGTAATACGGACTTTATTGGTGTTCAATTAGGTGGTGCATTAAAAAATGTTATTGCTATAGGAGCTGGCATTTCCGACGGAATTGGTTTTGGCGCAAATGCACGTACTGCGCTAATTACTCGAGGACTGGCAGAAATATCACGCCTTGGTGAAGCAATAGGCGCAAAGCCTATCACTTTTATGGGAATGGCAGGATTAGGCGATTTAGTGTTAACTTGCACCGACGATCAATCTCGAAATCGGCGTTTTGGTATATTACTAGGGCAAGGAATGAGTGTGAAAGATGCAAAAAAAATGATCAAACAAGTTGTAGAAGGTTATCAAAATACTAAAGAGGTATTACTACTGGCTAACCGTTATAGGATTGAAATGCCCATCACCGAACAAATTTATCAAATACTTTATAAAAATAAAAATGCACATGAAGCAGCATTAACACTTCTTAGGCGTGCACAAAAAGATGAATGGGCAAGTTAAACATACACTTATTTGATCAGTACATGACATTATGTGTCTTTATATGACAAAGATTTTATAGTCTGAATGTAATGTACCAAGAATTCATTATACTTTGTTGAGCTTGGATCTAGTATCCAAGACTATTTAATCATTCTTTAGACATTGTCCTATTTTAAATTAAAATTTAAATAGTTTATTAAATTTATAAATACATTCACCATATATTTAAATATTTTTATTGCTAAATTTTTAATTTATAAGCTTAAAATATTTTATATATATACATGATGTTATGATAATTTTAAAAATTATAATCATATATTTTAGTATATAAAGAACATCTCTTTTATATATGCATGTTGCACTACCATACTAACAGTGAAAATAATATTTTCTGTTATTCTCCATAATGCCTTATACGAGGTGTTGTTCTTGAAAAAAATCAATAAGGTGTAAATTAAATATATCTGTTATGGGTAAAATTAATTTTGAATTTAATTCAGTATTATTTGATATATATAAAATAAATTAGTATAATTTATTTGTGTTAAAATATTAGTATCAATTTTACATAGATTTAAAAAGCAATAGCACTGCATTAAATTGATTTAATAATATAAAAGATAAATTATATATACATATAATGAAATTATTATGGTTTATATTCATAAATAACAGAGTCATTGAATGATCATCTTTATAATAAATAAATAATTTTTCAGTTTAATGAACTATTGTGTGATATTGGATTAAATGAATAGTGATTTTTAAATATTTATAATTAACTTATTTTTCTATATAATGAGTTGTTAAATAACAATATAATATTATTAGAATTGTAGATTGTTAAAAAAACTCTTTGCAGAATAGTAAAAATTTATATATTATAATAAAAGGCATTTACTGAGTAGTCGTTTAGTACTGTCATAAGGCTGACATTAGCTTATGAGTTACCTTAATCGATAAATCATTAAAATCTATCACTCTATTTATTGATTTTAATCATAAATACTAGTTTTAAAATAAGTTAGAACGTCTGTAACAGATATGAAAAATTGATAATCTATTGCAATAGATAGGCTAGATATAGGTATTAGACTATTAGACAATGATTATAATAAATTGCGTATACCTATATATACATAAGTGTATGTGCGATCATTTAATCATATTTACATGATCCATATAACGCATATGCATTTTTATATGATATGTTGATAACTAAATAATTTGATATTAATGGCATTTATTTTAGGAAATATCTTCTTATTTTAATTCATAATTTATTCACTATAAATTTACCAAAGAAAACTAATTTTACATTAAGTTAACATATCTTAATGATCGTTGTGAATAATCATAGATTCATATTTAGTTAATGACATTTTTTAAAAAGTTGATGTTTTAGCAGAATCAGTAATTATATTCTATAATTACTTTACCAAAGGATGACTTTTTATAAAAAAATTAATACATTATTATTAACTTACATAAAATAACTGATCAACTAGACTTATATTACTTCAATAATTTTAAAAATTCTAAAAAAATTGGTGAATTCGATTAAAATTATCTAAAAATGAAATTTATCGATGCTTAGATGATAACTCTTAAATTTAATTTAATATTTTAAATTTTAACGTTAATTAAAATCTTTATAAGCATCAAATTTAAAAAAATTAACAAGTGTATATAGTTTGTCTATATAATTAAATAAATGTTTAATTTTTTGAGCAACTGATTGAATATCATGTTCAAAATTTAATCAAATATAATAAAGAATGTAAATTTTACTATTAATGAAAAGTATTCATTCACTAAACTGGAGGCATTGTTATGAGCTTTACACTACCTCACCTATCATATGCTTATGAGGATTTAGAACCGTATATTGATAAAAAAACAATGGAAATTCATCATACTAAACATCATCAAACTTATATTAACAATGCCAATAATGCCTTAGAATGTCTACCAACATTTTCTAATCTTCCGGTAGAAGAACTCATACAAAAGTTAGATCAAGTTCCAGAAGATAAAAAAATTATACTGCGTAACAACGCAGGGGGTCATGCTAACCATAGTTTATTTTGGAAGGGCTTGAAACAAGGTAGTATTTTGCAAGGTACATTTAAGTTGGCTCTTGAGCAAGATTTTGGTAGTGTTTACACATTTCAAAAATCATTTGAACATGCAGCTATGACTCGATTTGGTTCCGGTTGGACTTGGTTGGTAAAACAAAATGGAAAACTAACTATCGTATCAACTGCTAATCAGGATAATCCTTTAATGGGGACAATGATTTCCGGTACTTATGGTTATCCAATTTTAGGCCTGGATGTATGGGAACATGCCTATTATCTTAAATACCAAAATCGTCGCCAGGAATATATTCAATCTTTTTGGAAAATAGTAAATTGGGACGAAGCAGCGTTACGATTTAGTCATAAAATTTAGTTTTTTAATGTAAATTGTCTGATTATATGAACTCATTCCACATCCAATAAATTTATTGTTTTGGATGTGGAAATTTTTTTATAACATTAATACCTTCCATAAATTATATTTATAGATTAATATAATTGTACTATGATATACTGTTACTTTAATAGCGCTTTTCACAAAAAGACTATATGGTCCTCTATTAAAAAATATCTTTTTTGAAATTTAATTGTTCGTATTTTACATTCCATTTTCATTTCGACAATGAGGTTATTGAAATATCAATTTCTAGCTAGTTTATTACGTTCATTTCGTATAGAAAATATTAATTTTAATCACTACTTATAATTTAAGACTTGATGGGTAAATTAATCAATGTTTAATAACATTGTTATTCCATAAGAAAAATAGTGGAATGTAGCATCAACTTGCTACAAAAATTTTATTTGAAACAAAATAAATTTTAATTAAATTAAACGAATACATTCAAAAAAGCTAAAGTTCTAAGTTCTTAGCTTGCATAAGATTTCTTTTTTTTGAAAAGAATTCGGATACAATATATCTAGTGCTTTTTTTATACTGAAAGGATATTTAGTGATGATAACAAAAGAAATGGTTAATAAATTAAATCAACAATTAAATCTTGAATTTTTTTCTGCTAATCTCTATTTACAAATGAGTGCTTGGTGCAATCACAAAGGATTAAAAGGAGCTAATCTGTTTTTTAAAAAACAGTCTATGGCTGAAATGAATCATATGTATCGCATGTTTGATTATTTAAACGATATGAGCATGATGCCAGTAGTGGGTTCTATTGAAGCTCCATCGGTATGTTTTTTATCGTTAACTGAATTAATAACACATGCTTACGAACATGAACAAACAATTACTTACAAAATCAACAATTTGGTTCATTCTGCAATAACGTTACAAGATTATTCAACGTTTCATTTCCTGCAGTGGTACATAGCTGAACAACGTGAGGAAGAGCAAATATTTAAATCTATCATTGATAAACTTACCATAGTCAATGTAGATACTAACGGTCTTTTCTTAATTGATCAGGATTTGAAAAACATGAGTAATGTTAATATAATTGATCACTAATATAGTGGATGAGTACTGCCATGTCTAAGTAGTATTTAATAAAATTGTTTATATACACATATATAAATCTAGTAGGTAGAAGTCATCAATACTGACATTGACTTTAATTCGTATGCTCATATTAGTTTTGACTAATTTAATTGATTGGCTTGAACATTAAACTTTTATATTCAATCATATCAAATGGTAGATTATCAATAATAATAGAATTTTATCTACATTTTTTGATAGCAAGGAACGCTATAGTATCAATATCACTGATATATATGCGTTGATTGTACATCAAAAAAATTAGCTAAATGTTAATTGTTATAATATTTAGTATATTTAAAAATTTTAGATGAACTTAATTAAGCAATATTTGGTCTATTCTATTTTAATGGTAAGCTCCTATTATTTTTTTATTTTATTAAATGACTGATCTAAAAAATATAGAAAATCTTCCCCTTTCATGATTGGAATATTGAGTTGTTTTGCCTTAAAAAGTTTAGTGCCTGCGTACTTTCCTGCAATTACTAAATTAACTTTGGTGGAAAGATGATTATTAATCCGAGCACCAAGAGCGATAAGTTTATTTTTTGCCTCATTGTGTGAGAGTGTATGTATCGTTCCAGTTAGTACAACAATTTTTCCAAAAAATAAATTTTTTTCAATTATTGTCGTAGACGAAGCCTCCATCATAGGCCAAGATATTCCAATCGAAGGATTAAGTAATTTTTTGATAACTTTAATATTTTCATTTTTATCAAAGAAATTTCTCACATAGAGAGCCACAGTATCACCAATATCCTTAATCTTTACTAAAGATTGTATATCAGCAACCATCAGAGCTTCCATTGTACCATAGGAAATGGCCAAATTATTGGCTTTAGCTATACCAACACCACGAATTCCAAGCGCATAAATAAAGCGTGAAAATGTGGTTTTTTTAGATTGTGATAACGCTATCAGAAGATTATTCGCCGATTTTTTACCCATGTGTTCTAAAGCAACAATCTGTGTCTTATTAAGATTAAATAAATCAGCTGGATTTTGCACCAACTCAAGTTCTAATAATTGATCAATAATTTTATCTCCCATGCCATCAATGTTCATTGCTTGACGTGAAACAAAATGCTTCAATGCGTTCCTACGCTGTGCAGAACAAAATAATCCAGCAGAACAACGCAGTACTGATTGTCCCTGTATACGTTTAATATTGGAGTGGCAGATTGGACATTGTTTTGGAAAGGATATTAGTTGCGCGGTTTTTGGTCGTTTAGCTAAAACAATCCCAGTAATTTTCGGTATCACATCACCAGCGCGACGTACGATCACTATGTCACCAATCATTAATTGAAGTCGATCAATCTCAGCGAAATTATGCAAAGAAGCACTACTAAGCATAGCACCTGAAATCAGAACTGGTTCAAATCGCGCTATTGGAGTAATGATACCAGTTCGTCCTACCTGTAAGTCTATTGCTTGTAACTGAGTCAGTTTTTCTTGAGCAGGAAATTTATATGCAATAGCCCAACGAGGCGAACGAGTTATGGACCCTAAAATTTGTTGTATATCTATCGAATCTATTTTTATTACAATTCCATCAATATCATATAAGAGATATAGGCGTTCTTTATGGATTTTACGATAGAAATCGAGGACTGCATGAGTACCGGTACAGAGACAACTCCAGTCATTAACTGGTATACCCCAGTGTTTTAATTGTTTTAACATGTTCCAATGACTTGTAGGTAATTTTCCTCCCTCTCGGATTCCAATTCCATAGCAATAAAAGATTAATGGGCGTTTAGCTGTTATTGTTGGATTTAATTGACGTAAAGAACCGGATGCAGCATTTCTTGGATTGGAAAAAATTTTTTTTCCTTCTTGCTTAGCCGTTTCATTAAGTCGTAAAAATCCAGCTATAGGCATACATACTTCACCACGAATTTCTAAAAGTTGTGGAAAATCTTCATAATTTTTTATATTGATTGGGATACTTTGGATAGTACGTACATTGGCAGTAATATCCTCACCAGTTATACCATCGCCTCGGGTAGAGGCTCGTATTAGTATGCCATTTTTATATAGTAAATTCACTGCGATGCCGTCTAATTTAAGTTCACAACAGTAAGTTATATCATTTTCGCAATGCAGTCTTGACTTTAATCGTCTATCAAATGCAAGAAAATCCTGCTCTTTAAATACGTTATCTAACGATAACATTGGTACTTTATGCGGAACTGGGACAAAATTGGTTTGTATTTTTGTTCCTATAAGTTGAGTTGGAGAGTCAGAGGTAAGAAGATCTGGCCGCTTTTTTTCTAACTTATGTAATATTGCCATAACGCGATCATATTCGTTATCGGAAACTTCATTTGTATCTTTAATATGATATAAATACGCCCAATATCGTAATATTTCTCGTAATTTTAAAATTTGTTGCTCAATTTGTTTCATGGTCCACACCACAAATAAAATTTTTTAAAAACATTATATAACGAGCGCTTAACATTGTTGATGTAATTAACCAATAGAATTAAATAATAGTAGTACTTGCATTTATCCTTTAATCCATGTATAACTTTTTATAAGATATTTTCTACAATTAGAAAAAATTATGTATCATTATTTCTCATTAAATAATATATTCTTGTAGTTGAAATTTTAATTGTTAGTACATATTTTTAGTAAACTTAAATATTATTTAAAATTTAGATTAGGAATTTGGTGCGACATGTCATATAGACAATATATTACAGACAATAGCATTATTTACATTGTCAAAATTTAATAATGTCTCATTGTATTATGCTCACTATATTAAATAATTATTCATTGATTTAATGTCATTAGTGCTATCTTCTTAAAAGAAAATCAAGCGTTGACTTAAATTTAACACTAATTTACAAGAGTACTATTCACTAATTTTTACCATTAAATTAGTATATTATTATGATATGTTGTTATAAGTATTATCATATAATATATAAAATTATATTGTTTTAATATTAATTGCTAATTAGTCTTAAAATAACTAAAGATTTATATAAAACTATATGATGATTCAAAGTAACAGCAGAGAATGATCTGGATCATAACTAAAAAAACCTTAAGTTTTTTAAGATCAACTAATTTTAACCGTTATCAATCCATATATCATTATAATATTTACCAATGTCAATATACTTAGACTGTCAATTAAACGGATAATTTAATCAATGTGTTTAAAGAATCAAAAGAGAATATGGTTAGTAAGAATTATTTGAGCATGAATTCCACTAAAAATTAGACAATATAGCTGCATTTAGATATGTGAAATATACAACAAGTAAAATATAGATGATACATACTATCATGATGCTAAGGGACTCTAAATCTAACTTATGTTGCCATATGTAACTATTTCATACACTTGTTATTTTATTTAATTTTAGTATAGATGATTAATTTTAATTGTGGCTTTTTCTTAAATCATTTCATTAAGTAGATGAAATAACTTTCATAGGAAAGTAAATAAAATAATGAAACTTGCCAAGTTGAAATTTTACTCAGATTAGAAGAATATTTGTTCTAGTTTCACTGAAAATGAAATCATGGAGCACCTCTTGAATTACTAAGATACTAGTGATATTTCATTTAATTCGTCAATATTAAAGTAAATGTCAGTTTGTTAATATAAATTTTTTATGACAATTCTTTTTTTACATTAAAATTATCGCATACAATATCAAACTAATAAATATAAGTTATATATTAATCATGATATTCAATTTTTTAAGTTATATTTCTTTAACAAATATTGTATAAAAATAAACATATTTAGTATGTTTATGATAGACAAAAAAATAAGAGACATAACGTTAGTTGAAAACACTTTAAGATATTAATACTAATTGTATTACATACAATGCGTGGAGTCAAATCCTGTTTTATTATATAAAACCAACGTAAAGCCATTATCACTGAATATGACCTATCAAAAGATAGCTAATACTGTATATAATTTTTATATTCCATTTAACCTAAAAATATGAAAGTATTTTTATTTTATTCCTAAATAATAATAAGACGTTAGTAAAATTTTTTCTATTGCTAATCTGTTTATGTCCTTATTTTTACATATTATTACTCACATTAATTTATAAAATCATTCCTATTAAAATGGAATATTTTCTATGAAATAAACTATATAGATGAAAGCATCATTATCTAATGTATTAAAAAGTATTTAAACAATAATGTTATTGTTCAATAAAAGAGTTTTTTTTAAGGCTTTAACAAAATTTTCTATAATAACTAATGATCAAAATATAAAAATTACACAATGTAATTATGATTACATGCAATGTAATTTCATTCAACAAAAGATCTTTTTCTATCATAGATACAACTTATACAAAATGAGCTGCCTTAGAAAAATAATCTCTTATTTAGGATAAGACCAAAATTTATATATTGTACTATCAATTTACTTAGGTTGAAAAATAACCGTGTACTAAAAAAGTTACACCGACTGCTCTTAATGATTTTCATTCTCGTCCTTCTGTGCGATTTGTCAAAGAAGTTAAAAGCTTTATTTCTGATATTACCATTATCTCTAATAGACAATGTGTTACCGAAAAAATTTTTTAAATTTCAAATACTTAGTATTTTAAAGCACAGCATTTTTACTCTTTTTTCTGAAGAAAAAGATGAACAAGAAGCGATAGAACATTTGGTAAAATTAATAAAAATGCTTAAGTAGAATAGCATTGTCTTTTTTATTTAACACATTGACACAAGTAGCAAAATAGGATTGGATTATGATCCTCAAGTATTATATTTTCACCAAGAGTTATTTTTAGTAAGAAGATATACGCGACGTTGGTCAACGTCTACCATGTAATATTCCTCACATGTCCATGGAAGATCTTCAAAACGACCAATGAAAAAGTTATATTAGTAACAGAAGATCTTACATCATCAGATAGCTTAACTGAATTTAGATACGGTGTTAGGTTTTTTACTGATAGAGGTAGACAAACTTCCCATACTTCAATAATGGCACGTTCTCTAGAATTGTCAGCGATCGTTAAAGATCTAAAAAATTTAAAAATCCAATATATAGAAAAAAATGAATTAATCAGTAAAATTTTTAACTCCTATGACATAGGACGGGCATAAATTGTCAATGTGTGTTGATATAAAATGCAAGATTTGTCCTGAATTAAATTCAATAGTACTGAAGGAATAGAGCTATATCGTACTAAATTTTTATTTATGAACCGCACTATATTCCTCCATTGAGGAAGAATGATTCAAGCTTATAAAGTAGGTGCTCAATCTATGATAACTGGTGTAATTACTATCCTACAACAGATATTGGTACTGATAAAACTTTACATATATAAATCTTATTAAAGTCAAAAATCCATTTCTCGATTGTCGAACTATATGTATTGGCTTATATCGACAAGATATATTCCATGCACAATAATTGAACACCATTTTACGTGCCTCGGCATTTAGAAAATTACGTATTATGCATCCTATAATCATTTCTCTGAAATAAGCACATACTTTGAATGTAGAGTTAGATTTATTACAAGTCCAGCTTCATGCAAAAGAAAGAAGCCTTTGACGAAAATATTGAAGTGGGAATCATGGTAGCAACATCTTCTTCCATATGTTAATATTAGTAATTACTGTCACGATGAACGTCATTTTTTTATGTAAATGTAAATCTTATACTTCTACGACAATTTTTATTAAAAAAATCAATAAATAATGCTTGTAAACATTAAAATGTTCTTTTTTACGTATCCACTAAACATACTAACGTAAACTTATATTAAAATACTTAATATAATAATTTTATCAATGATGATTTTCTCAAATTCACATTAACTATAAGGTTACTAAAGACATTATTTATTGGTCAATATAGTAAATAACATCATCATATTCACTACTAACCATAGTGTTGACCGCTTTGAATAATACATAATGTCAGTGCGATTAATATTTTTATAAATACTTTTGAAAATTTTCTGAAATTAACAACTTATTTTTATACCACTAATAATTTATTTTTTTATATAAACATTTCCTTCTAACAAAGTTAGTTTATCAAGATAATGATAACTTTAATCTACACTTTACATCTAAACGATTATACATAAACAAGAAGAATATTAATTCTTAATTTTACTGCTTGCCACTTCACAACGTAAAATATATTGAATTTGATCTTTTTTAATACTGTAATTTTTGTATTCTATTTATAGATATGAAAATGACATGAGCTAGTTATTGATATCAATATGTCATAAATTTAATTTTTTTCGGTTACCTAAAATATAACAGCAAGTTAACAACTGACAGTGCGACAAAGAACATATTGTTTTACATAAATAATTTACTTATCTAATTAATTACAGAGTTATAAAAAGAAAGAACTATAAAAAATTATGTAAAGAAAAGTAGTCTTATATTCAAAAGACTTGATATGTTTCATTTGAAGTTATTAGATGGAATAAAATGTTATGAACGTTGATGATTAATTATAGTTAATAATCTTAATGTTTTCTATTTATATCTTATACTAGATGTTTGTTAAACATAATATCGCAACATAACATTACATTATTAAACTTAGCATCATGGCATATCCTTAGAAAACATAATCTCATTGCATTATCAATCTCATGAATGGAATTGTTGTCTTAAAGTTATCCTTTATTTTTAAAAAGTTTTTATATTATATATTGCGGAGTAGAAAGATGAATCAATTAGAAGATATTAAAAAATTTACTACCATTGTAGCTGACAGTGGAGATATTGCATCTATTCGACACTATAAACCACAAGATGCTACTACTAATCCATCTTTAATCTTGCAGGCGACTAAACTGATGAACTATCAGCCATTGCTTGACAATGCAATCACTTATGCTCGAAAAAAAGGTGGAAATCGCACAACACAAATCATCAATGCTAGTGATAAATTAACAATTAATATCGGCACAGAGATCTTGAAAAACATTCCTGGAAAGATTTCTACTGAAGTAGATGTACGAGATTCTTTTAATCAAGACATGTGCGTAACTAAAGCATATAAATTAATAAATTTATACCAAGAAAATGGCATCGAAAAATCTCGTATTTTAATTAAATTAGCCTCTACTTGGGAAGGAGTAAAAGCTGCGGAAGAACTAGAAAAAGTAAATATACATTGTAACTTAACGTTATTATTCTCCTTTGCTCAAGCGCGTATCTGCGCTGAAGCAGGCGTATATTTGATTTCTCCGTTTGTAGGTCGTATTTACGATTGGTATAATCAACGTCAATCTTTACATCCATATTCAGTAGATGACGATCCAGGCGTAAAATCGGTATGTAAAATTTACGAATATTACAAAAAGCACAATTATCACACCATTATTATGGGGGCTAGTTTTCGAAACACTGAACAGATTCTAGCTCTGGCTGGATGTGATCGGTTAACTATTTCACCTTCTTTAATAGAAAAATTATATCATAGCAACAATCCCGTAGTTCGTAAATTATTTCCTTTAATAATAGAAAAAGTTCATCAACCAACGCCTTTGTCTGAATCGGAATTTCGTTGGGAACATAATGAAGATCCAATGGCTGTAGAAAAATTGGCTGAAGGTATTCGTCAATTCGCCGTTGATCAACGAAAACTTGAAAATCTTTTGGCATCAAAATTATAAAATCTGGAGAATGTTCATGACATCTAGAAAAATGCTTGCCAATGCAATTCGTGTTTTAAGTATGGATGCTATACAAAAAGCCAATTCCGGCCATCCTGGTGCTCCTATGGGCATGGCAGATATTGCCGAAGTTCTCTGGCGAGATTATTTAAATCATAATCCATCTAATCCTCAATGGATTAACCGAGACCGTTTTATTTTATCTAATGGTCATAGTTCGATGCTTCTTTATAGCTTGTTACATCTTAGCGGTTATAATATTACCATTGAAGACTTGAAAAATTTTCGACAACTGAATTCAAAAACACCAGGACATCCAGAATATGGTTATACTGATGGAGTAGAAGCCACTACAGGACCATTAGGACAAGGTCTTGCCAATGCCGTTGGTTTAGCGATTGCTGAACGTACTTTAGCCGCACAGTTTAACCGTCCCGAACATAAGATTATAGATCATTATACTTATGTGTTTCTTGGAGATGGTTGTATGATGGAAGGTATTTCACATGAAGTATGTTCATTAGCTGGAACCATGCGATTAGGTAAATTAATATTATTTTATGATAATAATGGTATTTCTATTGATGGTGAGGTCAAAAATTGGTTTAAGGATGACACCGCTGCTCGCTTTGAAGCCTATAACTGGCATGTAGTCCGAGACATAGATGGACATGATAGTAACTCTATTAAAGAGGCAATTGAAATCTCCCGCGTCACTGATAAACCATCACTATTAATATGCAAAACTATTATTGCTTTTGGTGCTCCAACTAAAAGTGGAACACATATCGCCCATGGTGCTCCTTTAGGCGAAGAAGAAATTGCTGCTACACGTAAGGCACTAAACTGGAAGGAATTGCCTTTCGTAATTCCAAGAGAGATCTATCGTAGTTGGAGTGCAAAGGAAATAGGTCATACAAAAGAACTTAACTGGAATAAAAAATTAGAGCTTTATGAAAAAAACTATCCTAAATTAGCTAAAGAATTTAGACGACGCATACAAGGGGATCTACCCTTAACATGGCAAGAAACAAGTCAAAAAATAATTGATCAGTTACAAACTAAGCCAGCTATAATAGCTAGTCGGAAAGCATCTCAAAATACTCTTGAGGCTTTTTCACCTATTCTTCCGGAATTACTTGGCGGTTCAGCAGACTTGACACTAAGTAATCTAACTGCGTGGTCAAATTCTAAATCTATTACTGATAATCCCGCAGGCAATTATATTAATTATGGTGTTCGAGAATTTGGTATGACAGCTATTGGTAACGGTATTGCTCGACATGGTGGATTTTTACCGTACACTTCTACTTTTCTAATATTCGTTGAATATGCTAAGAATGCAGTTCGCATGGCAGCCATGATGAAAATGCGTCACATTATGATATATACCCATGATTCTATTGGATTAGGTGAAGATGGTCCCACTCATCAACCAGTCGAGCAGTTAGCTGGGTTGCGTATGACGCCTAATATGAGTATTTGGCGTCCTTGTGATCAAGTAGAAACAGCAGTAGCTTGGAAAAAAGCTATTGAGCGCTATGATGGTCCAACTGCGTTGATTCTTTCTCGTCAGAACTTAGTACAACAAAATCGAACTCAGCAACAAGTAAAAAATATTGCTCGAGGTGGTTATGTTCTTAAAGATTGCATAGGAGAAAAACCAGAATTAATTTTAATTGCTACCGGTTCAGAAATAGAGCTGGCTGTTGAGGCATATCAGAAATTGCATGATGAAGGCTATAAAGTTCGTGTGGTATCATTACCATCTACTGATATTTTTGATTTACAGGACATAGAATATCGTGAATCAGTATTACCAAAAAAAGTGCATTCTCGTCTTGCTATTGAAGCTGGTATTGCAGAATATTGGTATAAATATGTTGGATTTTCCGGCGATATTATCGGTATGACTAATTTCGGTGAATCAGCGCCAGCGAAAGACTTGTTTAAAGTATTCGGATTTACTATTGAAAATGTATTACTTAAGGCACGACAATTACTGAAATAGTTTTTTAAACGCCGGTCACTCTTATCTTCCGGCGTATATTTTTTCTTTTTTTAGATATAGATTTAACTAAAATAATTTACTATACTTTTTATGCTTCTTTTAAAAGATTTGTTTGATATTAATATTATTATGTTATTATTTTTTACGTTATAATTTTGTCTTTTTTTGGATCTTATGTGATTCAAAATTGTATAATAATATATATAAATCTTTTTAATTTAAAAAATAAGAAATATCTTAAATAATTTTCTCATCTTCCATAATGCAATATTATTGGCGACATAACTAGAATTTCGATTCTGTAAATGTTTCAATGAAAAAACTGTTTTTTATTTTTTTAAATTGTACTTTATATGTTATTTATCGTTAATATTCTGTTTATATTTTATAAAGTAGTCAAAACGATATGCAAGAATATAAATTCTAAAATATATAAAGATCATTTAATACTATGTTAAACTGATAGATTACTATTTCACTCATTCAATTTCTATTTTTTTAAATATTTAGTGTGGTATATTGAGTTATATTATATTTAAGTTTATTTCTTTCTCTAATTTATGTTTAATCCATTATTTTGTTTTAAGGTTTACTTCATCAGTCATTAATATTAAACCATTACATAAAATTTTAAAGATACTTATCGAATGATAAGTATGTTAATTTATTAGTTGTAGATAGATTAATATCTACTTTGTTTAAAAAACAAAAAAAATATAGCATTTTATTCTTAAAATTTAAAATAAGATATATCGTTAAATACTTAATAAGGAAAATATAAAAAATTTGTAATAAAATATCAGTACTGTTATTTAATATGATTATCACTAATATAGTGGTCCATCGAAAAGATAATAAATTATATGGAAAATTTAATCTTCTTCTATTTGTAGATATGATATTTTCATCAGACGTTATTAGATATTGTATCTAAAATATTTTTTAACTTATTGATAAGTACGACAAAATTTTATTTTTTTTAAGTTATTTAATTTCTATTTGTTCTGATAATCATTCTAAATTAAAAAAGATCATTTCCTTTATTTTATATTGAATTGTAAAAATTAAAACAGTAGCTTTTCTACTTTCGATCAATATTTTTAATATTTTACTAAAATTAAATAAATTCATATATCATATAATGATGATTATTAATGTTTGATGTATAATAGCTAATAGCATTATGTATGATTATAAAATGTATCTATCTCTATAGAGGTGATATAACATGATATGAATATCAGTTTTTTACAATTATTAAGATTTACAAAATATTACTGTATTTAATAAATTTATTAAAACTATAATACTTGTTATAATAAAAAATGGTTTTTTTCTATTATTCTAATGATAATTGCATATAGATATTCAAGAGTACTGCGTCCGCTGTAAATAATTATTCATCGAGAATTTTTTTTAATTTCTTTTATTTATTAAATGAATCAAAGTAAAATGTGTTTTTATCTTATAATTTTAAGTAGTAATTTTACTTATTATTCCTCTTATTATGTTATATAAAAATTTTTACTTCTTACGATAGATATTATCTTAAAACATTTTATTATTATGTAATGTTTATTCCTTTCCATAATCCAAAACTGGAAAAGGGGAGAGGATTGATGTATGTAGATTTCATCCGGAGCAATTTTCTATTGTTTTATTAGCGTTTTAAGGTTCTTGCACATTAAAAATATCATAATTAATTGGCTGTGTTATTATATGGCTAGACAATATATGTTTTCCTATAAAACAATTAGCAACTCAAATAATAAAACCATTTAAATCAACAGTGTAATGAAAATATTATTTTTTATGTTTTTGTTTCATAAAAAAGAAGTAGCTATTCATATTTAATGAAATTTATTTCGTTCTTATTACTGATAAGTATTTTTATAACTTATATAATATATAAAAGAAAACGATCTTTTTGATTTTAATATATAAGAAATTGGTTTTAATTATTAGTAGTTATAATTTCTGCTTAAATTAAAATAAATTATAGTGAAAATAGATATTAAGTTTGTTAATTGACTATAAGTTAAGTCGCTTTGATAATGTTTATATAACAAATAAATTGAAATCTATTACATTAAATTTTTACAGTCAACTGAAGATTTCATAATTTTTATTATGGTCAATATTTATATTATTCAATAGTCTAGGTGATATTTAAAATCATCTTTTATATCAGAAAATGTTAAACATATTATAAAACGATAAAATATCTTAAAATTTACAATAGACATATAATATGTAGGTATTGCAGTCGATCAAAATATAATATTTCATGGAAGTAAATATACATATTTTATTTTTGCATTGAAAATATAAGCTTTTTGTCAAGATGTAAAATAATAAATAATTGAATACGTTTCATATCATTAACTTTTTTGATTCTCAATTTTAAAATTGAGTATTTATTAACGTACAAAACGAGAGGTAAATTATGTTTATCTTATGGTAGTATGTATACTCAAATACATATTAATAAATGATCGGATTTTTCGTGAGTTAAATTTAAATAGTCTAGCCTATCCTACAATATAAAGAATTAACTTCTGACCTACTTATTTTAATAAACATTAATATACTAGAAAATTAAATTAGCAAAAAACGATAAATGATTATAGATCATGTTAAATTCATTAAAGTTCACTATGATTTTTTATCATATAAAAATTTAAATTTACTAGAATACATAAAATAAATTCCATGTAATTGCTATTATCATGAGCAATCAAGAAGTTGTAATTATCTTATAATCTGAATTATAAATTAAAAATTCTCATGCTCTTCTTATAACTTAATATTACTTTATACTGAAAAAAGGTATTTATTTTTTAGCAATATGCCCAACAACTAATTTTAGTATTTTAATACTAATGCATTAATGAAAAGTTTAGCTAAACTAGACTAAAAATAGTAATTTACATTACTACATCTATTTAAAAATTAACATACGTTATAACAATTAAAAAATCAAAATTTATTTGACGTCTTAGTTAAAATAGCGTATAATAAACGTTATGGCGTATCATGTCAAAAATATTTTTTCTATCTAGATAGATCTTCTTAAGGAAAGGTAATAAAAATCCTATTTTATATAATGCTATTAAAATACTCCTACTTATTAAAAAGTAAGTATTACATAGATTACATAAAATAAATATAAAACCTCGATTATTACATTGTATAAAAAAATGTTTGTTGTTTTTGTTCATCTTATTTGCTCACTCTACGACATTCAGAAACATAGAGTTTCAATACGATTTTTATAAAAAATAATGCACTATATTCTTTTCACAGGCCTTACAATTATGCTCCTTCACGGGTAAAAATTCTAACACATCTGAAATCAAACCTCATTCAGATATTCAAATTTATAGTGATATTATCTATATCTTCTTTCATATCTTTTGTTGTACATAAAAGAAAAACTATAAAAATATAGTACAATGTATTCATACGGAACAATAGTAATAATATTTCAGAAAATTAAATAAATTTAAGGCTATTTCAATATTAAATTATATAAAAAGAGCACGGTGATGCTGTCAAAATTTAAATACAAAATACATCAACAGCATCTCGCGAAATTGCCATACATTCCTCAGATCGCTGAAAATTTTAAAACGCTCTATAGTCCTAAAGATTTTAGAGACGCATTAATGCAAGCTATTACTTTTGCTCGGAATCGAATTTATTTAGTCATACTTTATCTAGAGTATGATCATGGAGGGCACCAAATACTTGAAGCGCTCTATCAGACTAAAAAAAATAATCCAACTCTTGAAGTTGCTGTTCTAGTGGATTGGCACAGAGCTCAACGTGGACGTATTGGGACTACTATTACTAGTACGAATGCTGAGTGGTATTACTGGATGGCAACAACACATCCCAATATAGATGTGCCGATATACGGCGTGCCGGTTAATACTCGAGAAGCCTTAGGAGTTATGCATTTAAAGGGTTTTATTATTGACGATCAAGTAATTTATAGTGGTGCAAGTATCAATAACACTTATTTACATCAATTGGATCAGTACCGTTACGATCGTTATAATATGATAAAAAATCAGCTACTTGCTGATACACTACTTAGTTATATTAAACAATACTTGCTTGCAGCATCAGCTGTTAACCGTTTAGACGATTTAGAACGACCAAAAAATATAAAAATAAAACATAATATTCGCCTTTTTCGCCATCTTTTGAAACAGTCTGTGTATAACTATCAAGGAAACATAGCAACTCAAAATGAATTATCTATTATCCCATTAGTAGGATTGGGTAAAAAAAGTCTTTTGAATACAACGATTCATCATTTAATTTGTTCAACTTGTGATACATTAATGTTATGTACACCTTATTTTAATTTACCTACACTTTTAATGCGTAACTTAACGGTTTTATTGCACCTAGGTAAAAAAATAGAAATTATTGTTGGAGATAAAATTGCTAATGATTTTTATATACCAGAAGATCAACCATTTCAAATTATTAGTATTTTACCCTACTTATATGAAATTAATTTACGTCGGTTCCTTGAACGATTACAGCCTTATGTAAGTAAAGGTCAATTAATTGTACGATTATGGAAGGATGGAAATAACAGCTATCATTTAAAAGGCTTATGGGTGGATGAAAAGTGGCAAGTGCTGACTGGCAATAACTTTAATCCTCGTGCTTGGTATTTGGATCTAGAAAATGCACTTTTAATCCATGATCCTCAACAAAGGTTGCGATTACAACGTGAACAAGAACAAATTCTAATTCGCACTCATACTCAGATTGTAAAACATTTTACTGACCTTCAAAGCATAGCTGATTATCCTGTTAAAGTGCGTACGCTCATTCGCCGATTACGGCGAATCCGTATTGATCGACTTATTAGTCGAATTCTATAAATGTAATACATTATTTTAACTTAATTTAAAATTAAAAAATTTTAATTATATATAATATATAATTTCTATAAAGCTTAAAATTATAATTTATTTATAATATATAAATGTATTTTTGACATGAAATTAAATATTGAAAAATTATTTATAGACATATCATAATAACATTATATATAATAATATTAATATATATATGCTCCCTCACTAAGATATTATACCTTAGCATATTCTGTCATTTAAATAGAATAGACAAAATTCTACTGATAATATAATATTATGGTATAAATAATACTCGTATTTCTATTGTGTAATCTTAGTTCTGATATACTGCCTTGCGTACAACAAAAATTGTTCCAATGCTATATGATTAAGTTAGAAGGTAAATTTTAGAATATTTTTTAAATATAACTTATTTGAATTTTTAATTTAATATTATTCAATTTTTTAATTACAGCTTCTATGACTTCTCTGTATTTATATTCAATGTAAAGATTTACTCCTAAGTATTCATTAGTTTTTCTAGAACAATTTGAAATGGATATGATCTTGTATTCATCTCATATATATTTATAACATACTCAATTATTTTATTAATAAAATTGATCTTTTCAATAATCGAAGTACCATTAAAGAAAAGATCAATCAATCTTAATTTTTTATATTATAAATATAATATTATATTAATTTTAATAAAATTTTTTATTTTCATTGAAACTATAAAGGAACAAAAACTAGACGCATAGTCTATTCTTGAATAGGTAACATATCTTACTGTTAAGATGTCGCATAATCTATATGTTAGATAGTCATCATAATTTTGTTCAAAACAAAATATTTATTAATAACCAATGCAAGAATTTTCTAATTGTAATATAAAAATCGTTGTAACTATTTTCTTATAAAAATAGATTATATCTACGATAATACAATAAAAACATAAAATGTTAATATTTATTTACATATTTCAAATATTTTTATATAGAAGACGTTAGTAGTGTCATACTACTATTATATAATTATTCTATGGCAATATTCTTCTTATTTTAAATGATATAAAATCTTCAATTTTATGAAATTCAAAATCGAAGAAAATAACTCCGTATTTATAACAATGAAAATTAAAATTAATATCACTACTAACATTAATATTCATTTTACATTGAATACTAGTTGTTAAGCACTATAATTGATCGTAATAGAATACAAAACACAATCATAACTAAAAACTATAATATTTAATATATAATAAATGTTTACACCTATCTAGTAAGATAGAAGGTGTAAATGAAAGATTGTCTTTATGAAAGGAGTTGGTTCATGTCTACATATAAACAAATAGGCATTATTGGAATGGCAGTAATGGGAAAAAATTTAGCACTCAATATTGAACAACATGGTTATAGTGTATCGATTTTTAATCGATCACCCCAAAAAACAGATCAGATAATTGCTGAACACCCAGGAAAAAAACTATTTCCCTATTATTCTCTAAAAGAATTTGTAAATTCATTAGAAATACCACACCGTATTCTTTTAATGGTAGAAGCTGGTGAAGCTACTGAAACAATTATTAAATTATTAAAACCACTTTTAAAAAAAGGAGATATCTTAATTAATGGTGGTAATACGTTTTATAAAGATACCATACGTCATAATAGTGAATTTTTTAAGAAAGGCATATATTTTATTGGTGCGGGAATATCTGGTGGAGCAGAAGGTGCACTAAAAGGGCCTGCAATTATGCCAGGTGGACAAAGAAAAGCTTACAAGTTAATAGCACCAATTTTAGAGAAAATTGCTGCTCATATTGATAACGAAGCTTGCGTAGCCTATATTGGCCCTGATGGAGCTGGACATTATGTTAAAATGGTACATAACGGCATAGAATATGGTGATATGCAGCTCATTGCTGAATCATATGCTCTAATGAAAAATAGTCTTAATCTAAGTAATGAACAAATATCCGATGTTTTTAGTAAATGGAACAAAGGAGAGATGAATTGTTATTTAATGGATATAAGTAAACATATCTTAGTAAAAAAAGACGAACAAGGAAATTTTTTGATAGATGTAATTTTAGATAAAGCAGATAGTAAAGGTACCGGAAAATGGATCAGTCAAAATTCACTTGATTTAGGTGAACCGCTCAGTTTGATTACTGAATCAGTATTTGCGCGTTACTTGTCCTCTTTAAAAGAACAAAGAATGGTAGCTTCAAAGATTCTGAGTGGACCGAAAAACATTATAACTTTTAACGAAGATAGACCAACTTTTATAGAAAAAATTCGGCGTGCATTATATATGAGTAAAATTATTTCTTATACACAAGGTTTTTCTCAGTTAAAATCTGCATCTAACAAGAATCAATGGAATTTGAATTATAGCACAATAGCAAAAATCTTCCGTGCAGGATGCATTATCCGTGCACATTTATTAAAAAAAATTGTTGAGGCTTATTCACAGGATCCAGAACTAAATAACTTGTTATTATCGCCATATTTTAAATATATTGTCAATGAATATCATCAATCACTACGTGATGTAGTGACCTATGCAATGCAAAATGGTATTCCTGTCCCCGCCTTATCCTCTGCCATTTCATATTATGATGGCTACCGTTCTGCGTTATTACCTGCAAATTTAATCCAAGCTCAACGTGATTATTTTGGTGCCCATACATACAAACGTATCGATAAAACAGGTACTTTTTGTACGAAATGGATAGATTAATTAATAAACCAATAAGCATATGCAATAGTGATACATTTGATTACTCATGTGATCACTTATGATAAATTAGTATAATATATATGTATATATGACATTATAACATTAAAGTTAAATGGATTATAAGCCATACAATGTTAAAAGAATCATTGCATATATTATTATTTAACTAAGAATAACCATTGATCCAAAACAACAAATTTTTAATCGTTAGTAATATTATTGTCTAAACCGGTATTCAAGAGCTCTGAAAGATTTGAAGAAGCTTCATCGGCAGTAATTCGTAAGGAAGAAAAGGTAGAATCAACAGCAGTAGAAGAAGGTATTTCATGTGTTTGACGATTACGTATTCGTTTCTGATGATAAGCATAACCAGTGCCTGCTGGAATCAACCGACCGACAATGACATTTTCTTTTAAACCACGTAGTTCATCGCATTTTCCAGCAACAGCTGCTTCAGTCAATACGCGTGTAGTTTCCTGAAATGAAGCAGCAGAAATGAAAGATTCTGTTGCCAAAGAAGCTTTAGTAATACCTAAAAGATTTCGTGTATAAGTTGCTTTTGTTTGACCATCACTTTCAAGTTTACGATTAGCTATTTTAATACGTGAGTATTCTACCTGTTCACCTTCTAAAAAATCTGAACTGCCACCATTAGTTATAGTTGCTTTACGCAACATTTGCCGAACAATAACTTCTATATGTTTATCATTAATTTTTACACCCTGTAACCGGTAAACATCTTGCACTTCATTGACAATATAACGCGTGACTTCATGTATGCCGCGTAGACGAAGAATATCGTGTGGTGATTCGGGACCATCAGAGATAACATCACCGCGTTCAACATATTCTCCTTCAAAAACATTTAGTTGACGCCATTTTGGAATCATTTCTTCATATGTTTCGTTGCTATCTGCTGTCGAGATAATTAAACGACGTTTTCCTTTGGTTTCTTTACCGAAAGAAATAACTCCACTAATTTCAGCTAAAATTGCTGGTTCTTTTGGACGACGAGCTTCAAACAAATCGGCTACACGAGGTAAACCACCGGTAATATCTTTCGTGCCGCTTGTTTCTTGAGGTAGACGAGCTACAATATCACCAATGCTAATTGGAGCACCATCTTCTAGTTGGACAATCATCCTTCCTGGAAGGAAATACTGTGCAGGTGTATCAGTACCTGGAATCAATACGTCATTTCCATTAATATCCACAATTCGTAGTGCAGGCCGCAGATCCTTACCACCGCCTGTTCGTTCAGCAGTATCCAAGACTACAATAGAAGACAACCCAGTTAATTCATCAGTTTGACGAGTAATTGTTTGACCGTCAATCATATCGGTAAAATGAATGAAACCATTGACTTCAGTAATTACTGGCATAGTGTGCGGATCCCAATTAGCTATGATTTCACCTCCCATGATTTCCGTACCATCAGCTTTTTCCATAACAGTGCCATAAGGTACTTTATATTTTTCTTTCGTACGACCAAACTCATCAATCAGTTTTAATTCAGCATTGCGTGAAATAATCACTAGCTTACCGCTACTGTTAACAACAAATTTATCATTATTTAAACAAATAGTTCCTTTGTTTTTTACTTGAATACTAGATTCAGCAGCAGCACGGGATGCAGCTCCTCCGATATGAAATGTACGCATGGTCAATTGCGTACCAGGTTCACCAATAGATTGAGCCGCTATAACACCGATGGCTTCACCTTTATTTACTAGATGACCACGTGCTAGATCACGACCATAACATTTAGCACATATACCAAAATCAGTATCACAGGTTACGACCGAACCTACTTTAACACTGTCTATTGAATATTCTTCTAAAATGTCACACCACTGTTCACTTAATAATGTATTGCGCTGTACTAAAATATCTTTCGTACCAGGCTTGCAAACATCTTCTGCTGTAACACGACCTAATACACGTTCGCGTAAAGCTTCTTTCACGTCACCTCCTTCAATAACAGGAGTCATTTCTATGCCAGAACACGTTCCGCAATCGTCCTGAGTAACAACTAAATCTTGTGCTACATCAACTAACCGACGAGTTAAATAACCAGAATTAGCAGTTTTTAGTGCAGTGTCTGCAAGCCCTTTACGTGCACCATGAGTAGAGATAAAATATTGCAGTACATTCAATCCTTCACGAAAATTTGCGGTAATTGGAGTTTCAATTATTGAGCCATCTGGTTTGGCCATTAAACCACGCATACCAGCTAACTGACGAATCTGTGCAGCTGAACCGCGGGCGCCTGAATCAGCCATCATAAAAATACTATTAAAGGATATTTGTCGTTCTTTTTTACCATCGGAGTTAATTACAGTTTCAGTGGATAGATTATCCATCATTGCTTTAGCAACACGTTCGTTAGCTGCAGTCCAAATATCAATTACTTTGTTATAGCGTTCACCAGCAGTAACTAAACCGGATTGAAATTGTTCTTGGACTTCAGCAACTTCAGCTTCAGCTTCGTTTATAATTTCAGCTTTTTTTTCTGGAATCACCATATCATCAATACCGACTGATGCTCCTGAACGAGCCGCGTAAGCAAATCCTGTATACATAATTTGGTCGGCAAAAATTACAGTTGGTTTTAAACCTAATACACGATAGCAGGTGTTCAACATTATGGAGATAGCTTTTTTTCCTAATGTTTGATTTACAAGGGAGAAATGTAGTCCTTTTGGTACTATCATCCAAAGTATAGCACGACCTATAGTCGTATCAATTAAACTTGTATGTTTTATCCATCCATTATCACATTTTTCATGTTCAGTAATACGTACTTTAACACGTGTATGTAGTTCAGATACTCCTATTCGGTAAATACGTTCTGCTTCTTTCGGTCCACTTAGGACCATACCTTCACCTTTTCCGTTTATACGATCACGAGTCATATAATATAATCCTAACACTACATCTTGTGATGGAACAATAATCGGCTCTCCATTAGCAGGAGATAGGATATTGTTAGTCGACATCATCAGTGCACGTGCTTCTAGCTGAGCTTCTAATGTTAGCGGAACATGTACTGCCATCTGATCACCATCAAAATCAGCATTATACGCAGCACATACTAATGGATGTAATTGAATTGCTTTTCCTTCAATTAGTACTGGCTCAAAAGCTTGGATTCCTAAACGGTGCAAAGTTGGTGCACGATTTAGCATCACTGGATGCTCACGTATTACTTCATCTAGAATATCCCACACTACTGCTTCTTCACGTTCTACCATTTTTTTAGCAGCTTTAATAGTTGTAGCTAAACCGTGTACTTCAAGTTTTCCATAAATAAAAGGTTTAAATAATTCTAATGCCATTTTTTTAGGCAATCCACATTGATGTAAACGAAGATATGGACCTACAGTAATAACTGAACGACCAGAGTAATCGACTCTTTTTCCTAACAAATTTTGTCGAAAACGACCTTGCTTACCTTTAATCATATCAGCTAACGATTTTAATGCACGTTTGTTCGAACCAGTAATAGCACGACCACGACGGCCATTATCTAACAAAGCATCTACTGCTTCCTGAAGCATACGTTTTTCATTCCGTACAATAATGTCAGGCGCAGTTAAATCTAACAAACGCTTTAAACGATTATTACGATTAATTACACGACGGTATAAATCATTTAGATCTGAAGTCGCAAAGCGACCTCCATCCAATGGTACAAGTGGGCGAAGATCAGGGGGTAATACTGGTAGTACAGTTAAAATCATCCATTCTGGCTTATTACCGCTTTGTATAAACGATTCCAAAAGTTTAATACGTTTAGTTAATTTTTTACGCTTAGTGTCGGAACTGGTTCTTTCTAATTCTTGACGAAGTTGATCACATTCTTCTTCTAAAATCATATTTTTTAACAGAATTTGAATAGCTTCAGCACCCATTTTAGCATCAAATTCATCACCAAACTCTTCTAATGCTTCTAAATATTGTTCTTCAGTTAGAATTTGACGGCGTTCAAGATTAGTCATTCCTCCTTCGACTACAACATAAGATTCAAAATATAATACACGTTCGATGTCACGCAGCGGCATATCCAGCAATAATCCAACACGAGATGGCAAAGATTTTAAAAACCAAATATGGGCAGTAGGCGAAGCTAATTCAATATGACCCATACGTTCACGACGTACTTTTGTCTGAGTTACTTCAACACCACATTTTTCACATATTACTCCACGGTGTTTTAGACGTTTATATTTTCCGCACAAACATTCATAGTCTTTTACTGGTCCAAAAATACGTGCACAGAACAATCCATCTCTTTCCGGTTTAAATGTACGATAATTAATAGTTTCTGGCTTCTTCACTTCACCAAAAGACCATGAACGAATCATATCTGGTGAAGCTAATGCAATTTTGATTGCATCAAACTCTTCTATTTTAGTTTGTGCTTTCAAAAAATTAAATAAATCTTTCACGAATTAGCCCCTATCGGAATAAAACTTGCTGGTACTAAAAATATTTAGATGCTCTTAATTACCAGTGCGAATTATATTCGAATGAAAAATTTAGTTTTCTTCAAGCTCAATATTAATTCCTAATGAGCGAATTTCTTTTAATAAGACATTAAAAGATTCTGGCATACCAGGTTCCATCATATGATTACCATCTACTATATTTTTATATATCTTAGTGCGACCGTTAACATCATCTGATTTAACAGTAAGCATTTCTTGTAAGGTATATGCTGCCCCATAGGCTTCTAATGCCCATACTTCCATTTCTCCAAAACGCTGACCACCAAATTGTGCCTTACCACCTAAAGGTTGCTGAGTCACTAAACTGTATGAACCGGTGGAACGTGCATGCATTTTATCATCAACAAGATGATTGAGTTTTAACATATACATGTATCCCACAGTAACAGGTCGCTCAAATTGTTCTCCAGTACGACCATCAAATAAGGTAATTTGTCCTGAAGTCGGTAAGTTGCCTAGTTGTAATAATTCTTTGATTTCTTTTTCTTTAGCACCGTCAAATACCGGACTAGAAATAGGCATCCCTTTTTTCAAATTTTCTGCTAAACAAAGTACTTCTTGGTCAGAAAAAGTATTGAGATCTATTTTCTGGCATACATCATCCCCAAGATCATAAGCTTGCTGTATAAATGCACGTAATTTAGTTATTTTTTCATTTATTTTCAACATAGTATTAATTTTATTGCCAATACCTTTTGCTGCCATGCCCAAATGAGTTTCTAATATTTGGCCAATATTCATACGTGATGGTACACCTAATGGGTTTAAAACGATATCTACAGGAATGCCATTCTTATCGTATGGCATATCTTCAACTGGGCTAATTTTAGATATTACACCTTTGTTACCATGACGACCAGCCATCTTATCACCTGGCTGAATTTGACGTTTTACTGCTAAGTAAACTTTAACTATTTTAAGTACACCTGGTGCAAGGTCGTCACCTTGGATAATTCTTCGTCGTTTTGATTCTAGATTTGTTTCAAATTTATGTTTCAATTCATCGTACTGCTGAGATAACTGTTTAAGTTGATCGTGCTTTTGATCTTCAGCTAATCTGATTTTTAACCAGTGTTCTCGTTTTAATGTATCTAACTTTTCTTCTGTTATACCAGTAGAAATCAGAAGATTACGGACACGAGAAAATAAGCTATTTTCGAACAGTTGTAATTCTTCGCTCAGATCTTTTTTAGCCTGTTTCAGCAGCATATGTTCAATGTCTAGCGCTCGTTTATCTTTTTTTATACCATCTCGAGTGAATATTTGTATATCAATAACTGTACCAGATACACCGTTAGGCACACGTAATGATGAATCTTTTACATCAGATGCTTTTTCACCGAAAATAGCGCGTAAAAGTTTTTCTTCCGGTGTTAGTTGTGTTTCGCCTTTCGGTGTAACCTTACCTACAAGAATATCCCCTCCAATTACTTCTGCACCTATATAGACAATGCCAGATTCATCCAATTTAGATAGAGCCGCTTCGCCTACATTAGGGATGTCAGCTGTAATCTCTTCAGATCCTAATTTAGTATCTCGGGAAATACACGCCAATTCTTGAATATGAATACTAGTGAAACGATCTTCTTGAAGCACGCGTTCGGAGACTAACATAGAATCTTCAAAGTTATAACCATTCCACGGCATAAAAGCAATACGCATATTTTGACCTAATGCTAATTCACCCAGATCAGTGGATGGACCATCAGCTAGTACGTCGCCACGTTCAACTAATTCCCCTAATGATACACAGGGAATTTGATTAATACATGTATTTTGATTAGAACGAACATATTTAGTCAAAAGATAAATATCGACACCTGATTCGCCCGGATGTAATTCTTTTAAATTGACATTAATAACAATGCGGGACGCATCTAAATATTGTACTATACCTCCTCGCTTTGCTACAGCAGTTACACCAGAATCGACTGCTACTGCACGTTCCATACCTGTACCAACTAATGGTTTTTCAGCACGTAAAGTAGGTACTGCTTGACGTTGCATGTTTGCCCCCATCAATGCACGATTAGCATCATCATGCTCTAGAAAAGGAATAAGAGAAGCACCAACTGATACAATTTGCTGCGTAGAAACATCCATGTAATCGATTTGATTACGACTGAATAAGCTTGACTCACCTCTATTGCGACACGTTACCAAATCATGAATAAAACGGCCATAGTCATCAAGACTGGTATTAGCCTGTGCAATAACAAAGTTACCTTCTTCAATGGCCGATAAATAACGAATTTCATCTGTGACTATTCCATTTTGTACACGGCGATATGGAGTCTCTAGAAATCCATATTTATTAGTTCGTGCATACACAGACAATGAATTGATTAAACCAATATTAGGACCTTCTGGAGTTTCAACAGGACACACACGCCCGTAATGTGTTGGATGCACATCACGCACTTCAAATCCTGCACGTTCTCGAGTTAATCCACCTGGTCCTAAAGCAGAAATACGCCGTTTATGAGTAATCTCGGATAATGGATTATTTTGATCCATGAATTGTGATAGCTGACTTGAGCCGAAAAATTCTTTTACTGCTGCTGAAATTGGTTTCGCATTGATCAAATCTTGCGGCATCAACATATCCAAATCACCTAACGATAAACGTTCTTTTACTGCACGTTCTACACGTATTAAACCAACACGAAATTGATTTTCTGCCATTTCTCCTATTGAACGAATGCGCCGATTGCCTAAATGATCAATATCATCAACTTCACCTTTACCATTTCGAATGTCAATCAATTTTTTCATCACATTAATAATGTCATTTTTACTTAAAACACAAGACTGTTCTGTTTTTTTATAATTTAATGATCGGTTAAATTTCATTCGGCCTACAGCGGATAAATCATAACGATCTTCTGAAAAAAATAAATTTTTAAATAAAGATTCAGCTGATTCACGAGTAGGGGGTTCACCAGGTCTCATCATTCGATAAATTTCCATTAATGCTTCTAGACGATCTTCAGTCGAATCAAGTCGTAAGGTTTCAGAAATATAAGCTCCATGATCTAAATCATTTGTGAATAGTGTTTCAATATATTTGAAATTTGCTTTCTTTAAATTGACTAATAGTTCTAACGTTAATTCTGTGTTTGCACATACAATGATTTCGCCAGTTTTGTCATCTATATAGTCTTTTGCTACTACCTTACCAACAATATATTCAATAGGAACTTCGATCTGCGATATGCCGTCTTTTTCCATTCGGCGAATATGGCGTGAAGTGATACGACGACCTTTTTCAACATAGATGTTGCCGTTAGATCGGATATCGAAAGAAGCAGTTTCGCCACGTAGACGTTCAGGTATGAGATTCATCTCTAATTTTTTTTCATAAATTGTATAAATAATTTTTTCGAAAAAAATATCTAAAATTTGACTATTATTGTAATCCATCGCGCGTAAAATTACAGTAGCAGGTAATTTACGTCGCCGGTCAATACGGACGAACAGATGATCTTTTGGATCAAATTCAAAATCTAACCATGAGCCACGATAAGGAATGATGCGTGCATTGTATAGTACTTTTCCTGAAGAGTGTGTTTTACCTTTGTCACTGTCAAAAAATACGCCGGGACTACGGTGTAATTGAGAAACAATCACACGTTCAGTACCATTAATAATAAAAGTACCATTGCCAGTCATTAGTGGGATGTCACCCATATAGACCTCTTGTTCTTTTATATCTTTCACTGTACCTTCCGGTGCGTCACGTTCATAAGAGACCAAACGTAATTTAACGCGTAGTGGTGCAGAAAATGTCGCGCCACGCATTTGACATTCTTTAATATCAAAAACAGATTCACCTAAATGGTAGGTGACATATTGCAGTTCAGCGGTTCCACTATAGCTATGTATAGGAAATACAGAACGAAAAACCGCTTCTAATCCACATTGATTCTCCAGATTTTGTTCAATGAACTTTTTAAATGAATCGAGTTGGATGGAAAGAAGATATGGAACGTCCAATACTTGTGGACGTTTTCCAAAATCTTTACGAATTCGTTTTTTTTCGGTATAAGAGTAAACCATACGGTTCCTCGACTTTCTGATAAATGGATCTAGTCTGTGTGACAGATAGATCAGGATAAAATTGCATGATACATTATTTTTAATAAAAATTAGATAAATTCTCAATCATATGTCTGATAATTACTACACTAATAAAATATTTTGTTGTACTTAGATAAATTGGAGAACATCAGAATAAAATGTAGTGCATCTAAATAGATAAGAAAATGCATCATTAGAATAAATGATGTTTTAATGCTTTTATTTCTTTACGGAACAAAAAGGCCGGTGACCCAAAGGAAAGTCACCAGCCATCAGCCAATTTAGGCTGTAATCTGGACGACGAAGTTATTTAAGTTCAACAGAAGCACCAACTGTTTCTAAAGCTATTTTTAAAGTATTTGCATCATCTTTTTTGATACTCTCTTTCAATATGGTGGGTGCGGATTCCACCAAATCTTTAGCTTCTTTTAGGCCTAAACCAGTAGCGCTACGTACAGCTTTAATAACAGCAATTTTGTTGCTGCCTACTGCAGTTAGTATTACGTCAAATTCTGTTTGTTCTTCTACAGGTTCAGCAACCCTTTCTCCTTCAGGGACAGTATTAACGATAGTTGCGGAAATACCAAACTTTTTCTCCATCATAGATATTAGCGTAACTATATCCATAACGGACATATTAGAAACTGCATCTAAAATTTGTTCTTTAGAAATAGACATAAAAGATGTTCCTAGCATTTAGAAAGTATTGATAAATACATCAATAATTTTTTGGGAAAGAGCTATATTAATTCGTTTTGTTATAGTCAGATAACACTGATAAAACACGCAGCAATTTACCCATAGAGGCCTCTTGTATAACTGACATTAAATGACCTATAGCTTCATTGTAAGTTGGTAACATTGCTAGACGGTCAATTTGTGATGCAGAAATTAACTCACCTTCAAAAGCTGCTGCTCTTATTTCAAAATTAAAATTTTCTTTAGTAAAAGCTTTCAACAAACGCGCTGCATCTCCTGGATTTCCATTAGAAAATGCAATTAAGGTAGGACCAATAAACATGTCTTTTAAACATGCAAAAGCAGTGCCTTCAACCATACGACGCATTAGTGTATTTCGAACTACACGAACATAAACATTGGCTTCACGACTTGCTTGGCGAAATTTAATCATTTGATTTACTGATACGTTACGAAAATTTGCCACAACAGCAGATAATGCGCCTTTGGCTACTTCACTGACTTCAGCAACAATTTCTTTTTTATCTAGAAGAGATAATGCCATTAGCTTGTACTCCTAATTTTACATTTTCTAAAAAGTGTATTGTATGCATTTAAAAAACATAGTTCGTATTGTATATACTATTGAAAAAAATACATAAAATTAAAACTATCTCTTTCACTATCATATATAATAGAAGTATCAGGGATCGCAACACAATTTGTAAATAGCTTCAAATTTTATATCAACAAAGATTGTAATTTAACAATGCAAGCATTATATGTATGTTTTTAAAACGCATACACCACCACGTTCAATTGTAAACACCTCATTTTAAACAAATTTAATACTCGCGTAAAGTAATAATTAAGTAAGAGCTAAAGATAAGCTATTTTGATTAATTTTAATACTTATGCCCATAGTAGTTGACAAGCTAATCTTTTTTATATATGCACCTTTAGTATTGATTGGTTTAACCTTTTTTAAATCAAGCAGTAAAGCTTCTAAATTTTCTTTTAATTCATGCACTTCAAATTTAACTGTACCAATTGTAGTATGGACAATGCCGTTTTTATCATTACGATAGCGAATTTGACCGGATTTAACATTTTTAATTGCTTCCGAAAGATTAGAAGTGACAGTACCAATTTTTGGATTTGGCATCAATCCACGTGGACCTAAAATATATCCCAGTTGACTAACTATGTACATTGCATCTGGTGATGCGATGATAACATCAAAGTTAAATTTACCCTTTTTTATTTGCTCGGATAAATCATCCATACCAACTAAATCTGCTCCAGCAGATTTAGCTATCTCAACATTTTTTCCTTGAGTAAACACAGCAACACAGACATGACGTCCAATACCGTACGGTAATATAGTAGCACCACGAACACTTTGATCTGATTTACGAGAATCAATCCCAAGATTAATGGCAACATCGACGCTTTCAACGAACCTAGTAGTTGATAAATTTTTTAAGAGGATACAGGCTTCTTCAATTTCATAGTGCTTAGCAGCATCAATTTTATCACGGATAACACGCATTCGTTTAGTCAGTTTAGGCATACTTTATTTAATCCTTAATAACAAGGCCCATTGAACGCGCAGTACCCGCAATAGAGCGGGACATAGCCTCCAAATTAGCACCAGTCATGTCAGCTGCTTTACTTTCCGCAACTGAAAAAATTTGTGCACTAGTAATTTTGGCTATCTTCTCTTTATTTGGATTACTAGAACCAGATTTAATTCCTATAATTTTCTTAAGGAGCACAGAAGCTGGTGGAGTTTTAGTAATGAAAGTAAACGAGCGGTCGGAGTATACCGTAATCACCACAGGAATAGGTAATCCTTTTTCAAGATTTTCAGTTTTTGCATTAAAGGCTTTACAAAATTCCATAATATTCACGCCTTGCTGACCTAAGGCAGGTCCCACTGGTGGACTTGGATTTGCCATACCTGCAGAGACCTGTAGTTTGATACAAGCTTGTATCTTTTTAGCCATATAATCTGTTGTCCTCAATCAAGTAGATTGATCACTATATCGATTTTAATATCTACTTATTAAATGAATGTAAAAGAGTAAAAAACATGGATAGTAAACTAATTTTCAACTGTAAACAAGTAAAAATGTGCTTAAATATTAATTTTTTTCGACTTGATCAAAGTCTAATTCAACCGGAGTAGCACGTCCAAAAATTGATACAGATACTTTCAATCGACTCTTATCATAATCTACTTCTTCTACTACACCATTAAAATCAGAGAAGGGACCGTCATTTACTCGGACTAATTCTCCTGGTTCAAATAAAATTTTTGGCCGTGGTTTATCCCCAATTTGCTGTAAACGATTCATAATCGCACTAACTTCTTTATCGCTTATCGGAGCAGGACGATCTGAAGTTCCACCAATAAATCCCATAACATGCGGCACACTACGTACTAGATGCCAACTAGCGTCATTCATGACCATTTGCACAAGAACATAACCTGGAAAGAATTTCCGTTCGCTCTTACGACGCTGACCACTTCGAATTTCAACAACTTCTTCTGTAGGAACCATTATTTCGCCAAATAATCTTTTAATATCATTTTGTTTCACATGTTCACGGAGAGATTGGGCTACACGCCCCTCAAAACCGGAAAATGCCTGAACAACATACCAACGTTTTTTCGGATCTTCAGACATCTTAGAACCTCAAATTAGTAACAAATAAAACTACGCGAACCAAAATGCTATCAAGTCCCCATAAAATTAGTGACATTATGGTGGTTACTGCGGCAACAATTAACGTAGTATGTAATGTTTCCTGACGGTTAGGCCAAATAACTTTACGAACTTCAATTCGTGCTTCACGTGCAAATGCAATTACACATTTTCCTTTAGATGTGAACATGGCTACGCATCCTGCACCAACAATACATATCATAATCACTAGTATTCGAATAGGTAAACTGAAGTCACGATAAATATAATTGCCAATTATAGCTATGCATAGTAGAATTACGACAACAAGCCACTTTATTATTTCCAGACTTCGCTTATTTCCTTGAGGTTCAGTATTAATATGCATAAAAAACCTATTTTTTTAAAATTTAGAAAAATCAGTAAACCTTGAAATGTTGAGACCTTTACTAAAGCAGTATTCTATTATATTACCGACAAAGTATTGAAAATATTAAACGATAAAATCAAAGTCCATGTTAAATAATATTCGAAAACACTATATTCCATTTTTATTCTAGTTAGACAAATAATCTACTATTTAGTAAAAATTAACATTTATTGCAATGATTCTACAGTGTGTACTGATAATTTCTGGTGCAAGAAAAATGTTTCTAGACCATCATTAGCGATGGATGGTAAAAATGAAAAAACTGTTATTTATAGCAACCGGGAGATAAACTTGATAAGTGTATTGATGTTGTCACGGTTAAGTATTGACTATATTTATACTCTTTTTTTTCAGTTCTATTACATCAGTAATATTAAAATCAAACTACAAACAATATATTCTCTTTCAGAGAAAATATAGCCGTTATATCTATTTTATTTCAAAATAATGTATTATTTAATTCAAACTAATATGTAACCTGCCATAATATTAAACCATACATGTGATTGATTGTCGTATTACAATATCATAATCAGAAATAAAAAACGCATGTTTAATTGAAAATAATTGACGTTGATTAATAATAATTACTCCAAAAAAATAGTTTTTTGTTTTGAAAGTCAAACAAGTATAAAGCTAAGATAACAACTCTCGAGTAGTTTAATTAATTTATAGCATAGAAAAAACATATCATAATTGATGAATATAATTATATTGGTAATGATTTTTTGCATAGATAACTAAAGTTGCAATAATCATTAAAATTATGTATTTACATGCTATTGAATGCTACGTTGGCCATCAGATTCTAGTCGTCATGCCTTGAAGATTAACATCGAACACAACAAAGATTAAAAATCTAATAGCGTCTTTCCGTTAACGAATCGTAGTCATTGTTACATAGTACAATCATAATACTTATATCAATAAATATTACATAAGAATATCATTTTTTAACGGATCCTTGATATTTAGGACATAAAAACACACGTACGCTAGTAATATTCATAGATAAAAGCGATTATTTTTTAAATAGTGATGCTGATAGGCAGACTCGAACTGCCGACCTCACCCTTACCAAGGGTGTGCTCTACCAACTAAGCTATATCAGCAATTGGAGCGGGCAGTGGGGATTGAACCCACATCATCAGCTTGGAAGGCTGAGGTAATAACCATTATACGATGCTCGCATTTTAGAGGTCGGCTATCCAGTGTGGATATATATCACAGTATAACAAACAATTTAATTTCTAAAATCCTTACATTAATCCTTACATTATTTCTTTGTTATTTCTTTGTTTAACAAAGCTATTCATCTAATCGATGATTTTCTTTTTCTTTCTCTTTTTCTTTTCGAATTATAAAATTTTTTTATCTTTCATGAAACTTGGTGATGGGGGAAGGATTCGAACCTTCGAAGTCAATGACGACAGATTTACAGTCTGCTCCCTTTAGCCACTCGGGAACCCCACCAGACTTATGCCAGCAGAAGGAATCGAACCCTCGACCTACTGATTACAAATCAGTTGCTCTACCAACTAAGCTATGCCGGCGTTGACGATCACTTATTGTAGGTATAGTGCATGATAAAATGCAACAAAAAAATACAAAATTATACTTTTATATTGTACTCGAACATTTGTTACAAATAATATACCATTTATAATGGATTATTATGTAATTTAAAATTCACTTTTTATCTAATAAAAAATAATTTTAGAAAAATTTCCTGTAATTTTAATATATATAATATATATAGCAATTTAATAAGTCCATCAAATAACAGAGTACATGAAATTTATAACTTTTTTAAAACACACTCATAGTTAATCCTAAATTCATCTACACAATAAAGTGAATTGTGTTTAATTCTTCTTTTCGTTACACTCCAAACTAATGAGAAACAGGATATGTAATGAGCTAATTCACATGATGATTAATGCTATAAATATTCCTTTGACGAAATATCTTCAATTCAATCGAACACAATGGACTATGTTGAAATGTGCTATGCCTATGCCATTGACTTTGACTGCAGAAGAAATCATAAAAATAAAAATGATTAATGAAGATTTTTCTTTTGAAGAAATATCAGAAATTTATCTTCCATTATCGCGTCTACTTAATTTTTATATCAATTCTAATCTATACCGACAGACCATGTTAAATCAATGTTTTGATACAGCATCTCAACGTATTCCCTATATCATAGGAATTGCCGGTAGCGTAGCAGTAGGAAAAAGTACTACAGCTCGTATATTACAAACAATACTTAGTCGATGGCCTGAGCACCGTACAGTAGAATTAGTGACAACAGATAGTTTTTTACACTCTAATAACGTGTTAAAAAAACAAGATTTAATGCAAAAAAAAGGATTTCCAGAATCGTATGATTTTTGCAGCTTAGTCAATTTTATTTCCAAAATGAAATCAGGCGCTTCGAACGTGACCATACCAGTGTATTCTCATCTAAATTATGATATTCTTCCTGAAAGACATAAAGTTATTTCTCAACCTGATATTCTAATCCTAGAAGGATTAAATGTACTACAAATTGGACGAGATTGTAAAAGTGATATTAATCATATCGTTATATGCAACTATAGTGATTTTTCTATTTATCTCGATGCATCAGAAGATTTACTTCAAGATTGGTATATCATGCGATTTCTAAAATGTTGTCGAAATGCATTTCATGATTCTAATTCCTATTTTCATAATTATTCACAACTCTGTGAACAAAAAATTAAAGTTATAGCACAACAGCTATGGAAAAAAATCAATGGTCGAAATTTACATAAAAATATTTTACCTACTCGTGAACGTGCAAGCTTAATCCTTAGCAAAACTACTAGTCATGTAGTAAATACAGTTTGGCTACGTAAACAATTTATTATTTCGTAGATACGAATTTAATACAGAGCCTATTTAGATAATACAAGACTGCGATAATATTAATTATATCTCATACTGTAAATATAACAAAATTTTAATAATATTCTTGCAAGTAAGAGTGTGACCAATAGTTAATGACTTCTATACTTTAAAAGGCAAATTAATCTAGTAAATATTGATGAAAATTGTAAACATTCTCTATTTGAATTTTTAAAGACGTAATTTTCGATTGAAATCGTGATCAATATCTTATATCAATGTAAAAAAGTGCAACATCCAATTGTGTGTATCACAATTTCAACACCTACTATTGATATGGAAAATAAACGAAATTTTAAAAATTATGCAACCTTTAACACAGATGCTATAATTTGGAAAATGTACACGTTTTTAACCTTTTTGTCTAAAAGATACTTTAATTCTGATGGTATTAATAGATCATTAAATGTAGTTTTAATAAAAAAATTGTTTACGTTTTTTAGATTTTAAACATTATTAATGTATTGACATTTAACAGTAAAATTTTAAAAATGTTCGTTTTACATAAGAAAAATTTTGAATACGTATTAAAAATAAGACATATGTATTACAATCATAATATGGATTGGCAATTAATCAATCATGTTTAATTTTCAACTAATATATAGAGCGCAAGAATATTGATAAGCAAGGAAGTTTACTTAAATTGTAGACTTCTGCATGAGCATGATAATGTAACTTCTGCCGAAGATATATTAACTATTAATTTATATTACTATCATAATTTGAAGTTGGAGAATTTCAAAAATATTCTAATCACATTAACTAATTTGTCTTTGTTGATTAGAATCGTACTTATCATTACAATTAATGTTTACAAGCATAACCAGAATCGATGCTATATCAAAATATCATGACTAAGAATTATGATTTACTGAGTTTTTTACGGATATTAATTAGAACTTAATCGAAGTATAATTACTCTAATTTTTTGAAAAATACTATACTGTTCTTATCAAAAAATAGTGTAAGTTTCACAGACTACGTAACGATATTGATCTGGCTAAATAAGCATTAATTTTACTTTGTTGTTCTAATAAGATAGCACCTTGAGAATTAATTCCGCGCGCAATTCCAATTATTTCTAGGTCATTAATAAATAATTTCACTGGTCGGTTAAAAAAATTATCTAGTGCTTGCCAGCGGTGGATAAATTTTTTAAATCCTTCATATTCAAATTGTTGGAGCGCAAGGCGCAATGCATTGATTAATTGTGAAATTAGTGTATTTCGGTTAATGATAATGCCTGTTTCGCTTAACGTTGTCCAATTTGGTCCAATGATATCTATCATAGATTTTTGCATGGTAAGATTAATCCCAACACCAATTACTACATGTGAGACATCATGTGCTTTACCGGATATTTCAACTAAGATTCCACCCAATTTTTTATCATTTACGTAAAGATCGTTAGGCCACTTTAAACGCACATCTTTTGCGCCGAGACGTTGCAATGTTTCTGCTAATACTATACCAACCATGAGACTTAAACAGACAATGTCTTCTGATCTATTTTCTAAACGCCAATAAAAAGATAAACAAATATTTTTACCGAACGGCGATATCCATCGGCGATCATGTTGACCCCTTCCTTGTATTTGATATTCAGCTGTACAAACGTCTCCTGATCGCAGTGAACTAATGCGTTCGAGTAAATATTGATTTGTAGAATCCACTACTGAAAGAACTGTCACTCGACTTTTACTTGGAGATAAGTACGTAAGAATTTTCCTTTTATCTAAACATTGACACTGTGTATCAAGATAATAATCTTTCTTAAATCCATTAAAAATGTTTACACCATCTTTTAATATTTTGACATAGTTATCAATATCTATATGATGTATCTTCCCTTCTAGTACTTTGCACAACTGTTTATTAGAATAAGATTTACCATCATTAGCTAATGTATGAATTAGTTTTAGAAGAATATCACTATCTTTCATGATACAACTCCTTTTGCATCGACTTCACCCAAAGCAGAAATAAAACGCACTTCTGGTTCCAACCAAATGGAAAACTGATCCGCAATTTTTCGACGAATGTAACGTGCTAAGGAAACAATATCGCTTCCATTTGCTTTACCAGTATTAATTAAAATTAATGCTTGTTCATCATGAAGTGCTGCTCCACCAAGCTTATATCCTTTTAATCCACAATGATCGATTAACCAACCTGCTGCTAATTTAACTCTACCATCTAATTGAGGATAATAAGGAACATCAGGATAACGATGTAATAGATCTTTCGCTTCAGACGAATCAATTATAGGATTTTTAAAAAAACTACCAGCATTGCCGACTAAAGTAGGATCAGGTAATTTATTGCGTCGCATCTTGCAAACCATTTCGTAAATTTGTCGAGGCGTAACCTGTTGTGCATTAAAACGAGTTAAATCACCATAATTTAATACTGGTTTCCAGTCTTTAGTAAGACGGAGGCAAACTGAAACAATAACATTGTGTTCACGTAAGTCGTGTTTGAATATGCTTTCACGATAACCAAACTGGCAATCTACTGCACTCAATCTAATTTTTGTGCCAGTTTCCAACTGGATAATATCAACATATTCACATACTTGTTTTAATTCAACACCGTAAGCGCCTATATTCTGAATAGGCGCAGAACCTACGTAACCTGGTATCATAGCTAAGTTTTCTAAACCAGGCATGCGTCGATCGAGGCAAATATTTACAAGATTATGCCAAATTTCTCCTGCATTAACATGTACATACCAAGCTTCTGTGTCTTCACTAATTTTGATTCCATTGATACGATTTAATAAAACAGTACCTAAATAATTTTCTAGAAATAATACGTTACTTCCGCCTCCAAGTACTAAAATTGGTTGGTTTCTTTCTGAAGCTTTCCACCAAAGTTTTAGCAATTCTGATTCAGAATGCGCTGTAACTATACTGCGTGCTCTTACGTCAATAGCAAAAGTATTTAGAAGCTTCAACGCTACACTACTGTTCCTCATCAGGATCCCTTTATAATTATTTAACTTATATTTATTTTTATGGTATTGCTGAATTATATTTCATCATATCAAATTACACCGCACAATTTTCAATATTACCCCGCATAAAAGATGTTATTATTTAAATTTTCAATATAATAAGTAGAAAAATTTCAATAATTCTAAGGTTAGCATAACTACAATGATTAACATGCATCCATAATTTCCATCAATTACAATATCATTGTGATAGATTGTTTAATAAATATTATTTTTGATTAATCATTCATTAAAATATCTCAAAATAAATAGATATCATTTTATGTACACAGAATAGTTTTTTATTTTCTCTAAGACTTAAAAGGTTTAAGAAAGTAAAATTATGAACAGTACTGTATCTTGATAATCTTTAGAAAGAAAATATTTACAACGGACTATATAATGAAATAACACATTAAACACTTTTTAAGTGATACGACGTATTACTAGAAAATTCTTCAATGGTCTTTAATTGTTTCGATTTCTTAGAATAGTGCGTTAAAATTTTTAAATGATCTTATTAATAAGATATATCAGAATAGTACAAATTTTCATTTTGTTACTGAAAATTAAAAGATTATTATTATATAGTATGTAATAGTATTACAAAGAAAAGAACACATATTTTTTATTATCTGTTGACATGTGATTATCAGCAATATTTGCATCTGTAATTAATGATTAATGTGACCGATTAATTATCATATAAAACGCTTTTATTACATCTTTATTTTTATCAAAGAACCATATGTCAATTCATTAGATATGATTGATGGATAAATTAATCCAGTTTTTTTCCACTATCATGTTATTAAATTGGATCTTATATGTATAAAATTATTACGTATGATGAAGTATATCATTATTATTTAAAAGATAAATGTTACTACACATGTACTGATGTTGTAGTAATGGTACAGCTCTTTTACGGACTTCGTTTTTAATGGATTAATAATTAACGATAGCCTTATGCTATTACATAAGGCAATATTTAATAAATTACTTTAATAGCACAGAATACTAATTCTTCAGTGTTTTGTCTTCATTTCGATCCATTTATTTAAATACTGGTTTAAATAAAATAATGTAACACTGAATAATAAATTATTATTGTTAATTTCAAATTAATTTAAACACACAATGTTTCTTAATTAATTTTAATAAAGATTAAGCATCTTTTTACTAAAATAAAACTACTAATTCTGTCAGAATGTATTACCCTGATGACGAACATAGTGTGTAGAAATCACACTATTGAATATAAACTTAAAAGTTATTTATTTAAGTTATCTATTATTAGACTACTTTTCTTCATTTTAGAAAAGCTGTAATATTGAAGTTTTTTAATATTTAATAATCTAAATTACATACCTTAGAATATTTTCCATACATTCCCGCTAAATATTTAATTGATGCTATGTTAACCTCTTCTAGGCTGATTACATCAGTGTTGATTTACTATTGTAAATTAAGATATATTCAGTACTTTATCCTGATGTAAAATGTCATATGATTGATAATCAATGGTTTTATTTTTAAATGCTTTTTATGCATTTTGAATTATATGCAATACAAAAAAGATAATATATTTAACAAACCAACTGGTATTTTATTCAAAGTAGCCTCGAAGTAAATATTGTACTTATCTAAAATTAGATATTCATATTACATGATGCATTGCAATGTAAAACATTAGATAAAAATCATTCGTAGTGTAATAGTTTAAATATTATCTATAAGTAATCTTATCTAAGCTAATGTTAATCCCATTAATATGTCCTTAATATTGTATTATATTTTAATGTACAGAAGATTGATTGCAATTTTAAATTTGAAAAGGCTATCATTTTTGATAGAAGAAATATCTTTGTCTGTGGTTTCGTTCGATATATTAATTATTATTAATAAGACTTATTCCAATATTGGTTAAGTAAAATACTGTACTTTAAATAAAGTGGCAATTTTTTCCGAAAAAAAGGTTTAAAATTTAAGATAATTTTAATAAAATTATTAAGCAAACATATTACTTAGAGAGTAATTTTACTAAATTGAATGATTTAAACAAATATACGTATATATTATAATGAATTTCATACAAATCTTCATTTTAAATTATATAATTAATATTTTTTACCGATGAATTTGTTAATTAAAAATTTAAATATAATAAGAGATACATAGCCTAATCAGAATTTTTTGGTAAAACACATGATATATTTTAATACATTGTATATATGTTTAAAGCGGTTTTCGATATATATAAGCAACATGATATAAATTATGTATTCAAAACCTACATATTAAAGTGATGTGACTGTATCATAATAATGAATATCAAGATTTTAGCTTGAAATCTTTTATGAAAAATAAAATATTACGAATACATATTTTTAAAAAATATATATGACATATATAATTATGTATGCCAACTTTAAAAATTAATCATCAGTTACGAGATTAAATATGATTTGATCTGATGATATCTAATTAATATGTTGTATTGTTTTAAATTAAACACTAGTTCTACATGTTCATATATCTATTTAGCTGTTTAGAAGAGTAACTTAATTTGTCTAATGTCTAAAAAATCGTCAAAACATCAAGACTAACTACTTAAATTTTATTTCAAATTTATCGTTATAAACAAACGTAAAATATTACTTCGTACATAAATTGCATTCTTTTAAAACTTTAATATAAATATATCGTATTCATTAACGTGATACTCCAAAATTTTTGGAGTAAGAATACAAAAATATCAGTATAAAATGTAAAAAAGTTATTACTAAAATAATATCAGTCTCACTATATCTAAAGCTAATAGTAACTACATATATTGCACTATTGTTTAAATGAAATTATTATATACCGCTTCGTTGGTATATTAACTTACCATAATCTATGTATCCAAAAATTATTTTTATCTGAAAGATAAATTGAATATATATCAAAAATCACGAATGCATTGAATTTGAAAATAATGATTCAAATAGTAAACTTAATTTGTATTCATAAAATATTAATATATATTTTTATATAGGCACTATCTTAATAGTGGCACTATCTTAATTAAAATATATAATTTAATTAATCAAAAAAATGGCTAATCTAGTATAACCTAATAACATTCTTATAAAAAAATTCACATTCCTATGCATTTATCAAATGTACATTAATCATAAGTATTTCATTTTACATTCATGCATATGCGTATTTAAATTAATTTAGAATTTTTAAAAAAATTATTGCTAACTAATAATAGAAAATTCGATGATTTAGTTTTACTAAATCAAAATTATATTTTTTTAAAATGAATCTTCTAATCAACTAAAAATTATAAATATATTTAAATGCTCATTTTGAACAAATCTACTTTTTGTAATAAGAGTAATATAAAGTGTTGTATAAATTTTTAAAATAGAAAATTTAAATAAGACATAAAATAGTAATGCAATATAAATAACTAATCTACTAATTATTTACCATCAATACGATAACCAAATCTCATTTGAGATGAATCAATTTAATTCATGAAATGCTTAATATGAAGTAATACATAAAACCTATGGAATAGGTACCATATTAAGATAAAAAAGACAATGAATCGAAATTATATTTCGTCACGTTATAATGAAAAGTAGCTATCCATGTTATTTAAAAAATACTTGTTGTGGCATTAATACTAGTATGTTACTAAACTTTTTATTCTTTTGTTTCATTTTCTATATATTGTACTTTACATGAATAACTATACTAGTTAGTTAGAATTAAAATATAGATACAACAATATAAATTCTCCAGTACTAACATCATAAACATTTTGTAATATGAATACTTTTTTACAAAATCAAATATAAACAATTAAAAAATGCTTTAATAACTATTAAAAATATATCTTTGTATTGTTATTTGACTTTTTTAGTGCTAGTCTCTTATTAACATAACGTATTCAAGTTAATTCAAGTTATATGTTATTTTAAATGTCCTATTTTAAAACTATTCAATCATTTTAATAAAAATCGTATTCAATACTAGAAAAAACATGACTAGACGTATATTTACATCTGAATCTGTTTCAGAAGGTCATCCTGATAAAATTGCAGATCAAATTTCAGATGCCGTGTTAGATGCTATTTTGTCTCAGGATCTTAAGGCACGTGTTGCTTGTGAAACTTATGTAAAAACAGGAATGGTCATAGTAGGCGGCGAAATTACTACCAGCGCTTGGGTAAATATTGATGCATTAACACGTAATACTATTCGTGAAATTGGTTATGTCCATTCTGACATGGGTTTTGATGCTGATTCTTGCGCAGTCCTAAGTACTATAGGAAAACAATCTCCAGATATTAATCAAGGTGTAGATCGAATAAATCCGACAGAACAAGGAGCAGGTGATCAAGGTATCATTTTTGGCTATGCAACTAATGAAACTGATGTGTTAATGCCTGCACCAATAATCTATGCCCATCGTTTAGTCGCACGTCAATCTAAAGTCCGTAAGGATGGTACTTTGCCGTGGTTACGTCCTGACGCTAAAAGCCAAGTTACTTTTTCCTATGATAACGATGAGATCATAGGTATCGATGCTGTTATACTATCTACGCAACATGCAGAAGATATTTCGTTACCTCAATTAAAAGAAGCAGTAATGGAAGAAATTATAAAGCCAACTTTACCCAAAGCATGGCTTTCTAAAAAAACAAAATATTTTATTAATCCTACTGGTCGATTCGTTATCGGTGGCCCAATGGGTGATTGCGGATTAACCGGTCGTAAGATTATTGTTGATACCTATGGTGGTATGGCTCGACATGGCGGAGGGGCTTTTTCTGGTAAAGATCCATCCAAAGTTGATCGATCAGCTGCTTATGCAGCACGTTATATAGCTAAAAATATTGTTGCTGCTGGTTTAGCTGATCGTTGTGAGATCCAAATTGCCTATGCCATAGGCATAGCAGAACCGATTTCTACCATGATAGAGACTTTTGGTACCGAGAAAATATTGATCGATAAGTTAATGGTTTTAATAAGTGAATTTTTTAACCTTTGTCCTTATGGACTCATTACCATGATGGATCTACTGCAACCAATCTACCGTGAAACATCTGTCTACGGACATTTTGGCCGTGAGCATTTTCCATGGGAAAAAATTAGTAAGGCTCATTTATTACGTGAAGCTGCTGGGATGCATAATAGAAACATAAAAAGCCATAAATAAACATAAATAAAATTGAGTTTGTTGTTGATAATATATCGCAGCAGTGCTGCAATAATGTATTATATTCCATAATGCATAGAATAAAAAATTCACATTTTACTAGTTTTAAATTTATTGATAAACACATTTGATTTATTTAAAACGAATCCAATCAGGCAACCAATCAAGCAACAAGTAGATATGACAATATGCTCTGCATATTGTCATGTAATAAAATTACACCCGTTGTGTAATAATATACCTATATATAAATTAATAAAAGTTTAATTATGTATAATGCATGTATCTCATTGACTTATTGGAAGATCGTCATGTAATTGGATATTGAAAATAATATCGTATAAATCTAAAAAATATATAAAACTAGCTAGATACGGATTAAATAAATCTAATAAGTCTTAATTATGTTATTTAGATGAAATTAACTTAATAAAGTAAATGAAATTTATGTACTAAAATATGGAATCAATGCAGTTAGTATTATTACTTGATAATAATATGTGAAAATTTTCACCTTTCGTATTAATTTTAAATATTAATAATGGATATTATTCACAGTACATTGGTAAATAAGAAAAATGATATTCATCAAGAAACAATTAATCAAGATGTTACTATAAGCTTTGTTAAAACAAAACATAATAAAATTATGCTTGTAGTGCTAGAATTTAATTCTTAATAATATTTATCAGAGAGTAACTCTGGTAGAATTACCAAGATAATAGTGCGCAATCGGCTGCATCTTATCATTAAATTCATATACCAACGGTATACCAGTTGGAATGTTTATTTCTAAGATTTCTTCTTCACTTAAAGCATCAAGAAATTTTACCATAGATCGAATGGAATTACCATGGGCAATGACAATAACTCGTTCACCGTTTACTATACGAGGAAATATTATTTTATTCCAATAGGGAAGGACACGCTTCATAGTTAAGGCTAAGCTTTCTGTGGTTGGTAATTCTTGAGGATTTAAATGAGCGTAGCGGGCATCATAACCTGGAAAACGTTTGTCATCTTGAGTTAAGGGTGGAGGAGTTTTAGAAAAGCTGCGACGCCATTGTTTTACTTGTTCGTCACCATATTTTTTGGCTACTTCAGATTTCTTTAATCCCTGAAGAGCACCATAGTGACGTTCATTTAAACGCCAAGATTTTTCTATCGGTAACCAAATTTGATCAAGTTCATCCAAAACGTTCCAAGCAGTGCGGATAGCACGTTTAAGTACTGACGTGTAAGAAACATCAAATAGATATCCTTCTTTTTTAAGTAAACAACCTGCTTGCCTTGCTTCTGCACAACCTTTATCAGATAAATCTATATCAGTCCAACCAGTAAAACGATTTTCATGATTCCATTGGCTTTCACCGTGACGCATTATAACTAGTTTAATTACAGTCATAATTTATCCTTTTTAAAACTCTTTGAATATTATTATAGCCGATCGTCAGTATAGCGCTTCTTTATATCAAGAAACAATCAATTGTTCATTTTAAAAAAGTAAAGATATACAATTGTTGTCATATGTAATGCATATAGTTGATTAATATTTTAATGCACTATTATATCTATAATAGTTTGATATCAATATCAATTACATTAATATGGTTATATACCTTTACTTTATTTGATTAAAAAAATCTAAGTATAATTTAATAATTTAATGCTATGATTGATTTCAAAAAACAAGTGATATTTTTACCATCATGTATATAGATAATCATTTCTGATGATAGTTGATATGTATAAGTTTGTGCCATGATACATGGTGTTTTTTAACTTTATTTTATACCTACTCACGGTGAAATCAATAAATTTTCACAATCATAACTAATTTGCTAAAAATACATTTTTTTGCTTTTTACAAAATGAAAAATCATAAAATAAGAGGATTTTCCTATGTCATTCATTAAAATGACTGATTTGAATTTATCAGGGAAACGTGTCTTTATTCGTTCCGATCTTAATGTCCCGATCGTAGATGGTAAAATTACTTCTAATGCGCGAATTCACGCTTCTTTACCTACAATTCAGATTGCATTAAAACAAAAAGCACGAGTCATGGTAACTTCACATCTTGGGCGTCCAACTGAAGGGGTATACAACGATGAATTTTCATTAAAACCAATTGTAGATTATCTGAAAAAAAAGTTACCTAATCCAATTCGATTAGCCAAATATTATTTAGATGGTGTAGATGTTTCTGATGGTGAACTGGTAGTGTTAGAAAATGTACGTTTTAATAAAGGCGAAAAACAAGATGATGAAATACTAGCTCAAAAATATGCCGCTTTATGCGATATATTTGTGATGGATGCATTCGGTACATCACATCGTGCTCAAGCTTCAACTCACAATATAGGTAATTTTACTCCTATTGCTTGCGCAGGTCTATTATTATGCAAAGAATTAGAAATATTAAGCAACGTACTTCATAATCCAGTCCGTCCCATGGTTGCCATTATTGGTGGTTCAAAAGTTTCCACTAAGTGGAAAGTGTTAAATGCACTATCTAAGATTGCCGACACCCTTATTTTAGGGGGAGGTATCGCCAATACCTTTATTGCGGCACAAGGAAATAATGTTGGTCAATCTTTATATGAAAATGATTTAATTCCAAAAATTAATCATTTATTAAAAAGAAATAATATTCCTATACCAACTCATGTACGTGTCGCTACTGAATTTTCTCCCACTGCAACTGCCACACAAAAATTAGTACAAAATATTCAAGATAATGAACAAATTCTTGATTTAGGTGATAACTTTATCATTAGCTTGGTTAAAATTTTAAAAAGGGCTAAAACTATTTTATGGAATGGTCCAGTTGGTGTATTCGAATTTACTAATTTTCGTCAAGGAACTGCAGTGTTAGCTCGTACTATTTCAGAAAGTAGTGCTCTTTCAATTGCTGGTGGTGGAGATACCTTAGCCGCTATCGATATGTTTGGACTTTCCGATAAAATCTCTTATATCTCTACCGGTGGAGGTGCTTTTCTTGAATTTGCTGCAGGTAACATATTACCAGTTATGACCATGTTGGAGAAACATGAAAAACGGTACAATATTTAGTTAATAGACGCATTTCATAAGTCTATATAACGATCTACAAAAAGGATACAACATAATATGTCTAAACTTTTAAAGTTTGTTAAAGCAGGTGTTGCTGTCGGTGATGATGTCCAAACGATTTTTTCTATTGCAAAAGAAAATAATTTCGCCTTACCTGCCGTCAACTGTGTAGGAACTGATTCTATCAACGCTGCATTAGAAACTGCAGCCAAAGTACGCGCACCAATTATCATACAATTTTCTCATGGTGGATCTGAATTTATTGCAGGGAAGGGTTTAAGAACTAAAGGTCAAATAGCCTCAGTGCTTGGTGCCATTTCTGGGGCATTACATGTTCATAATGTAGCAAAACATTATGGTATTCCTGTCATTTTGCATACGGACCATTGTTCTAAAAAATTTCAACCGTGGATTGATGGATTACTAGATGCCGAAGAAGAATATTTTTCTTCTACTGGTAAGATTTTGTTTTCTTCTCATATGATCGATTTGTCTGCAGAACCCTTAGAAGAAAATATTAAAGTTAGTTCTGATTATTTAACACGCATGGCAAAATTAAACATGACACTAGAAATTGAGTTGGGTTGTACTGGTGGAGAAGAAGATGGAGTAGATAATCAAAATCTAAGTAATTCTGCATTATATACTCAGCCAGAAGATGTAGCTTATGCCTATGAAAAACTTAATGCGATTAGTCCACGTTTTATCATCGCAGCATCTTTTGGTAATGTTCACGGTGTATATCAGTCTGGTAATGTAAAATTAATTCCAAAAATTCTCGATAGCTCTCAGAAATATGTATCTGAACAATTCACCTTGCCAAAAAAATCATTGAACTTAGTTTTTCATGGCGGCTCTGGCTCTGCTCTAGAAGAAATTAAAGAGGCTATCAACTACGGAGTTGTTAAAATAAATATTGATACAGATATCCAATGGGCAACTTGGGAAGGAATTTTAACATATTACAAAAAAAACAAAAATTATTTACATACCCAATTAGGAAATCCAGAAGGTGCTAATATGCCTAATAAAAAGTTTTATGATCCCCGTGCTTGGATACGAGCCAATCAAATCTCAATAATAGCGCGTTTAGAACAAGATTTTCAGAAATTAAATGCTATCAACGTACTTTAATATAGTACTTGAATATTAGTTATTGTTACTAACGTTCATATCTTTGGCATAAGTGTTAATTAAATTCTTAATATGACTATTATAACGGGCCAATTTTTGTCATAAAATAATGTTATTACTTGTTTTAGGTAGGCAAAATTATGTTAATTTAAGACAGAGTCTTATTACACATCAATATAGTAGCTATAGATCTCATTGTTTAAAATAATCTTTTTATGTTTATTACAATGTGGATAAACTATATAAATTTCATCAATATGCATATTGATATGTATGTAATATCAACTATAAGTAACATGAACTCAACTATTTACTATTATTGTCAGATCGAGCAATCTTCGTACTATATTTATTAAAGTGATATCTCAAATGGAACCTATATATGCTATTAATAAAATGCATTTAGCTAGCAGCTGGATACTAAATAATCAAGACTTACTGATTCAATATGTTATAAATATTGTTGCTGCTATCCTAATTGTATTGATCGGTATTATGGTCTCTAGAGGGATTGACCGTGTTCTGAACAGAATGATGAAAGCACGGTATGTAGATGCAACAATCTCTGATTTTATATCATCAATAGTGTATTATGGTATTTTAATCTTTACTTTTGTCGCTGCTCTTAATCAAGTAGGAGTCCAAACTGCTTCGGTTATTGCTGTTATTGGTGCTGCTGGTTTAGCTATCGGTCTTGCTCTGCAAGGATTTCTTGCAAATTTTTCAGCGGGTGTTTTATTAGTAATATTCCGTCATTTTCATGCTGGTGATTATGTAGATTTTAGTGGCACATCCGGAACTGTATTAGTAGTGCATATTTTTTCTACTACACTAAAGACGTATGATGGAAAAATTATAGTGGTGCCTAATAGCAAAATTTTATCTGGAAACATCACTAACTTTTCTCAAGAACCGAACAGCTTAATCAATACTACTATTAGTGTGAGCTATAACGCTGATATCGAACAAGTAAAGAAATTAATCACTGATGTTATGATCGCTGATAATCGGATCATTCAAAAAATGGGAATTACTGTACGTTTAAACGCATTATGTTCATCTTCGATGGATTTTATTGTACGTGCTTGGGTACCGCGTAGCGAAAAACAACAAGTTATCTTTGATTTATTGGAAAAAGTTAAAGTAGTGTTAGATCAAAACAATATCGGCATGTCGCATCAACAGATGGACGTTCATTATTATCATTCGATACATACACCTTATCTTCCAAAAGAAAACAAAGAAAAATAAATGCTATAATTCTACTATGAAAACTTTTCGTAAAAAAAAGGAAACAAGCTAGAAAATCAATCAACTTTTCCCGTATGTTTGTAATGAAGAATAACACTAAAACTTATAGATCTTTAGATCTACAATCTAGTACAAATAGACCACATTGACCATTCACTAAATATTATTCATTGCATAACATTCAATAATTTCTCTTGCACTCATCATTAAATAGTTATATTTAACAATCAATACTTAATACTTTGTATTTCATACTATTGTTTTATTGATATTTTATATACGCATATACTATATTATGATAGTAGGTTATATAGTTTAAAAAGACAGCCGTAGTATATAGGAAAAATTTAGTTTTTTTATGTTCCTTCAAATCATGTATGCAATGCATTTCACTACTATAAATATAGTTATATAATTGACATTGTATTTTTTTCATAGGCATCACTCAATAGTTAACTTTATTGATAATTTTATTGTGTATTTGTAAATTGAATTAATGTGTATTTATGTACGATAAAATCATCTTAAATAACATATAACTTTAGCAGTTATATTATTTTATACATTAACTTCAATAAAATTATTATCATATCTACATTCCTAATTCTATGTAACATAACATATTGAGAGTTAGTTCTAAGAATAGAATGAGCTTAAAGAAACCGTGCTATTACATAAAATACGGTTATCAAAAAATGTATGTTTGATATATCATTTAATATAAATATTAATTTGATGAAATATACTGCATCGTATAATATCATGTAAGTATAATGTACGGCATAATGATTGAAATGATTATATTTTAACTACACATTAGTTTAATCTATCATAATTTATGATATTATCATCTAGTTTTCAGTTTCATTTTTTTAAAAAATTTAGATATCAGGAATAAATAATAACAACATGCTCCAATGTAAAAAAAGAACATATCGAAGATTTTTGTAAAAATTGACGGTTTATTGTCATTAATTTTACACATAAATGTAAAATATTTGCGTATATTATTGATCTTGAGTAGGTAAATGTGAACTTAAAAATTAAGATCATTACATATTTTATGGTCGTATATGTTGTCAAATTTTCTTATGTAGGATAAGAACTAAATGATCTATGTCTTTAATAAGAAATAAGATAGATTGATAAAGTTAATATTAATCACGCTTGAAAAAAGTTTTTAAAAACATAAATACTATGATAATATTAATATATATTATTTGGAATAAAGATGTTAAAATTTGATCCGTGACACATAGATGAAAGTTGACATCAGTTTCGATTTAAGTCTTAATATTTACCTTGTTTATAAAATCAAAAGAATTGATTTATGTACTAAATATCACGTAATGTGAAATGGATGTATCATAAGATGTTTTAGTAATTAAAATATTCAACAGGGGATTTATTTATATTTTATTAATTTTAGAGGTGCTAAAGATATGAGTAATTTTGATTTTTCACCATTATATCGTTCAGCTATTGGATTTGATCGCTTAGTTCGGCTATTAGAAACTAATCAAGGCCAAGTTAATGGTAGTTATCCATCTTATAATGTTGAATTAGTTAGTGAAAATAAGTACCGTATTTCCATTTCAGTGGCTGGTTTTTCAGAAAATGAATTGGAAATTACTGCTCATGATAATCTCTTGATAGTAAAAGGTAAACATATCAATGAAAAAAGAGAGCGAAATTATTTATACCAAGGTATTACTGAACGTAATTTTGAACGAAAATTTCAATTAGCTGAATATATTCAAATTAAAGATGTGCATTTAGAAAATGGGCTGTTATCTATTAATTTGGAACGTATTGTTCCAGAAACATTAAAACCACGACGTATAGAAATTAAATAGTACGTGCATACCGATATTGATATATTAAAATTAGCAATTAAAGTAAGATGGCATTTGTTTTAAATAGGAGTGGCCAACGGACATAGTAATAATTTTCTCCATCGCTTCGGTAATGGATTGATTTTCATAAATTACTAAAAATAATATTTTGAATAGTTAAGATCAATCATACTTGCATTGTTCTTACTTTTTGAAACTCAACCGATAGATTGTCTATTACATTGTAATAGCTCTTATCGAGTCATCAAAAACATACCGAAGTTTATGGAAAGTTATATATTTTTTACATTAAGAATGACATGTAGATAATTTTATTAGCGACATGCATGGTAATTAAAACTCTAATTTGTTTAATTATTAAACTTTTTAACATTAAATTAAGTCGTCGATTATCTGCGTAACAATTATAATAAGTTTTTTCTATTTACATCATATTACATCATATTTTCACGTCGAAATAATAAGGTTATAAAGTATAGCTTATGCATTCTTATGCATATAGTAATGTTGTAATAGAGGGCAAGTCATTTTACAGAGTATTACCGGACTATGGTTGGATTGTATACTAAGATTTTTACTTCGATCAAACAAGAAAGTTTAACGTTTAGAAAAGTACTCTACATTAGAATTTTAATGATTATTTGTTAATAATGTTTTAGTGTTTTAAAAGACTCGATTTCTAATCATCTTATTATTTTATTGAATTTTCAATTTTTTAAAATTCAAATTAAAATAATTCTTGGAACACATCTAATTATTTTTTTATCGTTTCAATTAAAATAATTAAAATAGTTTCAGTGAATGAATTGGATCCTATGTTTGATATTCTCAAGATTTTTAATAAACTATCTCATTTATCGTGTTATCTAATTTACATAAGAAGTAAAGACAGGGATAAAAATTCTTGATAAATCGTATTTTATCCTTTTCATTTCTGAAAATTTGACTCATTAATAATGTTTTACTTAAACAATGTTTGTCAATTTTAATCAAAGTACTAATAATAAACTACCTTTTATTAACCATTGTATTTCTTAGTTTAGGACGTTACATTATTATCTTGTCTCTAATATTATAATAGTTACATTCAATAAATGCCATATTTTTATTCTGATGATGACTTGATGCTTCACTATCACTATTATTCTTCAATGGATTTATATTTAATATGAAATGCAATATTGTCTTTATAGCAAGCAGGATAGTTTCAATATTAAAAGAGATACAAATTTTTTAAAAAAAGCAATAATTTTATGTAGTAATGAATAATACTGTTTAGGTAATTAAATTATCATAATTAAAATAGTTTACAATGTAGTTTTATGATTTTTATAATTTTTAAAATGTACACAATCAATATTGAGAATATATATAATACGTATCTTACATAATTTTTTATATCAAATAATACTTCAATCAAGTATCTCAGTACTGAGATTAATAAACAAAATTATATTTGTCCACATAAGTATATGAAATTCAATTTCAATGTAAAGTTGATAGTAGAAATATCGCATGGAATTTTATCTTACAGTGTAACGAATAAGCACAATCATATTGCTACATTTAAAAATGTAAAATTTTAATTTTCTACAATGCTTCTTCGCTTAGTAGAAAAAATAATAGATAAAATTCCTTTTGATTTAATTGCAATAATGGACTGTAGAAAATTAAGCTTTAATTGAATTAATAAAAAATAAATTAAGATCGATCAAGATAGATATAGAAAGGAAACATCATTGTGTCAAAATCTTTGTACGACGTGGATCCAAACGAAACACGCGATTGGATGCAAGCGATTGAATCAGTCGTTCGTGAAGAGGGTATTGAACGTGCACAATTTCTGATAGATCAGGTAGTTAAAGTGGCTCAAAGTTGGGGCATTAAGATAACTGATAACAATTTTGAAAATGATTATATCAATACGATTTCAATAGAAGAAGAGCCCGAATATCCAGGTAATCTAGACATAGAACGACGTATTCGTTCAGCTATACGCTGGAATTCAATCATGATTGTACTATATGCATCGAAAAAAGGTTTGGAGCTGGGCGGACATATTTCATCTTTTCAGTCTTCCGCTACAATATATGAAGTTTGTTTCAATCATTTTTTTAGAGCACATAATGATAAAGATGGTGGCGATTTAGTATATTTCCAAGGACATATTTCACCCGGTATTTATTCCCGAGCTTTCCTTGAAGATCGATTGACCGAAGATCAAATGAATAACTTTCGTCAAGAAGTATACGGAAATGGATTATCGTCTTATCCTCATCCGAAACTAATGCCAGAATTTTGGCAATTCCCAACAGTCTCTATGGGTTTAGGCCCAATTAGTGCTATTTATCAAGCAAAATTTTTGAAATATCTCAACCATCGTTCTCTAAAAGATACTAGTAATCAAACTGTTTATGCTTTCTTAGGTGATGGTGAAATGGATGAACCGGAATCCAAGGGTGCTATCACAATAGCAGCTCGTGAAAAGCTAGACAATCTTGTGTTTATCATTAATTGTAACTTACAACGTTTAGATGGCCCTGTTATCGGTAATGGAAAAATCATAAATGAACTAACAGGCATATTCAGAGGCGCTGGGTGGGAAGTGATCAAAGTTATCTGGGGCAGTCGCTGGGATAAGCTGCTTTGTAAAGATACTAGTGGAAAACTGATTCAGTTAATGAATGAAACTGTCGATGGAGACTATCAGACTTTCAAATCAAAGAATGGTGCTTATGTTCGAAAACATTTTTTTGGAAAATATCCGGAAACTGCTAAATTAGTGCAAGATATGAGTGATGAAGAAATTTGGATGCTCAATCGAGGCGGACATGATCCAAAAAAAATTTATGCTGCTTTAAAAAAAGCAAAAAAAATTATTGGAAAACCTACGGTAATTTTAGCACATACAATTAAAGGTTATGGTATGGGCATAATTGCGGAAGGAATGAATATTGCACATCAAGTGAAAAAAATAAACACAGAAGGTATTCGTTATTTTCGCGATCGTTTTAATCTTAAAACTATTACCGATGATAAAATTGCATCGTTGCCCTACATTAAATTTGATAAAAATTCTGAAGAACATACCTATTTGCACGCACGTCGAAAAGCATTATTTGGCTATCTACCCAACCGTTTAAAAGATTTTTCAAATCCGATGATACTACCTATTTTAGAAGATTTTTCATCATTGTTTGAAGCACAGAAAAAAGAAAGTTCTACCACTATCGCTTTTGTACGCGTATTTAACTTAATATTAAAAAATAATACGATTAAAAATCGTCTGGTTCCAATTATTGCTGATGAAGCTCGTACTTTTGGTATGGAAGGTCTTTTTCGTAAGATAGGTATTTACAGTCCGAATGGACAACAGTATACCCCACAAGACCATGAACTAATGGCTTATTATCGTGAAAATAAAAATGGTCAAATTCTACAAGAAGGTATTAATGAATTAGGTGCTTTTGCATCTTGGCTTGCAGCTGCAACTTCTTATAGTACAAATGATTTTCCAATGATTCCATTCTATATATACTATTCTATGTTTGGTTTTCAACGAATTGGTGATTTATGCTGGGCAGCTGGTGATCAACAAGCTCGTGGTTTTCTAATAGGCGGCACTTCAGGGCGCACTACTTTAAATGGAGAAGGGTTACAACATGAAGATGGTCATAGTCACATTCAATCATTGACTATTCCGAACTGCATCTCCTATGATCCAGCGTATGCCTATGAAGTAGCAATTATCATACACGATGGACTGCATCGAATGTACGGTAATAATCCAAGCAATATTTATTACTATATAACCACTGTAAACGAAAACTATTACATGCCTGCCATGCCAAAAAATGTGGAGAATGGTATTCGAAAGGGAATTTATAAGTTAGAAACCTTAAATGGTTGTCAAGGTACAGTACAATTGATGGGTTCCGGTGCAATTTTACGTCATGTACGTAAAGCAGCACACATTCTTGTTCAAGAGTATGAAGTAGGTTCTGATGTCTATAGTGTAACATCATTTACAGAACTAGCGCGTGATGGCCAAGATTGTGAACGCTGGAACATGTTACATCCACAAGAAAAACCACGAGTACCATATGTGACCACTATATTAAATAACGCACCAGCAGTAGCAGCCACTGATTATATGAAGTTATTTGCTGAACAGATCCGTGGTTACATTCCAGCGAAAGCATTTCGAGTATTAGGAACTGATGGTTTTGGTTGTTCTGATAGTCGCGAAAATCTTCGCCACCATTTTGAAGTTGATTCAAATTTTATAGTAGTGGCAGCATTAGACGTATTAGCTAAATGTGGCGATATCAGTTTTGATGTGGTGGAAAAAGCCATTAAAAAATTTGGTATCGATTCTTACAAAATAAACCCACGTTTAGCATAAGGAACAAAGTATATATGGCTATTAAAATTAATGTACCGGACATTGGTACAGATGAAGTAGAGGTTACTGAAATATTAGTAAATGTTGGTGATCAACTCGAAGCTGAACAGTCACTAATTACCGTAGAAGGTGATAAGACTACGATGGAAATACCGACACCGGTTCCTGGTATTATAAAAGAAATTAAAATTAACATTGGAGATAAAATTAATACAGGTTCTTTAATTGTAATGTTAGAAGAAACTAGTGAAATGTTAACATCGCAGTCAGAAAAAGATAATAAAAACACTCTAATTTTGTTAAATCGAAAAGATCAAACTACATATATTCAAAATACTGCTATTCAAGATATTGCACATCAGTGTAGTCATGCTACTCCTGTTATTCGTCGGTTAGCACGTAAATTCTGCATTAATTTAAATAATCTTAAAGGTACTGGACGTAAAGGACGTATTTTACGAGAGGATATTCACGATTATATTAGAAAAGCTATTAAACTTTCAGAAACATTTTCTACTGAACATATTAACCAAAAAGAATTACAGCGACCAGTACTACCATGGCCTAAAATAGATTTTAGTAAATTTGGAGATACCGAAGAGATAACATTAGATAGAATTAGAAAACTATCTGGTGCTAACTTATACAGAAATTGGATAAGTATACCGCATGTAACTCAATTTGAAGAAGCTGATATTACTGAAATTGAATCATTTCGAAACAAAAAAAATGCCGAGATAGTAAAAAAGAAGCTAAATATAAAAATTACATTTTTGATATTCATTATGAAAGCTGTTGCTAAGGCATTAAAAGAGCTACCAAGGTTTAATAGCTCTCTATCCGAAGATGGGCAGATTTTAATACTTAAGAAATACATTAATATTGGAATAGCAATCGATACTAAAAATGGTCTAGTTGTACCAGTGTTCCGCGATATAAATCAGAAGGGTATCATTGAACTATCATACGAATTAGCGAAAATTTCAAAGAAAGCCCGAGAAGGTAAACTTACTTCATTAGATATGCAAGGTGGTTGCTTTACTATTTCTAGCTTAGGAGGTATTGGCGGAATAGCTTTTACGCCTATCATCAATGCGCCAGAAGTGGCTATACTTGGTATATCAAAGGCTGCTATGAAACCAGTATGGAATGGCAAGAAATTTATTTCTCGACTAATGTTACCATTGTCTCTTTCTTATGATCATCGAGTGATTGATGGTGCTGATGGTGCACGATTTATTACTTTTATCAGTCATGTAATTTCTGATATCCGTCATTTAATAATGTAGTATCCAAAATTAACAATCATTTTCTTAAATACTATATATACTATGTGGTATAACTACAGCAAAAAATAAATCACTAAAATTAGTAATATGGATTGAAGGTTCGCTATATTAATTATTATATTGCAGTTTATTTGCATTTATGTAAACTGTTCAGTATTGAGCAATAGTCAAAATAGATAGCAAAAGTGCGTAAATATTTATAGATTAATGTTGGACTTATTAGTAGTGACTAAAGGATTATTATGAGCATTGAAATAAAATCTCAAGTTTTAGTACTTGGATCTGGACCAGGGGGATATTCTTCAGCTTTTCGTTGTGCAGATTTAGGTTTGAAAACAGTCTTGGTAGAACGTTATGCATCTCTTGGTGGAGTTTGTTTAAATGTCGGCTGTATTCCTTCTAAAGCTTTATTGCATATTGCTAAAACAATTACAGATGCTAAGGAAATGAAAAAAAATGGCATCGTGTCTGGTGAATTAAAAATTGATATTAATAATGTGCGAATGTGGAAGGAACAATTAATATATAAGTTAACAACTGGCTTAAGTAAAATGGCTAAAGCACGTAAAATAAACGTATTGACAGGCTACGGAAAATTTACTAGTGCTCATACAATAGACGTAGAAAACAAACATGGTGATAGTATAAGAATCATATTCGATAATGCAATTATCGCCTCTGGATCTTGTCCAATTCAATTACCATTTATTCCCTACGAAGATTCACGAGTATGGAACTCCACTAATTCGCTAGATTTAAATTCAGTGCCAAATAGGTTATTGATTATAGGCGGTGGTATTATTGGACTTGAAATGGCGACTATTTACCATGCTTTAGGATCAAAAATTGATGTCGTCGAAATGTGTGATCAACTTATTCCAGCTGCTGATCAGGATGTGGTAAAATTTTTTGAAAAATATGTTCGAGACTATTTTAATCTTATGCTACACACTAAAGTTTCTATGATAAAAACTAGAGAAGATGGCCTTCATGTAACTATGGAAAATACACAGGATGATTCTTGTACAAATCAGTGTTATGACGCTGTACTTGTAGCTATTGGTCGTACTCCAAATACGAAACTGTTGAATCTTGAACAAGCAGGAATACAAGTAGACAATCTCGGCTTCATTAGTGTTGATAAGCAAATGCGTACTAATATATCGCATATTTATGCTGTTGGCGATATTGTTGGTCAACCGATGCTAGCTCACAAAGGTATGTATGAAGGCCATTTGGTCGCAGAAGTAATAGCAGGTAATAAATATTATTATGATTCTAAAATCATTCCATGCATAGCATATACTGACCCAGAAGTAGCATGGGTTGGTTTGACCGAAAAAGAAGCTACAAAAACTAAAATTAACTTTGAAGTAGCTACTTTTCCCTGGGAAGCTTCTGGCCGTGCCGTAGCATCAAATTGCTCATATGGTATGACAAAGTTAATTTTTAACAAAGAAACACATCAAATAATCGGTGGTGCGATAGTTGGTAGTCATGGAGGTGAACTTATAGGTGAAATCGGTTTAGCTATAGAAATGGGTTGTGATGTAGGAGACATTTCTCTTACTATGCATGCTCATCCGACTTTACATGAGTCAATAAATTTAGCTGCAAAAATTTATGAAGGCACGATTACCGACTTGTTAAATATTAAGGCAAAGAAGAAACAATAATTTTTTTACATAAAACTTACTAATGAAAATATTATTTTAATGAACTACATCTTCATTGATATAGATGGCCCTAGTAGTGATGCCTAGAGAAGTATAAATAATTCATTAATCAATATCTAATATATAGAAATTCACTGTGTTATTTTATCAACATTATTTTACAAAATTTTACAAAGTGAAAATCATATCTAATATTGCGCGTTCATTATTATAATTGACAGATATTTTTTTATGTTTGATTGTATTGTTGTCGTCATTTTGATTTTAGGTAGTGCCTCCAATTGTAATTTTATCTATTTTCAATGTTGGTTGTCCTACATTAACCGGTAAACTTTGTCCTTCTTTTTCACACATTCCTACTCCTCTATCTAATGCTAAGTCATTTCCGACCATGGAAATTTTGTTCATGATATCAATACTAGATCCAATAAGCATTGCACCCTTTATAGGACGAGTAAGGCGGCCTTTTTCAATCATGTATGCTTCTGTAATAGAAAAAACAAATTTACCTGAAGTAATGTCTACTTGTCCACCACCTAAATTTGGTGCATAGATTCCATAATCTACGCTAGAAATAATATCTGCTGGTTTTGATTGGCCAGCTAACATATAAGTATTAGTCATCCGTGGCATTGGAAGATGTGCATACGATTCTCTTCTTCCATTTCCAGTAGGTGAACTATCTAAAAATCGAGCGGATAATTTATCGTGCATATATCCTTTTAACTGACCATTTTCAATGAGCACATTATACTGTCCGGGCACTCCTTCATCATCAATAGACAGTGAACCACATAAATTATTAAGCGTCCCATCATCCACTACAGTACATAATTCAGATGCTACTTTATTTCCTATCTGTCCGCTAAAAATTGAATTACCGTGGCGATTAAAGTCGCCCTCTAAACCATGTCCTATAGCTTCATGTAATAACACTCCCGGCCAGCCAGCTCCTAATACTACTGGCATTGGACCAGCTGGAGTTTCAATAGCGGAAAGATTAACTAATGCCATATGTACTGCTTCTCGTGTCCAAATATCAGCACGTGCTTCATTTACATCTTTTTCCATGAAAAAATTATAATCGCATCGACCTCCACCACCACTAGTACCATATTCTCTTTTTCCATCTTGTTCTACATGAACATGAATAGATAAACGAACCAAAGGACGTATATCTGTGGCCAAAGTACCATCAGAAGCCGCTACCAAAATATGCTCATAAATACCAGATAAACTAGCGGTAACTTCTTGCACACGTGTGTCAACAGAACGTGCTACATTATTTATTCTATATAAGAGTGATATTTTTTCTTCACGTGATAGGCTGGACAATGGATTTATATGAGGATATGTAGGATAACATTTAATCGTTTCTAATCTTTTTATCTTTGTGTTGCCCGATTCGTTAACAATGCTACAAGCAGTTAAAGCACTTTTCTTTAGTGCCGTTAATGTAATTTGATCAGCGTAAGAAAAACCTGTTTTTTCGCCCTTGATCGCTCGTACACCAACACCTTGATTAATACTATAAAATCCATCTTTAATAATACTGCTTTCAAGTACTAAAATTTCTTGATACTTTGACTGCAGATAAATGTCTGCATAATCTAAATGTCGCGTATACATTCTTTCCAACACGGAAAAAAGATCGTTATGTTGTATATGATACGACGGGAGTAAATATTTATTAATTAATGTCATATTCATATGAATGCTCTCTCAAATAAATGGACGTTATTAGCTTTTTCAATCATGATTGAAAATCATGGTTCTCTTAAGAAAGGCCGAGTTACATTATTAATCAGAATTTAGGTCCTTATATGAATTGATAAAAAATATTTATTAATTTTTATGCTATCAATGTAATCATCTTATGTGATTTATGAAAAGAACTCTTCGGCTGTATGACCATATATATAAATCAAAATTCGATTTTTATCGACAATAAAACTTTTTAAAAATTTCTTTTTAAATTAAAAGTACTTAAAACGGATATAATAGCTGTAAGCTTCTAATCTTAATTAAATTAGTCGGATCTATTTGACATTAAATAGAACATTGCGCTTTTATATAACACCAAATCAGTCACACTCGTTACAGTATAGTACTTTTCTATATTTATATCTTTAAAATATTTTAAATATTAACAATATATAGTTCATATTATTAAATAATGCTAGATTATCTTAATGATATGGTAGAGTTCGTCAAAAGACATACGAAAACAAAAATTTTTACATTCCTTAACACAAAAATTGTTAATAGTTTTATTATGAATGATAAGACGAAGCTATATAATACATATAGCTTCTATAAAAAAGAATAACAGAAAATTGCATATTCACTCTAGATTTTAAAACAATTAAATACTTAGTTATATATAGTATTAATTACTGATACATTTGATGATTCTATTTTAATACGTACAGTTTCATGTAGCATTTAATTTTGAAATTAAAGTGAAAGAACTTATCATTTATTCATGTTAAAAACATTGCCAATATATTAAATTAACCAATCAACATCAATGCAATAACATTGAAAATTACACTGTATATCTCAAGGGAGATTATATTCAATAATTTTAGCACTATAATTAGTTTAATAATGTCGTAATGTTCTGAAAGGTTTTTAAAAGTTTATAAAATAAGATATACAACTTCAACATGAAAGGTTACATGAATATTTTAAACTAAATATTTATCTAATGAAGTGAATTAATTATTAATCTCATTCTTAGTCAGACTGATATAATCTTCTCTCATATAAAAGAAGCTGAGACAATGTTTTAAACAAGCTATTTAAAATATATTTTCAAATATATCGAAATATTTTCATTTTTATATTATTGTGTGTTTATTCATTTTTCAGCTATATAAAGTATATGCTAATTTTACAACGTTTCTTAAATTTCATAATAATTGATTAATGTCTCCAATACTTATAACGATTAATTAAACCATTAGTAGAACTATCATGTGTAGTGACTATGTCATTTTGATATAGTTCTGGTAAAATGCAATCTGCAAGATGTTTTCCTAATTCAACTCCCCATTGATCAAACGTATAAATATTAAGAATAACTCCTTGAGTAAAAAATTTATGCTCATATAACGCAATCAAAGCACCTAGATTATAAGGTGTTATTTTCCTTAAAAGGAACGAATTAGTTGGGCGGTTGCCTTCACATACTGTAAATGGCAATATATTTTTTATTTGGTCTGATGTGTGACCAGTGCTAAGCAATTCCTGTTCTATCATTGCACGTGATTTTCCAAAAGCTAACGCTTCAGTTTGGGCAAAAAAATTAGCTAATAATTTAGCATGATGATTAGAAATTGGATTATGACTAATAGTAGGAGCAATAAAATCACAAGGAACTATTCTTGTTCCTTGATGAAGAAACTGAAAAAATGCATGCTGACCATTTGTTCCCGTTTCACCCCAAACAATGGGACTTGTGTGATAATTAACAACACGACCATGACGGTCAACACATTTACCATTTGATTCCATACTGCCCTGTTGAAGATAAGAAGCTAAACGATGCATGTATTGATCATACGGTAAAATAGCTTCTGTTGCAGCATCAAAAAAATTATTATACCAGATGCTAATTAATGCCAGTATCACAGGTAAATTATGCTCTAATGGCATGCTAGAAAAATGGTTATCCATAGCATGAGCACCACTAAGCAATTTTTCAAAATTTTCAAATCCGAGAAATAATGCAATCGATAGTCCGATAGAAGACCAAAGTGAATAGCGGCCACCGACCCAATTCCAAAATTCAAACATGTTATTGGTATCGATTCCAAAGTCAGCTACTGCTTTAGCATTAGTAGATAATGCTGCAAAATGACGCGCAATATATTTTTCATTTTTAGCATTTTTTAGAAACCAATCTCGAGCGCTATGGGCATTAGTCATTGTCTCTTGAGTAGTAAATGTTTTGGATGCCACTAAAAATAAAGTTCTTTCCGGATTCAGCTTTTTTACTGTTTCTACAATATGAGTTCCATCTATATTAGATATGTAATGCATCGTAAGATGATTTTTGTAAGGCTGTAATGCCTCAGTAACCATATATGGACCAAGATTAGACCCGCCGATGCCTATATTAACTATGTCAGTTATAGTCTTACCAGTATAACCGTACCATGTACCATTAATGACCTTCTCACAAAATTGTTTCATCTTCATAAGAACTGCATTAATTTTTGGCATCACATCTTTATTGTTTATCTTGATGGGTGTATTACTACGATTACGTAATGCAATATGCAGCACTGCCCGATCTTCTGTACAATTGATTTTTGTACCTTTAAACATTGATTGAATGGCACTTTTTAAATCACATTCTTCTGCTAATGCTACTAATTTAGTAAGAGTCTCCGAAGTTATGCGATTTTTAGAATAGTCTATTAAAATTTCATCATTAAAAGTTGCTGAAAAAGATGAAAAACGTTGTGGATCTTGCTTAAATAAGTCACCAATATGAACGTTTTTTAATAGTTTAAAATGTTGTTGCAACGCTCGCCAGGCGTTTGTACGATTCGGTCTGATATTTTTCATAATAAAGTTCAATATTTATGTTAAAAGTATTAATAAAATAGAGATTTGTTTAATTATTTAATTTAGCTTAATGAATCCATTCTATTTAACAGAGTGAATTTACATCATCAATGGATGACAATTATACTTAAAATTTTTAAAAACTTATGTATAATCTAGAATTATTATCTTTTTATAATTTCTGTAAATTAAAAATATAATCTTTACATTGCTAAGTATCCTTTTAATATATTGATAATATGTAATACATCAAATGTTAATGATTATTAAAATAACGTAACATCATTACTTAATATTCATTATCTTACCTATTTAACATATTGACTGTTTCTCATATACTGAATAACAAGCGCACTGTAAATATTATGATTGTCCTAAAACAATAATCATATATTTGTATTGTAGAGAATATAGTGTGCAAAACTGAATTAATATACACAATATGCACTACATAGAAAACAAGTTATCTAAACCATTCTGTGAAAAACAATTTCAAATACAGTGGATTCACAATCCATAGGTGAAATGGTTTTAAATAACATTAGATAATAAAGATTAATTTTAAATTGTGATATTTTACATATTTAATAATTTTTTAAACATCCTTAAATTTTAATAAAATTAACATATATAAAGCACAAGGTTATGAGATTATATAGCATATATATGCTATATTTCTAGTTTGTTAGACTAGATATTGTCTAATTTTTCTGTTAATATTCGCTCTATAACATATAGGTATTTCACATATGAAATATGATCAACAGATTCATAGGCATTTTTCAATAACCAGGCTAAATATCAATTTATAATAATTGTTAATTGAATTCTGTTAATATTACATACTTTATGTGTATATTTAAAATTTAAATTTTTTAAAAAAGTTGTTTTAGAAGTTAAAATAATTGGTAAAATGATAAAAAATACATCAATAGTATTGCGATCTGTATTTTTAATTTTAAAAATTCTCTCATTTTTAGATAATATTTAAGTCTAAAATTGAAAATTTCAATACTATTGCTATTCATTAATATTTCTTTTATCCATTTAATTATCTTAATGCGCAAAAATTATCAATAAAATTGGATATTTAAAATATTCATATAATAAATATATATAAAAATTAATTATTGTTAATGCCAATATAAACTTTTATTTACAGATAATTAAATTTTAAAAAACTACATCATAGTTTAGTACGAATCATTCGGCTTTATGATTTTCTGGAATTATATTATGATTGAGACAATAAAATTACCTTTACAATTTACAGACTCAGCAGTAGATAAAGTGAAAAACTTAGTCTCTAATGAAAAAAATCCCCACTTGAAATTGCGAGTATATATTACTGGTGGTGGTTGTAGTGGTTTTCAATATGGTTTTATCCTTGATGATAAAATTAATCAGGATGATTTTACCATTGAAAAAAAAGGTGTCACTTTAGTAGTTGATTCTATGACTTTACAATATTTGTTAGGCGGATCTATAGACTATAATGAAGGATTAGAGGGCTCACGTTTTATTGTGAAGAATCCAAATGCCAAGACTACCTGTAGCTGTGGATCTTCATTTAGTATTTAAAATTCAGATATATTTTACTCGAATATTGGTGATTTATTGAGTACTAACTTTTCTATAAAAAACTTAAATTTTTCCGAATAATTTATATTTATAATGTCACTATTAATATAGTATAGATTACATCTAGTTAAATCTCTGATTATTTCTAATACTGAGTATAGATCTACATTATACAATAAACTCATTATACAATAAACTCTCAGAAAGATTAGTAATCTGACAATATGGTTAACAATACGTTTAGTTTAATAAAAATAATAGCTTATTATAATCATTTAACTGTAAATAAAGAGAAAATTAGTCGATCCATTGATAATCTAAACATAACAAAAATACAATTTGTTAAAATACTTTTTATGTTTTTCTCTTTATCAAAAAGATTAAAGTAAATTAGAATGTGTAATTATTTAATTAATCGGAGAGCATGCTCTTTCATTATGAGAATGTATGCACTATCTGTATTAGTAATACATAAAATATTAGTTGAATTTTACTCAATTCGATTGATTACATTTTATGAGACACAATAAAAACAATTTTAATATAATATTTAAAACGATATTAATTCCAATTATCTTATTAAGTATGAATATAATGAAACATACATATTAATATCATTATATAAATACATCAATATATGTTATATAAAATGCTAGCTATCTTAATATATAAATATTTTTTTTTAAAAATTCAATTAATTTATTATATGATTTATATGATCATATGAATTTAAAATATCATTTTAAATAACATGCTTTTTCCAATTACATATCGAGAATTCAATTAATGCGTGACATCGGAGGTTTTTTATGAAACTAGATAAAAATCTATTTAGTTACTAAATAATCTACAATATCAAGATAATTGCGTCTGATTCTCGTGCTTAATTTTCATGACAGTTTAATTCATTCCTGAAACTAGTTTGATTAGAGAAGGATGTTATCCTTAACAAATAATATTAGTGATATCGAACAAGATGGCAGAAAAACGAAATATTTTTCTTATTGGACCTATGGGTGCTGGAAAAAGCACTGTTGGTCGTCAATTAGCTCAACAACTTAATATGGATTTTATTGACTCAGATCAAGAAATTGAAAAACGTACCGGAGCAGATATCAGCTGGGTATTTGACGTAGAAGGTGAAAATAGTTTTCGAGATCGAGAAGAAAAAATTATCAACGAAATCACAAAAAACCAGAGAATTGTATTGGCTACTGGCGGTGGTTCGATAAAATCACGTGAAACACGTCATCGTCTTTCTTCCCGAGGCGTAGTCATTTACCTAGAAACCACTATCGAAAAACAACTATTTCGTACACAACGGGATAAAAAACGTCCACTTTTACAAGTAAATACCTCATTACGTGAAGTACTTGAAGCATTGGCAAATCAAAGAAATCCGCTTTATGAAAGTATTGCCGATTTCACTATTCGCACTGATGAACAAAGTATTAAAGTAGTTGTAAACCAAATTATTAACATGCTAAAAAAGAACTGATTTAAATTAAAAGCCATTTAACAATGTTGAGCGTCTTATGGAAAAAATTCAAGTCACATTAAGAGAATGCAATTATCCGATTTTCATCGGAACTGATTTATTCAGTAAACATACATCGTTTTGGCCCCTCACATCTGGTGATAGTGCCATGCTTATCACAAATAATCGATTAGCGGACCTTTATCTAGATGTATTAGTTAATAAATTAACCCAATTTGGTATCAAAGTTGATCATTTGGTTTTGCCTGACGGTGAGCAATATAAGTCATTAGTAATTTTAGAACAAGTTTTTTCTGCATTATTATCAAAAAATCACGGACGCGATACTACAATTATTGCTTTCGGTGGCGGTGTAATTGGAGATTTAAGCGGATTTGCTGCCGCCAGTTATCAGCGTGGTGTACGCTTTATTCAAGTACCGACTACTCTACTCGCTCAAGTTGATGCATCAGTAGGAGGAAAAACTGCAGTAAATCATCTACTTGGAAAAAATATGATCGGCGCTTTTCATCAACCAGCTTCAGTGGTAATCAATGTAGATTATCTAAATACTTTGCCACCAAGAGAAATCTCTTCAGGTTTAGCAGAAATTATTAAGTATGGCATCATTTTTGATGCTACACTTTTTAAGTGGCTTGAAAATTCTATAGAGTCGCTATTGGCATTAGAACCTCACACATTGATGTATTGTATCCGCCGATGCTGTGAATTAAAAGCTAAGGTGATAGCTGCTGACGAACGCGAAAAGAAAGGAGGACAGCGTACACTGCTTAATCTTGGACATACTTATGGTCATGCAATTGAGACGCATATGGGCTACGGTAATTGGCTACATGGAGAAGCCGTAGCTGCCGGAATCATGATGGCTGTGTACGCTGCACGTCGGCTAGGCCAATTTAGTCACATAGATACTGAACGAGTCAAGTCACTTTTATTACGCGCACATTTACCTATCAAAGGACCAGAAACAATGCCTTCAACAGCATATCTTACGCACATGATACGTGATAAAAAAGTGATTTCTGGTCAACTACGTCTAGTGCTACCAGTCTCACTAGGTCATGCCGTAACATATGCAGAAGTAGAAAACGATATAGTAATTCAATCTATTGAGGACTGTCGGATTTAAAATTAAAATAGTAATATATTTTTTTAGGAAGCACCCCATAAAATGGGTCGTTTATTTAAAAATAGAATATGAATTAGTCAAAGATACATAACTTCTAATAAAAAGTTTTTGTGTATTTGAAAAGCGTGAACTTTTAAAAAAATAATATTTAAATGTCACTTAATGGCAGGCATTGCTATGTTAGCTTTATACCAATACCAATTAGACGTATCTTAGCTTTAAGAGTCCTATTTATTAAATTTTTTCCACTCTTATTGAAATGGAATGAACAATGATGAGCACTCTCAAAACAGTATTCATCGTTCTTAATTAATTTTCAACACTCATTAAAACGTTTTCCTATATTTCTAGCAATAAAATATTCTAATATTAATTACTATACTCATATACTTGTTAGGTATAGCATTAGATTGACTATGTATTAAATATCTAATGTATCCAAAATCATTTAAATGATATTATTACTAACTCGTTGTTAATTTTATTCACAGTGAATTAGAACATCTATTCACTAAAAGATACAATAATACTTTATTGCTAGCAAAAAAGGATGAATGGCGTCATTTTTTTTCAAATGGAAAAATCATAATTCATTATCTATTACATTGCTTACGTTAAGCAAATATTTAAGCATATGGAGTACATTATTCTTGGTTGCATCAGTTAAAATTAACATTAGTCATTATTAATAAAAAATTATTAAAATTTATGCAATATCAATTGAAGAACAAATAGAAATAATTAGAAATAATATGTTTTGGATTATATCCACATAGTGTAATACCAATTATTATTATACGTTACAATTTAATTATACATTATAATTAATAACATTTAAGTTTATATACAACAACATTACTTTACTGATTGTTGAAAGTAAAAAATTTTGCTATCATCATTCCTAATGCGCATTAATGTACGAAAATTGTTCTTTTTATAGCATACATCATAGTAACAAAATTATTTTTTTCCTGCGTATACAAAAAGCAGATGAAGGATAAATAGAAACTTAAAACGAAAAATATAATAAGTATTTTTTAAGGGAACAACTTTGAGTTTGTTAATAAAAAGATATGGTATACTGCTTTATATGAAAAATATGAGAAATAGTTTAAATTATGAAGAAAAATCATATATTTAAAAATGAGCTGGAAATAGCTACTCATTAAGACTATCTAAAAATTTTTTCCAGAAAATTGCTTAATTGAACCTCTTTTTAGCATTGATTCAAGATTTGTTAATCTTGATTAAGTATGCTATACCCTCATGATAAACATCATAAGTGATTTTAGCAATCTATTTAATATTATTAAGATAACCGATAAATTTTATTCGAGATGTTTGAATAATTATTTTTTGTTAATGCTCATACTTTCTTCTGAAAGTACATTGTGCACTTCGAAAGAAATTTCATTGCTTTACTGACGCCTATCGTCATGCCATATTGTTTCTTTATTTCAATATACATTGCTATTATAATGTTTTATATCGACATCATATGATGTGAATAAAAAATGTAATATTTCTTTTGATCGTTATAAAAACTCTATTTTTATGAAATAAAATTTCATTATTTTCTATTCAAATTAGAAACACAATTTTTTATGTGAATGGTATCAATAAACTTTATTACATGCATTGCTTGGATAAGCAATATTACGATACTACTTATGTACTACTTTTAAATGGTATAAATTTTACAGCTTACTATGCAAAAATTTTGGTTTAACTGAATGAATAACAAGTAGCGTATATAGCAACAAGTTATCACACAAAACTCATCATACACCAGCAGTACTCATTGAAAATCATAAAATAACTGTATTAAAATGGTACATTGATGCCTTTCTAGTTTACATTACGTCACAGTATGCTGTACTGTTAATAGTAATATGTTCAAACGTATAGTTTTAACCAATTTATCAGCATTGTATAATTTAAAATAAATTGTTGAACTATAAAACAGTACATTGTTAAAGAGATATTGTATGAAAAAATTTTTGATAGCCCCTTCTATTCTTTCTGCAGATTTTGCACGTCTTGGAGAGGATATTACTCAAGTTCTATCTGCTGGTGCAGATAGCATACACTTTGACGTCATGGATAATCATTATGTCAATAATCTTACTATAGGACCAATGGTACTTAAAGCACTACGTAGCTATGGAATAACTTCTCTTATTGATGTACATTTAATGGTTAAGCCAATCGATCGATTAATACGGGATTTTGCATTAGCTGGTGCTAATTATATTACCTTTCATCCTGAAGCTACTGAACATGTTGATTATTCATTACAGCTTATCAAAGAATTCGGTTGCAAAGCTGGTTTAGGATTTAATCCCGCTACTCCTCTTAGCTATTTAGAATATGTAATGGATAAAATTGATATAATTTTATTAATGTCAGTTAATCCTGGTTTTAGTGGCCAATGCTTTTTGCCTTCAACATTGAGTAAAATACGTAAAGTGCGTGATCTCATTAACCAAAGCAATAGGCATATTCGTTTAGAAGTAGATGGCGGTATTAAAGTAGATAATATTGGTATAGTTGCTCGATCTGGTGCAGATATGTTCGTTGCTGGTTCTGCTATTTTTAATCAACCTAACTATCAAGTAGTTATAGATGAAATGCGATTACAATTATCAAAAGCATCACAATATATCTCGTAATTTTTTAAAAACTTACGATTTTTTCTAAGTACATTCGAATTCAAATTTTATTTTTGATCTTAAATAAGATGATCTTGTGCCTTTTGTTTTCTAATATATTCAATCAATCGTATTTATTACGCTATAGCATTACTTTATACAGTAAGTAGTTTGGATGAAAGACAGCATAGTATGAAACATGTTGAACTAAAATTAGAACTCAATGAACCAGATATCTTACTACTAATTTATAGTCAATTACTGGTTATTAATATTCTATGGCACATCATATAGTTATGAACTTGATCATATTTGTTAAATTTATTACTTGAAATAAATAATTATTTAATTTTTATAAATTACATTTTTTAAATGACAGTTTCCATTTCATGCCATTAATTGATTAAATGATCTACATTACTGACATTACTTATAAATATTCTAACATGTTAGAATACCTAAAATTTCAACATTAAATATTAAACTATTTTTTTAATTTTTTACTATTAAATGAATAATAATTCTTTAAATTAGGATATTTAAAATAATGGATAAACCTATAGTATTCAGCGGTGCACAACCATCAGGAAAATTAACCATTGGAAACTATATGGGTGCATTACGTCAATGGGTCAAAATGCAAAACAATTATCATTGTATTTATTGCATTGTTGATTTACATGCTATTACTGTTCGTCAAGAGATCCAAAAATTGCGTACCACGTCTCTAGACGTACTAGCATTATATTTGGCATGCGGAATTGATCCAATAAAAAGTACTATCTTTATACAGTCACACGTACCGGAGCATAGCCAGCTATGTTGGTTACTGAATTGCCATACTTATTATGGTGAATTGAGTCGAATGAACCAATTCAAAGATAAGTCGGTTCGGTATTCTAAAAATATTAATGCTGGACTTTTCGACTATCCAGTATTAATGGCTGCAGATATTTTACTTTATCAAACCAATCAAGTACCGGTAGGAGAAGATCAAAAACAACACCTAGAATTAAGTCGAAATATTGCTAAAAGATTCAATTCATTGTATGGCAATATTTTTACAGTACCTGAGTTATTTATGGCCAATTCTGGTGCAAGAATAATGTCATTATTAGATCCAACAAAAAAAATGTCAAAATCAGACACAAATTATGGTAACATCATTACTCTTTTAGATGACACTGAATCAGTAGTAAAAAAAATTAATCGTGCTATTACTGATTCTGATCATCCACCAATCATACGTTATGATCCTATTAAAAAGCCTGGCATTTCTAATTTATTAAATATTCTATCTTCTGCAACTGATATACCAATATCAGATTTAGAGCATGTATTTGCAGGTAAAATGTATAGTCATCTAAAAACTGCTGTTATCGATTCAGTATTGTCTATATTAGACACATTACAAAGCCGATATTACATGTTACGTGCCGACGAACCATATCTTCAACAAGTGCTGCGAAAAGGAGCAGAAAGCGCACATGCTAAAGCCAGTGTGACACTAGAGAAAGCCTATACAGCAATAGGATGTATCACTAAATTTTACTAAACAGATGTGTATTTCATCATTCTATTTGTTAAAGTTAAAAACTTACTACTCTATCATTACATTTTATTTTATATTCTTTTATATTTACTGTTATGCGTTGGTATTGAATACGATTCAAAGTATCTCAATTAATCTATTTTATAAATAAAATTAAATATATTATTTTTATTTTTAAATGTATATACAAATCCGTATTTGTAATATAACTATCATTCACATTTATCTAAGATAATAATATATTGATTTAACATAATTAAGTATCATTATGATCTAATGATTATTAAAAACATAATACCACTCTGTACAAGTAATAATAGAATATATTTAAAGTAATTTTGTTACATAAATTAACAAAAATAACATAAGACTAAAGTAAATAAATATCTATTAAGTATACTTATTAGTAAGTAAGATAATTTTTTATTAAAACATAAACATATTGGTTCATACTTATAATATTAGTGTCATAACACAACTATCATTCAATATGTCTATGATTTATGATCTAAGATCTAAGGTATCTTAGATCTAATTACTTCAATACTTAATACATTATTAAATAATAATAACAATATATTATGATAAACTTATAGTTTAAAAAGCAATACTAGTATAATATTAAGATAATTATTATTATAAAATAATAAAAATAGAAACAACCATAGTGTTTTATGTCGATATAATAAGATGTATACTTAACTATAATGTAATATGATAATTAAGATCATAATTTTACTATGGGGCAATGTTTCTTGGAACGCACACTCTTAATAACAAGATTAATGATCAGTGTTGTGCTTTACTTGCATAATATTTATTATTAACTCATCAAAATGATTTTAGTTAAAAACTTTTGATATAATAAATATTATGATAAAAGATGTAGATAGCATACTAAAAGTAGTACCTGACTCTAAATTATTTAGATTTTAAAAAAATCAATATATTACATTATGTGATTGATTATCAATGAGTCATTGATGCAATGTCTACGTGAAATAACCGGCCAAAATTATTGGTAGTGGCATCAGCTAATTGCTCTAAAGTGATGCCTTTCAGTATTGATATACACTCAGCAATATTACGTAAATAAGCTGGTTGGTTTTCTTTGCCACGGTAAGGCACCGGTGCTAAATATGGCGAATCAGTCTCTATTAATAATAAATCTAGAGGAACATATCGTGCTATTATGCGTAGTGATGCAGCATTACGAAATGTAATAATTCCAGAAAAAGAAATATAAAAACCCATATTCAGCAATATCTTAGCAGTATCTAGATTTTCGGTAAAGCAATGTAGTACACCACCACATTCGCTAGCTTTTTCTTCATGTAAGATAGAGAGTGTATCTTTACAAGCGGCACGAGTATGTATAATAACTGGTTTATTTTGTTCCCGTCCTAGGCGAATATGTTCACGGAATACAGTTTGCTGTTGTCTTTTATTATCTTCTTGATGATAATAGTCTAAACCAGTTTCGCCTATTGCTATAACTTTATCATGAGAAGTAATTAGGCGTCGAAGTTCGGTAAAATTATAAGGTTGATCGAGTTTAAGAGGATGAATACCACAGGATAACAGAACATCATTGCGCCGATCAATTATTTTAATAATAGTATTAAAATTGGATAATGTTATGCAATTTGTCAAAATTAGCTTCACATCACACGAATATGCTTGTGCCACTACATCATCTACATTTCGATGTAACGTTTCATAATTTAAAATATCAAGATGGCAATGAGAATCTACTAAAAACATACTATAATAACCTTTATATTATTACACACAATGATCGATAATATCTCTTTCCCAACTTAGTAAATAATGTGTTAGTAACAACTCATGATTAATTCCACTTATCTCATGAGATTGTCGGCGAAAACGTAACCATTTTTGCCATTGAACATGCATCAATTCCATTGACCAATGAGATGCCAGCGTCTTCACTAGATTAGACATATCAGAATTAATTAAAGACGTCTTAATATCCTGTTGCCATTTATACGTATCTACTAGAAAACTAAGTAACCAATTTAGAGGCTCACGATCTTTAGATTTATTTAATAAAGGTAGAAGTAAAAGCATATCTCTACTGGTAATAGTATTGCTTATTGTTGCACATAATGTCAATCGTTCCTTCCAACGAGTTGGTTGTAACAATTCTTCCGCTGCTTGAATAGCACCACTGCATAATCTAAGTGCTGTACAAACCACTTGTGGATCAAAAACAGTACCTGTACTGTGTAAATATTGTAAAGCCAACGATTCTTTGGGTACTGGTAATGCCCAATAAAAACATCGACTTCTAAATGTAGGTAATAAATCGGATAACTCTCGACAGCCTAGTAAGAAATAAGTTTCGTCCGATAGTTCCTCTAGAACTTTTAATAATGCATTAGCTGATTGATCAGTCAATAGATTACTATAAGGAATCCAGACTACCTTTCGACGAGATTGTCGAGGGCGAAAATGAATACTGTTAATAACAATGCGGATACTATCTATCCCTATGGTCTGATGGTCTACTTTATCTGGAGCTAAATAATAATAATCAGGATGACTATCTATCATCATTAGATGACAACTATAACACTGATTGCAACTTTTTATTCCATTTGGTTGATAACACATTAACCAACGAACAATTGCATACATTAAGGAGATTTCTCCGTTACCCTTTTTACTATGTAGCAGTAAAACATGCGGCCCCTGATCATTTTGATAACAAGATATAATTCGTTGATATGGATAATTTAACCAAGGATACCAATTCATGACATAGAACAACCTTCTTTTGTATGAAGCCAGAGTGTTAAAATTGATCGAATCTCATTGTTGACTACTTTTAAAGATCGGCTAGCGTCAATGGTAATGATTCGTTTATTTTCTACTGCTAATTCTTGATAACGCGCTCGGACACGCTCAAAGAACTCAATCGATTCAAGCTCAATACGATCTAGTTTACTGTGAGTATATATACGCTTTAGTCCTACAGCTGGTGGAATATCCAAATAAAATGTCAAGTTAGGATGAAAAGTACCTAAAATTGTAGTACGAAGCATTTTTAAAAAATGAGCATCTACACCTCGTCCTCCTCCCTGATAAGCCTGAGAAGAAAGATCATGTCTATCCCCTATTATCCAAGTACCCCTCGCTAACGCCGGCTTGATGACTTGTTCGACTAGCTGTACTCGGGCAGCATAAAGAAGTAACACTTCAGCATGATTAGTAATCGACTCATTACTTTTTTCATCTTTAATGAGCTGGCGCAGTGTTTCCGCCAATGGCGTGCCTCCTGGCTCATGAGTCATAAGTATATCATAAATTCCATGCTGATTTAATACTTTTACAATTTGTATGACAGAACTAGTTTTTCCAGCTCCTTCTAAACCTTCCAGGACAATGAATTTACCATTCATTATTTTAATGTTGTTTGTTTAATTTTCATATTGATTGATTATCTTATTTTAATTTATTCAATCAGAAGTAAACATACGTGATATTTACATTCATTATTTTAAAATAAATAAACTTACTTCTCAGTAAGTTCCATAAAAAATATAAAGTATATTTTATATAAAAAGATTAGTAATAAATATCTAATGGTATAAACATGATAATTATATCACAATATTATCTTATCAGTATGAAGATACTCAGTTTTAGTGTATATATTGTTTTGTTACGTCATTACATAATTCAATATTCTTGTATTTCATAATGTAAACAAACATATCACGATTATAATGTTCAATAAAATTGGATTCAAAAAATATGAATGGTCGCTTTTATTTTTCATTAAAATATAATCAAGAAAACTAATTTTTTCAGATGATCCATTTTAATATAAAATATAAATTTTAATAAATACTAAGATTTAGTATCTTATCATTCGAAACTTTTTATATTTATTTTTTATGTGTGTTATTCACATCTGTTAATTTTAATTAATATATGGAATAGTAATTAAATCGATGAAAATATATATCTATTACGTTATTCATATTTTTTTATATAAATCAATCAGTTATATTGTAGACATCCTTAATGTTAATTTATGTATCTATACAACACCTCATAAAGATTCTCTAAAAAAGAATGTTATATATATTAATATAATTGATATATAAAAATATTTTTATGTGTACCTCTGACGGAAAGATGTTTTTAGCGATCAAATTTTATTTTTACATACCATTAATATAGATGCATACGTCACCATGTGCTGCACTATTATTCTCTTGATAAGTAATATTAAGAAAAAGTAACGGTATTATGAATATAAATGTTATTGTATAATTTGTAGTGTCAAGCCTTGATTGGATACCCTTAAAGATTCAATAAAAAATACTATCTATATTAAAATAGCATGTAGTAATCACGTTTCATATTAAACATCGTTAATTGATTGACATAAATATAATACTGTTCGTGCACAGACATATTACCAATATATTATAGTAGTTTAAATAATATTAGTTTAAATGAAGTATTTTCAGTAATATTACTGTATTAATTATATTATCTTGATCGTATTCAAAGCATCTTTTTGGATGATTATACTATACAGTATGACAATCAATTATTTTTGAGAGACATATAATTTGAAAATAATACAATTGAATTTTATCCAAATCAATAGACTAAAAGGAATCAGTATCTTTGAATAAACCAACTTTTAAATATTGTGCAGTATATATTATTTTTTTATCACATAATACTTCACCATCAGCCATACCCATAACTAAATTACGATTAATTACTCGGCGAAAATGAATGTAATAAGTTACCTTTTTTGAACTTGGTAAAATTTGTCCGATAAATTTTACTTCGCCTACACCTAACGCACGACCTTTACCTTCGCCACCTAACCAACCCAAATAGAAGCCAACCAATTGCCACATAGCATCTAAACCTAAACATCCTGGCATTACTGGATCTCCAATAAAATGACAATTAAAGAACCACATATCCGGATGAATATCAAGTTCCGCTTCTACAAAACCTTTATTGTAATTTCCACCATCTTTGATCATTTTAACTACTCGGTCCATCATTAACATATTCGGTGCAGGCAATTGCGGACCGTCTTTACCAAATAATTCTCCACGAGAAGATGCTAATAAATCTTTTTTTGTAAAGTACTGGTTCTTATCCACCATAATTTTTCTAAACCTTAATGAATGAATTGTGCAAATTACTTAATACACAGGCGGCTTACAATACCTTTAACTTTGGTTAACCGACTAGTTAACCAACAAAAACTTCTGTAGAAAATATGACGTTCATGTAAATTAACATTGCTGAGACGCTCACGTATAAATGTCAAAAGGTTTGGAATTTCATCATGATAAAAGGGCATTGCGATCGTAATTTCTAATGCATTATTAATGGTGTCTACTGTCCAGAGAGAAAAATTCTCTTTGCGTACTTCTTCAATGACATTATCATGTAAACAAAGATGACGGAGATTAGCAGTGGGGAAAATAACTCTTTGCCTGCTGGTTAGTCCTCGCATTTTGCATAGGGTATAAAAGCCTTCTATTTTTTTATTTATTCCACTAACAGGTTGGATATGACCAAATTGATCGACCGATCCAGTCACTGCAATTTGTTGATTAACTGGCTTGAGTGCCAAGGCACTGATAAGTGCTATTAACTCTGCCAGTGAAGCACTATCTCCATCTACCTCATCATATGATTGTTCAAAAACAAGAGAGGCAGAGAAAGGAAGTTGTTGATCTAGTTTTAACACTGACATAAGAAACGCTTGCATGATCATAATGCCTTTAGAGTGAATATTACCGCTTAGTTCTATTTATCGTTCTATATTATTTTCACCATTGCCTAAATATACTACAGCTGATATGAAACGGCTCACCAAATGGTAGAGGATGGCCTGGCACATCTAATACTGATAAAATTGACTTGCCCAACCACTTGACCTTGAGTTATTATCGTGATCTGATTATCGATGATATTATCTCACATTCGTTCATTAAGATAACTTTCCCTCCAAATTTTCATTTTTTCACTATTGCATAACGAAGAAGCGGTTATAGTGTTTCGAACGTATAATGTTGCTTCTTTCAGCGTGGGTAAGCCACTGAGGACATAATGGTAACTGATATTGATCTCCACTGTAGCATGGACTGTTTAATAAGTATTGGCCAAATCTGTACTAAGTCTTGTAGTGACTGGCGTGTTGCAAGGGTATGCACCTAAGAGCACCATATTTCCATAACTTTGTTATTTACTAAACGTAATTCAGATTTAAATTCACCGTAATGTCCTAATTGAGTTAATTCAAGATTAAAATTAACAAAGTTTTTTAGTGTCTCACGATTTCCTATCAATATTATTTTTAAATTCCAACGCATTGATGGAATGTTCATTGGCAATGGATGGCTATCATTTGATAATAACCAATCGAAACGTTGTTGCAAAATTATTTGTTTTAATCATAGCCATAGTAGAGGCTGATTAACTAACGAACTGATTCCAATAATAAGCACACCACCATTGGCATAATGCACCAAACCTGGTTGTAAATTAATTGTATCCTGGTGATAAACGCAGCGTGCTAAACAGCTGTTCATATTCTACCTGAAATTGCTATATACAAACATCTTTGGCAGAAATTATCATTTAATGTACTTTGGTTGTTGGTTAATTCTTTCCTTTGTGATTACATAGTGGCTTCCTATCGGATAGGCAATTGGTAATTGCTGTTTAATTATCTCAACAATGAATTCAAAATATTCAATTTTTTCCTGTGCTTTTGAGCAACACAAATTGGCTGGAAGAACAAGAATGACAAAACTATATCAACCCATCCATTAAGCGAGCTTGAAGAACCTCTAAAGGTTTAGATAAGGGTAAGCAGGGTTGCTTAAATACCGTAATGAAATCAGAAAGATTAGGTAATAAGTAATCCCATGTTATTTTTTATTAGTCAAAATAGTAAATAAAATCGTTGTTTAAAAAAATTTATCACATAAAAAATGTTGATTCACTTTAATCTCTTTAGTAATATAGAACGTATGTATTATAAAATTCACATATTTACCTAATTCAATAAATTCGAATAATCTTACATTGCTTTTTCAAAGTTAAAAAGTATTAAACAATACTTACTAACGAATTTATAAATTTATACAGTACTGTTATTTAGTAGTCGACTCATTCAGTCTTTTATTTTGTCTTTTTAAGGGAAATAATGTTTCAAACATTCAATAACAATTTATGTCATATTTCTTTTATGATTAATATCATTTCAGAGTTCTAGATGCCTCTAATGTCAATTTTAGAATTCGTATTTTTTTAAAAAAATATATTTTTATCAAATAACTTCATAATTATATATAAAATTATTAATTATCAATTTTATATGGATTATCACTTATTTAGTATTAAAAATTCAACAAATTTAGTGTTAATAAACATTAAACTATCCTATCAATAAAAATTGATTGTCATAATTAAAAATTATAATTTTATAATTTAGATACGTCATTATAGTAACATTTTGTTATATATCTGTACTGGATATGCCAAAATTAACTTGAAATTTATTAATGTACTGTTAGTAATTTTACTGCATTTTATTAGTTTTAATATTGGCATAATCAAATTAAAAATAGTACTCCCATACTATCTCTTACACCTGTTTAAATTAAAATATAAAAAAATGAGATATTATATTTTTTAATAAAATCATAGTTCAAATATTTTTACATAAAGTATGATTTATGATTCTTTAAATTTAAGATTGTAAAATGCATCTAATTCAATATATTATACAGACTTTTCATAGTGCTATGCTTTTTATAGCATGTAATAAAAATATTGACTATTTCGAATATAATATACTGAATATAATAGTATCATTAGATTTAACAATAAATTAAGATTATTGATGTACTTAGCGTATTTATAATTATATGATTATCAGTTGATAATCAGTGTCAAAATACCTTATTGCATCGTCTTATTAGATACATTACTTATTATAATATGCACAATACGCACCTTATGGTAAGGTTAATCTCTATTTTTCATTAGATATCAAATGGAAGTAGTAAAGTATTATCTGAATAAACGCAACATGATGTAAAGTTACATATATTTCTTCTTCACTAATTTGTATTAAATTTTATATTTATTATTGGATGATTTATTTAACATGAATATTATGATGATTATATTGTTATAATCGTTCAAGTATATCATATATAGTACTGAAAAATAATGATACGCTCTAATTGTATGCAAAGCTAATAAAATTCATTCTTAAGACTAGATGTCAAAATCAGATGATTTCTAAAAGATTAGATTAAATTCATAAAACAGTTGGCAATAGATTCTAATCATACTATCATAATATAATTATGTCATTCAAAGTGAATTAACTATATGTTTGATATACAATATAATAATGTATCTCTTGAAAAGGAACCATTCTAATTTTATTAAATGTTAATCCTCATCTGTTCTGTGGTCTCATGTTACTATGTAACATACAAACAGAAATACAATGTAGTAATTTTCTTGAATTATACAATTTAATTTAAAATGCAGATAAATGAAAATCAAATGATCTAACATATGGATATTACCACATTAGAAATTGAGGAAAATCTATGCCTGTAATCACTCTGTCTGATGGCAGACAGCATCAATTTGATTATCCTCCTTCGCTTTTAGAAGTTGCGTATAGCATTAATTCTAATGTAGCAGAAGCGTGTATCGCTGGTTACGTTAACGGGAAATTAATTGATGTTGTTGACATCATTGAGAACGATAGTCAGCTTAGTATTATTACTATTAATGACGCAGAGGGACTTAAAATCATTCGTCATTCCTGCACACATTTATTAGGACATGCTATCAAACAACTTTGGCCTAACATCAAAATGGCGCTAGGTCCTGTAATAGATCAAGGTTTTTACTATGATGTGGATTTAGAACACACTCTCTCACAGAGTGATATTGTATTGTTGGAAAAAAGGATGCATGAATTAGCGGAAAAGAATTATGATATTATCAAGAAAAAAGTTAGCTGGCAGCAAGCACGTGATATTTTTATTGCACGAGGTGAAAAATACAAGGTAGCAATCTTAGATGAAAAGATCAATCATAATGATAATCTGACATTGTATTATCATGAAGAGTACGTAGATATGTGTCGAGGTCCTCATGCTCCGAATACGCGGTTTTGTCATTACTTTAAATTACAAAAAATATCAGGTGCTTATTGGCAAGGTAATAGCAAAAACAAAATGCTACAGCGTATTTATGGAACTGCATGGGGAAATCAAAAGCAATTGAACAGCTATCTAAAACATCTTGAAGAAGCTGAAAAACGCGATCACCGTAACATTGGAAAGCAACTTGATCTTTATCATATGCAGGACGAAGCGCCTGGTATGGTATTTTGGCACAATAATGGATGGACTATTTTCTGTGAACTAAAAACATTTATGCGAAAAAAGCTAAAACAATATCATTATCAAGAAGTCAAAGGACCATTCATGATGGACCGCACGTTATGGGAAAAAACTGGACATTGGGATCACTATGCTAAGTATATGTTCACCACTTCATCAGAAAATAGAGAATACTGCATTAAACCAATGAATTGCCCGGGACATATACAAATTTTTCAAAAAAAGGTGAAATCTTATCGGGATCTTCCGCTACGTATGGCGGAATTTGGCAATTGCCACCGAAATGAACCATCTGGCTCGTTGTATGGACTAATGCGAGTCCGTAGTTTTACACAAGATGATGGCCACATTTTTTGCACTGAAGACCAAATTCGTGACGAAGTGAATAATTGCATTCAAATGATATATGACATATATGATATATTTGGATTTAAAAAAATAGCAGTAAAATTATCTACCCGTCCAGAAAATCGCATTGGTAGTAATGAAATCTGGGATCGAGCCGAACAGGATTTAGTATCTGTATTAACAGAAAATGGTATCTTTTTTGATTACCAACCAGGAGAAGGTGCTTTTTACGGCCCTAAAATAGAGTTTAGTTTTCTCGATTGCTTAAATCGTACTTGGCAATGTGGCACGCTTCAATTAGATTTTTCTCTCCCTGAACGTTTAAATGCCTTTTATGTAAATGAAAATAATCAAAGGATAGTACCAATCATGATCCATCGTGCTGTTTTAGGCTCAATGGAACGTTTTATAGGTATTTTGACAGAAGAATATGCAGGTTTTTATCCGACTTGGTTAGCACCGATACAAGTAGTTGTGATGAATATTACCCATAATCAATCAAATTATGTTAAAAAACTTACGAAAAAACTTTCAGAAGCAGACGTTAGGGTAAAAGCAGACTTGAGAAATGAAAAAATAAGCTTTAAAATTCGGGAGCATATTTTGTATAGGATACCTTATATGCTGATTTGCGGAAATAAAGAAATGGAAATGAATAATGTTACTGTACGTACACGTCGCGGTAAACACTTAGGTAACATGGATATTCATAAATTGATTAACAAGCTGCAATACGAAATCTATAACCGCAGTCTTGATCTACTGGAGGAATAAAGTATTAAAGTCGGAAAACGAGTTCAATTGGCACGTCCTAATCGTATCAACCAAGAGATTCATAGTTTGGCGATTCGCTTGACAGGAATCAATGGTGAGCAACTTGGAATTGTCGGATTAAAAGAAGCGCTTGAAAAAGCTACAGAAGCGGGTGTGGATTTAGTTGAAATTAGCCCTAATGCTGAACCACCGGTTTGTCGTATCATGGATTATGGAAAATTTCTCTATGAAAAGAGCAAATCTAATAAAGAGCAAAAGAAAAAACAGAAGATTATTCAGATTAAAGAAATAAAATTTAGACCTAGTACCGATAAAAACGACTATCAGGTTAAATTACGTAACTTAGTTCGATTTTTAGAAGATGGTGATAAAACTAAAATTACTTTACGATTTCGTGGACGTGAAATGGCCCATCAACAGATAGGAATCGCAATGCTTAATCGCATTCGCAATGATTTAAATGAACTGGCAATTGTGGAATCTTTTCCTATAAAAATTGAAGGGCGTCAAATGATTATGGTTCTTGCACCCAAAAAAAGTTACAAAACTTAGTAAGTCAGCTGCTGCATATACAATTTTGTTACACTCATAATATTACTGATAATCTAAAGTAGAGAGAGTTTCATGCCAAAAATAAAAACAGTACGCAGTGCTGAAAAACGATTTAAAAAAACAGCCTCAAATGGCTTAAAACATAAGCATGCTAACTTGCGTCATCTGCTAACCAAAAAATCGACTAAGCGTAAACGTCATCTACGATCGAAAATAATGTTGTCAAAAGGGGATCAGCATTTAGTCGTACGTTGTCTTCCTTACATATAAGCGTTATTTTAGTAAATTTAAACAATTTTTTAAGAGGAGAAATACATGACTCGTGTAAAACGCGGTGTAGTAGCGCGTACACGTCATAAAAAGATTTTAAAACAAGCGAAAGGTTATCAAGGTGCCCGTTCACGCGTTTACCGTGTTGCTTGCCAAGCGGTAATAAAAGCTGCCCAATATGCCTATCGTGATCGCCGACATAAAAAACGTCAATTCCGGCAGCTTTGGATCTCTCGTATCAATGCTGCAGCACGTCAAAATGGTATTTCCTACGGCTGCTTTATCCATGGCCTCAATAAAGCGTCAATTAAAATTAATCGTAAGATTCTGGCTGACGTTGCTATTTTTGAAAAATCAAACTTTTCTGTTCTAGTTGAAAGAGCAAAAAATGCCCTGTAGCGCATCGTATTATTTTGAAGTTAAAAATACTGGCATATTATATCCTTTTACTGGAACAGTACATTTACATAGTAAATATAATGTAATGTCTATACATTATCGAAACACTTAAATGTTAATAAAAAATAATTATCAATATATTCTGATAGTAGATGAGTCGGTTTTAATTTATCATATAGTATTTTGAATGAAGTAAACGATGCTATCTTTGTACGATAGCAAAGAATTTTATCATTAGTCGAAAATTTAAATAATGAGATCGATGCTATGCGTGATGCATTTGTTCATAGTCAACTTAAAATAGAATCTATTCTTAATCTTGCAGAGTTGATTGTACAAGCTAAATTAGCTATAGCACAATCTCAAGACATAGATACGCTGGAATTAATACGAGTTAAACATTTTGGTAAGAATGGTATTTTTTCTCAAAAAATGAAAATACTTAAAAATATGAACTCGAAGGAACGTCCAGTAGCAGGTATATTAGTCAATCAAGCTAAACAAGAAATACAACAAGCTCTGACCAATCATCAATTAAATCTAAAACAAATAGAATTAAATAAGAAACTTACAACTGAGATGTTAGATGTCACGTTGCCGGGACGGCGTATAGAAAATGGTGGACTTCACCCTATATCTCGTATTATTTCACGTATTGAACACTTTTTCTGCATGATGGGTTTTTCAATAGAAACTGGACCAGAAATTGAAGATGAGTATCATAATTTTGATGCTTTGAATATTCCTGCACATCATCCAGCTCGTACAGACCATGATACTTTTTGGCTCGGTACTACTCGACTTTTACGTACTCAGACTTCTAGTATACAAATTCGAACTATGAAGTTACAACAGCCACCCATACGTATTATTGCGTCAGGACGAGTATATCGGAATGATTATGATCAAACTCATACTCCAATGTTTCATCAAATGGAAGGAATGATCGTTGATACCAATATTAATTTTAGTAATCTGAAAAATATATTGCACAATTTTTTACAAAATTTCTTTGAAAAGGATTTACAGATTCGTTTTCGCCCATCCTATTTTCCGTTTACTGAACCTTCTGCTGAGGTAGATGTGCTAGGAAAACATGGTCAGTGGTTAGAGGTCCTTGGTTGTGGCATGGTACATCCTAACCTGTTACACAATGTTGCTATTGATCCGGAAATTTACTCCGGCTTTGCATTCGGTATGGGCATAGAACGACTGGCTATGCTAAGTTACGGTATTACAGATTTGCGAATATTTTTTGAAAATGATTTGCGTTTTTTAAAACAATTTAAATAGTGTGAGATGTAGGAATGAAGTTTAGTGAGCTGTGGTTACGAGAATGGGTGAATTTAAATATTGACATGAGAGCATTAACAAATCAAATGACTATGGCTGGCTTAAAAGTCGAAAATGTAGAACCAGTTACCAGTGGTTTGATTGAAAAAATGGTCATAGGTCGAATCGTAACATGCCAACAGCATCCTAATATTGATAAATGGCAAATTACTAAAGTGGATATTGGCAGAAAACATCTATTAAATATTATTTGTAAAGCCCAGAATTGCCGTACTGATCTTCGAGTAGTTGTAGCTAATTTTGATTCGTCAATACAAAAAAACTGTAAATCTAAAATGACCAAAGCGTTTAGTGAATTTTCAGAAGGCATGCTATGTTCTTTTGAAGAATTAGGTATTGTTGGCTATTATACTACTAATATTATTGAATTACCTATGGATGCTCCTATTGGTTATGATGTTCAAGATTATCTTAAACTTGAAGACAATATTATTAATATTAGCGTAACACCAAACCGTGCTGATTGCCTTAGTTTACTCGGAATTGCCCGTGATATTGCAGCATTTAATCGTATAACATTACAACAGCCAACCGTAAAGAAGGCAATCATATCACCAATTCCTCTCGAAAAGGACGCTATACTACCTGTCCGTGTTGATGCGCCTCATGCTTGCCCACGTTATCTTTGTCGAATAGTAAAGCATATTAATACTAGCGTTCTTACACCAATTTGGATGTCAGAACGACTGCGTCGTAGTGGTTTACAAGCAGTCAATGTGGTAGTAGACATTACTAATTATGTATTGCTAGAACTAGGTCAACCAATGCATGTTTTTGATCTTAAATATGTCAATGGAGGGATTGTCGTACGTAAGGCTCTCTCTGGTGAGAAGCTAATTTTATTAAATGGTAGTGAAGTTGTGCTCTCATCCGATACATTAATTATTGCTGATCACTATAAAATATTAGCACTAGCAGGGATATTAGGAGGGGCTATATCTAGTGTTAGTTCAGAAACAAAAGACATTATTTTAGAAAGTGCCTTTTTTAATCCATTAATCATAACTAACAGTGTACGCCATTATAATATACAGACTCATGCTTCTCGTCGCTATGAATATGGGGTAGATCCAAACTTGCAATTACATGCTATAGAACGAACAACTGAGTTGTTAATATCTATTTGTGGCGGTAAACCAGGATCAATTTGCAGTGTTATGACGCAATGTACACTGCCACAATTTAAAATAATTCATCTACGCCGAAATCGTTTAAATAAATTAATTGGCTATATCATACCTGATTCAGATGTCATTGAAATTTTAACTTGTCTTGGATGCCACATTAGTCAATGTGGAACTGATTTTCAAATTGAAATACCTAGTTGGCGTTTTGATCTAACTATTGAAGAAGATATTATCGAAGAAATTATACGAATATATGGCTACGAACTCATTCCAAATACTCCTATACATATTCATCTTGCAATGCCTATACACTATGAAAAAACTTTACCATTAACGCGTGTAAAAGAATTATTGGTAGATCGCGGTTATCAAGAAATCATTACCTATAGTTTTGTCGATCCCAAAGTACAGGCATTATTGCATCCGCAGTTAGTACCATTGCTCTTATCTAATCCAGTGTCTCACAATATGTCTTCAATGCGATTATCATTATTCATTGGTCTTCTTAAAGCAGTAATTTATAATCAAAATCATCAGCAGAAAAGAATTCGTTTGTTTGAAAGTGGATTATGCTTTGTTCCTGACAACATGGCCAATTTAGGAATACGTCAAGATCTTATGTTAGGAGGTGTAATTTCTGGACCGAATGTTAATGAACACTGGGACATGACATCTCAACTAGTAGACTTTTATGATATTAAAGGTGATCTTGAATCAATATTTGAGTGTAGTAGACAATTAGATGATATTGAGTTCAGAAGAAAAAATCATCCAGCACTGCATCCAGGTCAAAGTGCCGCAGCTTATATTATGGATGATCTTGTTGGATTTTTTGGCCTGATTCATCCTCAATTGGAAGCGCAATTAAATTTAAATAGCCGGACTCTAATTTTTGAATTATATTGGGAAAAGATTACCGCATGTGCTGTACCTAAAATTAATGATATTTCTCGCTTTCCAGCCAATCGAAGGGATATTGCCATAGTAGTAAAAGATAGTGTTGCTGCAGGAGATATTATTAAAGAATGTAGAAAAATTAATAAAAATCAATTAGTTGGTATTAATGTATTTGATGTGTATCGAGGTGAAGGTATAGCGAAAGGTTTTAAAAGTTTAGCAATTAGTCTAATATTGCAAGATACTACTCATACACTAGAAAAAAAGGAGATTGCCGCAACTATTGAAAAATGTGTAGCGGTATTAAAACAGCGATTCAAAGCCTCTTTGAGGGATTGAAGTTATGGTACTTACTAAAGCTGAAATGTCAGAATACTTATTTGAAATGCTGAGATTAAAAAAACGGGATGCCAAAGAAATTATAGAATTATTTTTTGAAGAATTACGACAAGCATTAGAAAATGGTGAGCAAGTAAAATTATCAGGTTTCGGTAATTTTGATTTACGGGATAAAAATCAACGACCAGGACGTAATCCTAAAACAGGTAAAGACATTCCGATTACCGCCCGTCGAGTAGTCATCTTTCGTCCTGGACAAAAGTTAAAAAACCGAATTGAGAATACTGCAACACATTCGAAAAATGAATTAAAAATAAATAAGATAATCAAGAAAAATTTGTTTTAAATAAAATTTTATTATATGTACTAATTTAATATTTAAACTATTAAGTACAAGTACAGTATTATATTATTAGAAATATTATTTTGATGTGTGTTCATAAGGTTTTATACTCCTAAAAGTTTATACAATACTTGTGAGAATAATAAGGCAAGTATATATTTATCAAATTGATACTATTAATATTCTTTTAATATTCTTTAACAATCAACTTCAGTATATTGCATGATTAAACAATTGTTCTTTACATGTTAATTGAATTAAAAATTACATTTTAAATCAGCTCTAATAAAGTTAGATGCTAGAAAATATTTAATTTGTCTAGTTTTCGATAAGTTCTAAGCTTTTATTGAAAACGTAATCATTCTAGATGAATGGTAGGTAATCAGGGCAATTAAATTTAGTACTGTTGTTCTCAGTAAGGATGAGTTAATCGATATAGCATCAGATCTTTGATGGTTAGTACTGGCATATTATAACGATGAGCAAAAGCAACGATCTCTGGTGCATGTGCCATGGTACCGTCATCATTCATTACTTCACTTAATACACCTGTCGGTTTTAAACCTGAAAGAATAGTTAAATCTACTGCTGCTTCGGTATGTCCTTGTCTTACTAATACGCCGCTAGCGTGAGCACAGAGAGGAAAAATATGTCCAGGACGGTTAAGATCGGATGGTTTTGCATTATGTTTAATTGCAGCTTGAATGGTTGTTAAACGATCGGCAGCAGAAACACCAGTAGTAATCCCTCGTGCAGCTTCAATGGTAACAGTAAATGGAGTTTGATAATGATTAGTATTATATTCTACCATCATCGGCAATGCTAATTGCTTCCGGAGTACTTCAGTAAGACATAAACAAACAATACCACTGCCGTGGCGAATAGTTAGTGCCATTTGTTCAATAGTCATATTTTCTGCTGCAAAAATTAGATCTCCTTCATTTTCACGATCTTCATCGTCAAGCACTAAGACACCGCGACCATTTCGAAGAGCATGTAATGCATTTTCTACACGTTGAAATGGTGAACCAAATTCAGAGATCATTATCTGATTCATGATAAATAACACCTTATAATTGATACGGGGCACAAGAAAAAGATAGATTTAGTTGCATTTGAACCATTGAAAAAATTAAATAAGGGATTAATATATCCATAATCTATTTTAGATATTTTAGCTATGTTCATAAAACAATAGAATATACACGCGCATCTTATTTTATAATCATCAGTTATACTATAAAATTAATCTGATATTGAGGCAATGAACCGATTGAGTATTTTAATTGTTTTTTTAAATTTAAATTATTATGCTTAACCTATTCCGTTTTTTTAAGGAAACTGATAATGTTTGATCTAAACAAGCTTGGACAAATTGCACGTCAAATTCAAGAATCTTTACCAAAAAGTTTCCAAGATTTAGACAAAAACATAGAAATAGCACTTTACCAAATACTAAAAAATCAATTTAATCGTATGCACTTGGTTAGTCGAGAAGAATTCGATACACAACATCAAATATTATTGCATATATGTGAAAAATTTAATCAAATTGAAGTACGCATTAATGCTATAGAAACTATATTAAAAGACAATGTAGTTAGTGTCCAGCCGAAATGTGAAGACAAATCTGTCGATTTAATAGAAGATGAAGTAAAAGATGACAAAGATAATAACAATATATCTATTATTAATAACAGCAGCGTTGATTCGCATCAAAACACATGTATTGATAATACAAATTTATCACCAAATAAGGAGTAAGTTTACTATGCTAATATATTGTCACAGACAGCTCATGATCGCTTATAATTAGAAATTGTGCATTAACATGCTTTAAACAAGATTAGTTTTATTTTTTGTTTTTGATAGTATTAATAATATTAGTTGTAGAGCATCCATATTTGAAATTTAGTGTTTTTACATTGCCTCCATTAGCCAATACTATTTCACTGCCAGCAATTGTATCAAGTTGATGATCTCCGCCTTTAACTAAAAAATCAGGTAAAAGATTACTAATTATACGTTTAGGCGTATCTTCATTAAAGGGTACTACCCAATCTACTACTTTTAAAGCTGACAGAACGGCCATGCGCTGAGCTAGTGGATTCACTGGACGGCTATCACCTTTTAAGCGTTTTGTAGATTCGTCGCTATTTACAGCAACAATAAGCCGTTCGCCCAATCTACGAGCATTGGATAGGTAACTGACATGGCCTTCATGAAGAATATCAAAAATACCATTCGTCATTACTATTTTTTCACCACGCTTACGTGCTAACGTAAGCGCATATTTTAATTCACATTCAGTCATCACACCCAACCTGATTTTAACATGACTTCGAATAGCAGATTCTAGCTCAACAGAACTGACAATAGATGTACCTAATTTTCCTACTACTACTCCTGCCGCAGTATTAGCTAAGAAACAAGATTTTTCTAAATTATTTCCGGCAGCTAACGATGCTGCTAGTACTCCAATAACCGTGTCTCCTGCTCCGGTAACATCGTATACTTCCTGAGTCTGTGTTTCTAGATATAATGGATTTTTTTTTGGTTGTAATAGGATCATACCTTTTTCTGAACGAGTAATTAACAATGCTGACAATTTATTATCGAAAATAAGTTTCATACCACGTTTGAATAATGTCTTTTCATCTTTACAAGGTCCTACTACAGCTTCAAACTCGGATAAGTTAGGTGTTAGTAGTGTTGCACCTCGATATCGATTGAAATCAATTCCCTTTGGATCAATTAGCACTGGAACATTAGCGTCACGTGCAAGAGTAATGATTTCTTGTACGTAAGACAATGAACCCTTTTTATAATCAGAAAGTACTAGAGCATTAGCTTGTGGTAAAGCCAATTGAATTCGTTCCAGTAAAAGAATTGCATCAAGATCATCAAAATTTTTTTCAAAATCTAATCGCATGAGTTGTTGATTACGTGATAGTATTCGTAGTTTTATAATGGTGGAATGGGTAGCAATAGCAATAAAATTACAGGTAACATTCATTTTCCTTAGGAGAGTATTTAAAGTCTGAGCAGCATCATCAATTCCTGTTAATCCAATTAAATGTGCATGAGCACCCAGCGCAGCAATATTCATTGCGACGTTGGCCGCACCGCCAGGTCGTTCTTCAATAGTATTTATTTTTACGATGGGTACTGGTGCTTCTGTGGAAATCAAGTTACTGGAACCATACCAGTACCGATCTAACATAACATCACCTACAATAAGTATATTTGCTTGTTGGAAATCAGGAAAGGTAACTGTCATTATCTTTCTCCACAGAGGTTTATTTTATAAAAATGCTATTTTTATTTATAAAGTATATTTTTTCTATTGTGTTGTTGAAAATTAAATGACAAAGATACTATCTTTACATCTTTATTCCATCTTATTAAAATACATGTAATTTAATAAAATTATTGATTTTAGAAACACACAACACATTGTTTTTCTAATTTTGATTTACCGATAATTGGACAAAGTACTAAAATTCAATAAGAACATGTATTATATTTTTGATATATAATACAATTTCTAAAAACTACACATATTATGATCATAAATAATAAATTTATAATTTATACGCTAAATAACAAGCATTCTTTTTTTATTGTAAACAACGTAATAGTATTATTACTTATGTTATAATTAAATATTAACACTTATAGCTTATATATCTATTTTAATGATAAAAATTTATTTCATCGAGAGTTAAAAAATTGTAAAATTTGATACATGTGTCTTTTAGTTTTATACTATAAAGTGTATTAAGATTACGTGACTATACAAATTATGTATTAAAATAATCATTAAATTATATCGTTAGAAATTAATAAAATAAACATAGATTCAATTTACTCTAATCTTTCTACATCCTACATCTAATTTCTATTAGATTTTTAGTATTGTAAAATACTAATAAGCGATAAAGTGTATAATTTTTATGTGTCATCGCACAAAAAATCGTTACTAATGTATAATTATTATTTACATTTTAATATTTAAGTAAAATTCCTAAAAATATAAATAGAGATACATTGATATTTACATGTTTTTAGTTAGGTTAGTCGATTCTGTTAATACTTTCATAGTTCGATCATAAGTATCGCTTAATGTCAAATTTTCTGATTATAATACTAAGTAATTGTAGTATTTTAATCTTGTTCACTTAAAACACGTCATCGTAACTATAAATTTATTATGTTCGTGAGGCAATACGTTTTAGTTGGAATATTTTGGTATTCATAATTTAATATTGATTGTTTTATATTGTAAAAACTAGTTTCTAGTATAATAAGTGAAATGCGATATCTTAGCTAAGAAAATGAAATGTGTATTACATATTAAGTATATTTTGCTATAATTTAATATAAAATACATATTTAATTTTTAAAAAATTTGATTTCATGTTCTTTTAAATCAAATTTTTTAATTGATAAAAGATTGCATATGAATACCATTATTTTTATTGATTTTTATTAATTAATATGCAGGTATATATTACTTTAAATCTAAATATATATTTCATATAAATAAACTAAAATAATAAATTAATTCATTAATTACACATGGTGTGTAGCTTCTTATAGCCTATTAAAATCCACCAATAATATTTTATGATTATTTAAATATGTTATTGTGCAGTGACTAGAAGAAATTTTAGTAATAAAAATGTATTACTTTAATATGATTAATCTAAGATTAATTTTATCTCCACCATTGTCACATTATAACATATATTCTATAAATTGGTATTTAGATATAACTTTACAATGGAAATATTGCCATCTCAATACATTGAATTTTATTCATATTTCATGAAATAGCTTAACGAAACCATTAATTTTGTATTGTATGTAAGCATAAAAAATAAGATTCATATCTTGCATTATATAAAGTTAAAGATTAATTAACTTAAACAAAGTACAGTATTAAAAATTAAAATACTGTAAAATAGCCACTAGCTTATACATAATATTTCATATTGATTAAATACTATTTGAGTTCAAAATCCATATCATATGTGTGTATAGTACAGCATAATGATAATTATCAATATAATATTATTATTGAATAGTTACGAATAAAACTAATTGTATTTTCACTGAAATTAGGGACAAATATTTAACATAATAGTTATACTCACCATTGGTTGGTGGTACATATTAACTATACACAACATTATAAAAATAAAAAATTTTTATTTTTATCTCAGTTTTGATTGATTCAAATTATTTGTCATTAAATAATCTAAATTTAAGTATAATACTAGCGTTTGTTGACTATATTCGATACTTTTATTAACTCCGATAAATCTAATATTTTTTGCTTAATATATACATATACAGTTATGTGGCAATATATAAATAAAATATAACTGAAAAGATGCATTCTAAAATAGAATGTCACTTATATAGTAGTGTTTAAAAATTAAAGTTATCTTTATATTGTCAGGAGATGAATGTGAAGAAATATTTAGTTGGAGGCGCTGTACGTGACAGTTTGTTACGAGTTCCTATAAAAGAACGTGATTGGGTCGTAGTAGGATCAACTCCACAAGAAATGTTAGCAGAAGGTTATCAACAAGTCGGTAAAGATTTTCCAGTATTTCTTCATCCAAAAAGCTATGAAGAATATGCATTAGCTCGTACAGAACGCAAATTAGGTCATGGATATACTGGTTTTTCTTGCTATACTTCATCAAAAGTAACGTTGGAAGAGGATCTTTGTCGACGTGATCTCACTATTAATGCTATAGCCCGAGACGAACAAGGCAATTTAGTTGATCCCTATCAAGGACAGCAAGATATCACATTTCGCCGATTACGCCATATTTCTAATGCTTTTAGAGATGATCCTTTACGGGTGTTGCGTACAGCACGTTTTGCTGCAAGCTTTGCTCATCTTAATTTTGTTATTGTACCAGAAACTTTATCTCTTATGCAACAGATGCGCAACGAGCTATTTTTTTTGACTCCTGAACGAGTATGGAAAGAAACGGAACGGGCGCTGTTAACTCAAAATCCACAAGTATACTTTCAGGTACTACGCGATTGTGGTGCATTGAAAATCTTATTTCCGGAAATAGATGCATTATTTGGTATTCCTGCTCCAAAAAAATGGCATCCTGAGATTGATACTGGACAGCATACTTTAATGACTGTATCAATCTCAGCTCAATTATCAAATGATATTGAAGTACGCTTCGCTGCACTGTCTCATGATTTAGGTAAAGCGTTAACTCCAAGTAAATTATGGCCTCAGCATCATGGTCATGGTCCTGCTGGTGTAAAACTAATAGAAAACCTATGCCAACGATTAAAAATACCTAGTTCAATACGTGAACTCGCAATAGTTGTTACAAAATATCATGATTTGTTGCATAATGCAGACAAATTATCGCCCAAAGCTTTAATTAAACTTTTCAATGCTATTGACGTATGGCGACGACCAGAACGTCTTGAAAAAATAATCTTAGTTAGTGAATCCGACGCTCGTGGACGTACCGGATTTGAAAATTATTCATATTTTCAAGGAGATTATTTACGACAAGCCTATCAAATATCACGTTCTGTTACTGCATATGAAGTAATAGAAGCCGGCTTTCATGGAATGCATATCAGTTCTGAACTGATGTATAGACGACAGCATGCATTAGCTAGCTGGCGAAAAGAGTGGATAAAAAACAGTAATTTATGATAGTAAAATAGACTCGATTAATATTTTTTAAATTGAACCAACGTTCAAAAACGCTCATAGTAGAAATAAATGAATTTGAAGTGATCGTATATTTTTATACTATTACAGGTAATAAATTATTAACGATTGACGTTCTTTTATCTAAAAACATCTTTTATTTTTAAGTAAAGTAAAATACTTTTACGTCAGTGAATATTAATATCGTTTAATCATGGCCATTTTATTTTGAATGAGTTTTAGATGTAGATAGCTGCTCTATTTTATTATGGAATAATATATCAAATAGCTTAGCTTGATATATTAAAATGAAACAATATACACGTGCTGTACTTTTATTTTATTATGAATACAATAATATTAACTCAATGTAGTTTAATATAATAAAATATAAAAATATTTATTCATTTTCAGTTGTTTCATTACATCCATAATATATATAATATCCCAATCTTGCATTATTAAGTATAGTGACATGTGTTGATTTTATTTTTTTAAAATATATCTTTTGGATTAAATGTGATTTTATGGAGTAAAATATGTTAACTATTAACGCTGACATCCGTAAAAAAAAAGGAACAAGAGCCAGTCGTCGCTTACGTTTTACAAACAGAGTGCCTGCTATTGTATATGGCGGCATCGAAGGTTCGATTGCAATCGAATTAGATCAAAATGCAATATTAAACAACCAAACTAAGGAGAATTTTTATAGCCAAATTTTGGCATTAATCATTGATGGTATAATGACTACAGTAAAAGTTCAATCGATACAGCGTCATCCATTTAAACCGAAACTAATACATATCGACTTTATTCGTCTTGTATAAAAATTACACACTCAAATGGTTTTGATTTTGTCACAGTTATATTGACTATAAATAAAATAAAAATAAATTATGCCCTGACTTGCTTTCTAAAAAAAGAATCAATAATTTTATGGTCATAAGATATGATGATTATCATGATTGATTGTATGAATATTAAACTTGTCACTTGCGCTATCTGTCATATTTTATATAGAACGTTAATTTTTAATGTATTTTAAAGCACAATAACAGATACACATAATATGTTATGTAAAAAGGTTGATCAAAAACAATATAACATATATTGCATTAGCGTAATATACTTTCGGTGCAGGAAAATTGACTATTCTACACAGCACGATAATACCATTATATTACATATAGATAAATTTTTAGATAAATTTTAAATAAATAACTTCAAAAGGTTTTTATATAAAATATTAAAAAAATGACAAATTTTTTCACAGAAAAACACATAGAAATATATGCAAAGATCATCAGTAGTTTGCTATTAAAATAATTAAAATAGCCTATTTTTTAAATACTTTAAATTTATTTAATTGTTCTTTATCATTTGATAAATATTCATATTCAATTTAATACACAATAGTATTCCGCACAATATAGAATGCCGGCAGAAACCATACCGGCTGCTACATCATCGATAACAATTCCAACCCCTCCTTGTACATTGCGATCTAACCAACGAATCGGCCAAGGTTTCCAAATATCTATAAATCGAAAGAGACAAAACCCAATTAATATATATTTCCAATGATCTGTTGATATCATCATTAAGGTTATCCATATTCCAATAAATTCATCTAAAACGATGCAACTATGATCATGTATACCTATATCACATGCAGTTCGATGGCAACAGTAAATTCCAAGTAACATAATAAATATTACTACTAGTAAGTAACATTCCCAAGGTAATAATACTAAAAAAAACCAAAGTAAAATTGCTACTAAAGAAGCAACTGTTCCTGGCATTATAGGACACATTCCAGCACCAAAACCTGTAGCTATCCAATGCCATGGATTGGTAAGTGTTATAATCTTGTACTTGGTAACTAGCGTTGTTTTCATGTTTGACATATTCCAATTACAGTAATTTATAATTGTATATCAGTACATTCTATAAATTAAAATTACAAAAAATTTAATATTTTCCGTTAAATTACATTTAACTAACTTATATAACATGGCAGTCAACAAAGACTAATGAAATTGTAACTGTAAGCAATCGCTAATATTTAATTATCATAGATAAAAAACTATTTATCTATTTAGCAGTATCATAAACCAACATTAATTTTCTAGTTGATTAGAACGATCAAATTATATTTGAACAATGTCAGTAATATAAAATAAAAAACTAATATTTTCATAAATTAATTTAACTAAAAAATGGTTAACTATTGAATAAAATTATTGCTAGATTGTAAAAGAAATTATTCTATAATGAACCATAAACTATCAAACTATAAAATTATCCAAAAGATATATATCCGTTATTAATATATTTCCACTAACTCTGATTAGCTTTCAGAAACAATTAAAAAATATAGATAATGCAGATAGGATCATATCCCATTTATGCTATAATAATATTACTCATGCAAACGCTGAAATATTAATTGCAATCAAATACAAAGCAATGGCAATAAATAAGTATAGTATTTATTTTTTGTTAGGACGAACTCGGGAAGCTGCTTTGTCTAAGACACCATTAATAAATTTATGGCTCTCGTCTGCACCAAAAATTTTGGCTAATTCAATCGCTTCATTAATAGCAACTCTATATGGAACTTCATGGTGGTTACTTAACTCAAATAATGCGATACGTAATACAGCATGTTCCACATATCCCAATGTTTTTAGTTGACGAGAAAGGAAAGGCATCATCAAATGATCCAGCTGGGCGGCATTAGTCGCAACGCCTAAATACAACTTGTGAAAATAATCAATATCTACGTCTGAAGTATTTTGATTTTTCAAAAATTGAGCTTCAGTATCAATAATATCATTATGTGATAATTGCCAGGAATAAAGCGCTTGGAGGGCACATTCACGCGCTCGACGGCGTCGTATAAGTTTCAAATTTTCTCCTTTTTTAAATCATTATGTTATAAATTTTAATACATTAATCATTTCCAGCGCAGTTAACGCAGCTTCTGCACCTTTGTTACCTAATTTGGTTCCGGCACGCTCGATTGCTTGTTCGATGCTATTAGTAGTCAATACACCGCATGCTACTGGCATTGAATGTTTTAAAGCCACCGTAGTTAAGCCTGAAATGCACTCACAAGCAATGCGTTCAAAATGAGTAGTACTTCCGCGAATTATTGTACCTAAAGCTATGATAGCATCATATTGTCTACTGTTAGCTAAAACACTCGTTGTTAATGGTAACTCATACGCGCCAGGCACCCAAACGACAGTAATATTTTCATTTTTGACCTGACCAAAACGATCCAAAATGTCCAGGGCACCATTAAGTAAATTATCGTTGATAAAATTGTTAAAACGTGCAATAACTATTGCACAACGTGCATCAGGTGCCGCAACAAGACTTTTAATAAGGTTCATGTTTGTCCTTGAATGATATTGTTGTTATGACAAAAATATAAATTTTTACATAAGACTTTCTTGCCATATATAAAGAGTATTATGCTATTTTTCAGGTTTTAAGTGTAGACTAATGTCTGGACCTACCTGACGAATATTTAATAAGGTAAATGTTAGTACATCATTGAGTTGTGATACACTAGGTAGAAGACATAATGGTCGAGCGTTTTCACCCAGCAATTTTGGTGCTTGATATAAGATCAATTCATCCACTAATCTTGCAGTTAGTAATGCTCCTGCCAAGGTTGCCCCCGCTTCTACCCAAACGTTATTAATCTGACGGCGACCTAATTTCATCATCAACATTACTAAATCTAAATGTTTAACTGCTTGAGACGATTTTTTTGGAAAAATAAGTTGTTCCACTGACTTTGGCCAAATTTGTGTATCTGGTGTTAAACGTGCTAACCAAGTGAATCCATCTTCCTGTATTATGCGATGTTGTGGTGTAACACGATTATTGCTATCAACAATAACTCGTATTGGTTGGCGTAATTGTATCTTTGGATAAAGATTTTGAATCTCTTCTGTTAGCGATGACCAGCGTACTGTAAGAGCAGGATTATCTGCTAATATAGTGGAGGCGCTTGAAAGAATAGCATCGCTTTCAGCTCTAAAATTTTGCATATCTTGTCGTGATTGAAATGAAGTAATCCACTGACTCTCCCCTGATGACATAGCAGTACGACCATCAAGCGATGCTGCTAGTTTCAATCTAACCCATGGCAATCCAGTGCGCATACGTTTAAAAAAACCTAGATTAATTGCTTCAGCTTCCGTTAGCATCAAACCATGACGTACATTAATTCCTGCTTTTTGAAGTCGGTAAAGGCCACGACCTGCTACCGTAGGATTGGGATCAGGCATTGCTACTACCACTCTTGCTATGCCTGAACTAATTAGCTCGTCGGAACAAGGTGGTGTACAACCTTGATGGCTACAAGGTTCCAGAGTAACATAAGCAGTTGCACCACGTGCATCTTTTCCAGCCATGCGTAAAGCATATATTTCGGCATGAGGTTCTCCTACTCGTTGGTGATAACCCTCTCCGACAATGCATCGATTGCGAACAATTACACATCCTACATTTGGATTAGGCGAAGTAGTAAAACGTCCTAGACGTGCAAGTTCAAAAGCGCGTGAAAGATAGAGTTCATCATACTCCATATAATGTAATCCTTAGTAATATTACTAATGTTGCAATTTAATAATTCCTGTGACACAGGTTGTGAAAGTACTCAATACTATAGTAACACAAGTTAGATAATTAATTATATCTATCAAGTATTCATGGATTGATAATCCCTCCTAATTATTTCATTTAAAATTTCATTTTTTAATCACACAATTTAAAACAATTAGATATTTGTGCCCTTAGTAATATTAAAAATCTAGATGGTTACTTTCTAAAATTTAAGTCATTATTTCTTACATTGAACAATTTCATTTATCTCTGTTATGATTATGCTAAAAAACTAATTCCATTATTCTAAATTTTAAGAAAGTTATTGTGATGAATTATCATATATATAACGTCGTGTCGACGAGATATGAAAGTACTATATATAATGCTCAGTTACTTTTATTGATCCATGCTATTATAGTTCATACTAGAATAAATAAAGATATTTATTGAAATATTACTATAAGTGAATTAAATATTATATTTTATAATTTAGAGTTAAGTTAAATATTAATTTATTTTTCTAATATTATGTTTAAGTTACACTTTTACGTGTAACGCAAGATAAAATGAACTATAACAGTTCATTAATAATAATTATTGGCTATCAGTATATGTTCTTTTTTTATTTTTATTTAAAGTTTATTGTACTGTGGCAAGGCATTTGATATTTTTTTGATACTTAAGTTCAATATGAATTGCGACATGTGACCACATTGAACCATCGAATTAAATTCTTTATATAGCGTATATTAGAATATAACATTTACATATCTCATGACATACGTTATGTAAAGAAATGTAACTATTATCTTTGTAACTTCTATGTGTACTATGAAGAATAATTTTATAATTATGAATTATAGTATTTAATAATAAATGATTGTTATTTTTTATTCAGCGTATTATATACAGAATACCTGTTATTTAAAGAATATAGTGAGATTGACTGATATATTATAAAATTTATTACATAAAAAATATGAATAGTGATTCAATAATAATTGATGCTATCGAAATACATGCGTAACGTTTTTACCATCAGATAAAGTATTGATGACATAATGAAGAATATTATAAAATACTTATCATCAAAGATAAGTAATGCTTAATATTAAGAATGGTTAATTCATAGAAAATTTCCTTAGAATTGACTTCGTTCGTTTAATAAATTAAGTAGAATAATTAAATAATTATTAATTCTACATTATTAATATGTACATTGAGTATTTTTTTTGCTTTGTTTTAATATTGAATTAAAGGGTAAAGAAAAACTTCGATAGAAATTACATGTTTTTCAGATCACTTGTGATCAAAAATTCGATATAAGTTATGTTATATAAAATAATATAAGTCATATAGTTTTCAACCGGTCGTAGTGCCAATTACTTTCAATCAAAAAATAGTTAATATAATACTTTGTTATTTAGACGTAATTCTGTTATACAGTCGTATTATATGTACTATATTTATATTGTAATGTTAAAACGTTTAACAAACGCAAGTACTAACTAGACTCTTATAGTTATAGAAAGTATGTTGCGTTATGTCGCATAAGGAAATTATTGTATTGAAAGAAGATATTGCTTGTAAATCTCTAATATCTACGCGTAGAACTTGGTTGAATCGACTAAAAAATAGTCTAGCGAATACCCGACATAACTTAGGATCTAAGCTAATTAACTTATTCAATAATGAGAAAATTAGTGATGCTTTTTTTGAATCATTGGAAGAACAATTGCTGGTTTCTGATATAGGCGTTGAAACTACACATAAAATTATTAGTAAGTTAAAGTTAATAAACCAAATGACTCAATATCATCTAAAGGATACGAGCATACTGTACAACAAGTTACGTGAAGAAATGACTTCTATTCTAACTATTGTCGATAAACCATTAATAGTGACAAAAAACACTCCGTTTATTATATTAATAATTGGCGTGAACGGTGTTGGTAAAACTACTACTATTGGAAAATTAGCTTATCAATATCAAATTCAAGGCAAACGTGTTCTGCTAGCAGCAGGAGATACTTTCCGTGCCGCAGCAATAGAACAACTTCAAGTATGGGGTAAACATAATCATATACCTGTTGTGGCACAACATATTGGAGCTGATCCCGCATCCGTAATTTTTGATGCTATTCAGTCTGCTCAAGCACATGATATTGACGTACTAATAATAGATACTGCAGGACGCTTACATAATAAAGTCAATTTAATAGCAGAGTTAACAAAAATTATTCGGATTATTAAAAAATTAGATTTTAGTGCTCCCCACGAAACTATGCTTATTCTTGATGCTAGTATTGGTCAAAATTCCGTTAACCAAGCCAAGTTATTCAATGATGCAGTAACTTTAACAGGTATTACATTAACCAAATTAGACGGTACTGCCAAAGGTGGAATAATTTTTGCAATTGCTAATAATTTCAGAATTCCAATTCGCTATATTGGAATTGGAGAGGGTCTTAATGATTTACGACCTTTTAAATCAGATGATTTTATTGAAGCCCTTTTTCCTAAGTAATTAAGAAATATAATTTATTAACAAATGAATAGTTCTTATTATCAGATTATGATCTTTTGAATAAAATAAAATAGAAGTAAATATACCTGTTGTCCTAATTATTAAATTATCATATTTCATCAAAGAGTTCTCTATAATTATAAAATCATTGTTATTTTATTAATACATGATATTATGTACGATAGTTTCATCATTTCACTAATATGGTAGTAATAACAATTAATCTTAATTAATCACATTTCCCATAACTTTTAAATAAATAATCGTCATTTAATAATGATACTATTTGATATACGCATCTTTTCAAAAAGATACTTAATTATTTAAACGTACTATACTATTTATAGGATGATACGTCATCATTGTATGTTGTATTATTCTTAGTAACTGACTATGAAACATAATATAATTTGTACGTATTTAAGATATATATAATATATGTTATATTTTCACATTATTGATTATATTGATTATTTAGTCAAAGTATATTGATATAATGTAGTCATGCCATTCGTTGCCAATGTATGACAATCATTAGTGTTTGTTCAGTAAACACTGAGAAAATATCTAACTATTTATCGTATGAACAAGTAATGAGCCGATATTTAAGCACTTTTAATTTAGATAAAGGATAAATATATGTAGAAAATATTTTGATCCAAAGAAATATATTGTTCTTTGAACATAGATAACAAAGTATCTTAGATATTAAAGTTTTTTGATAATTATATTTTTATAACATAGAATACAAATGGGATTTCAGTACCATTCATAGCTAGTGCACTACTATACCATAACAGTAGTAGTTTATTAAAGCGATATAACATTTTACTATAAATGGTATTATAAGAATTATCAAAAATAACATTGTTATATAATGTATGACATTAAGCTAGCGTGTTATATTAAGATATATATTATTAACTTATTGAATGTATTAATGAAATTACAGTGACTATCTTACTTTACTTTCTTTAAAATTAAATTTTATAGAATTAAATTCTATTTAAACAAGCATAATATATATGTCATCATATATTTTATTACCTAGTCCAGAAGTTAAAATTGACGGAAGTGAACATATTAGCAATATTTGCTATGTTCACACTTATCATTTAAATTTAAAATGTTATATAATTAACATTGATAGGCTAAGCTATACTAGCTCGTTGTCTCACTAGACAAATATATAAATAATATTTTTATAATTCATACGTTATTGATATGTATTTTTATTGAATAAGTTTTAGAGAATATGTTATTTTTAGTTAACTAGTAATTTGTAATTTTATTATTAGTTATATCTTTTTTATATGTTATGTCTACATATAAGTCTGAATCAAAAGGTACTTACATTTTATCGAGAGGTTATGAATGATAAAAGATATGCAAATTTCAGCCTATGTTCCTCATCGTAGTCTGGAAGACTATTTTAGAGCTGCTAATGTTTATCCAATACTTACAGCAGAAGAAGAACGTGCTTTGGCTGAACGGCTGCATTATCATGGCGATTTAGAAGCAGCTAAGCGTCTAATTCTATCTCACTTGCGATTTGTTGTTAATATTGCACGTACCTATTCAGGCTATGGCTTACCTCAAGCTGACTTAATTCAGGAAGGTAATATTGGTTTGATGAAAGCTGTACGCCGTTTTAATCCGGAAGTAGGCGTGAGATTAGTATCTTTTGCTGTGCATTGGATTAAAGCAGAAATTCATGAATACGTTTTACGAAATTGGCGTATTGTCAAAGTAGCAACTACTAAAGCACAACGAAAATTATTTTTTAATTTACGTAAAACAAAGCAGCGTTTAGGCTGGTTTAACCAAGATGAAGTAGAAATGGTAGCTAAAGAGTTAGGTGTGACTAGCAAAGATATCCGTGAAATGGAATTTCGTATGTCAGCACAGGATATGACTTTTGATCCAGCTCCGGAAGATGAAATAAACGAAGGGCAGTTCATAGTACCAATGCTTTATTTACAAGATAAAACATCTGATTTTGCTGATGATATTGAAGAAAATAACTGGGATAATCATACTACAGATAAATTAAGTGCAGCATTAAAAAGTTTGGACACACGGAGCCAGGACATCATTCGGTTACGTTGGTTAGATGACAATAATAGAAGTACGCTGCAAGAGCTTGCCAACCGCTATGGGGTTTCTGCAGAACGTGTGCGTCAACTAGAAAAAAGCGCAATGAAAAAATTACGTTTAGCAATAGAAGATTAATTGTAATAAAAAAATTATATCACACGAATTTACTAAATTATAATTGCAGCAGCTAGTTTTTCTGCTCTAGCTACATGGTTTTGATTTACTATATATATCGTATATATTAGTATTAGGGTGATTAATAATTGTTTTCATATCTTACACTATGAATATATTTTTTTATAATTATGATTACATCATTATTGTTTGATGATAGGTAAGATAATGTTTTTATAAAATTAGCTTAAGAAGTAAAAGTATTGTTTGAAGTAAAAGTATTGTTTAGTGTATATAAAATTATATTCATATTAGTTATGAGGATAATTTAAATTGAAGTCTGTGTTACAGCATATCTAAATTCTAAAGTATTCGAGTAATTGGATTATCGAATCCAGATTAAATTATAATAACATTATATAGGATAAAGACGATTAAATTTATGTCATAAAGACCAGTATGTTATTATTTTTAATAATTTCATACGCGTAATATGATTCTTATGATTTTTTAGATAAAAAAGCATAAATAAATTGTATAGATTAAAATTTTCATATAATATTAGCTATCACTATATTTAGTATTTTACTATTACATAATGTTTTTAAAAACATTAATATATTATATGTTACTAACTATTAACTTATTTGTTTATTTGTAGTGATGATTCAATCAAATTAAATGATTTAAAAAAACACATTATTAGCAATAAATAATCATTCAATTTAAAAATTAGTTAAGCAAGCTACGTTTAGTATAGAAAAGTACATTTTAATGTAAAAATTGTTGTTTTTAATAAATTTTTGGTCTTAATCTTAATTAAGATGTTAAGATGTAATGTAAACTAGTTTAGTGTGTTAAAAACTAAATCTATAGTAGATTTCCTATTATAAAAAAAGTGTACATATACATAATATGTACACATATAATAATAAAAACGGACATAAATCGATAACCTGTAAATTGCTATTAAATGTCACATATGAAACAAAAATTGAAGAAATCAGAGAAATCAGTAGAACATGTATCTAGTAAAGAGTAGATTTTAGTATCTTCTTACAATATAATTATTTTTATGAAAAAAATACTAATATCAATGAAAATATCAATAGCATAGTGCTATGTATGTAGTATTTGATTTTATAATATTTATAATATTTATATTTTTAGTTAAAAAGGTCGAGATTTTAACACAACAATTAGATGGACATCTAAAATATAATTGAATTATAATTCAGATACTGATCTTAAAATTAAGTATATAAGGATATTCTAGAAGAACCTTTCTAACATTATTTATCGCTAAATAGCTTAAAAATTTTTATCTTTATCACTTGTAACTCATTTTTCTCATCAAAGTTGCATATACAATACTCCAAGAATGATTTCTAATCTATTATCGGAGCAGCCATGTCTCGAATATTGCATTTCACTCTTTCGTTTACCATTATATCAATTTTAGCAATATTAGTAAGCCGCGACTATAAAAAGATCCGAGTACGTTTTATTATTCAGTTGTTAATGACTGAAATTTTCTTTGCTTATTTTTTTCTTCATTCTCAAATAGGTATTACTTTAGTACAACGTTGTGCCTCCCTATTCGATAAATTGTTATACTTTGCTACTGAAGGCACAAACTTCGTTTTTGGCAATATGAATAGTCAAGGACTAGCATTCTTTTTTTTGAATGTACTTTGTCCAATCGTTTTTATTTCCATGTTAATTGGTGTTTTACAATACATCCATGTACTACCTATTGTAGTTCGTATTGTTGGTACCGTGCTATCTAAAATTAGCGGTATGGGAAGACTAGAATCATTTAATGCATTGAGTTCATTAATGCTTGGACAATCAGAAAATTTTATTGCTTATAAAGATATTCTTGGAAAAATATCAGAGCAGCGCATGTACACCATGGCTGTTACAGCCATGTCCACGGTATCAATGTCTATTGTTGGTGCTTATATGACAATGTTAATACCAAAGTATATAGTGGCGGCTCTATTTTTGAATATGTCTAGTACATTTATTATACTATCGTTGCTGAATCCTTATCAAATAGATGAAAAAGACGATCTTCTTCAAATGGCTAATTTAAATGAAAATCAAAGTTTTTTTGAAATGTTAGGAGAATATATTCTTGCTGGTTTTAAAGTAGCAATCATTATTACTGCAATGCTTATTGGATTTATAGCATTTCTTGCTGCAATTAATGCCTTATTTACTATGTTATTTGATATTAGTTTCCAAAGTATACTTGGCTATATTTTTTTCCCTTTTGCTTGGATGATGGGGATACCTCTGCATGAAGCATTACAAGTTGGTAGTATTATGGCTACTAAGCTAGTCTCTAATGAATTTGTCGCAATGATTGAATTACAAAAAATTTCTGAAACGTTATCAGAACGTTCAGTAGGAATTTTATCTATCTTTTTAGTGTCTTTTGCTAATTTTTCATCTATTGGAATCATTGCAGGAGCTATAAAAGGACTACATGAACAGCAAGGAAATGTAGTTTCACGCTATGGTTTGAAACTTATCTATGGTTCTACGTTAGTTAGTATGCTATCTTCTTCTGTTGCTGGTCTAGTAATTTGATATAAAGATTCTCTAAAAAATATATCATATCATTAGGTTTTGTTGTAATTGTTAATCATTGATCCATATTAATGGTGGTAAGTTATAAATTGGCAAAGACTCAAGATTCTTGAGAATACTTTAACGCAATATTATTTTGCAGTAAGTACAATATAAAAAATAGTTAAAATTTTTAGTGGAGCTAGGCGGAATTGAACCGCCTACCTATTGCATGCCATGCAAATGCTCTTCCAAATGAGCTATAGCCCCGTATATTATGGAAAATAATTTATAACAGATTATCAAATCTCTAGTGATTCTTGATTAAGATAATAATATCAAGTGTTTTTTTAATATTAAAATACTGTTCGATCAGTATCGTCTTCTAATGTTTCTGAGAATGTGCATGTATAGTAGTAGCAATAAATGCTAATGCTTTGTCAATACGTGCTAAGGACCTTGATCGTCCGATAGCATGAATAGTCAAGTTTAATGATGGCGATCGATCAGTACCAATGACGGCAACACGAAGGGGCATTCCTATCTGATTGATGTTCATATGTAATTCTTTGGATGTCTTTTTAATCGCTTCATGTATTGAAGCGGGTGTCCATTCATTCAGTGATGCTAATATTTTTCGTATCATATTTAGAGATTCTATTGCTGTTGAGCATAAATATTTATTGGCAGAATTAACGTCAAATTCATTAAAATCTTCGTAGAAATAGTGACAACTAGTGGCTAACTCTTTTAGAGTTCTGCAACGTCCGCTTAACAATGTTAAGATATCTGTCAATTTTGGACCATTAAAAATATTAATTTCCTGTTTTTTAACATACCAGAGAAGGCGTGTAGCAATATCTTCTGTAGGAAGATGCTTGATGTAATACTGGTTTAACCAAAGTAGTTTTTCTACATTAAATGTACTATTCGATTTACTAACAGATTTCAAATTAAACATATTCTTCATTTGTTCTAAATTAAAAATTTCCTGATTACCATGAGACCATCCAAGACGCACAAGATAGTTTAATAATGCTTCTGGTAAGAAGCCGTCATCTCGGTATTGTATGATACTGCCCACATCATGTCGTTTAGAAAGTTTTTTACCATCATTACCTAAAATTATTGATAGATGAGCGTAGCTAGGTATTGGGGCATCTAATGATTTTAAGATATTAATTTGACGTGGCGTGTTATTAATATGATCATTTCCTCGAATTACATGAGTAATTTTCATATCATGATCATCAATTGCTGCACAGAAATTATAAGTAGGCGATCCATCAGCACGGCGAATGACAAGATCATCTAGCTCTTGGTTCTTAAATTCAATAGGTCCGTGAATCAAGTCGTTAAAAATGATTGAACCTTCTTGTGGATTACGAAAACGTACTACATAGGGATTCTTACTAATATAATGTCTATTACGATTACGACAATGGCCGTCATAACGTGGTTTTTTCAATTGTGCTATTTGTTTTTTACGTAGTGAATTTATTCGTTCTTTAGAGCAGTAGCACCTATAAGCATTTCCGTTAGACAACATATTTTCAATAACTATGTTATAACGGTTGAAACGTGTTGTTTGAAAATATGGGCCCTCATCCCAGTCTAGATTCAACCAGTTCATGCTATTTATAATAGCTTCAATTGCTGGTTGAGTTGAGCGCTCTAAATCAGTATCTTCTATACGCAATACAAATTTACCTCCTTGGCTTCGAGCAAAAAGCCATGAATAAAGTGCAGTACGTACGCTGCCGATATGTAAATAGCCAGTAGGACTGGGGGCAAAACGGGTTTTTATTTGCATCAAAACAGAATGCCTTCGTGACGTATGTAAATAATAAATTTTATAGCAATAGTGCTGTAAGAAGACCAAACATTTTACCATTTTACCATTAAAAGTTGAATTTTCAATTCATTTTTATTTTGGTCTTTTTTAACTATTTTTAATTTTTATGATTAGATATATTGAGATAATATACATACTTATAAGAAAATGATTGACTCATTCTTTAAATGTTCTTTATAATCTAAATTTGTTTCATTGGGTGATTAGCTCAGTTGGGAGAGCACCTCCCTTACAAGGAGGGGGTCGGCGGTTCGATCCCGTCATCACCTACCATTATTGCTTCAATTGCATTGGGTCGTTAGCTCAGTTGGTAGAGCAGTTGACTTTTAATCAATTGGTCGCAGGTTCGAATCCTGTACGGCCCATCATTTTATTGAAAGACGATGAACTCAATATTCCTTCCAATAATCTTTTGAAGGAGACATTTTTTAGATTTTCCTATCATCATTTTGATAAAAATTTATCTGTATAAAACCATACAGATATGAATGTAACGTACATAATAATATTATTTGATATATCATCACTAGTGTTTAAATTTATTAATATATTATATTGATTGCCAATAGTTAAGATAACTATTTACCATTTTGAAGCCACCTTTAACATCAATATATCATACTGTGAATGTAATATTATCAATATAATGATTAATTATTTGATCTAGATATCAAGCATTATTTGTATGTAATTCAAAATATTTAATACAGATAGCGATTAATTAAATTAGAATGACATTTCCTCAATCGAGGATGTATTTATGAATCGAGGATGTATTTATTTTTACTAAATACAAGTATTTATTATTATTGTTTAATTCTAAATTCATGACATTATATTATAATTTGATGTAATATTAAAAGAATATCTTTTTTTAAAAATTTTTATTTAAAAAGCAATGTTGAATTATCGTATTTACAATATGTTAATATTGTAAATTATATAAGCAATTTTGTTGCCAAATTCTTAATTTTTAAACTTTAATCATGCTATTATCTATAATAATAGAAAGAAAGTTATATAATCAAGATATTATATAAACAATAAAAATTAAGATAATGTCTAATCACAATTAGATCTTTTATTAATTTAATATTCACTATCATTACATATAAATTAATCTAGTAGTAATATGTTATATTAATTGTCTAGTCAAAGAGAATATAGCTAAAAATTGTCATATCGATGATATCTTATGCCTATAAATTTTATTTAGAATTATACTAATAATTAGTTCTACATAGTAATATAGGCTAATAAACAGAGATATTTCTTCTATTGTAATTTCATTTTTTAATTAAGTTTTTCATAGGAAAAGATAATCCATCATTAATTTAATAATATTATTTTGAAAGTAATATTATTAAAAATATAATTTTTATATTCATACTTACTCACAAGTATGTGACTGGTAATTTAAAAATTAATGACCTTATATGCTTTAATTAAAATAAGCATGAGTTAAAAAAAGTGCACTTACGTTACGTGCTTCACAGAAGTCTGGTTCATCAAGAAGCTTAAGCATGTGATGAACTGGCCACTGTACTACAGATAAAGGCTCTGGTTCATCTCCTAATAGACGATTAGGATATAGCTCTTGGGCAATTACTATATTAGTTGTGCTAGAAAAATAAGATGGCGACATACTTAACCGCTTTAAAAAAGTAATACATTGTGCACCAAATCCTATTTCTTCCATGAGTTCTCGATTAGCAGCTTCTATCAATCCTTCGTTGGGATTGATCAATCCCTTTGGAAAACCTAGTTCATAATCTTCAATTCCAGCACTATATTCACGGATTAGTAATAACTGATTATTTTTTATCGGTACAATCATTACTACATCTCGTTGAGATGGTTTCATGCGCTCATAGACTCGTTGCACTCCATTACTAAACTCCAAGGCAACAGATTCGATAGTAAATAAATGAGACTTAGCGATGATATCTACATGATAGATCTTAGGTTTTTTCAAATGGTTATCCATAATGTTACTAAAATTGAGTATTGAATGGTTATAAAATCTGGATCACCGAGTGAAATTATATTGTACGTTAATAATAGATTAAATTGTAATTTATTTAAAATATTATATCAGGATAGATTTACGGTTGAAAAAACTATATATCAAAACAACTATTTTGACAAAAGATAGAAATTATGAAGAATAGACCCGGAAATAAAAACGGCTTGTTATTTTAAGAAAGCTTCAACATCGGTTATGATTCTCTTTTTGTCTTACTGTATCCATATTATTTAGTAGTACTATCAATTACCTTTAATATTATTAAAGTTAAAATATAAAATATAGTACAAAAAAATAACGGTACTTATATTATATAGTAATATTCATTATAGATTATTTATTTTTCTTTTTCGAAAAAATTATTTTTATTCATCTTTTTATAATGTTTTCATAGAAAATGAATAATTTTTCAAAAAAATTTATTTTTTTATAATAGCTATGTGTAAGTAAATTATATTATAACTTTATTTTTACTAGATAAAGTTATGTCCAACATACAGGTTATATGTATTACATGAACATTTTAAAATATAGTAATAAAAATGTTGTTTTTCTAAAACATTCGTTGATGAATGAAGTACTGATTACAAAGTGTAGCTGTTTACATCATGTTAGTTTATAGAAGACGCATATCGCTTTTGTACTACATGATGTTTAGTATGACTGTTGTTCTTAATTTATTTAAAATGTACCATAAAGTATCTATATAAATAACAGATATTATTTTAGTATAAAATTTATATAAAAACAGCCATGGAAACTTAAATCAAGTCTTCAAAAGAAACATTGATTTAGTCATACTTATTACGAAGTATGATGTTATAATAAAAATTTATTGACTTACTATTTCTTTAGTTAGTTATTTACTACATTATCAAAATTGGCAACTTGGATAATATCCATTTCAAGAATGCTTTACCATATTAATGTAATCAAAGTCAATTTAATAAATTTAATAAAGTTTATGTTATCTATCTATTAGACCATAAAAAAGTGATTTGTACTAATACGTTAATGATAATATAGTATGGTAATAAAATCGTTAAAAAAGTACATAAATGATTATTATATTTTTAATAAAAAACTAAATCATATAATCGATGAAGCGAGAATTTATAGTAGTCTAATTCCAATCAATAGACACAAAAGACTACTGATATTTTATTGATTGAATCAATATTCGTTCATTATGTATGTTACATTTCAAAAAAATATTTTAATAAGTAAGCATAACGTTCTTAAAAACTAGTGTGAATATCTAAAATTACGATATTTGATCAAAATCGAGACATTAAAACACCATAAAATAAAGTAGGGTGTTTTTTTATTAAAAAGTAAATATTTTGAACTGAAGTGACAATACATACTGTCAAAAATATTAAATATTTAAGTCTGATGATTTGATATATTAGAAGAACATGTAGAGCACATACTGTCTGTATATTGTTTAATAAGAAATAGTTAGAAGTAGCACCACCTAGTGGTATAAGTTTTAATCAAAGGCTTATAATTACTGATACTATGCTTTAGTATCTAAACTTGATTTTTAGATAGAATTAAAGAAGTACATTTTGGTATATTTAATATGTTATTATAGATTATGTATGATGATGTATTAAAAAATAATGACTTCCAGGCGATATATTTACAATGTGATTTTAGTGATAAAAATTATCATTAGTTTATAGTCTAAAAGAACTTGAAAAATATCAACATTTTATTTTAAAATTGTTGAAATAATATAATTTTCCTAAATTATTTTTTTTACCTCTATAATCCAATAGGAAATTGATAATTGTATAATCGTATTTTTAATACGCTTCAATGATCAGGTTGTTACATTAAATGTAGAATTGGTATATTCCATTTATCATGTAATAAATTCTACAATAACAAGATGGCCACTCGTTCTTCGCATAGGTGCATGGTTAGTTGCATGGGGTACAAAGTTTTTCAAAAAAAATAATTAGTTAATGAGTAATTATTTAGTACAGTAATTAATCACTTTTCAAAAGAAATTTAACTTAACTAAATAATTAAAAATTCAAATATCAGTATTGGGCATATAACATAAAATAAATCGGCTAACATTCTTTTTAACATGTTAACATGTAAATACATTTAAAATAAATAACTTCAAAAAAATTGCTGTTTTAGCAATGGTAGATCGCGCATTTCAATTTTAAACCACTACCACTAGTTTTTATATGAAAATTTTTCAATGGATTATATGTTAGTATGCATATAGTGGAAAGCAATACTAAAGTAATTTAGAGTTATGATAAAAAATAAAATCATAATGATTAAACTTATTTTTTAACGGCTACGGAATATGATTCGACCTTTACTTAGGTCATATGGAGTTAACTCCACAGTTACATTATCTCCAGTTAGAATACGAATGTAATTTTTTCGCATTTTACCAGAGATATGCGCAGTGATGATATGTCCATTTTCTAATTCCACACGAAACATAGTATTGGGTAACATATCTAGAACTGTGCCTTGCATTTCAATATTTTCTTCTTTAGGCATCGCATTCCCTTAAATAGTTTTCATGGAAATAATTAGTTAGTGGAATAAATTAAAAAATTTTTTTATTTAAACAAAGTAACATCATATTATATTTTATAATCCATAAGATTTATAAAAAATGAAAATTTAAAAATTATGATTTTAAAATAAAAATAGATACTGATTATATAATACAATACCTGAATTGATTTTAAATGACAATTATTGCATTAACGATTTATTATACATCTCGATATATAAGAGTATATCACAGTATAATCGTACTATACATTAGTATTCATGAATATTGATCTTTAAAATAACTATTTTCACATAAGTTACATTTTATCGATTCAATGTAAACATTGAAAGTAAACATTGAAAAATCATTACATTAAAAAGAAAAGCCTAAAATTGGAGAATACTTTTAATATGTCACAACATTCATGGAATAATTATCTCTATTTAAAAAAATAGTATGTTAACATGTTCTATATCAAATTTAATTAAGATTAATCTGTTAATAGAAAAAACGCTCAGAGTTACACTAATTTTATTCACATATTATGCTTAATAATGTTCTTTTTAATTTCTTCAAATATTCATTGAAAATCAAAATTAACTATTATTAACCCCGTACCACAATATAATGTATATTTTTTCAGATGATCCATATGATTAATAATCGTAAATTAGATATACTTATCATTTTGATACATAATATATGTATGATATAATGTTTTATTTTTTCAATATATGAATAAAATTATTTCTTTTTTAACATAATTTAGCTAAATATTCTGTATTCAGTATGCTTCATGGAAATTTACTACAAGTCAATATGAAAAATATTGTGCAATAGCACATAAGGTTTTTTAACATCATTGGTAGAAATAACAAAATTAATTAACTATAATACAGGATGTAACATTTAGCTTTATTAAAACTTTAAATTAAACATTAGTCCATTAAAATTATAGATTAACTGTAATAATAATTACAGCATAAAATATGTTGTTTGTTTTTATAACACAAACGAAATAGCATGAACTTAATAATGATTTTCGTTACTAAAAGGTAGTTTTATATAAATATTATTCATATAATTAATTTATAATCACTATCTAAATAACTAAAAATTAAAATATATTAATCGAACCTAACTGTTATTAATGGAAGTGGCAATTCATTAGAAAAATAATATTCAATTTTTATAAATTTTAACTGCATTACCTTTTCTTAGGAAATCAAATTATTTGCAGTATTTATAATAGATTAAGATTAAGGTGCATAGAAATATTCTGTGTGTACCTCTTTCCTAATAAGATTAAAACTATACTAGATAACTTCAACATTGCTAAAATAGGAAAAATTAACGTATATATGACCTTCTTTAGATCATATGATATATTGCTGAAGTGATTCTTCATTAACTATAAAAACTAATGTTAATATCAAATTTGTTATTAACAACATTAGGTTTGTACTTTACTAATTGATCGGCTATTACCATCAGTATTAATGTTAATGCTTAATATCTATCAATAGTAGATATTAATAATTGCAATATTATTATAAATATCAAATTTTATGTAGTAATTATGTATGATTTAAAATCATTTGTATTTGTAATTGAGTACAATAATCACATAATCCGATTATGTAAAATAAATTAGCATATACGACATTTTTAGCTTTTAAATGAGCGTATTGTAAACTTTATATGAAATTTATTTAAAAATTTCGAATGTGAATTCACATGATTTTCAAATAAATAAACTATATCTTTCTATAACCAATAATACTTTTATTATCTATGAATGTTGTTTTAACTCATTATATAAGTTAACAAAAAGAATTTAAATTCATGTAAATTTTATTTTTATATCGTAATTATAACAAAACTCTTAGCATTCTATGCTAATAGAATATATTAATAAAATAAGAAACTAAGTTTTTTAGTATTATTAACTATATAAATTTTTGAAGAAATCATAAATATACTTATTCTAATAAATTAGTTTTTATTTAAGATATTTATTTTGAAAACTAAGATCATTAATCCAATGATAGTGTTTTTCACTAAATAAATAGAAAAGAAAAATAAATTGATAATTAAAAAATGGAGTTAATAGGTCTAGAGACCTAGAACTGTAGTACCTTATATAGTAAATATACTAAGTTATTATAAGGAATTTTGGATCAATTCAATAATTTTAAACTGAATGGATTATTTAAAAAGATCGAATGCGCACTATTTATGATCTTATAAAAAAGATGTAGATCCGAACATTAATCATTTAGGCATTTCGATTAAATACATAAGCATATTATAACAGAACTAATTTAATTTTATCCTGTTAGTATTCATCTTAAACTCAGAATCATATTCCTTATAAAGGAATAAAAATTAACATCACAAATTAAAAAGGATCTAAAGCTTAAAAAATTAATGTTTTCTTATTTATGAATATATTTAATATCTATTAAAGACATATTCTTTATTTAATCATATTAAAATAAATAGGATGTTTACTACTATACTATAGGTAGTGCCGTATTCGTTATACATCCTTTTAATGAAAACCGATAGTCATTCTACATGCATCCAATTAAATAATAAACAGTAATAAAACATTAATCTATGATACTCCATTGAGATAGCGTTCGGCGTCTAGTGCTGCCATACAACCACTTCCAGCAGCAGTAATTGCCTGGCGATAATTACAATCTATTACATCACCGGCAGCAAATACCCCTTCGATGGAAGTTGAAGTTTTAATGTTGTTTAAATCAGATCGTACACAGATATAACCATCTTGGAGCGCTAACTGATTATTGAAAATAGTAGTATTAGGAATATGACCAATAGCAATAAATAATCCAGATATAGATAAATCCTCATGGAGGCGAGTATCAGATATATCTTGAAGACGTACGCCGGTGACTCCTATACCATCGCCTAATACTTCTTTTAGAATACGATTGGTATGCAAAATAATATTACCATTATTTACTTTGTTCATCAGCCTGCTAATAAGAATTTTTTCTGAACGAAAACTATCTCGATAGTGAATCAAATGTACTTCTTTAGCAATTTTAGAAAGATATAGACTTTCCTCAACAGCAGTATTGCCACCGCCAACTATCGCAACCTTTTCGTTGCGATAAAAAAATCCATCACAAATAGCACAAGCTGATACTCCTCTACCTTTATAAGTTTCTTCAGATGGCAATCCGAGATAACGTGCAGAAGATCCGGTAGCTATAATTAGTGCATCGCAAGTATATTGATTATTTTCTCCAATAAGAGAAAAAGGTCTATTTTGTAGATCAACTTTTACAATATAATCGACAATGATTTTAGTTTTAAATTTCATAGCATGAATACACATACGTTCCATTAATGCTTGTCCAGTTAGATCATCAGGATCTCCTGGCCAATTTTCTATGTTAGCAGTAGTAGTTAATTGTCCTCCTTGTTCCGAACCAGTGATCAAAATAGGATTGAGACTTGCTCGCGCAGCATAGATTGCTGCAGTATATCCTGCAGGTCCCGAACCTAATATGATTAATTTACTATGACTTTCCATACAAGTATTTTGTCTTCATTATTTTATTGAATTTAAAATCTAGATATATTTTTATGTAAAGATTATAAAAAATGAAAAATTAAGATTGCTTAAGCACATGTTTTTGACTATTTATATATTGATTAAAAATCAGTGCGTTAATAATAATTTAATTTAGGGGAGATAGTTCTCAATCTTCATAATTTATTTTAAAAAAATGATGTAAACATAATGAGTCTATTTTCTATTATCATATCATTATTATGATTTAAATTAATTATCATACGAATAATGATTGATAAAAAATGAGTGAGTGCAATATTATGTCGACAATATAGAGGTAGAAATCATTTATACATGTTAATCATGTATAAATAAAAAGATTGTGTTATTAGTACATATGACTATCATAGTCCATGTTATCTCATAGATTCACTATGACTGATTTTTTTGAAAAAGTATCGATAAAAACGACAATACTGAACCTATCCGGGTAACCTAACATAGAAGTAGAAATAATGCAATATATTTAGGAGTTTCATTTAATATCAGACCATAACTTGAATATATTCTTTTTCATTCTGACAATCGTGAATGATTTCCTAGTGTTTTTATATATATTAATCAGATATTGATTATATCCAAATATATGTGTTTATGAATATGATAGCGCATCGAAGATATTTTCTTTTGATTGTAAATTATTGATTAATAATTAAGTATAAATACAATATATCTTTTTTCAGTATCCATGATTGCTTATAATACAAAAAAAACTGTATTTAAGAATTTTTCTTATATAATTAATGACATAAAAAGAGTTCATTTTGGATCGAAAATATCTAGAAAATGAAAACCTTTTTCTAAAAAAATTTAGGAAAAAATTTCAGTGGTTAAAAGTCATGTTTTTAGTTAAAGTCAATTTTTTTTCTATTTTTTTAATAATTTCACTGACTAGTTTTAGTCCATTAGATCCATGTTGGTCACAAACTGCTTGGCATGACTCGATTGATAATTTAGGTGGTAAAGTAGGAGCTTGGCTTGCCGATATATTGTTATTTAGTTTCGGCGTATTAGCATACGGAATACCGCTCATCATGCTTATTTTTTTCTGGCGTGAGTTTCTGCAACCTATTTCTGTTAATTTTTTCGATTTATCACTAAAACTCATTGGAAGTCAAATATTGCTTCTATCCTCTTGTGGTTTAGCTACACTTAATATTGATGATATTTACCATTTTGACTCTGGTGGTTTTGTTGGTATTTTACTATGCCATGCAATCTTAGAGTGGTTGAACGACATTGATGCTGCCATCTACATTTTCTTATTGATCTGGGTAGTTGGTTTGACTCTATTTACTAATTGCTCCTGGCTAACTATGATTGAAATCATTGGTTCTAAAGTACTTCATTATTTAACTATTATATTTTTTGATAACCGGCATAATAAAGCCAATAACAATTTTCGTACTTTTGTAGAACAAAGAGACGATATTTTTACTTATAATTCTCATTACTAACAGTAAAATAATATTCTACTTCATAATTTTCCACATAAAGTATTTAGTGTATAATACTGTATGTTTCAAATCTGTAAAGCATTTACCGATTAATTATTATTCAACATATTCATTTATAAAATATCTGATTTATCAAAATAAATCTCATCCATTTACATGGTCATAAAAAGATAACTGTTAATTTATAGACATAAATATTGATGGCAAGATTATTATTCGACATAACATTTTACATCATTACTAACGCTAATCATATAACAGTTAATCTATTTTTTTGATTCTAATGACCATTATGATATAATTAACAATACTATCTAATCAAAACCATTATCTCTATTCTAAAAACTATACTTTAATATGTATGTGCATGTAATATACTCTTACTTAATATTCAATTATACATTGATTAATCCATCTGTGTCTAAAGAAATTAATAAAAAAAGTACTTTGATACATTAATTCACTAGCCATAAAATTATTTTAGCCCCTATATATGATATAGGATCTAAATCTGTAACTTAGATACGTCCGATGATCAAAATTAGCTATCTTTAAGAAGATAATATAGGTCTATTCAATTAATAAAATTTGTTTAAAAATTGTACTGACTAAAATTAAGACACATTTCTAATTTAGCATTTCAATATATTTAATATCATACATTCACTACAATACAGAATCATTAATAATACATTATATTAGTTTTTTTATGAAATTTATTCATCTCCAGTTAATTAATGTAATTCTTTTTAAGAATGTTTATTATTCTATAATTTATTTTACTATTAGATGATAATAAATTGATTAGAATCTTTCATCTTTACTATATCACGATCATAAATCATTTGTGATATTCCTTCATACTAGGAATATTAATAATTTTAAATCATTTTATTCACAAGAAATCTATTTTTTGTATCATAAAATCTATCTCATTTTGTATAGAAATGATCGCTTTTTACGTTAGTATGATCTTTTTATATTTTAATAATCTCATTTAGTATAATGATTGAAATATCACCATGTTAGCTACAAATAGTTCAATATATGGATTATAATTTATTTAATTATAATATTAATGCAGGATGTTCCAATATAGTCTTTTGACTAATTCTAAAATTTATTAAATTTAAACATAACTTAGATGTTAAGGGAATAAATATTGCAGTATATTTTATACACAACTAACAGTTTTTATAAAAATGAAATATAAACATGGAAGTTAATTTAATATAGATATAGGCTAATATCCAATTAAATAATAACATGAGATAACGTACAAGATCTTTGTATTATAATCTTGTACCATAAGATACTTATCATCCATTTTACTAGTAAAATAGTAATACTATGAGTGGAATAAGTAATTGATTACTTATTACCATTATTTTATGAAAATGTTTTATTAAATTAATAAATACTTATAAAGTAAATAATAGTGAAATGTAAGATATTTCATTATATTTTTAATTTTAAATAAATTAAAATTATTTTTTTATAATTTGATATCTAATGCTACGGTGTCATATAATAATCAAAAATATATTAAATATGTACAATTCAATGACGCATTATGATTATGTTGAAATTTATATATACTTTTAAAATAAGATGCTTAGTATTATAAAATAATGCATTAAAAATAGATAGAATATGTGATATACGATGATAAATAAGCTATAAATAAAAGTACAAAACATGCTAATTTAGCCTATTCTATTATAGAATAAGTTGTTTTTATAATAAAGATGAATTGATTATTCTATAATAATTAATATTATTTAGTTAGATCACAAAAAGTTTATATCTCTATTTAAATTAAAGTATTTATGTAATTAATTGTTTTAAAACGTTCATTTTTATTAACAATCATTATTTAACTTGAACTTAAAGATAATATTTTAATATATTTCTTCTGCGCCTTTTGATAAAGAATCTAAAGAAATTTAAAGTATAATCAATATTTACTATATTTAGTTATACTTGATATTCAATGAATTTTAGATATGTAAAATATGATTAATATATATAGAATCTAAGTATTTTTTCACCTTGTGTATAATAGTATATTATACTAAAAACATTATACTAAATAAATACATAAAATAAATAGAATCATTAGGATTAATGATACTTTAAAATTTAAAATATATCAATAACGTTGAAATTATAATTGATCGTAAAAGCATCATAATAGAACACAATGCATTTCCTGAATCTTCTATTATTAGAAGGAATAATATTTTCCATAATATTTTAGAATAAAAATTCTGACTAATAGAACAAAATTTTTTCTTCTAAGCACAATAGTAGCTGGAAAGTATCATTTATAATATCATAAAAAAATAATGTTACTTATATTGTCAAGTATAAAAATGTAAAAATTTATCAATTTATTTGTATCATAAGATATTTCTATGAAATTTTTATTTTGAAAAAATTTTTGTATTCGTGATGGAATCAATACATATTACTTTCATTATTAATACATAGCACATTAAATAAGGAACACTAATAATGAAAAAAATATTTGAATTTTCTTTTTTATTGCTCACTTTCATCACCACTTCAGCTTTGGGCGATGATGCTCATGCACTTCAAAGTCGACTTAGTCAAATTAATAATTTCTACGCTAGCTTTATCCAACAGATTATTGATAATAAAGGTATTAAAGTAGAAGAAGGACAAGGAGAATTATGGGTAAAACGACCTAATTTATTTAATTGGCATATAATTTCACCAAACGAAAATATCTTGATTTCAGATGGAAAAACCTTGTGGGTTTATAATCCACTTCTAAAACAAGTAAATGCCAATTGGTTAAAAAATATTGCTGATAATAACGTACCTTTTCTATTAATGATACGAAATAACATTGCTGATTGGAAACAGTATAATATTCATAAAGAAAGAGATGTTTTCTATCTAATACCCAAATACGATCGTAGTAATTTAAGACAATTTACAATTCAAATTACCTCTAACGGTACAATTGAAAATTTCATGTATTTAGACCAGGATAATCAGCTCATTGCCTTTCAACTTACACATCAGAATTTTAATCCAATAAATGTAGAAAAATTTCATTTTACAATACCAAATCATGTGATACTAGATGATCAGCGTCAATAAAGTGACTTTAATTAAATATACGTAGAAACGTATTAAAATAAAGATCTAATAATAAAAATATTGTCTATCCTTATGAATTGTTAAAAATACATTTTCTTCTATAATTTTAACTTATAATTTTAATTTATTTAATATTACAAGTAATCAAACAGTGATGCAACGAAACAATTCAATTAAATCACTAGATATATTTAAAAATTTTCTCAATACTTATTACTTTCCGTTATAAAATGTCATTATCATTGATAATTTTAAAATCACTTTTTTATTCAAAAATTAAAGATAGTCTATTAAATGAATTTAATTGCATTAAAATTTGAACAAAATTCTATCTACTCATATAATTATTTATTAAAATTAAAATTTTATTGATAGCTATCTTACATAATATAAATTACAGCTGATTTTAACTTAAATTTCGTTTAGATTTTTTTATTAAAAAAACACATTTAATTTAATATTATTAAAAAATATATAAAATTTACTTTATGAAATATTATAAATCACTAGGAGATTCAGATTAAAATCAATGATAACAATTGTATAAAAATAAACTTTGTGAAATATCATTCAATTATAAATTAATATCATCATCGTAAGATGATAGGAAGATCATGCTAGATCCTAATCTCCTGCGTAAAGAGCTTGACGCAGTCGCCAAAAAATTAGCTCTTAGAAAATTTATGCTAGATTTAAAGACATTACGATATCAGGAAAAACGCCGTAAAATCTTGCAGGTAAAAACAGAAAATTTACAAGCTGAACGTAACGTTCGATCTAAAGAAATTAGCACTGCTAAATCTCGTGGAGAAAATATTGAATCATTAAAAATGAACATGGGTCCACTAGATAAAAAACTAAATTCTATCAAAAAAAAATTGGAATTATTACAACGTTCTATGCATCGTTATGCATCGTTTTTACCTAATATTACTGCAGATGAAGTACCCATTGGTTTTAGTGAAAACGACAATATAGAATTGTTACGCTGGGGAGAACCTCGTCAATATAACTTTCCTATTCGTGACCATGTGGAGCTTGGTGAAATTACTGGTGGATTAGATTTTGCAACAGCAGTTAAATTGACTGGTGCCCGATTTGTCATAATGCGTGGCCAAATTGCTTTACTACATCGTGCATTGATCCAATTCATGCTGGATTTACATATTGAGCAACACGGTTATCAAGAATATTATTTGCCATGTTTAGTTAATCATACATCTCTATACGGTACTGGACAACTACCTAAATTTTACAATGATCTATTTCATATCCAGCCACTAAAAAAAAAATTAGATAATAGTACTTATTCATTAATCCCAACTGCCGAAGTACCACTTACTAATCTCATGCGAGACAAGATCATTTTAGAAGATATGCTACCAATGAAAATGCTCTCTCACACTTTATGTTTCCGATTAGAAGCAGGATCTTATGGACGTGATACTCGCGGGATGATTCGACTGCATCAGTTCGATAAAGTAGAATTAGTACAAATTGTTACGCCAAAACAATCAATGCAAGTTTTAGAAGAACTTACTCATCATGCTGAAAAAGTGCTACAACTCCTGCAATTACCGTATCGAAAAATGCTATTATGCACTGGAGATATTGGTTTTGCATCATGCAAAACTTACGATCTAGAAGTATGGCTACCAGCACAAAATAATTATCGTGAAATCTCGTCTTGCTCTAATACTAGTGATTTCCAATCACGCCGAATGCATATTCGTTATCGTAGTAAAGTAGATAAAAAATTGCATTTGGTACATACTCTCAACGGCTCTGGACTAGCAGTTGGCCGTACCCTAGTAGCAGTATTAGAAAACTATCAACAAGCTGATGGACGCATTGAAGTACCCAAAGTATTACGACCCTATATGAAAGGCTTAAACTACATTGACTAATTAAATAAAAATCAAGAAGATGTTTTTAAAATATTAAAATTTAATGTTATTTAATGTAATAATGAAAAGTTTATTTTATCTGTTCTCTAAGAAAACTTATGTGTGTATCATAATACAACTTACTGATTCAATAAATTCATTATAAGATGTATTTTAAAAAATTAGAGAACAATCATTTAACAATACAATTTCACATAGTATTGTTTAAATAGCATAAACATTATTTATATAAGTTTCTGAGTATTTATTTTTTGAAAAAATTTTTTTAAAATATTTATCCTAGATCTAATAAAAATTAGACTAAAATGCAATATGAAATTGATTCTTATTGCATTAAAAGTAAAAAATAAATATTTGACATATTATGCGAATAATGTTCCATATAATGTTATTGCTTGCTTAATATCTGAGCTGGGTCAAGCAACGTTGCTCTCCACGCTGGATATAGGCTTGAAATTATACTAAGTAACAGGGCGATAATTAGTACTTTTATAACATCTATCCAACATAATTGGGTCGGTAAAAAATCAATAAAATAAACATCACTAGATAACAAAGAACTATTTAATAAATTTTCTAAGTTTTCAATTAGTTTAGTTAAATTTAGTCCGATTATCACACCAATTATTACACCTATAAAACTTCCGAGAGATCCAGTAAGTAGGCCGTAATAAATAAAAATAGCATAAATTATCTTATTTTTAGCTCCTAAAGTACGTAATATTGCAATATCAGCACTTTTTTCTTTAACTGCCATCATTAGCGTAGCAATGATATTGAAATATGCAATTCCCATCATTAAAACCATTGCCAAATATATGATTGAACGAATCATTTGAATATCACGATACATGTAGCCATATGTGCTAATCCAATGACGTACTTTAACATTAGCATTAATTACTTTACCAGCGTCTTGCACCAATGTATTGGCTTTAAACACATCTTTAACCTTAATAGCAATACCGCTAATATTGTGGCTCCATTGTAAATAATATTGGGCATCCACCAATGGCACAATTGCAAAATTGTGATCAAGTTGGCTATTTAACTTTACAATACTTCGTACTTGTAGTCGGATACGATGTAGCTGAGGTAATTTCATCTGAGTAGTACTTATAGGAATGAGTAAAGTGATCCAATCACTTTGTTTGACTTCTAATTTTTGAGCTATACCATGACCAATAATAATCTGATTTTTACCAGCACAAAAATTCTGCCAAATATTATCATTTATAATATATTTTCCCAGTGTATTTTCCCATTCTTCTTGTGTTAATTCAGTACCTTTTACTTGAATAACTTGACGTTTATTACCGTGTTCTACTAACCCAGTAAAATTTAAATAAGGCGTAGCACAAAGTACGCCAGGAACTTGACGAATATGCTTTATTATTGTCTGCCAATTTGACAATGGTGGATTCACAGGTTCAATTTCGCCGTGTGGTATTATGGCTAAAATTCGATTATTCAACTCATATTCAAATCCATTTATAGCACTCAGAACAATAATTAACACTGCTACTCCTAAAGCAATTCCAATAGTAGAAATGACTGAAATTATTGAAATCATACTATTACCGTTATGTTTTCGACTAAAGTGTATTGCTATTTTTAGTGATAACGGTATGTTCATTATATGATTTCCAATAAAATTCCATCTCGAATTTCTAATTTACGATGCAGCCGATTTACTAATTTGACATCATGGGTAACTACTAAAAAGGCAGTACCTTGATCTACATTTAACGCATCTAATAAATCAAAAATATTGTGAGCATTATCTTGATCAAGATTACCTGTTGGCTCATCTGCTAATACTAGTGAAGGATTATTAACTAATGCACGAGCAATAGCAACTCGTTGTCTTTCACCTCCAGATAATTCTGTGGGAAGATGATAACTTCGCTTTTCAAGACCAACTGCTTCGAGCATTTCAAGCGCTGTCTGTTTCGCTTGAGTTGGTCGCATACCACCTATCAGAAGTGGCATCGCTACATTTTCTACAGTAGAAAAATCCGGTAACAAATGATGAAATTGATAGATAAATCCCATTCGTCGATTACGAATCGAAGCACGTTCGGCAGAAGAAAGTATATTGAGCCGTTGCCCTTCAAAAATAACCTCACCTTTAGTTGGTTGATCTAAACCAGCTAATAGATGCAATAGCGTGCTTTTTCCAGAACCAGAGTTGCCAATAATTGCTATCATTTCTTTAGGTTGAAGAATCAAACTAACTTCATGTAAGACTTCAGTATAAAGTTTTCCCTCTTGATAACATTTACTTAATAAATGACATTGCAAAAGCGGATTAGAATTATGCATGTCGTAACTCTTTAGCAGGTTGCATACTAGAAGCATGCCAAGAAGGATATAGTGTGGATAATAAAGAGGCAGTTATTACTGATAACATGATAATTATTATCTGTTTTGTGTGGACTTCAACTGGCAAAATTGCACCATCAAAAAACACACCAACAGGCATTAATTGATTTAGATAGATAGTTAAGATGATACCAAGCAAGCTTCCTAGAAAAGCACCAATAATTCCAGTAACAGTTCCTTGAACAATAAATATCTGAAGCACCTGCTTTCGTGTCATTCCTTGAGTTTTCAAAATCGCTACTTCAGCTTTTTTATCAATGACCAAAAGTCCTAAAAAAGTAAATATATTAAACACTGCAACTCCAACGATCAGGCTTAATAATAAGCCCATCATATTTTTTTCCATCTGTATTGCTTTAAAAAGAGCACCCTTGCAATCTCTCCAATCTTTCCATACTAATCCATCAGGTATAAATTGTACACGCTTTATCTGATCTACTTCGAGTGGTTTTTTTAACCATAGACGCCAACCAGTTATTTCACCGATAGCATAGTTCATCAAACACGCCGCATCATGTTGGTTCACGAGAATTTGATAATTATCTACTTCATTTCTAGTAGAAAAAGTACCCGCTACGATAAATAATCGTTGGTTAGGAATAAGTCCTATTGGTGTTACTTGATTAGCATTTGGTACCATTAATCGTATTTGATCACCACGTGTGACCTTTAACTGTATAGCTAGCTCATTACCTAAAATTACCCGATATTGGCCAGCTAATAAGTCATTTTTCCGAGCATCTAACAAATAATGCCATAGTGGTTCTGGATCAGTTAAATTAACTCCTAACATCATTCCTATTGCTATACCATTTGCACTTTGTAGTACTATATCGCTAGTAATTAGCGGCGATGCTTGTACCACTCCAGACAACGTTTCTGGTAGTAAGCGCGGGATACATTGAATATTTAATCGTTCTGTAGCATTAGTCAACAATGCATGGGGTATGAATTTTAAAATATTATTTTTTAGCTCACGTTCTAAACCATTCATGACTGATAAAACTATTACTAAAGCCATGACTCCAAGTGTGATGCCTATTCTTGATAGCCAAGAAATAAAACAGCCAAAATGATCTAATGTTCTTCCTCGCATATAGCGAAAACCAATATATAATACGATGGGCTGATACATTATTTTTCGTTTGATTGAGGTTGCGCAAGTAAAGTAAATAAGGATAATAAAGAGTTGTATGTCATGCTGAAATTTTCGGCGTTCTATACAATCTTTTTTTATTTCTACAATAAATTATACATAATTTATTATAGAAATATTTTATTGTACATTGTAACTACAATTTCTTCTTAAATTTCTTCTTAAGCTAAAACAGATTAATTATTAATATGTTAAAACAAGTGTATTATACCATACCTACAATGCCTGGCCAAAAACTAATTTTGGGTAAGGTTCTTGATGTTGCAAATTCTTTTGAATGTACCATGATTATTGATCATTATGTTGGACCAGTAATGATCATTACTAGTAATATGAAAAGCGCTTTGAAACTACACCATGAAATCCAGAAATTGACTCATTATTCAATCTTAATTCTACCAGATTGGGAATCTTGTCCCTATGACCATTTTTCGCCTAATCAAAAAATTATTTCTGATCGGTTATTTACACTTTCTCGCTTACCTTTAATGGTGCGGGGAGCAATAATTATTCCAATTAATACTTTGATGCAAAGAGTTTGTCCAAAAAATTTTTTACATTGTCACATTTTACAAATTGTAAAAGGACAGGATCTATCATGTAATAGATTACGTGTTCATTTAGAAAATCTTGGTTATCACAAGGTGGATCAGGTAATGGTTCATGGTGAATTTTCAATTCATAATATGCTATTAGATATCTATCCTATGAGTAGCAAAAAACCTTTTCGTATCATTTTTTTAAAAAACAAAATCAATGAATTATATATGTTTGATGTGGATACTCAACACACATTTCAAAATGTTACTGACATTGAAATTTTTCCAACACATGAATTTCCTACAAATAAATCTGGCATGGATACATTTCGTAGTCAGTGGCGTAAGTATTTCGATATACGATGCGATGCTAAACATATTTATCAACAAGTAAGTACAGGTGTTTTACCAGCAGGAATTGAATTCTGGCAACCACTTTTTTTTAATCAACCTCTAGTATCGTTATTTAGCTATCTTCCAGTAAATACATTGTTAATCAGCCAAGATGATTTCAAAATAAATGCAAATCACTTTTGGAAGAACATTCATATAAAATATAAGAATAAAGATATTGATCCTATGCAACCGTTATTACCTCCTGAAATATTATGGCTAAAAGTAAATAACCTATTATCCGAGATGAAAAAATGGCCGCAAGTACAAATCAGTTCCAATATTTTGACTCAAAAAAGAGTTGACCAAAAAAATATGGATTTTAGTCCTCTTCCAGATTTAATCATAGAGACTCAGAATAAAATTCCATTGAATAAACTACACCATTTTTGTAGAAATTTTGATGGTCAAATCATTTTTTTAATAGATAGTGAAAACCGATGGAATATCGTAAGCGAGTTGTTAATGCAAGTCAATATTCAACCAAAACGAATAAAAAATTTAAAAGATGCAAGTGAACACGGTATGTATTATATTATTGGTGCTAATGAACGCGGTTTTATAGATGTACTCCGTAATCGAACATTGATTTGTGAAAGCGACTGGCTAGGAGAACATGTTCGTCACCAAAAAAAAACAAATTATCGTACAATTAACGTCAATGTATTAATTCGTAATTTAGCGGAACTACATAAAAATCAACCTGTTGTGCATTTAGAACATGGAGTAGGCCGTTACTCTGGAATGACTACTTTGAAAGTTAATGGTATTGAATCAGAGTATTTAATCATTACTTATGCTAATGATGATAAACTTTATATTCCTATATCTTCATTGCATCTTATTAGTCAATATAGTGCTGGTTCGGATGAACAAGCGCCGTTACATAAATTAGGTGATGAAGTTTGGATGCGTGCTCGAAAAAAAACAACTGAACGAATACGGGACACTGCAGTTGAACTTCTTAATATTTACACCCAGCGCGCAATCAAAACTGGATTTTCTTTTCTTCCTAATAAGGCAAGCTATCAGATTTTTTGCAAAGAATTTCCTTTTGAGACTACACAAGATCAAACTCAAGTTATCAATGAAGTATTAAGTGATATGTATCAACCGTTAGCGATGGATCGGGTAATTTGTGGTGGAGTTGGCTTTGGAAAAACAGAAGTTGCAATGCGAGCTGCATTTATAGCGATAGAAAATCGTAAACAAGTAGCCGTTTTAGTACCTAATACTTTGCTAGCACAACAACATTTTGATAATTTTAGGGATCGATTTGCCAATTGGCCAGTGCATATAGAAATGATTTCACGATTTCGTAATTCGAGCGATCAAATAAAAATTTTAAATCAAACAGCCACAGGTAAAGTTAATATTTTAATTGGCACACATAAACTATTACAAGGTAATGTTCAATGGTATGATTTAGGATTACTCATCATTGATGAAGAACATCGCTTTGGTGTTCGACATAAAGAAAGTCTCAAGGCAATACGTGCCGACGTAGATATTCTTACATTAACTGCTACACCAATTCCTCGTACTTTAAATATGGCAATGGCTGGAATACGTGATTTATCGATTATCAACACACCTCCGGTGTGTCGGCTTTCCGTGAAAACTTTTATACATGAATATGATCATTTACTTATACGCGAAGTAATAATACGCGAACTTTTACGTGGAGGTCAAGTATATTATCTCCATAATGAAATAGAAAGTATTAAGAATACTGTCTATACATTGGAAAAATTAGTACCAGAAGCACGAATAGCAGTTGTGCATGGTAAAATGCATAAACACAATTTAGAACAGGTGATGAACGATTTTCATCGTCGATGCTTTAATATACTAGTATGCACTACTATTATTGAATCTGGTATCGATATTGCTAATGCTAATACAATTATCATCGAACGTGCTGATCATTTTGGTCTGGCGCAATTGCATCAATTGCGAGGTCGTGTTGGTCGTTCTCACCACCAGGCTTACGCCTATCTATTAACACCACCAATACAAGCTATGACTCATGATGCTCATAAACGATTAGAAGCGATTGCTTCTTTGAAAGATTTGGGTGCTGGTTTAACTTTAGCAAAACATGATTTAGAAATTCGAGGCGCAGGAGAACTATTAGGGGAAGATCAAAGTGGTCAAATAGAAACAATAGGATTTTCCCTTTATATGGAATTACTGGAAAGTGCATTAGCTGATCTGAAATCAGGCCGTGAACCTACTTTTAGCACTCTAACGCAACAAGTAACTAATTTAGAATTATGCGTTCCTATGCTGATACCGAAAGAGTATATTTCTAATATCAATACACGCCTGTCTTTTTATAAACGTATTGCTAGTGCCACCAATGACCATGAAATTGAAACAATAAGAATAGAATTGATCGATCGATTTGGATTATTACCGATACCAACATATCATCTCCTGGCAATTGCTAATTTAAGACGAAAAGCACAAGGTCTAGGAATATGTCGAATTGAAGGTAATGATAAAGGAGGCTTTATTGAATTCAGCGAAAAAAACCAACGAGTTGATCCTAAATATCTCATTGACTTATTGAAGACCCATTGTACTACCTACCAAATAGGTAGCCCAACTCGACTAAAATTTATTTGTAATTTAACAGATCATACAGTAAGAATTGAATATATCGATCAATTGTTAACAAAATTCCAAGAACATACCTTGATAGCCTAAAGGAAATGTGTTACAAACAATAATTTTAGATGAATGTAATAGATAAGTAAAGATCTTTATATTTTATTATGAAATGCAAAATTATAAATGTTAAAGATATGCAAAGTAATGCAGCCAGAGATATTAAATTAATTGAAATAAACGCATATTATACTATCTATTAATTCGGAATTACATCACATTTCATTTCATGAAATACTATTAATCAATAGTAATCCATTCCACTAACTATCAACTATTTTAATAGTTGTAATTCATCAGTATAAATATTATGCATAATTTTTCAGTCTTTTAGTTATATGCTAGCTTATAGTCATAAAACTTTACCTTATCTAAATTTTCATTTATTGATATATTTATCAAGGTATAATAGATGCTTACTATATCATAGTAAAGCTCACTATTTTTCATAAAATAGTATGTTATTGAAATAAGCTTTATTGACAATAGTCAGCATTTTCTTGCAATTTCAGATTGATTATAAAATGTACTTATATGTAAGTTGATATCTATTCTCTTGAATTTTAGATTAATTTTTTCTTTTATTTCAATATGGTAACATGACGTTACCGGAAATATTTACTTTAACGTAAATAAATAACATAAATTTTTTTACAAAAATTATATCTAGTTAGCCTATTTATAATTTTATTAAATTGAATTTTTATTTATACTATCGGTATTTAACATCGTTTTTTAAGTTATATTTAAATAATACATAAAAAATAATAATAATTTTTTAAAATAAAGTAAATTATTTATATACTAGTGAATGATAAGTATTTAATATTTTTTAATATAAAATGCTTTATAGAGACATGGTATGCATACCAACACAGTTGGTGTTAACATTATCAAATAAATACCTTGTCTAGTACTTATAGACTCGATTAACTTCATCTAAGTTGAGACGGATAAGACAACAGGTAGGTTGATTATGTTATTTCAATCAATTAGAGTAGTGGTGTGAAATTACTGGTGTTTATATAAAAATCGACAATAATATGCTATTTTTTTGAATTCAAAGCAGTGTCCATATGGTAACTGACGTTCAAAATAATATTTAATATATTTAAACTATCAGAATATACTAGAAACGAACAAGATGTCTTAAATGTAGTTAAATTATTCAGTTAACATATTTATTACTTTATTTAATAAACATTACATCATGTCCTTCTACAAAAACTACTCCTAGCATCATCTATATAGGAGCATACTAACTAACTCGTTATATTAGTACAAACTATAAAAAATTTTCATAAGGTTATAATAAAATCCTTTTTTAAATATTAAAGTTGGTTAAAATTGTACGATTTAATTAATCGTATTAAATATTTTAATAACAGTTAAATTTTTTATGTTTCACAGTAGCAACATAGAATTAGATAGTATCTATACATCCTCCATGCTAAATTTAAACTTTAAATATTATATAATGAAAAAATCGTAATTTTAATTAAAAAATCAATGCTGAAGAATATTTTTCTGAATAAATTAATATTCTATTTTATTTTTAAAATTAGAAAAATAAAGGAATCATATGTCATGTAAAATGGTATGCATGTATACATGCAATGTAAGTTTAACTATTATTGCTATTTCCAAAAATTTAAAAAACATTAATTCAATTATAATAACATGATAATATATCTTGTGTGTTGAAAACCGTTATAATATTTTTCATAAAACATTTTTACAAGCCGCAATAACATTTCATCAAATGTCATTTGCTAAAAGCATGTTCTTCAAATTAAAAAAGTATTATTACTAGACCATAGTAATAAAAAACATGTAAAGATTCATTGTTATACCTAATTAACCATGAAATAAATAAGAAACATCCTATGTATTACTTTTTGATTAAATAAATTTAAAAATATACATACTTACAATTCCATCTTGTTTCATAACGATTATTGTATATTTAACGGAGTAGTTTTTAAATGTTTTCATTTTGTGAAAGGCGTAATTTTTACGATACTATCAAAAATAGTGACAGTATAAAAGAATGAAGATTTACTTAGATAAAATCTTCCACCAATGTTAAACGTTGTATAATCGCTATTAATATATTAATTGCATCTGATTAGATTTTTTTATTGAAGCTGAGATAAAACTGATACATACCTACGGTATAGAAAAAATTAGATTTTTCACATTATATCTCTGTTTCTGTGAAAGGGTTGAAAATTTATAATTTCACCCCATCTGAGTAGTTATTCTTTACCCTGTATTGTCTAATAAGAAAATGCCTGTTTTACCTATACTCTAAAGGAAATGTTTGTGACGACAATTATAAGTGTACGCCGTAGGAAACATATCGTCATGGGTGGCGATGGTCAGGCTACCTTGGGTAATACTATCATGAAAAGTAATGTACGTAAAATCCGTCGTCTATACAATGACAAAGTGATTGCCGGATTTGCCGGAGGCACTGCTGATTCTTTTACTTTATTTGAATTATTTGAACGTAAATTAGAAATGCATCAAGGTCGTTTAATTAAATCTGCTGTAGAATTGGCCAAAGATTGGCGAACTGATCGAATGTTACGTCGTTTGGAAACGATCCTAGCAGTAAGCGATGAAAATAATTCACTCATAATTACTGGAAGTGGCGATGTCATGCAACCAGAAGATGATCTTATTGCTATTGGATCAGGTGGGCCTTATGCTCAATCTGCAGCACGTGCTCTTTTAGAGAACACTGAATTAAGCGCGCGTGAAATTGTTGAAAAGGCTTTAAAAATTGCTGGTGATATTTGCATTTATACAAACCATTGTTACACCGTTGAAGAATTAACGTACAGTGCGTAAGGATCTTAAATATGTCTAAAATGACTCCACACGAAATTGTCAGTGAACTCGATGGTTACATTATTGGCCAACATCGTACTAAGCGCGCTGTAGCCATCGCGTTACGTAATCGTTGGCGTCGTATGCAACTAGATAAAGAGCTGCGCAATGAAGTAACACCGAAGAACATTCTTATGATTGGTCCTACTGGTGTTGGTAAAACAGAAATTGCTCGTCGTTTAGCAAAATTAGCTAATTCTCCTTTTATTAAGGTAGAAGCCACTAAATTTACAGAAGTTGGCTATGTAGGTAAAGAAGTTGACTCTATCATTCGAGATCTAACTGATGCAGCAATAAAAATAGTACGGTTACAATCCATTGAACAAAATAGATTACGAGCTGAAGAATTAGCAGAAGAACGAGTACTTGACGTTTTAATCCCAACTCCAAAGAATAATAATTCTAAGGATATTTTCGAAAGAAATTATGAATCCTCCAATATATGTCAGAATTTTCGAAAAAAACTACGAGAAGGTAAGCTAGATGAAAAAGAAATTGAAATTAATCTTGCTGCCGCTTCACTTGGTGTTGAAATCATGGCACCTCCTGGTATGGAGGAAATAATCAACCAACTTCAATCAATGTTCAAAAATTTATCTGGACAGAAACAGACTCTAAGAAAGATCAAGATTAAAGAAGCAATGAAATTGTTAGTTGAAGAGGAAGTAGCTAAGCTCGTTAATCAGGAGGAATTAAAAGAACAAGCAATTGAAGCAGTTGAGCAACACGGTATTGTATTTATAGATGAAATTGATAAAATTTGTAAACGAGATACAGTATCTTGGTCAGATGTATCTCGAGAAGGAGTGCAGCGCGATTTATTGCCTTTATTGGAAGGTTGTACAGTATCTACCAAGCACGGCGTAGTAAGAACAGATCATATTCTATTTATCGCTTCTGGTGCATTTCAAATTGCTAGTCCATCAGATTTAATTCCTGAGTTACAAGGTCGATTACCAATTCGTGTGGAACTGGAAGCACTAACGATTGAAGATTTTGAACGAATTTTGACAGAACCAAGCGCTTCTCTCACTAGGCAATATATTGCATTAATGAAAACAGAAGGAGTACACATTACTTTTACTAAGGATGCTATCAAAAATATTGCTAAGGCTGCTTGGCAGGTGAATGAGCGTGTTGAAAATATAGGGGCTCGTCGTCTTCATACAGTTTTAGAGCGTTTGATGGAAGAAATTTCTTATGATGCTAGCGAATGGGATGGTAGAGTTATATCTATTGATTCAGATTACGTTCGCAATCATCTAGATAAATTAGTATCCGATGAGGACTTAAGTCGTTTTATCTTATAAGATAATCTGTTGTAAAACAGATTACTTTATGTTTATTGATATTAATCGGTTTTGCCTAAATAGATACAGAACATCTATTATTCTCGCATGCGGTTCATTAGATAATGAGTATTGTTTAGGTTTTTATTTTCTAAAGATTATGTCAAATAAAGTGACATGTTGTAAAATTACACATTTTTATATTCACTAAACATATAAAAAACTGATTTTGACTTAATTAAATAAATTAATGTAACTACTTAATTAAGTATTTACTTTCATGAAAGCGGTTTATTATTCCATTAATAGAAATTAATAATTAAAACTATTGCTATTCTTGCGATATATGTCTTCATATATAATTATAGCTGTCACTATAACTTCTTTAAGTCAAATTTATTTATTAATACTATTAAAATCATGGTGTTAATATTTATTGTCAATTTTTAAAATTATCTATTTTATTAAAAATATATCTTATTGTTTGATGTAACAATCTGTAATTTTTTCAAAAATTAATTTTTCAATATAAAATATATTTTTATCAAACTTTTTTATTAAAAAAATTATGTACATCAGTTTTTCTCTAAAAAAAGAAAAGAATAGCAATATATTTTTAATTTTAAAGAACAAGTCAATTGACTAATATTAAAATTACATAAATTTATTGAATATAATATTATAATATAAGTTATTGCCACCAAATGAATTATAAAAATATTTATACATAGTTCACGTTTATTGAAATTACAATTTTCTTATAATTCATTCTAGACTACAATACTTGACATATCAATTATATAGATCTTCTAAAGAATTATTTTTCTAGTTAATATTCAATTTTGCTAATAAAATATATTCTGCTATTCATTAAGTAAAAAGAAATCAATACAGCTGATCTGTTAGATTTATTGATCTTATCAAAAACGAATTCAGCAACAATAAAGTCACAATTATATTAACTTTGTTATCAACAAATTTGATATATATGATAAATTTTGCTAAACATCTTGTATTTTATAATTGAAAATATCTCATCTTTTAACTTAATTTTATTGCATTATCGTCATTATTATATATATCACAGAAAAGCAAACAAATGATTAACATTTTAAATAGTATCTTATTGAGATAATGGAATATGCATGAATACTTATTTTCAATACTGCCATTTATCAATTTATTGTGCGTAATATAGATTAATATCGCTAATTTAATAACGATCCTTTTTTGGATAAAAGTGTAATAATATTGACATTATAGCATAATATACCTATTTTCCAATATTCAATACAGACATATCATTATGATAATATCTATTCCAATACTAGAACAACTCAACCTGTACTTATTTCAGTTAATTAACGCTCCTGTGGAAGTTAACCCCGGTATCCTTCAAATAGGCACATTCTTTGCACGCGATGCCATCGTATTATTTCCATTAATGTTATTTTCTAATTTATTTTGGCGTGGAAAGAAAACTAAAAAAGTTGTATTAGTAGCGTCACTTAGTATGCTATTTTCAATAGTTATCAATGTAGCTATTGAAAAAATTTTTATGATATATCATCTGAGGCCATTTATGATTCCACTTGGACAACATTTTCTTTCTCATCCTGCTAATAATTCTTTTCCCAGCAATCATATGTCCCTATCGTGTGCCATAAGCTTTAGTATGATTATAAGTAGAATATTACGCTGGCAAGGTATCTTTTTGTTCGTTATTAGTATTGTTATCGCTTGGGCTAGAATTTATATGGGTGTGCACTTTCCACTGGATATGGCAGGATCTTTGGTGGTAGCATGCATTAGTGTGGTTCTTAGTTTACGGTGTTCAACATTAGTAGGTAAGATATATACTCATGTATATGAACGTTTCTATTCTTTTTGTTCTCACTTTGTTCGAAAGAACATAACAAAAAAATAGCATATGTCATATTGTAAATCACATTTAGTTATAAAATTATAATGTTTTGTAAGCATTGTATTGCAAATGAGTGCATTAGGAAAATGAGGACATTTTATATACCATCAAATATCAATAGGCTTAGTTATGTTATCGAATGTATCTTTTACTCCCCGATTACCATTATCTTCGCAACATTTACCTCTGACTCTAATTTCTCTAGAGGAGTGGGCATTAATCACGCTACATGGTAAAGATACTATACAATACTTACAGGGACAATTTACATGTGACGTAAAAAAATTAAAATCAGATTATTTCTGTTATTCTGCTCATTGCGACCCTAAAGGTAAAATGATTAGTAATTTATTTATTTTTTATTATGGAAACGGAATGGGATATATCGTACGACGTAGTGTACGCGATATTCAACTGAGTGCACTAAAAAAATATTCTATTCTATCTCAAATCACAATAACAGCTAATGATCAAGCGGTATTGCTGGGTATTGCAGGATTTCAAGCACAAGAAACCCTTAGTGAATTATTTGATTGTATGCAATATGCATCTGGTCCTGTGATACATCATCAACATACAACCATTATTCATTTTAATTTACCTACATCTCGTTTCCTACTTATAACAACACCAGAAATACGTGATGCATTACAAAAAAAACTAACAGGCATAGCTCAATTCAATGATAGCCAACAGTGGTTAGCGCTGGATATAGAAGCTGGTTATCCATTAATTGACAGCGCCAATATTACGAAGTTTATTCCTCAAGCTACCAATATTCAAGCATTCAAGGGAATTGATTTTAACAAAGGTTGTTATATTGGTCAAGAGACAGTAGCTCGGGCTCAATATCGCGGTATTAATAAACGTTCTTTATATTGGTTGTTAGGACAAGCGTCTCATATTCCTGTTGCTGGAGATGAGCTTGAATTACAAATAGAAAACCGATGGCGACGAACCGGAACAGTATTAGCAGCTTGTCGACTTGCAGATACTTCTATTACAATACAAGCAGTGATGAATAATCATTTATCTAAAAATGCTTCATTACGTGTATGCAATGACAGCACAAGTATGCTAAATATTTGTCCTTTACCATGTTTTATAAAAAGTTAAAACATTGTTTTATAAAAAGTTAAAACATTTCTTTGTACGACACTGTTTCCATAAAATTTAAAATTGTTTGTTTCTTTCAAAGTTTTACAATAAATAATTGAATACATTAAATTGATTATTAGGATATGATTACATATAACTTTAAATTAAAAAATAACTTAAATTAACAGAACTTAGTTTTCTAGATTAATTTTTGTATTGATTAATTAAATATCATTTTAATAATACAATTCACACTATGTAGCATGCTTTCTTTAATTCGCAGTTACTTTGGTTAGTTTTTGATATTGATCATAATCATATTCATTGCTCAATGATTATTACAACCAATACAAGTAAGTATATCAAGTAAAATCAATAATAGTAATTTAATCGCTAATATTAGCAATTAAAAACTAGATAATTAAATCACTTAACTAAAAAATAACATCGTTACTTAGTAACAGAACTGTAATTATAAAGATAATTTTTAAAAGATTAAAACGCTGAAAACCGAAGAATGCCGACGCATTACTACATACAATGAGACTATCATTAATAGATATTTATCATATATAATTAATAACTGATATATTTACAATCAAATACAATGTTATTGCTATAGGTCACACATAATATTGATAATAATCTCTTCCTTCAAAAAATGTATTTTAAGATACACAATCATCTCATTAAAAAGTTTGTGGTCTAAAAATTTAGTATTCTTGAATGAATTTTTATAATTTGAAGATTAAATGTATAATTTAAATTAATTTAGTTTGATAATAAGAACATTGTTTAAGACGGTTAAAATTCATCCTATTAAACGGATGTAGGAATGCTTCCCTTAATTTATTTTTTTTCATATTGCTATGATTTTTATGAATTTATGTTATTTCTATTAAACAATAGAACTTGAACTAAATACTTTATAGTTAATCAAAAATTGATTAGTGAATGTTTTTAAAAATAAAAACTTGGCATTTTATTATATATTATTGATTTAAATTAATTAGCCAGTGCTAAATTAGAATATTTAATTTTGTCAATATATTAATATTACTCTATTATATAGAACACAATGTATGTTTCTTGTAGAAAGTATGGAATATATGCTTGTTTAGCATCTATTTTATTGCAATATCGTTGTATTATAAATTTATTCGTCTATTGCCATAAACTTATAGTTCAGTACAATAGATACGTTTTAAAGATAATCGAAAATATCAATTAAATAATTAATGTTTTGAGTATAAAAGGAAAATTAATATAAAAATTTATAATAAAGCGCAACTCCGATGGGCATGCCGAAGGAGTATGCGTGAACTAGATATCATTATTACACCATTTTTCGAACTAAATTTCGATTTCCTAAATGAGGAAGAAAAACTACATTTTATTCGTTTATTGTATTGTGATGATCTTGACTTATTTCGCTGGATCATAAACTATACAAAACCAGATAATCATGCTTTTGAAAAAATTGTTTCTATGATTCAAATCCAAAATGACAAACGTAAATCTTGGGTAAGCTGACATATAAAATTTGTTTCGAAATAAAGTTAGAAAGTTTGTTAACTGTACCAATAAACACAAATTTATAAATTATATTTGAATAAGATCAAAAAATTAATTTATTAACATTAAAAGCAATGAATTTAAAATATAAATAATATTTTTTTAATAAAATAAATAATGTAGCATTGCAATGCTTTACTAAAAATTAGATTTTGGTAAAGATTATAATTTTTAGTTGTTGCGTAATACTGATAATTTAAAGTTGTTAATACTTATTAAAGTATTTAAATATACCTGTCAGCAGTATCGATATAAAATAGATCCATTATTTATTATCAAAAAACATCAATTCTCAAGTAATCTATTAAATGATGTGAATAAAATTCAAATTTAAATAACATTCAATACGACATACCTACTCAGAAACATTAATGAATGACTTACTATATACTCCCATCTATATTATCATAGAATATTAATTAATCACTAAACAAGATTATTTAAATTTTGTTTAATTATTTAAAAATACTTTAAGATGCTAACTATCATCAAAAATTTCTTAAAAAGAGTAATTATATCTTACGAAGATCCTCAGTAATAATAGTTATAAACTACATGGAAAACACGAAAATTATGATATATTCCAATATAATCTAATAATATTTTCCTATTCTAATAAAAACTAATTTTTAGATAAAAATTGTCTGATCCTGGTGTCAGATATACTTAATAGTAATTTAACTGAGATATTGTTTTATTCTGTAATTGAAATACTAAACACTTTTTATCAATATTTATTATTAGTATCAGTATATATTATATATGTAATATAATAATACTATTAGTAGTGTTTCTTTAATTCAAAATTAGATAGTTTTAAAATGGCTATATGCATGTCCAATATTATAAAAATGTTTAAAGTAAATGATAGAACATTAATATAGCAATAAAATAATGATAAATAAAACTACATTACGTCGGCGTCCAATAGGAAACGTTTCTCTTTTAGAAGAAGCTGATATTCCATTGTTACTAAAACAACTTTATGTACAACGTGGTATCAATACCATCAGTGAACTGGAGTTAAAAACTAGAAATTTGCTAGCTTATTATCAAATAAATGGTATTAAGACGGCAGTGACATTGCTTGTAAAAGCAATACTCAATCAACACAATTTTATGATAATTGGAGATTTTGATGTTGATGGTGTCACTAGTACAGCACTAACAGTTCTGTCATTAAGACAAATGGGTGCGAAAAACGTGAATTTTCTCATACCAAATCGCTTTAAAGATGGATATGGATTGAGTCCTGCAATCGTGGAAAAAGCAGCAGCACACCACGCTCAGTTAATACTCACTGTAGATAATGGAATTTCTTCCTATGCTGGAGTAAAATTAGCACGTGAAAAAGCCATTCCGATAATTATTACTGATCATCATTTACCTGGCACAATTCTTCCAGATGCTGATGCTATTGTAAATCCTAATGTACATGATTGTACATTTCCTTCGAAATGCTTAGCAGGAGTCGGAGTAGCCTTTTATTTACTATTGGCATTACGTGCTCAGCTTAATAGTATTGGATGGTTTGTAAAAAAAGGCATAATGCTACCTAAATTAGCAGAATTTCTAGATTTAGTAGCTTTTGGTACCGTAGCAGATTTAGTACCACTAGATTCCAATAATCGTATTTTAGTTCATCAAGGTATCAAGCGTATCCAAGCCGGTCGATGTCGTCCCGGCATTCAAGCACTTTCGGATATAGCTAAAATTGATAGAACTCAATTATGCACTAATGATATTAGTTTCTCACTAGGACCTAGACTGAATGCTGCAGGAAGAATTGATGATATGTCAATAGGAGTAGATTTGTTATTGACGGATGATCTACTTCAAGCTCATATTTTTTCAAAAAAATTGGATGTTTTTAATAAAAGTCGACGTGAAATTGAACAAAGAATGAAAGTTGAAGCTATGACCTTATGTCAGAATCTAGAGTCATGTAATCAGAGTCAAATGCCATATGGGTTAGCTATGTACCATGATAAGTGGCACGAGGGGGTAATTGGAATTCTAGCCGCACGAATCAAAGAATATTTCCATCGACCAGTTATTGCTTTTGCTTCAACTCAAAATGGTCTTTTAAAAGGTTCAGGACGCTCAATTTCCGGATTGCATCTATGTAATTTACTTGAACATCTAAATGTTCTGTACCCAAAATTAATGCTAAATTTTGGCGGACATGCTATGGCAGTTGGTTTAACGCTAGAACAGAAAAAATTTAATTTATTCCAAAAACATTTTTCTGAATTAGTTAATGATCATTCAAATTCTACACAATTCGAAGAGGTGATTTGGTCAGATGGTGAATTGACAGATAAAGATCTGACACTAAATACTGCAGAACTTTTGCGAAATGCCGGTCCTTGGGGACAATCGTTTCCAAATCCACTATTTGATGGTTACTTTCAGATAGTAAATCATAAAATAATAAAAAAACAACATTTAAAGCTTATTTTAAAACCATTAATAGGTGGACCAATACTCGATGGCATTGCTTTTAATATTGATCCCTCCTGTCTACCCATAAATGAGTTTCATATTGTCCAATTAGCTTATCAACTTAATGTAATCACATTTCGAGGACAACGCAGTTTACAGTTATTAATTCAGCATATTTGGCCATTGTAAATAGCATGCACTTCTTTTACTCAATGAGTGATATTATCTTCTACTGGACCGTCAATCTATTATAATGCTATATTAGTACATATTTTACTATAGGTAAGCACATTAATCTATGTTTGAAATTATTAATTTGATAAAAAATCACATTGCAAATCTTTTTGAAAGAACCTCCATTGTAAGGAGGCATCTTTAACTACGATATTAAAAGAGAACGTTTAAATATAATTAATGTTGAATTAGAAAATCCTGATATTTGGAATAAATCTGGTCTCGCTCAAGCTTTAGGTAAAGAACGATCCCTTTTGAAAGTTACCATTGAAACAATTGATCACCTTACTCAAGAACTAGAATATGTTGATGGTCTTTTAACATTATCTATCGAAGAAAATGAAAATAATGAAAATGAAGAAATGTTTTTTGAAATTCAAAATACACTAGGCAATTTGGAAAAACAATTAACTCCATTAGAATTCAATCGTATGTTTTCTAATGAATATGATATATCGAATTGCTATATGGATATCCAAGCTGGTTCTGGCGGTACCGAAGCTCAAGATTGGGCTAGCATGTTGCTTAGAATGTATCTGCGTTGGTCAGAATTCCGTGATTTCAAAACTGAAATAATAGAAATGTCTGAAGGAGAAGTAGCAGGTATTAAATCAGTAACGATCAAAATCGTAGGTCATTATGCTTATGGTTGGTTACGTACTGAAACCGGAGTTCATCGTCTTGTACGGAAAAGTCCATTTGATTCTAGCGGACGACGGCATACCTCTTTTAGTGCTGCTTTTGTTTATCCGGAAGTGGATAATGATATAGATATTGAAATTAATCCAGTTGATCTACGTATTGATGTCTATCGTGCTTCAGGTGCAGGCGGTCAACATGTTAATCGAACTGAATCTGCAGTTCGTATAACTCACTTGCCAACAAATATTGTCACACAATGCCAAAACGACCGATCACAACATAAAAATAAGGACCAGGCGATGAAACAATTAAAGGCAAAGTTATATGATCTTGAATTAAAAAAGAAACATCTTGAAAAGCAAGCAATGGAAGATATTAAATCCGATATTGGATGGGGTAATCAAATTCGTTCATATGTTCTTGATGATTCTCGTATAAAAGATCTTCGTACTGGCATTGAAACACGAAATATCCAAGCAGTTCTAGATGGTGATTTAAATAAATTTATTGAAGCTAGTTTGAAATTGGGGTTATAAAAATCTATATGTCTGAATTATATTTGAAAAATAATATTTCTCAAGATTTAAAGTTAAATAATGAATTACGTATACGTCGGGAAAAATTGATCCAACTTCGTCAAAAAAGCATAGCATTTCCTAATGATTTTCGTCGTGATACTATCACCGAACAATTACATGAATGCTATGGTGAAAAAAGTAATAACGAACTAGAAAAATTGGATATTACAGTTAACATTGCTGGTCGAATGATGTCTCGTCGAATTATGGGAAAAGTTGCTTTTGTGACTTTACAAGATGTTAGTGGAAAAATTCAGCTCTATGTGACCTGTAATAATTTATCTAATGATATATATAACGAGCATTTTAAACAATGGGATCTCGGCGACATTTTAGGTGTACATGGAAAATTATTTAAAACTCGTACAGGAGAGCTATCTGTTCGATGTTATAAAATTCGTCTACTTACTAAAGCAATACGTCCACTACCAGATAAATTTCACGGATTAACTAATCAAGAAATCTGCTATCGTCAGCGTTATTTAGATCTTATTGCTAACGATTATTCACGACGAACATTTAAACTGCGTTCGCATATTATAGCGGAAATCCGTCGTTTTATGATCGATCGCGAATTTATGGAAGTAGAAACACCAATGATGCAACCCATTCCAGGAGGAGCATCAGCGCGTCCATTTATTACCTATCATAATGAACTCAATCATGACATGTATTTACGTGTCGCGCCAGAACTATATTTGAAACAGTTAGTTATAGGCGGCTTTGAACGAATCTTCGAAATTAATCGTAATTTTCGAAATGAAGGATTATCGACATACCATAATCCAGAGTTCACCATGATGGAACTCTATATGGCCTATGCAGACTATCGCGACTTAATGTCGCTAGTAGAAGATCTTTTTCGAACATTAACTAAGAGAGTACTAGGTACTAGAATAGTACGCTATGGTGATAAAGTTTTTGATTTCAACAAACCTTTTACTAAAATGACTATGAAAGAAATGATTTGTCATTATTGTCCAGATATTTCTTCAGAATCTTTAAACGATAAGGTCTCCATAACTTCTGTTGCAAAATCGCTTGGCATCGATATAAATAAAAGCTGGGAGATTGGATTAATTCAAACTAAAATATTTGAAGAAATTGCAAATAGCCATTTGATTCAGCCGACATTTGTCACTAACTATCCAGCATCAGTCTCGCCGCTAGCTCGCCGTAATGATGAGAATCCTTTTTTTACTGAAAGGTTTGAGTTTTTTATTGGAGGTTTAGAAATAGGAAATGGTTTTTCAGAATTAAATGATCCAGAAGATCAAGCTATTAGATTTACTGAACAAATACAGTCTAAACATAATAATAATGTCGATATCACAGCCATGTTCTATGATAATGATTATATCACTGCGCTTGAATACGGATTGCCACCAACCGCTGGATTAGGTATTGGAATTGATCGTTTGGTAATGTTATTGACTAATAGACATACTATTCGAGATGTAATTTTTTTTCCAGTATTACGTCCTAAAAAATAATATACTATAAAAATGAAGACATGATTTTAAATAAAATGTATATGTCAATTTTCATATATTGAACATTTTAGATGCTTATTAACATTATAGCAACTTATATAGAAATCATTTGATTTATTAATTATCAAATTGATTTAATCCAAAAGATAATGTAAGTTATTAAGATAGTAATTGAAGGAATTGATCTGATCATTTCAATAAAAACTAGATATTGTTCTAATATACTCAATTAAATTAAAATAAATTAATTTTATCAGTAAATGTAATTTAAATATAGACATCATATTTTTCTATAAGAAGAAAGTGAAACAATATATGATTAATATCAATCCCATCCATTTTGTTGGATGTTACAATACGTTAAAAATACAACAATCTAGAACGATTACTAAACAGTATGTAATTAATAGAATATAAATTATTCATTATAAATATTTTATTTTCTATCATAATTTGTAGCTGTAGAACACAAATAAATACATTGATTAGATCAATGCTGATTGATTGACTCTATTTGACTTTATCAAATTCCATGCTCGTAATTTTTTTTGTCTATAGACAAAAATTTCTAAATTTATACTTTTTTTAAAAAAAACTGAAAAATAACTGCAATGTGAAATAAAATAATTTAAGCATATTAAATATAAGCAAATTAATTACCTAAATTGAAAACTAATAAATGATATCACATTCTAGTTTTAGAATCACATCTAGTTAATTATGACAAATGATTATTATTAGTAATAACTAAATTCAATTTAGTCATTTTCATGAACTTTATTAAAATAATTAATTATTTGGTGAAAATGATTTAGTTTTCAGATGTTTCTTGATTTATATTTGTATCTTCTGGTGGTTTAATTAGAGATTGTAAACCTACTACTTTTTCATCATTTACAGTACGAATTAGTGTAACACCCTGAGTATTTCGGCCACTGATATTTACTTCAGAAACCCGTATGCGTACTAAAGTACCAAAAGCAGTAATCATCATAATTTGATCACACTCATTTACCTGTACCGCACCGACTACTTTTCCATTTCGTTTGTTAACTTTGATAGAGATTACGCCCTGCGTGGCTCGCGATTTAGTTGAATATTTTGATTGAAGAGTACATTTCCCGTAACCATGTTGGGTTACCGTCAAGATAAGTCCATTATTACGCGGTACGATAAGAGAAACGATATGATCTTTTTTTGCTAAATTAATTCCTCGAACACCTATTGCAATACGGCCCATGCTACGAACTTGATTTTCTGAAAAGCGAACAACTTTTCCATAGGAAGAAAATAGCATAACTTCATTTTTTCCGTCGGTTAGATCAACACCTATAAGTTCATCGCCTTTATTAAGATTTATGGCAATAATACCGGTACTGCGCGGACGGCTAAATTCATTCAAAGAAGTCTTTTTTACAATACCGTTAGCTGTTGCCATAAACACATAACTTCCTTCTTTATATTGTTTTACTGGTAAAATAGCAGTTATACGTTCTTCCGGATGCAGAGGCAAAAGATTAGCTATTGGTCTACCACGAGAATCTCGACTTGCTTCTGGTAATTGATAGATCTTCTTCCAGAAGATTCTTCCTTGATTTGAAAAAAGCAAGATAGTATCATGAGTATTTGCTATTAATAAACGATTAATAAAATCTTCATTTTTTACAGCAGCAGCTGATTTTCCCTTTCCACCACGGCGTTGAGCTTCATAGTCAGTTAACGGCTGATATTTTATATATCCTTGATAAGATAGAGTAACAACTATATCTTTTTGATTAATTAAATTTTCAACTTCTATATCAGAGGAATGAGTAGTAATTTCAGTACGCCGAGGATCTTCATATTGTTCTTTAATAGCTATTAATTCTTTACGTATTACCTGCATCATACAAATTGGATTTTCTAAAATTTGTGTGAGTTCCCTAATTAAGGACTGTAGAGTTTGATACTCCTTAAATAATTTTTCATGTTCCAAATTCGTCAGATTTTGTAACCGGACATTTAAAATTGCCTGAATTTGTTGTTCCGTGAGATAATATTGTCCATCAAGAATTCTATGCTTCGGTTCCTCCTTTGTCCAGTCTAGCTTGTTGATATCTTCGATATGATTTAGTGGAATGTTTGCAATAGATTTTAGAGTCCAAGGACGAGACGCAAGAGCAATTTTTGCCTCTTCTGGAGTCGATGTTTGACGAATTAATGCAATAATTAGATCAATGTTCATCATTGCAATCGTTAATGCTTCTAGTATATGAATACGTTCTTGGTTTTTTTGCAATTCAAAAATGGTTCGTCGGGTTACTACTTCACGACGATGGTGAATGAAAGCTGATAAAATATCTTTCAACGATAATATTTTTGGCTTTCCTTGATGCAAGGCTACTATATTGATAGAAAAGGATACTTGCAATTGAGTCAAAGAGTAAAGATTATTGAGCACTACTTTTCCTATTGCATCACGTTTTATTTCGATGATGATACGCATACCATCTTTATCAGATTCATCTCGCAAACCACTAATTCCTTCAATTCTTTTTTCTTTTACTAGATCAGATATTTTTTCAATCAAACGTGCCTTATTGACTTGATAGGGAATTTCATGAACAATAATAGTTTCACGGTTAGTTTTTTTATTGTTTTCTACTTTAGCGCGTGCACGGATGTAAATTTTTCCTCGTCCAGTACGGTAAGCTTCTTCAATACCGCATCGGCCATTAATGATAGCTGCTGTTGGAAAATCAGGACCAGGAATATATTTCATTAAGCTTTCAACACTAATATTTTCATTATCAATATATACTAAACATCCATTAATAACTTCTGCAAGATTATGTGGTGGAATATTTGTAGCCATGCCCACAGCAATACCTGAAGCACCATTAACTAACAAGTTTGGAATTCTAGTAGGCATAACATCTGGAATTTGTTCAGTCCCATCATAATTAAAGGTATAATTGACAGTCCCTTTTTCTAAATCTGCCAATAGTTCATGAGCAATTTTTGCCATACGTATTTCTGTATAACGCATTGCAGCAGCTGAGTCGCCATCGACTGAACCAAAATTACCATGACCATCCAACAGTGTATAACGTAAAGAAAAAGGTTGTGCCATACGTACGATAGTGTCATAAACAGCACTATCTCCATGAGGATGATACTTACCAATGACATCACCAACAACACGCGCTGATTTTTTATAAGGTTTGTTCCAATCATTACCAAGTACATTCATTGCGAACAGTATACGACGATGGACAGGTTTCAGTCCATCTCGGACATCTGGCAGTGCACGTCCAATAATAACCGACATGGCATAATCTAAATAAGAGAGTGTCATCTCTTCTTCTATATTAACTGGTATAATTTCTTTACCAAAATTGCTCATTGAGCTACTATCCTTATAGTGTTACTGTATATAGCATTTACCCAAGTGTCATAATTTCAGATTATATCATCTTTCTTCAGTATAATGGCAGTCTTGAAATGATAAGGAAAATATAAAAATTACTTTAGTTTTATATATATTCGGAAGAGAATATTGTTTCTAACATAGAAGAGTACAACCTTATCAAGACATTAGCTACTGAATAGATTATTTTACATATATTAATAGATAAAAATTATAATAACCTTTATGAGTGATAAAACATTATTACACATCAAAAAACATATAAACAATATTGATTTCAACGAAATTATCAAGTTTAATTCTGTCGCCAATTGTTGGTGGGATCCAAATGGTGCATTCAAAGTACTACATCAAATTAATCCGATTCGTTTAGATTATATTCTTAATTGTTCTAAAGGATTATTTTCTAAAAATGTACTTGATGTTGGATGTGGCGGTGGAATATTGTCAGAAAGTATGGCACGAGAAGGAGCAAAAGTAACTGGTCTAGATATAAGTGCGGAACTATTAGAAAGTGCTAAACAACACGCCCTTGAAAGCGGTATATCTATTAATTACATCCATCAAACAGTGGAACACCATGCTAGTATCTATCCTGGTGCTTATGATATTATAACGTGCATGGAAGTATTAGAACACGTGCCAAATCCAAAATTAATTGTACAAGCTTGTGCCAAGTTGATAACACCAAATGGTGAAGTATTTTTTTCGACTTTAAATCGTAATTTAAAAACATTATTAATAGCTATTATTGGTGCTGAATACATATTGCGTATGATACCATGTAGAACTCATAATTTTAATAAATTTATTCAACCTGCTGAGTTGCTCGATTGGATCGATGACACCTCGTTGCATGAAAAGCAGATTATTGGTTTAAAATACAATCCATTCAAAGATCAATTTTATTTATGTAATAATGTGGATGTTAACTATATCTTATATACGAAGCAGTCAATATAAAAATTTGATATACTATGCAGTAGTAGTATTTTGTTAAAAAATCTTGCTATATTCTAGCTATTGAAATAGAAGTTCACTATAAGAAACTATTATTGAATAAAATTCAAGGTCAAATAAATTTTATTTCTTCTATGTTTATTAACCAGAAAACATAAATTAAATAGTAAGTTACCTTATTTATGAACGTTATTTTCTCAATGCTATCCACATAGATCCTAATTCGACTCACTTGCATTGGTAATGCATTGTTATTATCTTGTTAGTCAACAGGATCAAAGATCTTATATATATAACAAATTATTTTTCTAAAAAACGTAACTTTCCTACATGTTGGAATGTAATCTTTAAAGACTATAAAAAAGACAAGTAAGGGGCTGCATGCATCAGAGTTTTCTAGTCACTAAACGTGATGGACGTAAAGAAACTATTAACCTAGACAAGATTCATCGAGTTATTGACTGGGCGGCGAAGGGACTAAACAATGTTTCCGTTTCACAGGTGGAATTACGTTCTCACATTCAATTTTATGAAGGCATAAAAACTACCGACATTCATGAAACCATTACAAAAGCTGCAGCAGATTTAATTTCAAAAGAAGCGCCTGATTATCAATATCTTGCTGCAAGACTGGCAATTTTTCATTTACGTAAAAAAGCTTATGGTCAATTTGAACCACCAAAACTATACGATCATGTTGCTCGTCTTGTAGAAATGGGAAAATACGATCAGCACTTACTAGAAGATTATAATATTCACGAATTTAATCAAATGGATAGTTTTATAGATCATTGGCGTGATATGAATTTTTCATATGCTGCTGTTAAGCAATTGGAAGGTAAATATCTGGTACAAAATAGAATTACTTGTGAAATCTATGAAAGCGCTCAGTTTTTATATATTTTAGTAGCTGCTTGCTTGTTTTCTAATTATCCATGTACAACACGACTATGTTATGTAAAACATTTTTACGATGCAATATCAACGTTTAAAATTTCATTGCCTACACCTATTATGTCTGGTGTACGTACACCCACTCGTCAGTTTAGCTCTTGTGTATTAATCGAATGTGGAGATAGCCTAGATTCTATTAATGCTACTTCAAGCGCTATTGTAAAATATGTATCACAACGAGCTGGTATCGGCATCAATGCTGGTCGAATTCGTGCGTTAGGTAGTCCAATTCGAGGTGGCGAAGCATTTCATACTGGTTGCATACCATTCTATAAATACTTTCAAGCAGCAGTTAAATCTTGTTCTCAAGGTGGTGTACGCGGCGGTGCTGCCACTTTATTTTATCCTATCTGGCATTTAGAAATAGAAAACCTTTTAGTACTCAAAAATAACCGTGGTATTGAAGATAATAGAGTTCGTCATATAGATTATGGCGTACAGTTAAATAAACTTATGTATCAACGTCTAATAAAGGGAGAAAATATCACTCTATTTAGCCCGTCTGATGTACCAGGTTTATATGATTCATTCTTTTCCAATCAAAATGAATTTGAAAAACTATATACGCAATATGAGAAAGATAATAGCATTCATCAACGTCGAATTAAGGCATTGGATTTATTTTCATTGATGATGCAAGAACGTGCTTCCACGGGTCGTATCTACGTACAGAATGTAGATCATTGTAATACTCATACTCCCTTTAACGCGGAAATTGCTCCAGTTCGTCAATCTAACTTATGCTTAGAAATTACTCTTCCTACTAAACCTTTAGAGGATATTAATGACAACGATGGAGAAATTGCGCTGTGTACTCTGTCGGCCTTTAACCTTGGTGAGATAAATAGTCTTGAAGATTTAGACAAGCTAGCGCCGTTGGCAGTACGTGCACTTGATGAACTAATTGATTATCAAAAATATCCAGTTCCAGCTGCAAAACGAGGTGCTATGGGTCGTCGGGCTCTCGGTATAGGTGTAATCAATTTTGCTTATTATTTAGCAAAAAATGGTGTACGTTATTCTGATGGAAGTGCTAATAATTTAACTCATAGTACATTTGAAGCTATTCAATATTATCTACTGAAGGCATCCTGTGATTTAGCTAAAGAACGAGGGGCATGTCCATGGTTCAATGAAACTACTTATGCGCAAGGTATACTTCCTATTGATACTTATAAAAAAGATCTTGATAGTATTACTAATGAACCCAATCATTATGATTGGGAAACTTTGCGTACAGACATTAAAGCATACGGTTTACGCAACTCCACTTTGTCAGCATTAATGCCATCGGAAACATCGTCTCAAATTTCTAATGCTACTAATGGTATTGAGCCACCGCGTGGTTTAGTAAGTATTAAAGTTTCTAAAGATGGTATTTTACGTCAGGTAGTCCCTGAATCAATTCGCCTACAACATTCCTATGAATTTTTGTGGGAAATGTCAAACAATGATGGATATCTACATCTTGTGGGTGTAATGCAAAAATTTATTGATCAAGCCATTGCTGCTAATACTAATTATGATCCCGCTCAATTTCCAGCTGGAAAAGTACCAATGAAACAATTACTCAAGGACCTATTAACAGCGTATAAATTTGGAGTAAAAACTCTTTATTATCAAAATACTCGTGATGGTGCGGAAGATATGCAAGACGATTTGAAGTTGTTACAGCAGGACATTTGCCAAAGCAATGCTTGTAAGATTTAATCTTAGACAAATATAAATTTAATATTTATTTTAATGCACTTGGAATAATCATATGGCCTATACTACTTTTTCAATGTTTAAAAATAATCAACTTTTGGAACCAATGTTTTTTGGTCAATCAGTTAATGTCGCACGTTTCGATCAGCAGAAATATAATGTTTTTGAAAAATTAATTGAAAAGCAATTGTCTTTTTTTTGGCGTCCAGAAGAAGTTGATGTGTCGAGAGATCGTATTGATTATCAATCACTGCAAGAACATGAAAAACATATCTTTATTAGTAACCTAAAATATCAAACACTACTGGACTCTATTCAAGGACGCAGTCCAAATATCGCGTTGTTACCGTTAATTTCTATTCCTGAATTAGAAACGTGGGTCGAAACTTGGGCATTTTCAGAAACTATACACTCAAGATCTTATACTCATATTATCCGTAATATCGTTAATCATCCATCTTTTGTTTTTGATGATATTGTGTCTAATAAAGATATTTTGAAACGTGCTAAAGATATCTCTAGGTACTATGATAATCTAATTGAATTGACTAGTTATTATTATCTTTTAGGCACAGGAATACATCAAGTAAATGGTAATTCAATAAAGGTTGATTTACATAACTTAAAGAAAAAATTGTATTTATGTTTAATGAGTGTAAATGCATTAGAAGCAATTCGTTTTTATGTTAGTTTTGCTTGTTCATTTGCTTTTGCTGAACGAGAATTAATGGAAGGTAATGCTAAAATAATTCGTTTTATTGCTCGAGATGAAGCATTGCACTTGACCGGAACTCAGTATATGTTGCATTTAATGCGTTCTGGTATAGATGATCCAGAAATGGCTGATATTGCACATGAATGTCAGCAAGAAAGTTATTCTCTATTTTTGTTAGCAGCGCAGCAAGAAAAAGATTGGTCAAGTTATCTTTTTCAAGACGGATCTATGATTGGTTTAAATAAAGAAATACTTTGTCAATATATAGAGTATATTACTAATATACGTATGCATGCAGTTGGTTTAAAACTTCCCTTTGAAATTCGTTCTAATCCAATTCCATGGATTAATTCATGGCTAGTATCAGACAATGTACAAGTAGCACCTCAAGAAGTTGAAGTTAGTTCTTATTTAGTAGGTCAAATTGATTCTGAGGTAACCAACGACGATCTAAAAGATTTTAAGCTATAGCAATCATAGTAGATTGAATACGGACAATAGTACATTTATTATAAGATATAATATATAGTTTCTGTGAATAGATTAAATATATTGGCTATTTCCGTAGAAATATAATATAGGATGTTTATCCTATATTTCAAATTTGTTGATTTATTTAATATTAAAAAAATTTAAATAAATACGTCTTATTAATATCCTAAGTAAGGTTAAGATCTGTGGTAGATCGTATGATCTAAATATTTTTTTACTAGATGTCTGCATCTAGATTAATTACATTACACAATGTCAATGTAGAGAATATTTTACTGTTTAAATTTTACTAATTTTCTTTTATTTAGGTTGAACAAATTTTAATCTTTTATACTTATTGTCATGCAGGTTAATATCTGAATTGTAGTGCTATTGATTATTAAAATCGTACTAATGGTACGATTGTGATCACGCATCATATAATGATGTAATACTTAATAAAATTATATCTATAACTAAACGTAATTTTTTATATCTATGTTCATAGTTCATATTACACGTAAAAATTTTTATAAAAATTTTAAAAAAAACGTAAAAATAATAAATTCTATTTTTAAAATTAAAATATATACTTTAACTCAAAATGATAGTCAATCTTATATTGAAAAATGTTTTTTCGATTGTTAAAACAAAATGCCTAAATAAACTACTATAAAAACTAGCGTTTTTTAAGTCAGTTCTTTATAAAGTAATATGTGTTTATACTACATCTTCTATTTAAGGTAACTATTTTAATCACAACTAATATGTTGGTTCATGTATATGAATATTATCTCTAATGTTATAATTGATTATTATCATTGCAATAAACATTTTATAGTGTACTTAATGTTTAATTTTTAATACTATTATCTATAGTAGAATGACTTTATACGATACATTTTTGTCAAAATATTTGATACGCAGTGTTATATTGCCTTTTTTTACGGCATTTTAAATCAATCAATTAGAAAAATATATCATATTTTAATTTATATACATGATCCTAATTGGATCATTCGCTATAATGATGTATTGTAGGTCTGAATAATTTCATTATTATTTAACGCTGTTGTCTAATTTATTAATGAATATTTTATTCAAAATATACAGTGTTTCTTAAAAAGAAATACCATGGCATAAAAATGCCAGTTAAATTCACTGGTTAATATAATTACATATTTATTATTTGTATTTTTAAATTTACAAAAATTCACTGGTCTACTATTTAATAGTAGGAATACAATAATAATATATTTATGCTATATTAATTAATATTTAAACTAAACGTATTTTAAATATATGATTTTAATATTAGTAAGAAGTCAATTTAAGATAATATCTATTTGTTAAGTAATTTTTAGTCACCCATAAGCTTTACGAATATTTAATTTTAATAAAAATATTTTAATTTTATATATTTACTTAAAATATAAATGTAACATATTTCATTATTATTTTGATTTATATTAAAGCTTACTAAAATACTGAGTATTTTGTAATATTTAATTACATTAAATTTTTAATATCAATTATAATATCGCATGTTAATTTTTTATGAATAAATGTATTTATGTTCTAAATAATCATGTACTTGCATATGTAACTTAATATAAAATATAAATTTTGTAATTTAATACAAATAATACTTGAATGTTCATCAAACCTATTATATATAAATAGGTACTATACTCTGAATAAGATATATATCTTTATTTTATAAACATGTTTTAATTTTTAAAAATTTTGATAAATTATCGTAAATAGTCAATAATGAAGAAAGGGTATGTCTTGTCTTACTAGACAAGTATAAGCTAAAAATAATTTAGACGTTTCTTTTTTAAAGATAAATGTTTATTTAGCATAAATTATATTTTCTATAAATAACCATATTTTATGAACATTTATTTACCTTTAAAGCAACTAGTGGTTATAACGATATAAAAAAAGATTAACAATAGAATAAATTGGTCTATATTTTTGTCAAAATAAAATTTTCTTGTATATTATCGTTTAAAAAAAGAAGTGAATAGCTTTTTACTAAACAACAGTATATCGGTATTAAAAATAAAATTTTTAAATTGAATGAAGTATTAGTAAAATTAGTGCTGCCAGCATTACCATACTGTATAAATGTTTCATATTATACTTTAATCACGATTAAAGATCGTATTAGAAAAAGGAAAAATTCTATAACAATAAAATCTTACCAAAGATCAGAAGATATATATCCATTTCATAAAAAAAGATCGTAAAAGTTACATATTATAAGAAATATTTATAATATACTTTTAAGGTATATACTTTCGGTTCTCTCGAAGAGAAGTTAAAGAACTTCAACAAAATTATAGATATACTTGAAATATAAAAAATAATAAAAATTATGATACTAATCTACCATTAATTTTTACTAAGAAACAACTGAATAGTTGTCAGAATATTTTGATAGTTATTTAACTATTAATATATGTTATACACGCGAATTTTTTAAATTAAAAACGATATATTATCTGGATGTTTTTTAATTAAAAGACTAGAAAAAATTGAATTTATGGCATGAACTATACTGCATACTGAAATCGATAATTTTTCGTTGATTACAGACTTTTTTATCATTAGCAATGTGCTACTAGATCACTATTACGTTTACGTTATGACATGTACAATCAATTCCGTTTTATAACCTAATTGACTATTTCATGATGATTTTAGATATGTTATATATCATTTCTGCGCCAAGCGGTTCTGGAAAATCCAGTTTAATCAAAGCATTACTTAAAAAACGGACTTTTTATGATACACAAGTAGCTATCTCGCATACTACCCGTGATATGAGACCTGGAGAAAGACATGGACAACATTATTTTTTTATATCCGTAGCTGAATTTGAGAAGATGATTTCTGAAAGAGCTTTTCTAGAACACGCAAAAATTTTTGGTAATTATTATGGCACTGCGCGACAGACAATTAAACAGGTTTTTGAAATAGATGTTACTACGCTGCTTGATATAGATTGGCAAGGAGCACAGCAGATCCGACGGAATGCACCCAATGTATGTAGCATTTTTATTTTACCTCCATCTAAAAAAGAGCTTGATCGGAGACTGCGCAGTCGTGGTCAAGATAGCGAAGAAATAATTACTCAGCGTATGATACAAGCAGTTTCCGAAATTATACACTATGACGAATATGATTACTTAATTATCAATGATAATTTTAATGCTGCACTCAATGATTTAAAAACTATTATTCAATGTGAAAGATTACGCGTTAATCGTCAAAAATTACGTCATGATACATTAATAAGAACATTATTAGCAGACTGACGTATATTTTAATAATATGCTAGTAACTTATTTAATTATGGAGTAACTCATATATGGCACGTATCACTGTACAAGATGCCGTTGAAAAAATTGGAAATCGGTTTGATCTAGTGCTCGTTGCAGCACATCGTGCCCGTCAAATCCAGATTGGAGGTCAAAATTCATTGGTTCCAAAAGAAAATGACAAGTATACTGTAATTGCTTTGCGTGAAATAGAAGAAGGTCTAATCACTAATAAAATATTGGATTGATATAATGGACCAGGTATATCAAACGAATAAACTAGTAGATAATAAAGTTATTATCGTGATTAATAAAAATTTTTGTTAATAGCTCAGGTAACTAGTCTATTTTGTATCTGTTTAAAACTCTGAATCTACTGATTCAACTCTATTTGCCTGAATATCAAATTACACTTCTTCGGCAAGCTTATCTTTTTGCTCGTGATGCACACGAGGGACAAACTCGTTCTAGTGGCGAATCTTATATTACCCATCCCGTGGCAGTAGCTTGTATTTTAGCTGAGATGCGTCTCGATCACGAAACTTTAATGGCAGCACTTTTACACGATGTCATTGAGGACACTGCGGTTACATATCGAGATATGGAAACACTATTTGGAACAAAAGTAGCTATACTTATCGAAGGCGTTTCTAAGTTATATAAACTTAAGTTTAGAAATAAACAAGAAGCACAAGTTGAAAACTTTCAAAAAATGATTATGGCAATGGTACAAGATATCAGAGTTATATTTATCAAATTAGCTGATCGCACCCACAATATGCGCACTCTCGGTGCTCTTCGACCAGATAAATGTCGTCGTATCGCGCGAGAAACATTAGAAATTTATAGTCCATTAGCTCACCGATTAGGTATTTATCATATAAAAATAGAACTTGAAGAACTAGGGTTTGAAGCGCTGTATCCTAATTGTTATAGAATTATTAAAAATGTAGTTAAAGTATCTCGAAGAAATCATACGGAAGTAATTCAAAAAATTCTTACAGAAATAGAAGAAAGATTAATTGAAGTAGGAATTCCATGTCGCGTTAGTGAAAGAGAAAAACATCCTTACTCTATTTATTGTAAAATGCATTTAAAAGATCAACGTTTTCAGTCTATTATGAATATTTATACATTTAGGGTGATCGTAATAGATGTAGATGCTTGCTATCGGGTATTAGGCCAAATGCATAGCTTATATAAACCTCGACCAGGAAAAGTAAAAGATTATATTTCCATACCTAAGGCTAACGGTTATCAAGCTTTGCATACTTCCATGATAGGTCCACACGGTGTACCGGTAGAAGTACAAATACGTACAGAAGATATGGATCAAATGGCTGAGATGGGAGTTGCAGCACATTGGATACACAAAGAGCAAGGTGAAATTAGTACTACAACTCAAACTCAAATGTGTGCGCAACGCTGGATGAAAAGTTTACTTGAATTACAAAAAAGTGCTGGCAGTGCATTTGAATTTATCGAAAATGTTAAATTTGATTTATTTCCTGATGAAATTTACGTATTTACTCCGGAAGGACTGATTATTGAATTGCCAGCTGGCGCTACTCCTGTTGATTTTGCTTATGCAGTGCATACTTTTATCGGTAATACGTGCGTCGGTGCACGAGTAGATAGAGGATGTATCCCTTATCTCAACCACTTAATAGTGGTCAAACTGTAGAAATTATTACTTCTCCTAGCGCTTGTCCTAGTGCTTCTTGGCTAAATTTTATTGTAAGTTCTAAGGCACGAGTAAAAGTGCGTCGGATGCTTAAAACTATTAACCACGACAATTTAACCAATTTAGAATATAAATTGTCAATGTATAAATTAAATAAAAATAAAAAATTAGCTAATATTTCTTTAGAAAATATTCAAAAAAATTATGCAACAACGAAATAGTCATACTAACAGATCAAAATTTAGTGGCTGCAATTAATTTAACTTATTCCATAAGTGTTGTTGCTAATAATATTTAAAGTATTCTATTAGAATTAGCATAAAATGCTAATTTTCACACTATATTAATTAAACATCGCGATAGCATACTCTTATTATTTTATCTGAATGTTATCACCGACTTTTTGCTATCTTTAAAGATAAAATTATTATTTATTTTAGTTCTTAATAAAATTGATGATTTTTCATGAATTATATTATGGTATTTATTATCCCATAAAAATTAGATAAACTTATACTAATCCAATACTGATACAGTATCAATGTGCGAGGAATTATACATCATTATAAAAATAATAAAAAATGTATTTATCTCTCAGAACCTGTTAAATAACTTGACTATATGTATTAATACACTGGTATTGCTTCACAAAATCTCAAGATAAAATAAAGATATGTAAAATAAATTATATAGCCTATTGTTTCTGAAGGACTAATGATCGCTACTTTGAATATTTTACATGCTGTCAAAAGATTATTTTCAGATGAAATTTATAGCTTTATTGGAGTAATATGTCACTATCATAAACTGTGGAGTCTTGATGTGAATAAAGGGATTTTTTTAAATGCTATATCGCTTAAGACGTTATCAAAGATCAATCCATATTTCATCAATAAACTTACTCAATTTGGACTTAAAAGTTTTCAAGATTTACTGTTATATCTTCCAATCCGATATGAGGATAGAAGCAGATTCTTTCCCATAGAAAAAGTCCTTCCTGGAAGGAAGGTCGCTGTACAAGGTACAGTTTTAAATAGAACTGTTAGTTTTGGTCGACAACGAATGCTAAGTTGCCTTTTACGTGACGATAGCGGAGTTTTGATGCTTCGTTTTTTTAAGTTCAATGAAAGGATGAAAAATAGTTTTTTTCCAGGTCAGTGGATATCTGCTTATGGGACAATTAAACAAGATCGATACGGAAGTAAAGAAATTATTCATCCAGAATATGTTGTAAGAAAACGTAAACGTATAGTACTGACTACAACTTTGACTCCAATTTATCCTACTATAGCAGGAGTACGTCAAACGATATTACGAAACGCAATCGATCAGATTCTTGCAATACTTAATTGCACATCGATGTCTGAATTATTACCACCAGAATTAAATTATAACATGATGAGTTTAGCTGATGCAGTCCGTATATTACATCGTCCGTCGACAAACATATCACTAAATGAATTAGCACAGTACTCCCATCCAGCACAACGAAGATTAATTTTTGAAGAGTTGTTAGCCTATCATTTAAGTATGTTAGCAATCAGAGATAATATACAAAAATATCGGGCTATGCCGCTACAAAACAATACTGATTTAACAAAGCGCTTTATTACTGCTTTGCCATTTTCTCTTACAAATGCTCAAAAGCGCGTAATAGCAGAAATTCATCAAGATTTGGCATGTGACGTACCTATGATACGGTTAGTACAGGGAGATGTGGGATCTGGTAAAACACTTGTAGCAGCATTAGCTGCTTTAAAAGCTATTAGCAATGGTCAACAAGTAGCCCTTATGGTGCCTACAGAATTGCTAGCTGAACAACATGCACATAATTTTAAAGATTGGTTTTCGCCGTTAGGTATTCAATCTGGTTGGTTGGCCGGTAAACAAAATTGTAAAATACGTGAGACACAACGGAATGCAATTGCCAAAGGTCACATAGAAATGGTAGTTGGAACTCATGCAATTTTTCAAGATCAAATAAGCTTTGCAAGGCTATCATTGGTGATTATTGACGAACAACATCGTTTTGGCGTACATCAAAGGTTAGCGTTTTGGAAAAAAGGTTTATCCAAAGGTTTTTATCCACATCAATTAATTATGACTTCTACACCTATTCCTCGAACCCTAGCAATGAGCATTTATGCTGATCTTAATATTTCAATCATCGATGAATTACCTCCGACAAGAATACCAGTAGTAACAGCTATTATTCCAGATACTCGACGTACAGAAATTATTCAGCGTATCCGTCAGGTTTGTTTAAATGAGCAACGTCAAATTTATTGGATTTGTACACTAATAGAAAGTTCAGCAATGACTGAAGCACAAGAGGCTAAAGTCACTTTTAAAAAATTAAAAAATGCGCTGCCTGAATTAAAAATCAATTTGATTCATGGTCGATTAAAAACACAAGAAAAACAGGAATTAATGAAAAATTTTAAATTAGGAAAAATAGATTTGCTGGTAGCAACTACAGTCATTGAAGTTGGTGTGGACGTACCTAACGCTAGCCTTATAATTATCGAAAATCCTGAGCGTCTTGGTTTAGCACAATTACATCAGCTACGCGGACGAGTAGGACGTGGTACAAAAGCTTCTCATTGTGTACTACTATATAAGCCTCCACTTAAGAAAGTTGCAAAAGCTCGTCTACAAATATTACGTGATAATAATGATGGCTTTACTATTGCGCAACGTGATTTAGACATGCGAGGTCCTGGGGATTTGTTTGGTACTCGTCAAGCTGGCAATATAAAATTTAGGATAGCAAGTCTGCTACGTGATCAAGATATGCTTCCTGAAGTTCAACGTCTTGCATGGTATATTTATCAAAATTATCCATCTTTAGCACAGGAGTTAATGAAACGATGGATGTTGCCACAACATACATGCTCTATTCATATCGATGAGCAATTGTGCTATCAAAAATATATATGACCTTTTTTTAAAATGATCCTATAGCAAGACGATTAACTTTTAATAACATAATGATAATATTTTTTTAATTATGTTTTTCAGACAATTTATTTTATCCTATTTAACGTCTTCATTAATTTTTTGATGTACTAAAGTAGGTTAGTACTTTAAAAAACCTGCAATAGATTAAATTCAAGTATGATTTATCGATTGGTTATTTTTAGAATAGTTCATCCTAATAAATAAAAAAGTAACATATGCTAATAATGATTAATGACTTTATTTAATATCTTCATGATATTTGTATATAAATCTTTTCTAGCTATTACTAATGGAGTATCATATTATATAACATATGATATTTATGATGTAAAACATTATGGTAGCTAATAATTCATCCTAAAATAGGACATATTAAATTTTATTTTTTTAATGTTAATGTATAAAATTTTTTTATCAAACTTGTCTGATATTGAAAAGCATGCACTATTGTGCATGTTTTTATATATTTACTATAACATACAATTAATAATATTATATTATGAATTTTATTCAAAATTAATAATTTCATTATTCTATGCATGTTGATTTTCAAAATATTATTAATAATGATTGATTATTTCGATATGTAAGGATGAACCATAAGATAGATAGTCGAGTTTTTACAAAGTGTTAAAAATTTCATATATCCATAAAATGGATATGTCATTAATAACACTCTTACAAAGATAAAGAAATTTTATATGTCGTAAAAGAATTATTAAATTCCATTTCTTCTATTTTTTAAAAAAACTTATCTATTAGATGATGATTATTTAAATTACTATATGATTCTAAGAATTATATCATTTTTAAAGATAATTAGTCTAAACTATATATTACTTTCTCTTACTTTTTTTAACTTATATATCTATCAGCTATGATTATGATAAAATAGCTGTGTATAGCTATGGATTTAAACACAGAATTAAATCATCATGTATTTTATAATTAAAAACCATGGCTATTTAACCTATACAATGTAGACAATTTATTTATCTTTTACTGATAAATATAATTTCAGTTAATTCTTTCACTTTATTATGACAGAATTAACATGATATATTAATATTTAAAAAACCAAATCTAATATTTATTAGAACTTGTATTTTTTTTGATGTATAAAAAGATATATGTATAGATTATTTTGAATATTTAAATAATGTAATTAATTTGATTGCTAAACTTCTAAAACTTTAATTAATAAAAAATTATTTTGTTAATTATCTCAATAAAGATGTTCCAAGATGTTCCAAATAGAATTGATTCATGAATTTTAAATGGTGTACATTCAAATATTTCTGATGAACATAGATAAATTAAATCTGCAAAATTTCTTATATATCAACTAATAATAAATAATTTAATATAATTAACTATTATTAAAATAATATTACGAAAGTATTTAAATAACATATTATACTCTAACTATAGAGTTGAATGTTAGTTTTAAGTTAAAGTTCGAGACTCAAGAAGTCTATATTTAACATAATCTAATTTACTAATTATTAAATTATTAATTGCTTAATTGATTTAAAGCCATAATGATTTAAATTCGACATCATAGTGACTACTTTTTTAGTCATGGTAGTAGTAAGACAATAAACTTGGTTAAATTTAGAAAAATCTTGTGTGCAATTTATATTTAAACAATGATTTACTAACCACAGAGTACGGTAAGCAATAGCTGTTCCAGAGTCAACTAGGTAAGTACTATGAGGAAAAATTGTTTGAAGTTCTCGATTAAGAAATGGAAAATGAGTACAGCCAAGCACGATGGTATCCGGTGCATCGATCATACTTAACCAAGGATGAAAAAGTTGGCGTAGTGTCGATAACGAAACAACTTCTCCATAAAATTTTGCTTCTGCTAGTTCTACAAGTTCAGGTGCACTAAATCGCAAAATTTGGCAATTCTTTGCAAACTGATTTATTAAAGCATAAACATAGGAACATTGCACAGTAGCATGAGTTGCTAAAAGACCAATGATGCCATTACGAGTGATCTTTGCTGCTGGTTTGATAGCTGGGACTACGCCAATAATTGGGAAATTAAAATAATTTCTCAACAATGGTAATGATGCAGTGCTGGCTGTATTACAAGCTAAAATAACTAAATCTAATTGATGCAGGATACTCATAGCATTTATGATAACTATCATTCGATCTATAATGAACTGTGTCGTTTTATTCCCATAAGGAAAGGCCGCATTATCAAAAACATATAAATAACAAACATGTGGCAATAATTGTCTGACTTTGTCGTATATTGACAAGCCTCCTACACCCGAGTCTATAATTAGAATAGTAGGGCATTTTATAGTTCTAAAATCAGAAATTTTAGATTTTATCTTAATTTGTTTATTTTTCAATTTAATAACCATAAGAAAAATATTATTTTGAGATAAATTAGAAAATTTAGTATAAAGTTGCTAACTCATCAACAGCATCATGATATTGTTGTTATGTACTAGTAATAAATATCTAATTGAGTACATTAATTTATCTTTTCATGTAAATAATATTAAAAATGATCATTTAATATTACTTGTCAAAATTAATGTTAGATAAGTATTAGATAATGAAATTGTAATATACTTTTTTAATTTAATATACAGAATTTAAAAAACACTGCATTATGTAATATTTAGGCAATACATTATTCTTATAATACATATTATGTTTATCACTAAATTGATTTAAAATACTATTTATAGTGTTTCTCCTAATTTTTGAAAAAAATATCATAGTAGCTGATCCACTTAGGATGGATGGAAATAGTTCTAAAAAATTGATACATATTGCTCACACAGTAATATTTATGCAAAATTATCTTATATTTTATTAATTTTGCAGTTAATTTTGTAAAGTGTACAATAGCTATAAAAATTTATTGATTTTAAAATCATGAATTATAAAATAAAGATTTCTATAGTATTAATAGTCTATAATCTTGATTAGATATTGCTTGTTAATGTCAACAACTTGTTAAATTACAATTCTTTGTTCACTCTCGTAGTGTAATACATTGATTCTATATAATTAATATATTATTTTTTGCATCGTTAACAACCTATGAAACCATCCTAACTAATTACTTAATATTTAATCAGATGAAATAATTTTATATTCTTGCTATGAGGATAAAATTTAAAATTTGAATAATGGTATCAATATATTTGATTTAATAATCTAATGAAAGCAATGATTTAATAAATGAAGATCTCGAGTGAGCTGTACTCGATATGTGTAATGTGTTTTAACCCGTATAAAAATATAGAAAATAATTTCCTCATTATTTTACTAAAAAATCAATTTACAATAACATTGTAACTTTAATTTCTATATAATCTCAGTCTATATATTATCATAACATAATAAGTATTTATGATATTCGATCATATTATCAAAATAGAGATAAATATAACACATCTTAATTATAAGATCACTCATTTAGTATGTAAATACCATTATCATTCTGATATATAATGATTGACAGTCATTTATTATAATAACTTACATATCTTAAATATGTTGTTGAATTAAAATTAACATAATACAAGAAATATTCTTAGACAACGTTCTATTGTCTACTAATGTACATAAATTATATTAATTCTAATATTGGAACTGAATATATTATATATAGTATGTAATTTAAATTAATGTTTCTTAACTAACAAAATTAGAAAACTATACAACCTAAGTATGATTACGATGTAATTATTATTGGTTCAAGACCTAGTGGCGAGAGAGCTTATGGGATTAAGTAAATATGATGTACATGTTGCTATTATTACATCATGACTACGTTGGTAATAGCTGTACTCATTGGGGAAGACTATTCCATTAAACACATTGCATCAAACAATCAGAACAATTATTGAATTAAATCACATTCCTTTACCTTTACATAGTAATATTCGCATATATTGCACTGGTATCGCTGATATTTTACGTTATTCCAATCAAGTAATCCAGACACAAACTTACATGCAATAAATTACAAACGTAATCATTGTCAAATATTGATTGAAGAAGCTAGTTTTGTTGGTGAACACCACGTCCAGATCAACTATGGCGATCATGCACCACAGTTCTTAGTGAAAAATATATCATCATTGCTTGTGGCTCAATACCCCATCATCCACATGATATAGATTTTACTCATTCATACATTTATGATAGTAAATCTATTTTTAATTTAAAACATGATCTTCATCATTTAATTATTTATGGTGCTGGAATAATTGGTTGTAAGTATGCTTCCATATTTCGTGGCATGAATGTAAAAGTAGATTTAATGAACATTCGTGGTCGATTATTAGCATTTTTTGATCAAGAAATATCCAGATTGCTTTATCTTATCATTTTAGTGAAAATGGGATAGTAATTCGACATAATGAAGAATACGACAAAATAACTGAATTGAATGATAGTGTTGAGGTGTACATGCGTTTTGGCAAACGGATTAAAGATAATATTCTTCTTTATGCCAATGGATGTACCGGTAATATAAGTGCTCTTACACTTGAAAAAGATTGGATTCAAAGAAGATGATCATACCTTATCAAGGTTAATTACATGCATCAAACAACTATCCAACATATTTATACAGTAGGTGATGTAATTGGTTATCCTAGTTTAGCCTCCATAGCTTACGATCAAGGCCGTATTGTAACTTAAATGATTTTTTCAGGAGAATCTCTAACTGCATTCCAATATACCTACTGGTATATATATTATCCCTGAAATTAGTTCAATTGGAAAAATTGAACAAAAATTGACAACAATGCAAGTGCCTTATGAAAGTAAGCCAAGCAAAATTTACACATCTAGAACGAGCAAAGATTATTGGAATGAATATTGGTAGCTTGAAATTATTATTTTCATCGTGAAATAAAAAATCCTTGGTATCCATTTCTTTGGAAAGTGTGCTATTAAAATCCTACATATAGGACAAGCTCTTATAGAGCAGAAAGGAGAGGAAAACACTATCGAATACTTCATTCATTAACACGATCTTTAATCGTCCTACTATTATGGCAGTAGCTTATCGAGTTGTAGTATTTAATGAATTAAATCGATTATTTTAAACTATTCTTTTTTATAAAATTCATATTTGTTAAGTATGTGTGGCTATTATTTGAGAAGAGATGAAAAAATAATCAGATATTAGTTCATTACTTAAATAAGCTACTGATACGTCCAATCATTGGGTATAGTTTCATAAGCATATGAATTATACTATAACTGGTATTTTAAATTGTATATTTAACATGTAGCATAATAACATAAAGGAAGATAAGGTCTATATTGAATAGACCAAGGACAATATAAAAAATTAGATATAACGTTAATTTATGTTGTCATTTTTCAATATTTAAAGTGAATAGATTATGTATATTATTTTAATTAGTATAGTTATACTAATAATATAAAGCCAATTCAATTGCTAATGACATACGACAAATTTGTTTATCTTTCATACTGTAGATTCACTGATATATGTTCATATATCTTTTTAAAAAAAGATGTTCGTAAGATTATTCATTTATGTGACACATTACTTCAATTAATTGAATTCCATTAAGAAATTACTGAAGGGTAGTATTTAATGTGTGTTTATTAGTATTCGATACGTAACAAAGTGACATCTGTGTACCATATTTATTTGATAAATATAGAACAAGTGTATATTCATTACATTGTATGATATAGTGCTTATTATTAAGACAAACATTTTTGTTAGTTAATACAGGTTAATACAGTTCGTACAAACTATAATATAGTAGTTGTTTTATAATAAATTGACAAAAACATAAAGACAATATCGATAATTTAATTAATCACTTCTTGAAAAGCAAAGTATATTTAAAAAATATGTAAATTCTCTATTAATCAAATTAAAACAATATAAATTTTATGTCTCTAAAAATAGAGATCCAAAAGCTGACATATAACATATGAAAATACTTAGACTACACATAAAAAGAGCAACTATATAGTATAAATTAAATGATAAATCTATATAGTTATTTAAAATAAGGTTGTTCTACTACTAATTAACTAGCTGTGAAAATTATTATAAATAATAAATGGTATATAGTCTCCGTAAGTTGATTATTTCAAATCATCAATAAAAACATTTAGTATCATTCATATTAATACAGCAGAATACTTATGATATTATACTTATGATATTTAATTGTAAAATAAAAATCGGACGTGCATTCTTTGTTTTACATTACAGAGAAAAATTTTGCATAAAACTGATGAACAATTTCTAATTGTACTGAAAAGTAATAATACACTCACTTATAAATAGCGAGTTTATCCTCAGAAAAAGTAATATTAAGTTACTTAATCAATAATAGTCAACGACTATTGGTAATATTATCACACCATAACTATCATATATTGCATTAATGTTTAATTATTACAGTTATTATTTACATGATAATCAATAATTTAAATAGCAACAACATTTTATTATTAAATTATAAGCCATGTACCTTGCTCTACTTATATTCCGATAAGTATGTTAAATTATTGACTACAATGTATCATCTCAATAAATGATTTTAAACAATAACAATATGATTTGAATACCAACTTCTATTCTAGGATTAATTGAACTAACTATGCATTGAAGAAATATGCATGAATTCATGGCGCATTGTATGTGCCCTATGACAAAACTATAAGCCAGTATGTCATTAATCAAATATGTTCTACATTAATCACACCTGAAAAAATATGACATAGTCATGATAGCATAGTAATCTTACGTAAGCATGCATCCATGCGCGTTTCATAGTAACAATACATTAGTTATAGTATCTTGTATTTAAAATGATTTTGCAAAGAAATGTTAAAATAAAAGATAAAATATCTTATTTTAAGATATATGCTACATTTTTATAAGCCAATAATGATTGGAATTTTTAATGTTGCAAAATGATATATTTGAATATTTTATATGTCATATAATAGTAAATGTATTTTAATTTTTATCAAAAGAATAAAATGGTATATGCAGTCTGGTAAATTAATATATTTATATATTCAATGATATGAAATTAATAAATCTGATTATATGAAATTAATAAATCTGATTAAGTGTATGTGTGTATTAACTTTTTATTACATATTGAAAATATTTTGTATCTAATAATTTGATTACATTTAATTTCTAGATTAGAATCATACGTTTGTTTTGGTTATTCGAATTAAAATAATATTTTTTCTTTAGTATCATCACTAAAGTGAGTGCATTACCCAATTTACCTGTGATCTCAAAAAGTTAAATACACGTGTATTTTGTTCTGACGATATAGATTTTTACTAGTCATAGATAAGAAATCTATAGAATATAAAGAGGATATTAAAATGAAATTAAGGTATTTTACCTTACTCGTTTTGAGTATGGTTGCATCTGGCATTGCTAGCTCCACTGAGGTTTATAACAAACATGGTAGTAAATTAGATATATATGGTAATCTTAACAGCACGCATTATCTATCTATTGACAGTAATAATAATGGTGACCGCTCTTCTATCTATTATGGTTGTCATGGTAATACCTATATTAATAATCATATAGTTGGTTTTGGCACTTGGGAACATGAAGTAAAATTGCGTTCTGAAAATCCGACAGATAAAAATAATTGTACTCGACTCAGTTTTGCTGGACTTAAGTTTGGAGAAAACGGCAGTCTTGATTATGGCCGTAATTATGGCGTGTTGTACGATATCGGAGCCTGGATAAATACCATGCCGGAGTTTAGCGGCGATCTAATATGTTCAGATAATTTTCTCTCAGGTCCTGCCAATAGTATTCTTACTTATCGAAATGCAAATTTCTTTAATACAATAGATAATTTAAATGTCGCATTCCAGTACCAGGGAAAAAACAATAACAAGGATAATATTGCTAATAACATACAGACGGAAAATGGTGAAGGTTATGGTCTTTCCATATCTTATGATTTTGGACAAGGTGTGTCTATCGGGTCTGCTTATACCAATAGCAAATTTACTCAATCTCAATATGGATTGATGACTAACGTTCATTATCACGGTGGAAAAATCAAAAGAGCTGAAGCTTATTCTCTTGGTTTTAAATATGATGCTAACGACTTATATTTAGCAGCTTTATATAATGAAACGTATCATATGACGCCGTTTGGTAATTTTTCAAATCAAGATAATCATGAAATCTTTGGATTTGCTAAACATGTTAAAAACATTGGATTCATTGCACAATATCAGCTAGATTTTGGTTTACGTCCTGCTATCGGATATATACAATCTAGAATCAATCATGATAAGGGCAGGGTACATCATAATTATAAAAAGTATATTGAAGTCAGTTCTAGTTATATTTTTAATAAGAACATGTTAAGTTTTGTTGATTATCGAATCAATCTTCTGACTAAAGATGATTTTATTCGTACTGCAAAGATTTCAACAGATAATATTTTAGCAATAGGCATAAGTTATACATTTTGAACAAATAATACGATACTTGAAGACATACAACAGGATGGCACAACAACTTCTGCTCCACCTCTGTTGTTGTGTTGTTGTTAACCATGATATAGAAGTATTGATATGTAAAATTGAGCATGCTTTTACTTGAAAATAACAGCAATTTTTTTATAGAAATCTTATGATCATTATATTGTTAAAAGATTGATGATCAGAGATTCTTATTTAAATTTAAATAAGAAATAAATTGTTTAAAAAATTCGTTCTTCTTTATAATAACTGTTAATACAGTATATACTTAAGTATTTTGGATCAAAAAATAATACTAATAAATTAACTATAAGAGTTATTCAGTTAAATTTATATCAGGTAAAAATAAAATTTTTGATTTTAAAGTCAGAAAAATATTGATAATGTAACAGATAATTTAAAAAATATAAAAGATAAAATAGTAATCCATCCTATTACGATGACCATTATACTAAACTGTAATCTTTAATTTTTGTACATTTATTTTTATGAATTAGTTTGATATATCAATAACATTTATTATAAAGATAATATAATAATTAGGTTATTGAAATAAGTGATCAACGGTACCAGTTCTATCAACTGATATAGAAAAGTATGTCATAATAACATTATATCTAAATTTTTCGATATAACTTGAAGAGTGTATTCTTCGGATCTTTATCTATTTTAGAATACGCTAGTTTTAGCGTGAAGGTAAATTATAGTACTTAAATTAAAAATTAGTATTTTATTTTAAAAAAAGTTAATTTATAAAGAAAATCAATAATTTTTTTGTAGATCTTACGATGTACCTGTAAAACATCTGTCACATTTTACTGAATGTGATTTCAAGTAATTTATACTAGATACTTAACTTAACTAATTACCCTAAATGATTAACTTATATTTTTTAAAAAAGGATAATGAAGTATTATGAAAAGTCGTCAAATTCTATTTTGGTAGATTTTTATAAATAGCTACTATTATTTAAAATATCTAAAAATTACATTTTAGATAAACTAAAATGGAGCTGTATATCACAGCTGTGATGATGTACTAAGAAGGTATATTAATCAAACATTTGATAGGTATAATTAACATATTCATTCAATTTAAAATAAAAGTTTATATATGTTATAAATATATCAATCAGACTGCTATTTTAGTGTTTAGTACAAGAGTTTCGAATTTTCTTTTTGAGAAATTATTATTATATAGATGACAGATATAGATATAGATCTATTTTAACAATCTCGTATATTGAATACCTTCTCAAAAAAACCTTACAAGACGAAAAAAATGGAGCACTTTAGTACGTTATTTTGATTTAAAATAAAAAAATTATTTACGGTAAGAAGTTACTTGATTATCATCCAAACGTTGATTAGCACAAAAAGCTTCATCTTTAGTATCCTGTGCATCAAAACGTATAGCATTTATATTATTTATAATTTGGTCAATTTTAGCATTCAGCGTTTGAATGTCAGAGGATATCTGACTGATTTTAGTGTCTCTAGAACAGGCAGATAATAAAGCAAGGCACTCATTTTATAATACAATATGAATTTTTGATTAAATAAATTTTTAAAACGTATATAATTATCTTCTACGCTTTTAATAAAATAATTCAACCTAAAATTTTTATTAAAGAATTTAAAATAAGTAAAATATTATAAATATAACATCAGTACTGTTATAGTAAACAATAATTTTTCGAATTAATGTTTAGTAATATATCTTTATTGTTGATAAAAGATTATTGAATATTTTAATTTATTCAAAATAAATTGCCTAATTACTTTTTATAAAGTAAAACAATAAAATACAGGGATACAAAAAAGATGATCATCCAGTATAGATAATGTATTCCTCTCTATCAAAGAGTCATAATTCTAATCACATAAATAAATAGTATGTAAATGTTTTAATCTAAAACTAAATCACAATAAGATTGTCAATTTTTATTGAATAATATATATCTAAAAATTTTAGGAACGATAAATAATTTAAATAAAATATTAGTAAATAAGCTATCTACGCAACTATTATTAGCCTTTGAGTAAAAATTAAACATAATTTGACGATGTATTATATTTATGAAAGGAGCTATTACACACTAATACAATTAAAATTGTAAGTATCGTAATCTTAATAAAGGATGAAACAATTGCAATTGTTTATCACATATTTTTAATTTACAGATTTAGGAAAAATGTAATATCATACTGAAAATATTAAAATATGATATACTGTATTTCAATACAAGTATAGATATAAAATATTAGTGCATTAAAAATGACGAAATATTATACAAGTAAACATAGTAAAAATTTTTTAAATTCTTACAGAAAATCAATTTTGTTTAGTACATCCGAGTGGACTCGAACCACTGGCCACCACCATGTCAAGGTGGTGCTCTAACCACTGAGCTACGGATGTAAACAGGGATATAAGTGCAGTGTAGCAGATAAAAAGTAAAATTAAAAATAATAAAATATGACATTATGGCTACATTATCTATTTAATGCATAAAAATACATAGTGAAGTTTATTTTAAAAGTTTAGTTAAAAGAATTTCTAATAGAATTGTATGATTTGTATAGAATAGCTTCATTTTCAAAATGCTCATATAACATAACAAAAGATAAAAGTTGATAAATTGTAAACTCAGTACATTTTTTATTAGATTTATATTAAACACCTAAAACGAAATGTTATTTGATACATAAAAAAAATTATATTAAGATTTATTTTTAGCTATAATATTATTAAGTATATTATACTATTTACTTAATCAAAGTATTAAAAGTCAAGATTAATATCTACTCATAATATAATATTTTATAGAAAATTATCAATTGATAACAATCAATATCAATAATGTAGTTATAAGGCAATATAGTTCAAGATTAACAGATACTAAAATAGTAAATGTACATATGCATATAATAAATTATGTACATAATAAATATATATCTTGTATATAATTATACAATTTAAATTTGATAGAAAAGTAAATGAAAGTCTATAATTAATAAATTATTACTAATAATATAATAGTAATAGAATAAGAATCGTATTTTGATTTCATTTAGTAGTAATAAGATGTTCATATACACGGTTATGTTAACAGTATTATTTGAAATAAATATCACTCTAATTAATTAATAGATTTTTATATGTTCGTATGTCTTCTTTTTTGCAAATATAAAAATATTTTATGAATGTTAATTCATATTTTAAAAAGTTATAATCATGAAATATATTCATATTCCACTAATTTTCTATAGTTTAAACCATTTGTATTATTAATACTATACTAATAATACACGAATAATAATAAAATGATCTAATATACTCATATTATGAGTACTGTTAAAGATTTTTTAATAGAAGAGATTTTAAATAAATTTAAAAATTAATATATGCATATTATATTAAGAAATATCATATATAATCAATCTACTTTAATAAAGATTTTGATAAGTATGTTTTACATCATTCAAAGTATGCGTACCAGCATACTAACTATATGTATTCAATATTATTACATAACAATATGTCAAGAATATCAAGAATATTATATATGCAATATTGAGTGACATAATGTATGATTATGATACTATCATCTATCTCTATTCGCATAGAATATGCATATCGTACATACCAATTAAAAGTCCAAACATATCAATTTAATGATTGTATCATTTTGAATTCACGCATACTATAATCAATTCTACAGAATTTTAATTCTATAAAATATTTGACAACAAATAGATATCATGTGTTCTCTGAGATTATCAGATCCTCATGGACTTATTTCTACATCATAATATTTATTTCCACTATAGCAGTTATGTAAACTAACTAAAATTAAGTAAAATTACTCAATAAATTATTGACTACTTAACGGTGAATATATCTCCTAGTTAATATCCATTGATACATAACGAAATATATTTTTTAACCTTATTTAAAACGTTATGCTATCTTACTGGATATGTTTATTACATTACGATGAGTATTAAGCTTTCATATAATCAAAGTAATCACTGAAGAGGATAATACATGTTTACTGGGATTATTCAGAGTACTGCGTCTATTTTTTCTATTGAAGAAAGAGCTCGTTGTCGTATCCTTTACGTTCAATTTCCAGATTCACTTTTATTTGATTTAACTATTGGGGCATCAGTAGCGAATAATGGCTGTTGTCTGACAGTGAATGAGATCATAAATGATGTAGTTCGTTTTGATGTAATACAAGAAACTCTAAAACTTACTAATTTAAGTAAGCTTAAGATAAACGATGAAGTAAATCTAGAGCGGGCAGTGAAATTTAATAAAGAAATTGGCGGACATCTTATGTCAGGACATATTATTTTTACTGCTGAAGTAACGCAAACTTATGCTTCAGAGAATAATTTGCAAATTTGGTTTAAAGTATCAGATAAAAAATTAATGAAGTATATTATATATAAAGGTTATATCGGTATAGATGGTGTTAGCTTGACAGTAGGATCAATTGTAGATGATACATTTTGCGTTCATTTAATACCAGTAACTTTAAAACGTACTACACTCGGAAAAAAACACCTCGGTGATCTTGTGAATATTGAAGTTGATTCTCAGATTCAAGCAATAATTCACACAGTGGAACGAGTACTGGCAAAGTCATAAATATGTAATATACGATTCAAATAAAAGTAAAAATCCAAATTGTCTGGTCAATTTAATTAATTGACGATTTTTATAACCTAGTATTGAAGAGGAAAAATACATTATTAATATGGATATATCAAGTAAAAGATTTAATATGAAGAATACATAATTCTTTAATTGAATTAATTTTTATAGTGCTCATTCATGATGTAAAAATGTAAAAATCCGAATGATATTTCGTTGTTTTATATTCAATCTTTTAGAGAGGCTTATTTAATACTAAAGAAAATACTCCATTTATAAAATGTTTTAAAAAAAATCTATTTTGATTACTTCTTATCTTTTAAACCTCTATGTTCAACTCTAATAGCATTGCAAAAAAATGGAGGTTATAGAAAATTTTTAAAGATAAAGTGAAATATATAGTGTTTTTAAAATAAACTCTCAAACACTATTATATGAATAGAATTCATTCTGAACATATTCAATATTATTTTTTTATGAATTAACAATTTGTAGATAGTAAATTTTGAATAATTTGAATTAACAAAATATTTTATTCCTGAGTATTTTTAGATGTATAAGTTTTTTAATGTAACCTCTGATAGGTTAATAATGTTTACAGATACTCTAACTAACATAACAATATTTATATTCAAAAAAATGGAATTTTTTAGAGAAATAACGATTATGTAATCAGGTGCTTTTTATTATCTTAAAAATTAAGAAAATGTATGGTGTCATCTGACTATTTGATTAAAAATCTTTGTCTCATTCAAATTAAAATATTATATTTTCCTTATTGTTATATATTCGAAAAGTCTTCTTATTTTATTACTGAGTAGTAATATAAGTAATAAGATGCTCTTATAAGACTTCAATATATATTGAAAGACTTATTATTTTGATACATTGCTAACGTGTTATTTACTATATTGAATTTTATGTTTATACGCGCATGTTTATACTGTTATATTTATAGATAGTGCATTAAGTAATGATCACTTAATTGAATCTGAAAAAACAAAGGTAACTAAAATGGCTAAGAATAAAACAGATTCAATTAAACATATATCATTTGCTTATTCATATTATATTATGTCGTAATTTTATTACCTTAAAATAAGTTGAATTATAAATTCATTTTCAATTTCATATAGTATTTTTTGTAGAGCCTAATAAATTTTAAAGGTTTTAAAAAAACAGGAACATTATGACTAAAGGGATATTTTTCGCACTCTGTGCAGGTTTATTATGGGGATTAATTTTTATCGGACCTTTATTACTTCCAGATTATCCTGGTATGATTCAGTCAGCAGGACGTTATACTGCTTTTGGTCTAATTACTTTACCGTTATCGTGGTGTCAACGTCATCGTTTGCGGAATCTTCATCGAAAAGATTGGTTCGAAGCGTTCAAGCTTTCTTTAGTTGGTAATTTGATTTATTATACTTGTCTAAGTAGCGCTATTCAACGCATAGGAGCACCTATTTCCACCATGATTGTAGGTATACTACCAATGATCTTAGTTGTAACTGCTAATATTATGGATAGAAAACATAACCCAAATAAATTACCATGGAAACGTTTAGTACCTGCTTTATTTCTTATCGCCATTGGCTTGATTTGTATCAATACTTCTGAATTAAGAAGTAGTGCAGAATTGTTCAATCTTCGGCGTTATTTAAGTGGTATCATTTTAGCACTGATAGCTGTTGTATGTTGGACTTGGTATCCCCTTCGTAATGCAAGGTGGCTACAATGCCATTGCCACAAACCTATCACCTGGGCTACAGCACAAGGATTAGTTACTTTACCATTAGCTACCATAGCTTATGGTCTTATCTGTTTAGGATTAAGTATAACTCAACAGGAATTTTCAGTACCATTTGGTCCACGACCACTTTTTTTTATTTTATTAATGATAACCATTGGTCTATTATGCTCATGGCTAGGTGCATTTTGTTGGAATGAAGCAAGTCAAAGACTGCCTACAATACTTGTGGGACCACTGGTTACATTTGAAACATTATCTGGTTTGGCTTATACTTTCTTGTTACGTGAAATGTGGCCTTCGATCTTAACATTTAGCGGTGTTATATGTCTTGTTCTCGGAGTTGCAATAAGTATAAAACCAAAATTAGTAGATCGTGTACCTTATTTTAATCAGTAAAAAATGTTAGTTTAAATTAGCGGTAATGGTAAACGACGTATATTTTTATATACAGTAAACTGTATCTAATGTTTTTTAAATAAAAAAATTGACTTATTCTTTAGATAAATTATGTTAATAACATAAGACCTAAGCATCTTAGATATATTCAGGAGTACATTATTTAGCTAAGAGCATCATTAAATATATTTTTTACCTTGTATATTGTTATACCTAGGACGATTTAGATAACTTTGGCAGTTTTTTATGTAATCTCTATAGTAAAACTAACTTATGTTAATGCATGTTTATTGAATAAATCAATTATTTTGGTTTTCAAGGTAATTAATCAACAAGGTATTACACTTAATTAAGTCACATACCAATTTGATATTTTGAAGTGTAATAATAAACATTATCGGTAGATAATGATGTCGTACAATGTGATGAAGATACCTAATCCTTATACAAAGTTAAATCACTATTATAATAGTTTTAGATAAAACACTATCTATATCCTCGTATATAGCCACAGTGGACTTAAATAAAGCGTTCACTTTAATACGATTCAATTAAATATTTTAATATATCAAAATATCTTTGATATTGTGGACGGAATATTGTATTTATATTAATATTATTAAACTCATTAAATGACGTATATTCTTTATTAAAAATCTTCCATAGAATTATTTGAAATATTTTATTTTAAAAATTAAACTGTCTGATACTAGATCAGACCTCATTAACATATACTATATATGTTAATAACTTTAATTAATTCATAAATTTTATTGTGGAATTTTCCAAATTAATTTTAGTACTATCTAATTATTCTAATAAAAATTATTTTAATAAAGTATTAAAACATGCTATCAATCATTATTGATTCTACTATCTGCATAGTATCTTATCATTTTAGTATCATGACATTATATGAATCTATAAAGGTAAATAGTAGTCTTATTAGATATTTATTTTCTAAGAAAATTATTTTATGTTGTGTCATATATTCATCATTTTGTTTAAAAAACTGTTTTACAGATGTTTAAGATAATTTTTATTAAAAAGTTTATATGTTTAAATATAAATATATTAAAAAGTAAAATTAAATAAATTTCATTAATTAATGTATATTGTTGTGTCTTCCTGAATTAAAAAAATTTTTCATAGTTTGTATAAAAAATTTTGAAATAATATTTAGTACATAATTTTTTAATATTTTATATTTTTTAAGAAACAAAATTAACTTTTTAAAAAATTTAAATATAGATTTACATAGGTAACAATCGATTTATTACATGAAGATGCAAATTTTTTTGCATCTCAATTCATGAATTTCAATAAAAAATACAAAATATACTTAATATTTATTAATCAATTTCTATAAAAAATTTATATATATTTGAGCAATAGAATTAACATAATAATCTTATTTTCTTTGCTAAACATATAATTACTAATTAAGTAAAAATATTTCATATAGTCTATTAATAAAGATTATTTTATAATAGCCATGGATTGTAGTATCTTATTTATCTTAACAAAAAATAATAGTAATAAAACAAAGCTTATAGGATTCTGATATTTTTAAAAATTGTTTAATTCAATATTAATCCTGTATGTTTACAATGAACTTACATCACACACATATTATGTATATATATAATAAATATAGACATATGTATTATTTAAATTTTAAATTGGACGAGCAATAATTGTATGAGTTTTTATACATACATCAGTAATGGTAATTTTGATAGTGTCTGCTTGACGAAAACGTTCCTTACCTTTCACGTATATAATACCTGTCTCTTGATTGCAGATAATCTCGTTTTCTATATTATGAATAAATGAAATAGGAACGAAGGCCATAGCACCATTATCTAATAACTGTACTCGCATACCACGGCGACGTACATCAATAATTTTCGATATAAAAAGATTGTTATTACCAGCTTGATGTTGAAGAAATGTAGCATATAACCAATTTTTTATATCTCGTTCTGCTATTCGATTTTTCCGACGACGTTCATCTAATATTAATATTATTTTTTCATCCAAGCGTTCGGTTACGTTAGTTTTAATTAATTTCTTAAGAAAGCGATGATTAAGCATATCACCATATTTTCTTATAGGTGAGGTCCAAGTAATATATACATCCACGCCCAGTCCAAAATGCGGGCCTGGCTCAGTACTAATCTTGACAAACGATTGAAAACGACGAATTCGGCTATCTATATAGGTTGTAGGCAGAGTATTCAATTGTCGGCGCAAAGCACAAAATCCATTCATTGTTAATAATTCTTCTGCCTTAGCATCAATGTTATTGTTACGTAAGATCAAAATAGCTTTATCAATTAATTTTGGATCAAAACCTTTGTGAATATTATATACACCATAACCACACTTGTCACGTAGAACACGCGCTGCACAAATGTTAGCAGCGATCATAACTTCTTCAATCATTCGGTTAGCGATACGGCGAGGTTCAATAACAATATCTCTTACTTTACCTGGTTCGTCAAAAATAAAGCGATAATTTATCTGATCTTTAAAAATCAATGCATTGTGACTACGCCAAGCACTACGACTCTTGAAAATGGCATGTAGTAACCGAATTTGCCTAATAATTACATCATTTTCTGGTTGCCATTCTCCGATGTCTTCTAGCCAATCAGAAACGTGATTATAGGCCAATTTAGCTTTGGATTGTATCCAAGCGGTGAAAAATTGTATATCCTCAGAAAGGATACCATCTTTATGAATTATTATACGACACACTAAAGCTAAGCGACGTTTATAAGGATGAAAAGAACATAGATCATCAGATAACTTCTGTGGAAGCATAGAAATTTTGAATCCAGGCAAGTAATTGGTGAAAGCACGCTTGCAAGCAATGAGATCTAATTTACTAGCTTCTGGTATCCAAGCTGTAGGATCTGCAATTGCTACAGTTAGAGTCCATGCTCCATTTGGAGCATCTGATATATAAATAGCATCATCTATATCTTCAGTTCTGTCACTATCAATGGTAATAAAATCCAGCGCGGTAAGATCTTTACGATGAAAATCGTCAGGTTGAATAAGTTCTTCTGGCATTTCTGGGGCAGTGCGTTCCAGCCCATGACGAGCAAGGATGATCCACCAAGGAGCCAAACAATCATTTTTAGTACTGATCCATTCAGTAATTTCTGCATAAAATTGCTGATCGCCTTTTAAAGGATGATGACGCATTTCTGCTACCACCCAATCGCCACAATGAAATGATGCTTTGACGTTATGTGAATAAGCCGGAATAGTTTTGTTAATTAATGAACACTCTGGTATTAATGAAATAAAATCATTTTTTATCTGTACTTGACCAACAAAGCGCATTAAAAATGGCTCAAGAAGCGTTTCTGGTTCTACAATTTCTCGGCTATTTTCTATTCGCACTACAGCAGTGATTTTATCACCATGCATTACTTTGTTCATAAAGCATTGTGGGATTAAATAGTTTTTATTTGAATTTACTTCTAAGAATCCAAATCCTTTTTTTGTGGATTTTACGACACCTTTGACACGTAGTTTTTTACCGTTCAGTTGTTTTTTTAATTTGATAAGTAGCGGATTACAATGAAACATAATATATAGTAAATTTTTAGTGAATTTTTATAAACTAAATTATGATTGATAATCATACAGAATTCACTATAGGTAACAATGTATATAATATATCATTAATTATGTAGCAAAAAAATATCTTTTATGTTTATGAGATTATCTATAAAATTAGCTACAATATATAAAATTGCATGGAAAATCATTCCAGATAAAAAACGTATGTAATGAATTATATTCATGTCAATGAAAGGTATTATCAAAATTAATCTGATATTCGTAGAAAATTGGATCAGTGTTTTGATTTTTAATCAGTGTACACATAAATTGCGTCAGAAACATTGTCAATCAATATTGTATCTAATATATCACTAATTATAAATTACGGCAGTGTTAGATTATTGTTTTATGTTATTTTATGTTTAAATTTAGTATATAATTTTTTGCTTTTCTATATATAATTTTCAATAATAGAAATTATATTATATTTTTAGGATGGAGACATATAATATCTTTTTTAATCATGACATGATGTTTCAGTTATGAAACATAAACTGTAACAATTAATATATTTATGTAATAATGTTATATTAATAATTATAGATTTGTTCAGAAAATATATTCATCTATCAAATATTAATCACTGTGTGCCTAATTATTATTCTTAATATATTGTTAGTCCTAAAATTTATTGAATATTTAAATGTTTAACTTGAATAGTGAAGGTACATACAAAAAATTATGGTATAATTATCATATTTATTAATATAATATACATTGAATATATTATTATAGAAAATAAAATTAGCACGTTCATAAAATCATAAATATTTTTTCAAAAAAAATAAAATATGAAAAGTGATAATTCAGAAGTATCATATACAATATTATACAATAGATATATTACTACTCATTATATATGATATATGGATTACATACAATGATCATATAATAGTTGGCATTAAGACGTATAAAATATTTTAAAATACTTCCATAGCTAACCAATAAGATTTATCTTTAATTTAATAATTATACCTGTAATATATCGCGATTTTTTAATTGCATTAAACTGGTGTTTTGGTCATAAAAATTTGAGAAATAAGTAGTAATTTTTGTAGTTAACAAAAATATTCACAATATTTTTGATGCAAATAGCATGCAAATATAGGCTTTATTTTTGTAGTATCTACACAATACAATCTCAATCTATAAAATATCAAATGGTCTCTAGGAGAGATTGTTAATTTATTGTCGTGGAAGATAACTTAACGGATTTACGGACTGTCCCTTATGACGAATTTCAAAGTGTAATCTTATTGAATTACTGCCACTATTGCCCATAGTGGCAATTTTTTGCCCTGATTTTACTTTTTGTTGTTCACGAACTAATATTTTATGATTATGAGCATATGCACTTAAGTAGTCATTACTGTGTTTAATGATAATCAAATTGCCATATCCTCTTAAAGCATTACCAGCATAGACTACTCGACCATGAGTGGTGGCTAAAATAGGTTGTCCTCGTGAACCTGAAATATCAATTCCTTTATTTCCGCCTTCTGCCATAGAAAATTGATCAATAATTTTTCCAGTTGTTGGCCAATTCCAATTGATAATGTTTGTATTAGATATAACCATAGGAGCTGTCTTTACTGCTTTTTTTCTCTTCAAAGGAAGTGTGTTTTTGATATACTGCTTGGTGATACTATTAGGACAATGATTATTTTTATTATTTAGAGAAATATTTGATTGGTTACATTTTTTTTGTATAGAAGAAACAATGACGGTCGCTGATTCAAAATTAGTTTTGTTAGTATTAGATAGCTTAGAACGTTTCATTATTGCTTTATTGGTCATCAATGTGGGATTATTTAGTACTTGTAAAGTTTGACCTACATTTAATCGATAAGGCTGTACAATCTGATTTTTTTTGGCTAGATGTTTATAATCATTGCCGGTAATCCAAGCTATATAAAATAGTGTATCTCCTGGTTTGACCTGATAAGTAGCGCTAGAATAATAACCTTTACGAATTTTATCATAATGTCTATTATTAATTGTATTGTTCGTTGGCAATACAATAATTTTATTTTTAATGTTTCCAGTTTTAAGTTTAATCTTATCGTGCGTCTGAATTGTTTTAGGTATGTAATTATCTACGTTGCTTATTGACACGCTGGATGACGTGTTATGAATACATCCTAAACATAAACTAGCTATGCCACAGATTATTGTAACATGATGCCGAAAGTACTTCAGGCCTACCATGCTCGTTGCTCCTTTATGGCAAAAATACTAAATTAATCATCAATCTAAAATACTAGATACTTTTTCATGTATCGTATTTTATAAAATAGAATTCAAATTAATACTCAGATTAACAAAAAGATTAATTCATGAAAAGTTTTCTAATTTTTATAAAATTAATTAATTGTGTGATGCAATTTTTAAATAAAATTCAAGTTTTTATTAATAAAGAATTAACATTGATTATTGAAGATATTACACGAATAGCATTCGATAATGTTTGTTCATTTACATTATCTTTTTCCCATATATTGAATTAACTTCTACTATCATAATTATCTAAATTTTTACTGGCATTAACTATTTTGATAAATCTGCTAAAATAGCAGGACATTAGATACGTGAATGAGTGCTTAGTTAATATCATGAATTTAGGTTGGTTAAACTTAACAATCCGTTCGTTTTATCGATAAAAATTGAATTTTACATATACGTATAAAAAATAACATAAAAATGCAGTATATTTTAAACGGATTATGTCCTAACATAAACATAGTTGATAACACTGACAATCAGACAAAGTAGTTATATTTCCGTCAAAATATGCTACAATATGTATTAGAAGATATAAATTTAATAAATTTAAAACATGCCTATTTGATTGTGATTTAGTGAAGTACTGTATAATCATATAAATTATATGAGGCAAATAATAATTATTAAATATAAAGATATACATTATGCTACTATAATGAGTCTGTGTTTATATGTATGTGTCTTATAATTAAAAAAATTAAATTCATATTTAAGTCCTTTGATATTCAAGACTACAAATATTAGGGTTTCTTACATTCCGATAATATTACTTTTAATATAAAATACTCATTGAAATCATCATGTTAAGATAAAAAATTAATTAATCAAGTAATGTCGATATTATCATTAAAACTCTATATATAATTAGTGAAGTATATTTATTATGAACATATCTAAATATATAATAATGTACAATTTTAATAGATTATTTAAATTATGTAAAACATAATCATAACTATCTAATAATTAAATAGTTCAATATAAGAGGCAATCACCACCTTTTATTTATGAACATAAAAATAGCATTTATGCTTTGCTCTTTATTAAAAATAAATAGTTATTTTATAATGTAATTTATGTTAATATCGTCATTAAATTAATTTAATATTATAAAAATTAATTTTTATATCGCCAATTTAACAAATTTTCTTGTAATAAATATTTTTTTAAAAAAAAGATAGACAGATTGTTAAATAAAAATTATTCGCTGCATTTAAACAATACATATCTATAACTTATGTTATAAGTATATTACTTATTATAATTGTGAGCCTTCTTCTCCTTTTCAAGGAAAAGGATTTGATTTAATCATTAGTAATAGTGAATGACATTTTATTTTAAAATTATGATGACTCTGTAAAGGTTAACTTTACTAGTGGCCTTAATTTTAAGTTAAAAGAACTATTGCTGTACATGCTATTCCTTCACCACGGCCTGTAAAACCTAGGTATTCAGTACTGGTAGCTTTTACATTAATTAAATCTATATTACAGCTAAGACTATTAGCAATATGTATACGCATCTGAGGAATATATAATGCCATTTTAGGAGCTTGAACAATAATAGTGACATCTAAATTACCTATATGATATCCTTGATCTTCTATTTTTTGCCAGGTTCTTGATAGCAATTTTCGACTATTTGCATTTTTATAAGTCGGATCAGTATCCGGAAATACTGTTCCAATATCGCCACAAGCTGAGGCTCCTAAAAGAGCATCAATAATTGCATGTAGAACGACGTCTCCATCAGAATAGGAGACTAATCCCTTCGAATAGGGAATGTTGACACCCCCTATAATAAGAGGGTGTTTGTCACTAAATCTATGTACATCAAAACCATGTCCAATACGCATTTATATTCTCTCTTGATGACTATTATGAGTTATTTGAGACAGATAGAATTTTGCTAGTTCTAGATCTTCTGGATAAGTTACTTTAATATTATCTGAACGACCTTGAACTATCAATGGTGTATAACCACAGTACTCCAATGCAGATGCTTCATCTGTAATAACGGCTCCTTCTGACAAAACTTTTTCTAAACAAGCGATCAAAAGTTTAAAAGAAAATAGCTGCGGGGTTAAAGCATGCCATAAATTATCACGCTCTACAGTATGATCAATTATCTGTGTACCCATACTGGAACGTTTCATAGTATCACGAACAGGAGTTGCCAATATTCCTCCAATGTCTGAACATGTAGTAATTTTTGCTAATAGTCGATAAAGATCATCTTTATGTAAACAAGGGCGTACAGCATCGTGAATTAGTATCCACGATGCTCCTTGAGCATAGCGCAATGCAGCCATTACTGAATCAGTTCGTATCTTCCCACCAATAACAACCTGAACACGTTGATTAGTAGCAACTGATAAGGTATGAAACCACTTATCATTAGGGTTAATAGCTACTATTACTTTAATGACACATGGTTGATATAAAAGGATGTCGATAGTATACTCTAAAAGAGTTTTTTCGTTTATCGTGAGATACTGTTTTGGAAAAGCAGTCTGCATACGTCGACCAATACCAGCTGCTGGTAAAATAGCAATTACATCGGGAAATTGATTGACTAATGAGGTCATATTAATAATAATGTTATATTATAAGTCATAGTGGGCTATTATTTTGACTGTCGTGGTACAAGACGATAAAATGTCTCACCTGATTTTATCATTCCTAATTCACGACGTGAGCGTTCTTCAATAGCTTCGTTTCCATTTTTTAATTCATTTATTTCATAACATAGCTGCTTGTTTCTTATTTTAAGTTTTGCGTTATTGTTTTTTTGCTTTTTGATATCATTTGAAATACGTATTAAATCATGCATATTATTTTTACCAAACCAAAGTGAATATTGCAACCAAATAAGTACTGCTAACAATAATAATGTAAGTTTACCCATCGATTGCCTCCAGAAAAATTGAAAGTTCATCATATGAATTTAAATTAGACTTAATACTATCCTATAATTTATATAGAAAAGATTGTGATGATTTAAGAATCAGAATATTTTATTTTAATTTAAATGATCTTTAAAATCGCTCTGTTAATACACAATTAGTAATACATATAAATATTATATAGATAACACAATATATATGCTTATGCTTATTCAATGGAATAAATGAATTGTTGTGCGAAGAAGAAATTAAAATTAATTTCTATAAATTATCAGATGAGTATTATATTTACAGACATATTAAAAATATATGATTCAATGAATAAATTATTCATGTACAACAGTGTATTTATACTTTATTTTTTAATTGATATAAGATACCACTGTATGCAATTAATTCTATATTTACTGTCAGTAGTAAAAATCAACTAATTGACATCAACCAATATAGTTGTTTTATATGAATAGGAATTGAGTAGTTAATTAATTAATTGCTGTACAATATTTCAACATAGTTGATTACTGCTAATATGTAATATGATACACTGAAGTAAATTTATATTCTTTATCAATTGATAATTATGCTAGTTGAATTTTGTGCATACTAATCGTATGTACCTATTTTATTACTTCATTTTATTTCTGTTGTTGTTTTTAACATTTCTTTTTCAATGATCAAAATCAGAACGTGGATTATCTTTATATGCATTTCTTGAATACGGTCAGCATAACCAAAATGAGGTATTCGGATCTCAATATCTGTTCTATCAGCTACTTTTCCACCTCCTCGACCAGTTAACACAATCGTTTTCATACCTTTGGTATGTGCAGCATCAACAGCTTCTATAATATTTAATGAATTACCAGATGTAGATAAACCCACTAAAACATCACCTTGTTGACCGATTGCTTCGATATAGCGCGAAAATACTTTTTCATAACCGAAATCGTTGCTGACACAAGAAATATGGCTAGGATCAGAAATGGAGATAGCTGGATAACTTGGACGCTTCTCTCGATAAAGACCAGTTAGTTCTTCAGCCAAATGCATTGCATCACAGTGCGAACCGCCGTTACCACAAGAAAATAATTTACCTCCTGATTTAAAAGTATAAGAAATTAACTGAGCTGCATCTTCAATTGACTGTAGATGACGTGCACTGCTAATAAATTTTTGTAGAACATTGACTGATTCACTAAATTCATTATAGATCAAATCTTTATACATAAAGGTTGTTTCTTGCACTAAAAGTAATATGAGTCATATAGTAAAAAAATTAAAAAATAATTCTATTATTTTATTCTCAGAGTCAAAACGACTTACGCACGAACAAGTATATCGTTATTAAAAGAATTTAACATAATAGGCTAGATTAAAAATGAAAAAATTATTATTTTTAACTAGTACAAATAATATACATTATTAAATCTTTAAAAGAATGTAGGTACATATACCAATATTAATATTTTAATATAAATTGTATATGAATTTTTTAAAATCTATGTAGTTAAAAACTAAGAATTGTAAAAATTTTAATTTTATTCAGTGAATATTATATTATCCACACATATACTGGATATACGATTTGTTTGATTTTTAGAACAAATAAATATAGTAGTCAATGCTATTGAGATTTTATTAATTATTTTTTATTAAATTCGACTAAAATATTACATATCATACTAAAATGTTTAAAAATGCCTTTTAAATGCATTAATTAGCGAATTTAGCTGATTGTTAATCGTTGAACATTCAGAATGTAAAGTATATTACACTGTAATTAATATTAATTTTGTTAACAATTTCATTGAATTACAATATACTATATTGGTTACTTATATATTAATAAACTTTTATTGTAAAATTTACAATGATCATTTATAAGATTATACGTGCTGTTTTAAAAAATATTAACAATATAATATTATAGTTAAAAGTCACGATAAAAGTGATCGCATCATGCTCATTCTAAATATTAATAAATAATTAAATGGATAATATAAATAATACGAAGCGTTATAGAAAAAACTGATTATAAGATTTCTTAGAAAGCATATTAGTAAACAGATTAAGTTTTCCGAATTTATAATTCATTTTCTAACATCATTATATAATAATTATAGTTATTAGTATGTGGTTTTTATGCTAAGCATACTTATTAAGTATTATGTTAATCTAACATGATTACTTAGCTTTACTAAAATACATTATTTTTTAAAAGTAACATAATATTAGTGAATTACATATAGAATTTATAACTTATTGATCTTTGTAAGGTTGAATATTGCTTAATCTTCTTCTATATTATTTGCAATTAACTTATACAAAAATATTATTTTTTAAATATCTAGCACGTCTAGCCATTACTAAAACTAAAATAGTATTTATCTTTTTAGTATATATTACTAATATATTTTTTTCTAAATTGTTAGATACATTATTTGTATTTCTATATTAATAAAATTTTTTAATCTGGATATATGTATAAATTATTTATCAAATAAATTTAACATGATAACATCGTGTCTAAGATATCTTTTAGATACAATATTGATTGTATTGTGAGTTTCAATGAAACGTTTGTTTATGATAGATATCATTTGATTAATATTGCTATGATTTTTTTGAAAATAAACATTACTCTATAAGAGATGATTAAAATTGATAATTATACAATTATATTTTATAAATTGATATGTCTTATTTTAACTCGTTTTTAAAAAAATAAAATTAAATTAATACATATATTATGATGCGAGAAAATATCAAAAATATTAAACAGTACTCTTGTGTGTTTATATATTTTTTCGCCAGCATGTACATAATAAATTATTGCTTTATACAAGAAAACTGATATAGTTTATAGTAATTGTTTATTTTTTAGTAACAAATTAAAAAATTATTATTAATATGTGCTTAATATAAATTAATTTCACTTAATTAGCGAAGAGACAGGGATTTGAACCCTGGAAGGAATGATTGTTCCTTAACGGTTTTCGAGACCGTCCCGTTTAACCTCTCCGGCATCTCTTCTAATTTTTATTATCGCCTATCTATCATTTAGAGGCTTGAATGACAATTTATTAATGAATCAATTGACTTACTTACCTGAGTAAATTAATTTAATACACTAATCAACCAATATTATGCTATTATTAATTTTGGTATCATTATTTTAGCATGAATACTGACGATTAATTGTAAATAATTAAGATGCATGTAACGCATACAGAACAATCCTCTCATTTAATAAATTACAGACTGAATTACATAAATAACTTCTTTTAAACTTAAATATATTTAATTTCATAGATATCAATAGCTTATTGAACAATGAATAAATTTACTGTAATTTTTGTTAGGTTATAATGTAATTTTCTTATTAGAATCATAATAATATGTCTTTTTAAGATATGCAGCCATCGTAAACTGTAATGCTTATTAATTTTTGTGAGAATCATTGTTGAATATTCATAAAACATATGTAGTGGATCAATAGATAAATAATAGGTGATTTAAATCACACATAAAATATGTTAGCTTCTAATAGATTGAAATGACCATTCAGTTAGTTATGCATTTCCTATAAACCACTAATTTCTTAATTGTGACAGTTTCTTTTTTAAAAAAAAGATATAAAATCTTGATGTGAATGTTTGTTATGTTTTAAAAACATTATATCATAACATGATTTCGTGTTTTAAGTAGTTCATTGATTATATTTCAATATTAAATAGTATTATTTAATATAATATGATAAAAAATCAAAAATTTAATATAATTAGTTCCATTATAATAAAATTTCAAATAGATTAAATAAGTTATCAATTCTTATTTATTATTCCCACTCTATTGTAGCAGGAGGTTTACCGGAAATATCATATACTACGCGTGAAATACCATTTATTTCATTGATTATACGATTAGATACTCGACTCAAAAATTCATATGGTAATGGTGCCCAATGAGCTGTCATAAAATCAACTGTTTTTACAGCACGTAGAGATAACACCCATTCGTATGTACGACAATCTCCCATAACACCAACAGAACGTATTGGAAGAAATACAACGAAAGCTTGACTAACTTTATTATAAAGATCAGCCTTATGAAGCTCATCAATAAAAATGCTATCAGCTCGACGCAGTAAATCACAATAAGTTTTTTTTATTTCACCTAATATACGGATTGCTAGTCCTGGTCCTGGAAATGGGTGACGGTACAATACATCATAAGGTAAGCCTAGCTCTAGGCCTAGTTTTTGCACTTCATCCTTGAATAAGGTTTTCAGAGGTTCAATTAATTTCATTGTCATTTCGTTTGGAAGACCACCAACATTATGGTGTGATTTGATAATTACTTTTTTATTCGTAACAGAACATGAAGATTCAATGACATCAGAATAAATAGTACCTTGCGCTAACCATTTAATTTCAGAAAGATTCACAGCTTGTTCATTAAATATTTCTATAAAAATTCTACCAATCGTTTTTCGTTTAATTTCCGGATCTTCAATTCCAACTAATGCAGAAAGAAAACGATTTTCAGCCGACACATAGATAATTTTAAAACCATAACGATTACCAAACCTTTCCATTACTTGCTGAGCTTCATTAAGACGTAGCAGTCCATTATCAATAAAAATACAAGTCAAACGATCATGAATGGCACGATGAAGAAGCATCGCAGTAACTAATGAATCTACACCACCAGACAGTCCTAAAATAACATGATCATTACCAACCTGTTTACAAATATTCGTAATAATGTCTTCGACAATTGAAGCTGGTATCCATAGATGTTCACATTGGCAAATATCAATGACGAATCGTTGTAACATACGCTGGCCTTGACGAGTATGAGTTACTTCCGGATGAAATTGAACTCCATAAAATTTTTTTTCTTCATTAGCTATGATTGCAAATGGACATGATTCAGTCTTAGCAATAGCTATGAAACCTATAGGAAGTGAAGTGATTTTATCATCATGACTCATCCATACGTCAAGTAAAGCTGTACCATGAGTGTTAATACTATCTTGCAGATCTTGCACTAAGATGTTATTTGTTAGTACTTCTACTTGTGCGTAACCGAATTCTCGATAATACGAATTTTGTACTTTTCCCCCGAGTTGCATTACCATAGTTTGCATTCCATAACAAATACCGAGTACTGGCACGCCTATTTGAAATACGTCTTTTGGTGCACGAGGACTATTTTGTTGTGTAGTACTTTCTGGTCCACCTGACAGAATAATTCCATTGGGATTAAATTCATGAATTTTTACTCCAGTTATGCTCCATGTGCATACTTCACAATAGACACCTATTTCGCGAATTCTTCGGGCTATTAAGTGAGAATATTGAGAACCAAAATCCAAAATTAAGATACGATATTTATGAATATTTTTCGTCATTGAGATCATATATTTTAACCATTATAAATATGGTATAGTACGCGTTATTATAATCATTAGAAATGAAATTTATTTATTTTTGTATAGTTTAATAGCATAAAACTAACTTAAGTAAATATATTGAAGATAATTGAATAATTATCTAATCATAAAATATGATGCCTAGATAAGAATTGAATATTCTTAAAATAAGGTTTTTAATATAACATATTAATTAATATTTATCGATTAATCTTTGTCTAGATCTGGAAAAATTATAATTGAATAAAATTGTTATAAACTGCATACAATTATATGTTTTATCAAATAGTTATACTAATAATTGTTTATGTATTATATAAATAATGTCAACGCTGGTATAAATATAGATATTCTAAATTAACTATAATATTACATTGATATTAATATTAGTATTCAGATGAGAATATATAAAAATGCACTTTTTATTAGATAAATTATATAATTAGCAACATTACTTAGATATTTCTTGAATTTAATTCATTAATCTTTCTAATTTAGTATAATTTATTACTTAATAAACATTTTTATAGTTTATTATTAAATGTATTAACATCTATTACAGTAAAGTTTAATAATAACTGAAATTGATGATTTAAGTACTTTGATCACATCTGGTTTATGAGTATAATACAATAGATTTTTAGAAAAATATTCTATTACTTTTGATTATTTCTGTTAGCTGGTTTACTAAGATAATATAAAAAATTTATAAATTAAAAAATAATCTACCAATTAATATTATAAAAACTTATAAAATGAAATATTGGTAATTGGTAGTGTAAAACGATTTATTTATGTCATATTAACCTATGACATAAATTATTAAGAAAAGAGTGCTATTTCTAGAATAGAAATGTTCCTTAATCTCTTAGGGAATAAGAAATTATAGATAGTTAATATATTGATATATATCTTACTATATTTTCAGATAATTTATAAAAAATAGCGAGTATGCATAAAATCTTAATTATCAAGTTAAATGATAACACAAGTTTTTTAAACTACATATATTGGTATGTATGCTGTACTTAAAATATTTTTTTACATATTATACGAAATATAATATGGATTATATGGTAATAAAATTAATTATTGAATGAAAAGCTATTTTCATATATTTAAAACAAATATTAACGTACTGTACTAAATTTAGATACATGATTCATTTTTTAAGGTATGTATAATAATACACTGGTATCCATACAATAAACTGATAGTTCTAGAGTAAAATGTTATGAATTTTATTAGTAAATATTAGTTCAACTTATCATCAACACATTAAATAATTTTGTATTCAATAGAATCAATCTATTTTTTTTGAATATTATTAAAAATAGCCATCGGTATAGCTTATAATGATATTTTGAGGAGATATATTTATTATATTTCTCGCTTTTTTAAATAAAATTTGCTATCCTTATAATGATTCATAATCAGTTAATTTACGTAAATAATAAAATACTATTTGTACAGCAATAATTTAATGAAAAAGCAATAAAATCAGGCGCGTTGGCAGAGTGGTGATGTAACGGACTGCAAATCCGTCTATCCCGGTTCAATTCCGGGACGCGTCTCTCTCTTGTTATTTATTTCCAATGCCCGGGTGGTGAAATTGGTAGACACAAGGGACTTAAAATCCCTCGGCTTTATGCTATATGAGTTCAAATCTCATCCCGGGTAAAATTAATATTTATATCAAAAAGGGCCACATATACTTGATCTTAATCTTATTTAATTTTATTTATTAATTTTTAGTGTGTTTAAATATGATTACTTCATCCAAAGTAATGTACTTATTTTATATAAAATCGTATTATCTTATTATCTTATAAATAATTATTAAATGACTATATTTAGTTTTTAGTTAAAAATATTTAAGTTTATTAACATCTTATTTTATAAACAGTAAAATAAGTTAATTTCATAGACTATTATCATAACTATACAGTAAAAACTGAGTTTTTTTTAAAAAGATAAATATCTTCATATACTTTTAATATATTTTATAACTTTTATAGAAATATTATTTCGTATAGGTTCAAGTTAGCATCTACTTTTTTGATAAACGTACTGAACATAGATTCATGTGACTCTACTAAGATAACTTAGGATAACTTAGATAAATGAATATAACTATCAAAAATAATTGAAAAAAGTAAGTTTACTGTTTTTCGAATTAGTTTATCATCAGAAGAAATTATGGCAGAAATAGATAGTTAATCTAATAATCTAATTGCAATTAGAGTCTCATTATGTTTTTTTGAGACGATTAATGAATTAACATATTTTCTAATTTATCTATATGATTTCTTTAATAAAGAATGGATACTGTCTTTATTTTTAAATAAAACAAATTAATACTGCTTTTAACATAATTTGCTTAATATGTTAAATCAGTGTTATGTTAAATAAGTATGAAGAGAACATTATTGAATTCAAGTATAAAATACACCTAATTTAATATCATTAAAAATATTTAACTTAAAATTTAAAATAAGCAGTGTCATTTAAAAAATGTACAACAAATATTAAAATTATTAAAATTAAATACACGAATTTTGCTAATGTTGGATATTTACAACTCATTTTAATTCACTTCAAATACATTATAAACATTATTTAACTAATCAAAATATCAATAAAAAATTGGATATTGTAAGTTAATTTATATCATTGATTCATGTAAATGAAAATTTATCACATAATAATATTATGCTATTTTTTTGATCAAAGATCAATTACATGCATTATTATCGTTCAAATATTACAGTTGCAAAAGCGTAGGCTCGTTCGTCAGTTAGCGTAATATGCATTGTATTGATACCTAACTTTTTAGCTAATTTTTCTGCTTGGCCAGATAATCGGAGTACAGGTTTTCCTTGAGCATCATTAATAACTTCAAAGTGTGAAAAAGATAACCCATTACATATACCAGTACCGAATGCCTTGGAAGCTGCTTCTTTTACTGCAAAACGTTTTGCAACAAAGCGCTCTGGCCGATTATTTTTTTGATATAACATTAATTCAATGGGACTAAAAATGCGTTTTACAAAACGATTACCTATTCTAAATAGGATTAATTCAATACGTTTTATTTCAACAATATCCGTACCAATGCCAATAATTGTCATCAATCACAATTTCCTTTAATAAGGTACTTCATCTCTCGAACTGCATTCGCTAAACCACTGATAACAGAACGACTAATGATTGCATGGCCAATATTTACTCTTTGGATGTATGCTAATGAAGCAATTGACTTAATATTATGATAATTCAGACCATGTCCAGCATGAACATTTAAACCTAACATATTAGCATGATTCACACTTTTTGTGATACGAACCAATTCAGCATGTCTGCTGACCTGATTTAATGTGTCAGCATAGGCACCGGTATGAATTTCAATACAGGTAACTCCTATATCTGCTGCTGCTGTAATTTGATGGTCATCTGCATCAATAAATAATGTAACTTGTATGCCAGCGTCGTGTAAACGAGATATTGCTCGATGCAACTTATCCTTTTTATTAATCACATCCAATCCGCCTTCTGTTGTCAGTTCTTGACGTTTTTCTGGCACTAAACAACAATAATGTGGTATTAACTTACAAGCGATAGAAAGCATTTCTTCTGTCACTGCCATTTCTAAATTCATTTCGGTTTGAATAGTTTGTCGAAGTAACAGAATATCACGATCAGTAATATGACGACGATCTTCACGTAAATGCACAGTGATGCTATCTGCTCCTGCTTGTTCCGCAATAAAAGCTGCTTGTACAGGATCGGGCCACATAGTACCACGTGCATTACGTATGGTAGCAATATGGTCAATGTTCACACCTAACAACAATTCATTAGACATACATGTCCACCTGTTTAGTTCTTGATGTATATATAACAGTATATACTATTTTTTGATTATAGCTTAGCTTATTAAGCTCAATTTTTTTTAATTAGTAATACAATATAATTTAAGTATTTTATTATTAATAGTGTATAGAATAATGCTAAAAATGTTTTAAATATTTTATCTAAATTTTAAAAAAATATTTATTTCTTTCTTAAGAAGTACAAAATTATAACAATAACTTAACAAATTTTAGTTATAACATTTAAATAAATATTTAGATATCGATATCTATCATAAAAACTTACATATATTCAAAACCACGGCCAGTGGCCATTTTAATTTTAAAGAATAGAGCTTCAATCATCATGTACTCTAACTTGTGTTAGATTATAATTAATAAAATTGATCTAATATCTGCAAATATATGTCCAATATATAAAAATATTAATTAAGTTTAAAAATATATTCGATAAAAATAAATAAGGTAAAAATGGATCATTTTAAAATATAGAAGTGCACTAATACAAACATCAATAATCAATGTTAATTGATCAGTATTTGTATTTTATTTTCCTATCATATTTAAGAAAATATCATTTTCATTAAACTAGATATAATAGAATTAGTTATATTTTTTACACAGTATACGATATTTAGAAGATTTTGATTTAAAATCTGGATATAAATTAATTTTAATATACGTGCATTCCATTATAAAATAAAAGTGTGTCGCTTATTATTTTCATTAATATTTTTTGAAATTGTTAGTATAAGTATCCAATGTCCATCCATTATTAGCTTAATTTGATTTTACTTTTACCCATAATTTCAGATTTACTCGTTTCTTAAATGCCATTTCCATATCCTGTCGAGAAGCGATGCCTATTATTTTTAATTTATTTCCTTTTTTTCCTATTACTATTTTTTTTTGACTATTTCGTTCTACTAAAATTAATCCTTGAATATTACAATGATTTTGATCATCAATCATAAAAAATTTAATGTTTACCATAATTGAATATGGTAATTCATCTCCCAAAAAACGCATTAATTTTTCTCGAACGATTTCTGAGGCTATAAAATGTTGTGAACAATTGGTAATATAATTTTTTGGAAAATGGTGTGTCGAAATAGGCAACACTTTACGTACAATATCAGCTACAATATCTACATTGGTGCCTTTTTCAGCACAGATAGGTACAATGTCTTGGAACTGTATCTTCTGTGTGAGCAAGCGAATATGTGGGAGCAATTTTCTTTTGTTAGTAATAGTATCAATTTTGTTAATTGTCAATACAATCGGACATGTTAATTTATATAGTTTCTTTATCATTATTTCATCGGCCAAAAACCATTTAATTCCTTCTACTACAAAAATTATTAAGTTTGCACTATCCATACAATGACTAATAATAGAATTTTCCAGAATATTCTTTGCCTTTTTTTCTGTATATTGAAATCCAGGTGTATCTATATAAATCGCTTGATGAGATCCTTCAGTATGAATTCCCATAATACATTCTCGAGTAGTCTGACCCTTACTTGAAGTAATGGAGATTTTTTGTTGTAATAAGCAATTTAAAAGAGTAGATTTACCAACATTTGGTCGACCTATAATTGTTATAAATCCACAATATTGTTGTATTTCAACATTCATTTAATTTTAATAATGTCAGTGCTTGTTGTGCTGCTGCTTGTTCTGCGTTTCGACGATTTGAACCATTACCGACAATTGGATGGATTAATCCACTCACTTGGCAGTGTATTATAAATTCTTTCTTGTGTTCTTCGCCGTGTACTTGTATTACCACATAAGTAGGTAAAGGATAACGGCATCCTTGTAGATATTCCTGTAACCGAGTTTTCGGATCTTTTTGTTTTTCGCCAGGCCTAATTTCGTTGAGGCGTGTATGGTACCAATTGATAATTAAAGTTTCTATGACTTGAATATTACTATCTAATAATATACTACCGATCAAAGCTTCCATTGCATCAGCTAAAATTGATTCTCGATGATATCCACCACTTTTTAACTCTCCGGGACCTAATCGTAAATAATCTCCTAATTTAAAATTTATTGCCATTTCTGCAAGAGTTTTACCTCGAACCAACGTAGCACGCATTCTGCTCATATCGCCTTCATTAATTTGGGGAAACTGTTGATAAAGTGCGCGAGAAATGACATAATTCAATATTGCATCGCCTAAAAATTCAAGCCGTTCATTATGCTTACTTCTACTACTACGATGTGTCAATGCCTGTAATAAAAGTTCGTGCTTCTTAAAAATGTAGCCTAATTTATTTTGTAAACTATTAACCATAATAGGATTCATGCGCTGTCAAATAATCCAGTAATTTGTACACAACACCACTATAAATTTAGAGATCACAGACTCATTGAGGATAGTATATATTTCATCAAAAATATAATTTTACTACTTATACTAATCTAGTACTACACATACTAAATGCTGTATACTAAATGCTGTATGTTTCAACACAGTAAATAAAAATTTTTTGACTAATAAACTAATGAATACCACCAATACGATGTAACCGCATACCAATAGGCCACTGACCTTCTTTTTTATCAAAACTCATCCAAATCGCTGTCGCCTGGCCTACAAGGTTAGTTTCTGGTACAAAACCCCAATAACGACTATCATCACTATTATCACGGTTATCACCCATCATAAAGTATTCTCCTTTTGGTACGATCCATTCCGACAATAATATTCCTGGTTGATTAAAGTAAAGATCCAATCGATCGTGGTGATTTGGTGAAATTAAAATACTATGTTGTTCTTTATCCAAAGATTCTATACGTTGTATTATTTGGGTGCTGTTATGCTTTGCTTGATAATGTAAAGGTTGTATTACAGAATAATAATGAATCTCTTTTGTTTTTGTCGATTCGAAGATATTTATAGCGTCTTTTGGAGTAATATCAAAATAAGTAATAGGTAGTTCCATAGGACAATATTGCTGGTTATTAAAATTTGGTTGAATGGTTATCCGTTTATTCACAAAATCATAACGTATTCGGTCGTTTGGAAGACCTACTACTCGTTTAATATAGTTTAAATTTGGATTAGGAGGATATCTAAATACTACTACATCACCACGTTTTGGATGTCCGGTTTCAATTAATGTTGTTTGAGTAATTGGGTTTTTAATACCATAAACAAATTTCTTTACTAAAATAAAGTCGCCAACTAATAACGTCGGCATCATAGATCCAGAAGGAATTTGAAATGGTTCAAAAATAAATGAACGTACAATAAATACGAGTAATAATATAGGAAAAATAGAATTAAAGGATTCAAACCATTTTGGATAACTATTAGATTGTATAAAAATATCAGTTCCAGTATTTATTTTTTTATTTTCTACTTGATAATTATGTTTCATAAAATAACGGTGGTAGTAAATACGCATTAACTTAATACGCTTCACACACCAGCACAATCCAGTAATAAGCGTAGCAATTGCCAGAATTAGAGAGAATATATGAGCCATAGAAATTCCTTAAACTAATCTTTAGTATTATTAATCTGCAGCATTTTCAAAAATGCTTCTTGGGAAAGTTCAATATTTCCTATTTTTTTCATGTATTTTTTACCCTCTTTCTGTTTTTTAAGCAATTTTTTCTTACGACTAATATCGCCACCATGACATTTGGCCAACACATTTTTACGAAGTTGTTTTACGCTGGATCGGGCAATAATATGATTATTGATAGCTGCTTGAATAGAAATGTCGAACTGTTGACGTGGAATTAATTTTTGAAGTTTATCAATAAAAAAACGACCACGATAATTTGCATTATCTCGATGAATAATTAATGAAAAAAGATCTATTTGTTCTTTGTTGACTAGAATGTCCAGTCGTACCATATCAGAACGACGAAAGCACTTAAAGTGATATTCAAGAGATGCATAACCGTGTGAAATAGACTTTAGTTTATCAAAAAAATTTATCACTACTTCAGCCATAGGGATCTCGTAAGTTAATGCTACATGATGGCTGTGATACACTATTCCAATCTGTATTCCACGATTTTTAATGCACAATGCAATGACATTTCCTAAATACACTTGTGGCAGTAACATATGACATTCAGCAATGGGTTCACGAATTTCACTGATTCGATTCAAAATAGGTAATTTAGATGGGTTGTTCACATATATTATTCTATTATCGATCATTAAAATTTCATAGACAACTGTTGGCGAAGTAATGATCAAATTAAGATCATATTCGCGTTTGAGTCTTTCCTGAACAATTTCCATATGTAATAGACCTAAAAAACCACAACGAAATCCGCCACCTAATGTGGTAGAACTTTCAGCTTCATAAAATAAAGCAGAATCATTTAAACTAAGTTTACCAAGTGCATCACGAAAAGTTTCATAATCCTCTGAATTTATTGGGATTAAGCAGGCATACACTTGTGATGTAGCCTTCTTAAATCCAGGTAATTCTTTTGCAGCTGGATATCGTGCATGCGTCAAAGTATCACCTACTAATGTACCATAAATATTTTTAATAGCACACACTAACCAACCAACTTCACCGCACTTTAAAATATCACGATTGATACGTTTTGGTGTGAATATTCCCATCTGTTCTACATGATAAATATGTTTAGTACGCATCACCTGCACTTTGTCACCTTTATGTAATGTACCATTTTTAATGCATATCAGAGATACTACGCCTAAATACTTATCAAACCAAGAATCTATAATCAGTGCTTGTAACGGCGCGTTGGGATTACCCTGAGGTGGAGGAATATCTTTCACTATACGCTCTAGAAGAGTGCGGATTCCATTTCCAGTTTTAGCTGAACAACGTACTGCATCAACAACATTCATACCAAGAATATTTGCTATTTCCTGGGATACACGATCTGGATTGGAAAAAGGTAAGTCAATTTTATTGAGAACTGGCACTATTTTTAAGTTCATTTCTATAGCAGTATAATAATGAGATACAGTTTGAGCTTCTACTCCTTGTTTAGCATCTATAAGTAGTAATGCTCCTTCACTCGCTGCAAGAGAACGTGATACTTCATAAAAAAAATCAATGTGTCCAGGAGTATCAATGAAGTTTAGTTGATAAATGTGATTGTCAAGCGCTTTGTAGTTCAACGTAACGCTTTGTGACTTGATAGTAATACCACGTTCACGCTCGAGATCCATTGAATCTAAAACTTGTACTTCCATTTCTCGTTCACTTAATCCACCACAGATCTGAATCAATCGATCAGATAATGTCGATTTACCATGATCAATATGGGCAATGATGGAGAAATTACGTATTGTATTCATTTAAATAATACTTGATGTTAGACATATCTTATATATTATACCAGTACAGGTTTTGAAAAAGTAGCTTTGACAAGAAAAGTTGATAAAATCTGTGCATTGTCTTGCTGGCTTAGTTTAGAATGTCAACACAAGAAAATAAGTTATAAAAATAATTTAACATTTATTGTCATTGTGTCGATTGTTCATGTGAACCGTATTAAAAATGAATTACTAATGCTATCTAAAATTTCTATTTGAACAATCATATATATCAAAAGATGTACTTTAATAAACTTCAAAAATATGGCATAATATAGGATATTCATAAAGAAAACTACAATATAATTGTAAATGGAAAAAAATAATTTTTGTTGACTTTAATTAAATATTAATTCATGTTGACATACTTTGTCACAAAAAATACTGATATAAATACCATTGCAACCAAATTTCATTAGAAGATAAATAAGAAAATAAATATGCTAATGAAAAATGTCTATGAGCAGTATCAGTAACGAAAAAAATGAATAAAAAATCTGATTGACATCATATTTAATTTAAAACAATAAAAAAATTTGTGCCACTTAAGTAAGTAATATTATTGAATAATGGATTAAACTCTATTAATTAAAATACACTACATAAAGATTATATTATATGGTGTTTTTTTATTATAATTGATTCGTTCATCAGCGTTAACATAAGGTTGTTTATTTTGTATGTTCATACTCGACTAAAATATTATGTATGACAACAATAAGTAGATAAGAAAGAATCTGTAATATTATCTAATTATATTTAAAACATACTTATCATATATACAAATAGGGAAGATAATATGATTTTATATCTTAAGAATAAAATGTATAATAAATGTATTTTTTAATAATCGAAAATTTATGGTTGGAAAGTGGATATGTGAATTTATTTTTTGAAATTATATAATACTAAAATTAAGCGTGCTGGATAAAACGATTTGATACCTTACATTTTAAAAATGTCCTGTAAAGTAATAGCTAATCAATAATTATAGCTAATAAAAACTAATGTAATAAATTATGTTGCGTTTTGATAAGACTTGACTTACCAAAAATCAATCATAAAATCAATCATAATATACCGAGTTTGTAGTGAATCTTCAATAATATTGTTGAGTTTTATTTATATATCTAAAGGATATATATATGTAATTTAACAATGTTAATTGTAATTTGTATTTTCTACTATTTTTTAAAATATTTCATGATACAACAAATAATTACTTGGCAGTCTACTCTTGCTCAGGAAAAAGTACAACCTTACTTTCGTAATATTCTTACTTTGGTGGCCAAAGAGCGTGCTTCCTGTATTTCTATATATCCAGAAAAAAAAGATGTATTTAATGCTTTTAGATTTACTGAATTAAGTGCAGTAAAAGTGGTCATACTAGGTCAAGATCCTTATCATGGTTACAATCAAGCTCATGGTCTATCTTTTTCTGTTAAGCCAAATATTCCTATTCCTCCTTCGCTAGTCAATATTTACACAGAACTATCAAACGATATCGAAAATTTCATAATACCAGAACATGGCTATTTGAAAAGCTGGGCGGAACAAGGCGTAATGCTACTTAATTGTATACTAACAGTAAAGGAAGGGCAAGCTCATTCTCATGCCCATTTAGGCTGGGAAAAATTTACTGATAAGGTTTTGCAAATTATTAATACTTATCGTACAGGAGTAGTATTTTTATTGTGGGGGGCTCAAGCCCAGAAAAAGAAAATTATTATCGATCAAAAACGTCATTACATATTACAAGCTCCTCATCCTTCCCCGCTGTCTGTCCACCATGGCTTCTTCGGTTGCCATCATTTTTCAAAAGCTAATACATTGTTGGAGAAACAAGGGAAAAAACCTATCGACTGGACAGCATTAACGTTGCCTATAAACGTGATAAAAAATGAATAAGTTGAAACTTTTAGATAAAAAATTAAATAGATATGATGTTTTAAGATCATGATCTTTATATTTTTAAGTATAGGAAGGAAACATCAAAAGATAGGATATGTAAATATTAAAACTCCTGCACACTGCCTTTAGCAGTGTACGTAGACAATATCAAAAAATTTTTTCTTTTGATACCGTAACCATTGCAGGACGAATCAAACGGCCATTAAGGATATAGCCTTTTTGCATAATCATTATTACCTGATTTGGAATATGTTCTTCTGAGTCTAACATAGTTACTGCTTGATGAATTTCTGGATTGAATGGCACCTGGGCATTTTCTATTATATCGACACCAAATTTCCTCACAACATCCATCAAAGATTTCAATGTCAGCTCAATTCCTTCAATCGTAGAACTTAATTGACTATTAGTCTTGTCGGACATTTCTAGAGCACGTTCAAGATTATCAATCACTGGCAATAATTCTCCTATAAAATGTTCTAAAGCAAATTTGTGTGCTTTTTTAACATCTTGCTCAATACGGCGACGTGTGTTTTCTAATTCTGCTTGGGTACGTAGAAAATTTTCTCGCTCACGTTGCTGAGCTTCATTTATAGCAATTTTAAGTTCATAAATTTCCTGATCTTTAGGATCTAGAATTTTTTCCCCTTCAGATTTCGTTGTTTTCTCTTCTTCTTGTTTTATTTCAGTATGTTGTAAATTTTGCTCATCAGGGTTATTCTGTTCATTACTCATTGTCATAAGTTTTCTCCACAGTGTGACTTTATTTTTGTTAGTTCGGTTATTATGGGGATGAATAACGTATATTCAAGAGATGAAGCATAATGAGATTGACAAAAAAACGCTAGAGATACAGTCAAATGACTACTGGCTTTCACACTATTGGTATAGTTGGACATCCGCGACATCAACATGCTCTTACTACGCATGAAAAACTTTACCATTGGTTGAAAAACAAAGGATATAATGTAATTATAGAACGTCAAGTTGCTGGAAATTTGGCATTGGCACAAGGAGCGATTGGTAATTTAACTGATATTGGACAACAAGCAGATCTTGCTATCGTGGTTGGTGGAGATGGCAATATGTTAGGCGCAGCACGAGTTCTAGCACAATATGATATTAAAATCATTGGTATTAATCGTGGAAATCTTGGATTTTTGACCGACCTTGATCCTAGTTCTGCATTTGCACAATTATCTGATGTATTGGCTGGCCATTATTTTAGTGAGAAAAGATTTTTGCTAGAAGTGCAAATTATTCGTAAAAATATATGTACTCGACTAAGTAATGCGATTAATGAAATAGTGCTGCATTCAGGACATGTTGCTCGTATGATTGAATTTGAAGTTTATATTGATGATAAATTTGCATTCTTTCAACGTTCTGATGGTTTGATTATTGCGACACCAACCGGTTCTACAGCGTATTCCTTATCCGCTGGAGGTCCAATCCTTACTCCATTAGTCGATGCTATAGCGCTAGTACCAATGTTCCCACATACTCTATCTTCACGTCCATTGGTCATTAACAATAGAAGTACGATACGGCTTAAATTTTTTCAACAAACATCAAATTTGGAAATTAACTGTGATAATCAAATCACACTAGCATTTCAAAATGAAGAAGAAATTTTTATTCGTTGTAGCGACTACTATTTAGATTTAATTCATCCAAATGATTATAATTATTTCAATACACTAGGCAAAAAGTTAGGTTGGTCCAAAAGATTATTTTAAATTTTATCCATTATGTATAATGTTATATCAACTATGTATAATGTTATATCAACATTGATTTTCATTTATGTTATAATTATCCATATGTGTATCTTTCATACACTAGAAAATAGTAGAATATTATTTATATTCGTGATTAAAAGATCCTATTAGTACACATTATACAATGTAACTATATTTTTTTTATGCTATGATGTTAACGTCTATGTTGCTAAAAATACCATAATAAATCATAGGCATCCCATTTCAATAAAATTATTTAATAAAAAGATATAGCAAATGATCATTACAATAATCAGGTCAGATGTTAAACAGATAATGTCTTCATGTCAATTAAAACATATATGAAAAAGTTTGAAAATCAGTTCATTGTGTAATGCATATAAAAAGTTAAAGTTATTAATTAATAAAATTGAATTTTTTTAGAATGCTCATATCATTAATTATTCAATACAATAATAAGATACAACAATCCAGTGCATCCATACTGATGGTATAATGCATTGTTGATAATGATCATATTAGACAGATTACTAATCTATAGTATGTAAAAAATAAAATACATTTTATCAAATTTTTCGTAAGAAATTAATCTATTAATTCTTTGACTTAAAAAGATAATCACACGTCTGTAGTAGCAACATGTATAGTTTTCCTGTCCTTTAAACTGCCTATTTAGGTATACATGCATAACATTTTAACATCTCTGATTAATTGTAAATAATTGTCTATATAGTGAATATATGGACATTATTCACTTTTTTTGACATTTCTAGAAACAAAATATACTATATTCTTCGTATTATATACAATTTGGTTACAATATCCATCAATCTAATTTAATTGAGCTTTTCAGTCAATTATCAATCGCAATTGATATCAGAAAATATGTATCTGTCATAAATATCTTAATAAATTAAGAAGCTCCATATCTAATGTTAGATACATATCTAATCTAATCTAAGTCTAAAATAATTTGATTGAGCCATATTACAGTAGCGATTGTAATAGATATATTATAAAAATGATAATGCTGTTATTGTGACACAATTATACCTTCAAAAGGGTATAAGTAAACATTAGATGATGCAAATACGTTATGCAAACAATATGCCAATCACTTAATCATTACTATCAATATTAGAGTTTGTATGTCTTGTAATTAGAATGCGTTGTTATTAATAGTTTCTAATTTTAAAGATGTATTGACATAAGTATTACTTTTAAGGTATATAATGGTTATGAACTATAAGACGTTGATCATGATTTTTTTAGTATTGATGATTATTACTGGCTGCTCTGTATTCGAGAGAGTAATTTATCATCCTGAAATTAATCAAGGTAATTATTTAACGACGGCTGATATCGCTAAAATACACATTGGTATGACCAAGAAACAAATAGTTTATATCCTTGGGACGCCAATGCTAAAAGATCCTTTTGGTTCAAATATTTTATATTATATTTTTCGTCGCGATCATGGCATTAAATCTATATTTCAACAAACGCTAATCTTAACGTTTAATAATGTTGACATACTTACTCATATTGAGTTTAAACCAATGAAAAAAACAACTAATATTAGTTAACATACTAAAATAACAGTTTATTAACTATCGTTCATTGATAATAATATTGGTATTCGTGTATGTAAAAAATTTACATCTTCTTGCTAAATTTAGCTAATTTCCAATATAATCAATATTTCAAACTTTAAAACGAATTTACTTACGTAATATTAAACTTTGTGGGTTTAATCCTTTCTTTTAAAAGATCATATTACTCATATAGCACTACTTGTTGCTTTGCTAAGCATAAAGCATATTAATATTTTTACTAAAAGACGACTTAAATACTTTTTTTTAATCTGAAAATATTTTTTTAATAAATGAATTCAACCACCATACTGTTAATCATCAATATTTAAAATCATATCAATAATTGAACGGTAAATTTATTAAATCATTAATTGATAATTAATAAAAATATTACAGATTACAATAATCTTTTTCTATTTTTAAAGTAATTTTTAATAGTTCATTATTGTGATGATTGATCATGTAACGACAATATATACAGCAACTCATATGAATTAAATTAATCCAAAAGATTCAAATGAGGATTAATTATATACATAAATGAATATATAAAATATACATATAAAAATAAAATATGACATAGTTTTTTTCAGCTTTATTAAGTTTTTTTAATAATAAAAAACATTATTTAATCGGAGACGAGAGTTTAAAACGTGCATTTTTTTCTATTTTCATCAAATAAAGTATCTGGAGATAATCTGGATATTTTCATAAATTAATTATAGAAAACAATTTCCATGATTACAAAGAAAGTCAATAATACCGATGTAACTATTATCTTGAATAATAAAAAAATTTCTCATAAATATCATGTGAAACAAAAGATTGAAGCAGGACTTGTGTTGAAAGGATGGGAAGTCAAATCATTACGTGCTAATAAAGTTAGCATTAGTGATAGCTATGTGCTTTTGAAACATGGCGAAGCTTACCTTTTATCTGCAATGTTTCAACCACTTATCACATCTTCTTCCCATGTACTGTATGATCCTATACGTATCCGCAAATTACTTTTAAAAAAACGCGAATTAATTTCATTATACGGTTATGTTAACAAAAAAGGTTACACGGTTATCATGCTATCACTTTACTGGAAACAAGCTTGGGTAAAAGCAACTATCGGTCTGGTTCAAGGTAAAAAAGAGTATGATCTTCGCATGAAAATTAAAGAACGACAATGGAAAATTGATAGAGCTCGAGTCATGAAGTATACTAAACCATAGTCTTGCAGTATTCAAAAAAATTTGCTATAATAAAACACGAAATTGGGGCTGATTTTGGATTCGACGGATTTTACGAAATCTAAGGTGCGTGCCGAGGTGAGGTTGGCCTCGTAAATAAACCTCAAAAAAATAATTGCAAATGATTCGCAATATGAGTCTGTCGCTTTAGCGGCTTAATCAGCTTAAATACTGAAGACTCCCTCTCTTGTCTAGCTTTTTCTCTTTGAGTAGGACAGATATAAGAAAGAGAGGTCAAATGAAAAGAAGATCGCGTGGATGTTTTGCCTAGAATTGAAACGTTAAACCTAATTAGGCTAGTTTGTGGGCAGCGTGTCCATTCGCAGCTGACAAATAAAAAAAATGGACTATGCATGTAGTACCGTAGATATAGCAACTTCCGGACGCGGGTTCAAATCCCGCCAGCTCCATCACTACTGATGCTCTTTACAATTTTAATAAAGTTAAATGTATTTTTCTGACAAAACATAATATCCTGTTTTGCCAGATAGCATCTGCATTTCATTAAACTAATTAAATTTAGTATTTTATTTTTCCTAAGATACCGTATGTTCTTACATATCTATAAGAAGTGTATGCATTAAATTTCGTAAATAGTAGCATGGTCATGATTGGATGACGACGATGAGATATTTATTATAGGTATATGAAATTTTATACACTAAATAAAAATTACGTCGTTGAAGTATCACGAATGATTGACATAAGCATTAAGTATCCATTGATTCATTTATTGATATTAATGCTCAGCATTATATGCTATCAATAATCACCTTTCGATCGTTATATAATTAACTGAAATTAGCCTGTATTATCTTTTGATCTTCAAGCTAGGTTGTAATATGTTTACAACAAGTTGCATTATGTCCTTTATGAAGGAACAATAGCATTTAATTGTTGTATTAGTAAATCCAATATGGTTAGCTTCCTTGCATAAATAGCATATTAAGTTTGTATGATACATACGATTCAAAATTCAAAACTAGTTTTTATTCTGACAAGACTCCTTCATTATCCCTAATTTCTATAAAGTTTTCATTATGAACATCAATCCATTTTAGATAGCTAAAATCAAAAATATATGCAAATAGAGCTTGAAAACCATCTAGATTACATAAGAGAAATATTGCTATTAAAATCGTAATATGATTCTTTTTTTACCACTAAAAATGGTACACTATTAGTATTTTTTCTAGTTTTTATATCTAAATTAAATAAAAAATATTCAGTATGAAAATGTTTTAATTTGAGTATCGTAATCGGTATGCATGATGTAGCAAAAACGTTACTACCTTGGGAATTTTATTAGTTGTGAATAAATGCTATTCTTTATTTTAAGAATAATATTTTATTTTTCATTAAATTAATAATTAAGAGGTTCTTAAAAACATGCTAAGTTGGCGTAAATATTATTACATACTTTTAAACTTTTACATAAACTTCTTGGTAAGAAGTAAAATAATCCCAACTGATTTTTTTGATAAAATTGATATAGATTCCCATAAACCCATAGTTTATGTACTGCCTTATGATTCTCAAATAGATTTGTTAACTTTGCGTCAACAGTGCTCGAAACATGGATTATCTGATCCGTTAATACCTATTAATATAGATGGTATTATTTTGAAACGTTATATCTTTATTCATGAAAGAGCACATTTTTTAAAGAAATATGAACAAAAATCAGATCTTGTAGAATTATTACACCATTATCTTAATCTGCATATTTCTCATCCAGAATTAGATGTACAAATGGTTCCCGTCTTGGTTATGTTTGGTCGTTCGCCTGGTAAAGGACTAAGATTCAATCAAGATAAACCACATTTTCATAGATTAAATGGCATTAAAAAATTCATCGAATTACTTTGGTTCGGTCGAGATAATTTTATCCATTTTTCAACACCTTGTTCTATGCGACATATAGCTACCGAACATGGCATCAACAAAGCTATTGTACAAAAACTTATTCGTTTGACACGTATTCATTTTTTTCGTCAAAAACTAGTTATAGCAGGCCCTCGTCTTCCAATACACCAAGATTTATTAAAGACATTACTGGTTTCTAAAACTATTGAACATGCAGTAAAAGATGAAGCACGCAGTAAAAAAATATCGTTAGAAAAAGCACAAAAAAACGCTATTGAAATTATAGAAGAAATTGCTGCAAATTTTTCTTATGAAGTAATACGTTTATCTGATCGGGTGTTAGGATGGATATGGCACTGGCTTTATCAAGGCGTATACGTATGCAATATTGATCGAGTTCATAAATTGGCAGAAAGAGGATATGAGATTGTTTATGTACCTTGTCATCGTAGTCATATGGATTATTTAATTCTTTCTTATGTGCTTTATCACCAGGGATTAGTTCCACCACATATTGCTGCTGGCATTAATCTTAGTTTTTGGCCTGTTGGTTCATTTTTTCGTCGGTTAGGTGCATTTTTTATACGTCGTACATTTAAAGGTAATAAACTTTATTCTACTATTTTTAGAGAATATCTTGTTGAATTATTTACTCTGGGATCTTCAGTAGAATATTTTATTGAAGGTAGCCGTTCTCGTACAGGACTTCTTTTAGAACCAAAGACAGGTATTTTGACTATGACTATACAGGCAATGCTACGTAGTAGTAATCGACGACCAATTACATTAGTGCCAGTTTATATCGGTTATGAACATGTTCTAGAAGTAGCAAGCTACACTAAAGAGTTACATGGTGCGAAAAAGGAAAAAGACGGCCTGTGGAAAACTGTGCGTAGTTTGTGCAAGTTATGTAATTTAGGCCAAGGATATATTAATTTTGGAGATCCATTACCTTTAGTTCCTTGGTTATCTCAACGAATACCACAATGGCGTAACTCTATCGACCAAAGCGAATCTCAACGTCCCAGCTGGTTAGTACCGGCAGTAAATAAAATTGCTACTACCATGATGATTCGCATTAATAATGCAGCTGCTGCTAATGCGATTAATCTTTGCGCTAATATCTTACTGGCTTCTCGATCGCATGCGTTACTTCGTCAAGAAGTATTATCCCAACTAATTTGTTATCTTAAATTATTACGTAATGTACCATATGCACCGGAAGTTACAGTTCCTAACATGACACCTGAAGCATTACTAGAACATGCATTGATCATGAAAAAGTTTACAATAAAACAACATCCTCTCGGAGAGATTATTTTATTGTCTTGTGATCAAGCCGTACTTATGACTTATTATCGTAATAATATCTACCATTTGCTGATTATACCAGCTTTAATAGCGTGTATAATTGTTAATCATTTTGGTATACAACGTGAACAACTATACCAAAAAATCAAGCTATTGCATCCGTTTTTAAAATCAGAATTATTCATGCGTTTCAGCACAGAAGAATTACCATCAGTAATTGATAATTTTGTTATTGAACTAGAATGTCAGGGACTGTTAATATTACAGGGTACTCAGTTGTATGCAGTTCAATCAAAATCGAATACTCTAACACTTCTTGCTGATAGTATACGGGGCATACTACAGCGTTATGCCATCGTTTTTTCATTATTACAAACTTCATCATGTCTTTTTCATCGGGAGATATTAGAGCAAAAAAGCCGTATGATAACTCAACAATTATCTATTCTACATGACAGAAATGTACCTGAATTTTTTGACAAAAAAATATTTTCTTCCTTAGTAGCGACATTGCGATCAGAACAGTACACTAACGATATTGGAAATATTAATAATGACAAAATAAAAGAAATATTAGATATTTTAAGCGCATTAATTTATCCTGACGTTTTTTACATCATTCAAAGAGCTACTTTATTAATAAAAGTTAATACTGATAAGAACATCATTATTTAAATAAACAAACTTAACACAACTTTATAATATAAATACAAAAACTAATAATATGTATGAGAGATTATTCGTTCAGCAAAGTAATATTTATTATAAATAACTAATTTTAGAAAACGACATGGATGAACGTGCATTTTAATTTATAAAAAACTTAATGCAATACCAATAAACACTAGCATACCGATAAAATTATTATTTAGAAATGCTTGGTAATAAGCCTGTCGTTTGCGTCTAATAATTAATTTTTTTTGCCAAAAAAATAATCCTGCTACTCCAAGTAAAGTGAGATAAAAAACTCTACTAAGCTCCATGCGATAACCAATGATAGTTAGTAAAACTAATGTAATTAATTGCAATAATCCAATAATAAATGCATCTTTTCGACCGAAAAGAATGGCGGTCGACTTGATACCGATACGTAAATCATCATCTCGATCTATCATTGCATATTGAGTGTCATATGATATTGTCCAAATGACGTTCGTTAAAAAAAGTAACCAACAGTTTACTGTTAAACACTTGTTTATTTCCATAAACACCATAGGAATTGACCAACTAAATGCTATTCCTAGTATTAGCTGTGGTAAATATATATATTGTTTCATAAACGGATATATCCACATTAACACTAATGCTATGATTGACAGTACTATAGTTGTAGTATGTAACATTAGTACTAGTATGAAAGACAAACTTATTAACACAATAAATAATAATATGGCTTCATGAGACTTAATTACACCGCTAGGCAATGGACGATTACAAGTACGTTTGACGTAACCGTCAATTTTACGATCAGTATAATCATTTATTACACAACCGGCCGTACGCATTAACCATACTCCCAAAACAAATATCGTTAATGTTTTTATCGTTGGTATACCTTGGCTCGCTAACCATAGTGCCCATAGTGTTGGCCATAGTAATAGTAATAAACCTATTGGTTTATTAATTCGCATCAAAACATAATATGCTTGCCAACGATTCCAATTCACGATATAAAAAATACAATGAGTGCTTCAGTTCTTTAGTTTACTTTAATAAATAATGGCTGTTATGAAACAATTAGGCATAAAGGAACCCTTTCATTAAAATATGTTGATCGTTCAATCAACTAATTAAAATTAGTTTTCTAAATTTTTAAATTAATTTCCACCATGAGTAAATGAATGATAATTATAAAACATGCTAATTATCTTAAAATTTCTATTTTTTATAATAATTTATTTAGTTAACTGTAAAAATTTTTACCGGAATTAAAACTGTACTAAATACTAGTATATTTTTAATATTTTAAATTACATTTTTGTATCATATAGAGAAGTATTGTTTTAAACAGTCGTAATATTATACGTTATTTCAAAAAGTTACAATAATTAATACCAACTTACATACTCATCTTTGATCTTATTTAAGTGTTATATATTGTCTCTGTGCCATTAAAAATATTGTTTAGTATGATGCATATATAACTTTTTCTACGTTAATGTATTATACTATTTGGTTAGTTGATTCTTCTTGCACCCAGGAGTGAAAATTCTTATTTATTAAGACTTCATTAATATATTCATATTATTTTCTAATTTTATTATTTTTAAATATATTAATAAATATATTTTTAACATTTTTCAGCATAGTGATATAAGTATAATATACCATCTCACTCTTGATGTATGTATTAGCGGTGATTCATAATGTGACACTCAATGTCATACTCATTGTTTCCTGGTCTTTCCTATTTAGGCATTGAGTATTTAAATGATTTTGACATTAGGTTGGCTAGTATGCTGATAGTCTTGACATTTGTGCTGACATCTTTAGTATTCTAAATAATATTGATTAACAATAGCACGTAGTCAGAGATTTAATGATTCAAAGTCTGTACATTATTAATGTATCTCAATCAATCTAATACATCGTATTTCAATAACTAATGACAGCATCCGAGCTATGGTATTATTTAGATAATAATTTAATATTTAATAAAGGATATACTATGTTTTTCCAAAAAAATTAGAGTTAAAAAATATGCTTAGAGCATTAAGATAAATGAGATAAAGCTACATTTTATTTATAAATTAGAAAAATATTAGACTAATTAATGATTATTACATAAACGATCGTACGGTTTTTACCACTTATACACTTTGTATTTTGCACACATTAAAATGCATAGATAATCTAATTGAAGATGCATTGAATGAGACTTCAAATAAGATCAATGTATAATAATTATTTTTATAATTTTATAATAAGAAGTGATAACATGATGTGCGTTTAAATTGCTATTTAAGAAAAATTTTAGTTATATGTATATTATAATATGATTATATATGATAATACGCATTCATACGAGAATTTAACGTGATATTTGTAATTTTTCGTCTTATCAGTAATACACTCTCATATTTACGGTTAATAATATGTAATTTATTAATACATAAATAAATATATATTTATATAAAATACATGATGTATGATAGATTTTCTTGTTATATTAGATTCTTACAAGAAAATATAAGATTAAAATAAGCCATTAAAAAATTTTTTGTCCTATGAAAAAATATAAATAAAATAATTATATCTCATGATAGTCTACTAAAGATCTAGTATAACCATATTACTTTCGTAGTACGCTGTAAAGTTTATTTATTTAGGTAAACATTGTTAGTATTCTGTTAAAGTTTAACACTCAATTACCATTCAATTAATTTCAAATAATACGTATACAATTTTAATAATTGAACATAAGAAACATTATTCTTTTTTTAAAAAACTAAAGAAAAAAATTCTTTTTATAGAAAAAAGATTAGTTTCTATCGTTACACAGGCGTATAACATATGCCAAGATTGCTATCTTTCTTAAATTAATGCGATTTCTATCCATACTAGAAATAATTAATTTAATAAATGATTTTTATATGAGCTGTGATTATTCAATCCATAAAACATGAAAATATGTTGTATATTAGATCGTTATATGGTTCAATTCATCTACTTTTTAAGTAGTATGAAATACTACAGTCTAGTTTTAATAAAAGATTACCCAGTGGTGATGATATAACTCAAAAATTACATTTATTTATTCTAAAATAAATGACTCCCTGGTACTCTAATTTTTATTAGAATATTATAAAATAATAATTAGTCATTATTAAATTTCACTTGATAAAATACATATTAAAATAATTTTTTTATGTTAAGTTTATGCATTCAAGATGAAAGGATATTCCATAATAATTACTGTAGAAACAGTACTGAAAGTAATGTAAAGAATGCATTAGGTCCATGTATACGGCTGCACTACACTACTAATAATATAGACTACTATTGATTAGGTTAATTTTATCAAAATTAGATATTTAGATATAATAATATTGAAATACATTTCACTTATTCTATGATATACATACAAGTATTATATTAATTAATTAAAATGTAATATGATGTTACTTTGGCATATATGTTACATCTCGTAAATTTATATTCTAATTTATTTTAGATACTAAGATAATTGTAAGATATATTATCTTTTATTTGGTAATATGATGAAACTGTATTACTAAATAATAAGTTACCTACATTATTTACCAATGAATTTGATATGAAATAACTCATGTTATTTTATTGATTAGTGAATCATAGTCAAATACACTAGTACATCATGTATGTAATATAAAATACATAGAATAAATCAAATTTATAATATTTTATTTTATAAGAATAAGATTTATGAACAATCTCCTTTACTAAAGGATGACTTTTATTATATAGCTTTCATAATCATTCTGGAGTAGTTATGTTTTGATATCTGATCTGCATAAATTATAAACGTAATTAATTATGAATCATTTAATTTTTCCTATCTAAACTATACAAATATAATGGAAAATTATCATATTTCTTTTATGAAAGATCAATAAAGTGCTTTTCAATATCATAGCAGTTAAGTTTATTTATTTAGTATGCTAAATCATTGTTTTTTAATTAATATGCTAGTTTTTTTAATGAAAGAGTAAGAGTCATCATGTCTACTTCACAAGAAATCTCTTCTCCACAAAACTACATAGGCCACCATCTGAATCATCTTCAGCTAGACCTACGTACATTTGAGTTAGTAAATTCACATTCAATAAAATCTTTCTGGATATTGAATGTTGATTCAATGTTTTTTTCCTTACTACTAGGGTTGATTTTTTTAATTATTTTCATGAAAATCTCCAGAGGAGTCAATAGTAGTAAGGCACCCGGAAAATTACAAATCTTTATTGAATTAATAGTTGAATTCATTGATATTAGCGTACGGGAAATATACCATGGAAAAAGTAAACTAATCGCTCCTTTAGCACTCACCGTGTTTATTTGGATTTTTCTAATGAACTTAATGGATCTGTTGCCGATTGATTTATTGCCTTATATTGGAAAATATGTTCTAGATTTGCCTACATTGCGCGTAGTACCATCCGCCGATATCAACATTACTTTATCAATGGCATTAGGTATTTTTATACTAATTATATATTTCAATATAACAACAAAAGGGATTAGTGGCTTCATTAAAGAAATCACTTTTCAGCCATTCAATCATCCTGTGTTTATCCCCATTAATCTTATTCTTGAAGGAATCAGCCTACTTTCAAAACCAGTATCACTAGGTCTTCGATTATTTGGTAATATGTATTCAGGTGAATTAATTTTCATTTTGATTTCTGGTTTATTGCCGTGGTGGTTGCAATGGATTCTAAATGTGCCTTGGGCTATTTTTCACATTCTAATTATCACTCTTCAATCTTTTATTTTTATGATCTTGACGATTATTTATCTTTCAATAGCATCTGAAGAAAACTAATGATTATTCATTTTAATTTAATATTGAACTAAATTTAAACAATGGAGATTTCGATGGAAAATTTGAATATAGATTTATTATATATGGCTGCAGCTATAATGATGGGTTTAGCCGCAATTGGTGCTGCAATTGGCATTGGTATCTTAGGTGGAAAATTTTTGGAAGGCGCTGCACGTCAACCTGATCTAATTCCTCTGCTGCGAACACAATTTTTTATTGTCATGGGTCTTGTTGATGCTATTCCTATGATTGCTGTAGGATTAGGTCTTTATATGATGTTTTCTATAAAGTAATATTATAAATTTTAAACTAATTAATAGATATTGATACTAAAGCTAATTTTAATTGAGAGCGTGATGCTATGAGCCTTAACGCAACAATTCTCGGTCAAACTATAGCATTTATCTTATTTGTGTTCTTTTGTATAAAATGCATATGGCCACCTTTGATAGCTGCTATTGAAAAGCGCCAGAAAGATATTATCGATGGTTTGGCTGCTTCTGAGTGTGCAAAAAACAGTTTAGAAATTTCGAAAATTGAAGCTGAAAAACATTTAAAACAAGCAAGAGAAACTGCCCAAAAAATTATTGAGCGTACCAACAAGCGCAAAGCACAAATAATCGATGAAGCCAAAACTATAGCACACGAGGAACGAAATAAAATTCTTTCTCAAACACAAGCAGATATTGATGCAGAATATAGACGTGTACGCGTAGAGTTACGTAAACAACTTGCTATGTTAGTTATAACAGGCGTTGAAAAGATTATTGAACGTTCTATAGATGAAGTGTCTGACGCCAAAATCATTGATAAAATTATTTCCGATCTTTAAGAAAAATAAACAATGTCTCAACTAATTACTTTAGCTCGTCCCTATGCTGAAGCAATTTTCAGCTTGGCTGTGGAACAACAGAATGTAGATCAATGGCAATCTATGTTAATGTTTCTTGATAAAATAATGCGTAATGAACTGATATCTACTGTATGTTCAAGTCCTGCTTCGTCTGAAAAAAAAGCAAATTTTTTTATATCAATTTGTGGTAATCAGCTTGATGTCTATGGACGAAATCTTATCCGTGTTATCGCAAAAAATAACCGATTGACTATATTACCTAATATATTAGAGTATTTTATCTATCTTCGTTTGTTACAAGAACAAACTGTAAATATAAACATCATGGCTGCTGCACAATTAACAAAAGAACAACTAAAAAGAATTACTTTTGCAATGGAACGACGATTTTCATGCAGAGTTAATCTAAATTTTAAAATTGATCAATCTGTAGTTGCTGGCATTGTCATTTATATAGGAGATACCGTGATAGATGGTAGCGTACGTGGTCGTCAGGAACGTTTTGCCAAAATCTTACTGTCTTAAGGAAATTGAATATGCAGCAATTAAAATCCACTGAAATTAGCCAATTAATTAAGCAACGCATTGCTCAGTTCAATATAATTAATGAAGTTCACAATGAAGGTACAATCATTTCTGTTAGTGATGGAATTATCTATATTCATGGCTTATCTGCAGTGATGCAGGGTGAAATGATTACATTGCCTGGCAACTCTTTTGCTATTGCCTTGAACCTATCACGCGATTCTGTCGGTGCCATCGTTATGGGTTCATATACAAACTTAGCTGAAGGAATGAAAGTAAAATGTACTCATCGTATCTTAGATGTGCCAGTAGGCCATGGGTTGCTAGGCCGAATAGTTAATGCATTAGGTACACCAATTGATGGTAAAGGTCCACTGAAACATGATGGTTTTTCTGCTATTGAAGCAATTGCGCCAGGTGTAATTGATCGTCAATCAATTGATCAACCTATACAGACTGGTTATAAAGCCATTGATAGTATGATTCCTATTGGTAGAGGTCAACGTGAACTAATTATTGGAGATCGACAAACTGGAAAATCAGCATTAGCTATTGATACTATCATCAACCAGCGTAATAGCGGTATTAAATGTATTTATGTTGCTATTGGCCAAAAAACTTCAACTGTTATTAACGTAGTTCGAAAATTAGAAGAATATGAGGCACTGAAGAATACTATTGTAGTAACTGCAACAGCGTCAGAATCTGCTGCACTACAATATATAGCACCGTATGCTGGTTGTTCGATGGGTGAGTATTTCCGTGATCGTGGCGAAGATGCGCTGATCATTTATGATGATCTATCTAAACAGGCTATAGCTTATCGTCAAATTTCTTTATTACTCCGTCGACCTCCAGGTCGGGAAGCATATCCCGGTGATGTATTTTATCTACATTCTCGATTGCTAGAACGTGCAGCTCGCGTTAATGCACAATATGTTGAACATTTTACTAAAGGTATAGTAAAAAGACAAACCGGTTCCTTAACCGCACTGCCTATAATTGAAACTCAAGCTGGTGATGTATCTGCATTTGTTCCAACTAACGTAATTTCTATTACCGACGGTCAAATTTTTTTAGAATCTCATTTGTTTAATGCCGGCATACGTCCTGCTATTAATCCAGGAATTTCAGTATCTCGAGTTGGTAGTGCAGCACAAACTAAAATCATGAAAAAATTATCTGGTGGAATTCGTACTGCATTAGCGCAATATCGTGAACTAGCTGCATTTTCTCAATTTTCTTCTGAGCTGGATGAAGCTACTCGTCAGCAATTAGTTTATGGACAAAAAGTCACTGAATTACTCAAACAAAAGCAGTATTCACCGATATCAATTACTAAACAAGAACTGTTGTTTTTTGCTGTAGAACATGGTTATTTAGAGGATGTTGAAATCAAAAAAATTAGTGACTTTGAAGCCGCACTAATGACTTATGTAGATAATGAACAAATTGACATTATGAACAAAATAAACCAGGCTGATATTTATAACGACTATATTAAAAACCAAATGAAATATATTCTTGATACATTTAAAACAACTCAATCTTGGTAATAAGATAGTCGATACCGTAAGCTGACTGGAAATTATATAAAAATGATAATAAGGAACGGCGAAATGGTAAATGAAAAAGAAATCCGTAGAAAAATAATCAGTATTAATCATACACAAAAAATTACTAAAGTAATGGAGATGATTTCTGCCTCTAAAATGCGTAAAACTCAGGAACGTATGGCAGCCAGCCGTCCTTATGCAACCACAATGCGTAAAATGATTGGTCACATTGCATTAGGAAATTTAGAATACAAGCACCCTTATTTAGATGAACGTGACATCAAACATGTGGGTTATCTTATAGTTTCAACTGATCGTGGTCTGGTAGGTGGTTTAAATGTTAATTTATTTAAAAAGATTCTATCAGACATGAAAAAATGGAACGAAAATGCTGTAAAAACTGAAGTAGCTTTAATTGGTTCTAAAGCAGTTTCTTTTTTTAATTCAATTGGAGTTAAAGTAGTTGCTCAAGTAACAAATATGGGAGAAAATCCTATGCTATCTGAACTAATTGGACCTATTACAGTGATGTTGAAAGCATACGATACTAATAAACTAGATAAAATTTATATAGCCAGCAATAAATTTATTAATAGTTTATCCCAGATGCCACAAATTTTTCAGCTCCTTCCACTTTTACCTTCAGAAGAAACGGATTTGAAAATTAGATCCTGGGATTATCTATATGAGCCTAATCCAAAAACATTATTAGATACCTTATTGTGTCGTTATATAGAATCACAGGTTTATCAAGGTGTTGTTGAAAATTTAGCCAGTGAACAGGCTGCACGTATGATAGCAATGAAAGCTGCAACAGAAAACGGGCATAACTTAATGAAAGAATTACAATTAGTTTATAATAAGGCTCGACAAACTACCATTACCCAAGAGCTTACTGAGATTGTTTCTGCAGCATCCGCTGTATAAATTATGAATTACATTGAGGACTAAATGGCTACTGGAAAAGTTATTCAGATTATTTCTGCAGTTATTGACGTTGAATTTCCACAAGATGCTGTACCTAGAATATATAATGCCCTTGAAGTTAAAAATGGTGATGCGATATTAATATTAGAAGTGGAACAACAGCTAGGTGGTGGTATAGTACGTTGTATTGCGATGGGATCTTCTGATGGCCTTCGTCGTGGTCTGGAAGTTATTGACCTTAAACGCGCAATTGAAGTACCAGTAGGCGAAGTTACTTTGGGTCGAATTATGAACGTACTAGGCGAACCCATTGATATGAAGGGTCAAATATACGAAAAAGAACGTTGGCCTATTCACCGCCCGGCACCAAGCTATGAAGAATTAGCTACTTCTCAAGATTTATTAGAAACAGGTATTAAAGTGATTGACTTGATATGTCCATTTTCTAAGGGAGGTAAAGTAGGTTTATTTGGTGGTGCTGGTGTTGGTAAAACTGTTAATATGATGGAACTTATTCGTAACATAGCTATTGAACATTCTGGTTATTCTGTTTTCGCTGGTGTAGGAGAACGCACTCGTGAAGGTAATGATTTTTATCATGAAATGATTGAATCTAATGTTATTGATAAAGTATCTTTAGTATACGGTCAAATGAATGAACCTCCTGGTAATCGCTTGCGCGTCGCTCTTACTGGTTTAACTATAGCAGAAAAATTTCGTGATGAAGGTCGTGACGTTTTGTTATTTATCGACAATATTTATCGTTACACTTTAGCAGGGACCGAAGTCTCCGCATTACTAGGTCGAATGCCATCCGCAGTAGGTTATCAGCCAATGCTAGCAGAAGAAATGGGCATGTTACAAGAGCGTATTACTTCTACTAAAACTGGGTCAATTACTTCTATACAAGCGGTATATGTCCCTGCAGATGATTTGACTGATCCATCGCCGGCTACCATTTTTGCGCATCTTGATGCGACAATAGTTTTAAGCCGTCAAATTGCTGCACTAGGAATTTATCCAGCAGTAGATCCTTTGGATTCTACAAGCCGTCAATTAGATCCAATGCTAGTAGGCCAAGAACATTATGATGTCACTTGTAGTGTGCAATCCATTTTGCAGCGTTATCAAGAACTCAAAGATATTATCGCAATTCTTGGAATGGACGAATTGTCTGAAAATGATAAATTGACTGTTTCTCGAGCGCGTAAAATTCAACGGTTTTTATCTCAGCCATTTTTTGTAGCAGAAATATTTACTAACTTATCTGGTAAATATGTAGCAATGAAAGATACTATCCGTGGTTTTAAGGGTATTATAAATGGGGAATATGACAATCTTCCAGAACAAGCGTTTTATATGGTTGGCTCCATTAATGAAGCGATAGAAAAAGGAAAAAGATTATGACTCGAGAAAAAATATGGTTTTAAATACTTTTTGTTTAGATCTAGTCAGTGCTGAAAAAAAAATATTTTTTGGATTAGTTAAAAAAATTCAAGTCACAGGTAGTGAAGGTGAATTGGGAATTCATCCGGGTCATACTCCATTACTTACTTCTATTAAGCCTGGTATGATTCATCTTGTGAAACAGTGTGGAAAAGAGGAATTTATTTACCTCTCTGGTGGTATACTTGAAGTACAACCCACCATGGTTACTATTTTAGCCGATACAGCTATTCGCGGAGAAGATATTGATGAAGTACGTGCAATGGATTCTAAACGAAAAGCAGAAGAGCATATTAAAAATTCTTATGGAAATATTGATTATGCTCAAGCATCGGTAAAATTAGCTAAAGCGCTAGAAAAACTTCGAGTGATTGAATTAACAAAAAAAGTTATGTAATTAATTGATCTAATAATTTATATTTAATAAATATATGGATTAGTATAAGGTTATTTGTTTTTCAAAAATTAAAAAATTATCTAGTGCAAAAATTTTATTTAAAAAAGCTAAAATTATTTAATTCAACATATGATTACAATCATAATTGTAAATTTTATGGTAAGTCATTAATTAAAATTAAACATTATTTATTTGCTCAGAACTGAGCTATAAATTCGCAGAATATCAGATAAAAACGTGAGTGGCTTATGAACAACATTAACGTTTATTAATTTTGTCTTCATATAGTATATAGTATAAAGAATACTAATCAATTTTATTATAAATAAGTACAGTAAGCATGCATTATCAAAAAGCTATGAATAGTGATTTTTATAAAAATGCTATAACGTTTCTTATCTGACAAAATAAGTAATTTTTTGGTTCATTGAGCTATTATAGTGTACTTAGTGTACTTATAGTAATAAGAACCATAGTTATTTACTAGGGGTCATGACAATCAACTATGAAAATAGTCTATGTTCTATAGAGAACATAAATCATGATTTTGAATCGTGATATTTATCTTGAAAACACTGTATTTGGGATAATAATATATGTTCGAGATAATTATAAAAGAAAATACAAATCTAGATCTATTTATTTGTATTAATATTAATGCGTTTTTCTAAAAAACAAGAAAAATACAAGATTTGAAAATATCTAATAGTTCTCTAGATATAATGAATAGTTTTTCTTAGATATCTATTTTAGTTATATTTTAACAATTAGCTAATTTATTTTCTAAAATTTATATGACCATTATTTAAATACATGTCTATCATAATTTTAATTACTTCCACTGCTCACTATAATAGTTATTAACATATTTTTTTGACTTAAATACCTATTTAGAAAATATATTAAAATATGACACTTATCAATATAATATCTTTTATCTAAATGATTGCAATATTTTAAAATAAAATAGAAAAACGATCACATCGTTCCATAGTCATTATCGTCGATATGCATAACATCAAAGAACATTAGAAACAATCCTTTTTTTCACGTAACATCGCAAAAATACGCCATTCTTCACCGGAAGAAGGATAATAATTTAATGAATTTTTTATTGCAATATCATTGCAACGTAAAAAAACATTTATTTGGCGTTCTAACTGCAATGTTGTAGGTAAGCTTGGTTGTTTTTTTAAGCGTAACTGTTTAACATTCCGCAAGTTATCAAGAATAATCTTATCTTTTGGCAAAAGAGTCGAAGCAAAGTAAAGGTTACTTAAGGTATATTCGTGTCCAGAACAAATTAACGTTTCTTGTGGAAGATTATTGATCTTTTGAAAAGATTCATACATTTTCTTTGGTGTTTCTTCAAAAATTCGGCCGCAACCAGCAGAAAACATTGTATCACCGCAAAAAAGCCAAGGGGCACTATAAAAACCAATATGTCCAAATGTATGGCCTGGGAAGGCCAGAATTGTAAAGATCTGATCTAAAACTTTTATTTTATCATTTTCGGCTACTATTTGAGTACTACCCTTTACATATGTTTCTGCTGGACCATATATTGGAACTGGAAAATATCGTAACAGATCGACAATACCCCCTACATGATCATGATGATGATGAGTAAGAAAAATAGCAACAAGATTTAATTGATATTCAATAAGTGTCTGAATAACTGGTCCACTGATTCCAGGGTCTACTGCTAAACATTCTCGTTGAGCATTATATAAAAGCCAAATATAATTATCTGACAGCGCAGGAATACTAATAAGTTGCATTGCTAATTTAATAATTTCTTTCAATTATTTTTATAAGAAGATAGAGAAATATGAAATATGTGAAAAATAATGCAAACATTATATCACCTATATCCTGGAATGATATTCCTTGTGGTGTCGATTATCGACAGGCATTGGAGAAGATGCTAAAGGTATGGTGGCCAAAATTATTTGGATTTCATTTGTTAAAAATTGGTGCGTTGAGTGCAGACCTCGATACTGGAGATTGTTCAATTTCTCACCAAATTAGTGTAGGATTAGAGGGTAAAGATTTACAGGTAATGGCTGATCCTTATCATTTACCATTTGCCAATAAATCAGCTGATTCTTGTTTGCTAGCTCATACTTTATCATATAGTGGCGATCCACATCGTCTACTGAGTGAAGTGGAGCGAGTATTAATTGACGACGGTTGGATTATTATGACCACCTTCAATCCAGTTAGTATGCTAGGATTAGGTAAATTATGTCCCATTTTATTTCGTCGTCAACCATTTCGAAGTCGAATGTATACTCAAATGCAGCTTTTATATTGGCTAGGAATGTTAAACTTTGAAGTATTACATTGTAGTTATTTGAAATCTCTACCATGGAAACTACCACGAGAAGAATTTATTAGTCATTACTTTCCAATAATTGGTTGCTTAAGTATAATTATTGCCCGTAAACGTACCTTTCCTATTGATCTGATGCCATTAAAAAGTAATCCCCTTGCAAGATTACAGCGTATGGTTAATGCTGTATAGGTTATGTATTTAATAAAAATCTATCTATTGTATTTATTCATTCATTTAATTTTCGAACTGATAACCGGTATCAGCTAAGGTTGGATGATTAGCAGCAATCCTGGCTAAAGTATCACAGTATTCATTTTCTGGATAGCCTGCATGACCTTTGATCCAATTCCAATGTACAATATGTGGTTTAATAACCATATCTAGAATCTTCCATAAATCTATATTTTTTAATGGATTATTGACTTTACTTTGCCAACCACATTTTTTCCAATTATGGATCCACTGAGTAATACCTTTACATAAATAAATACTATCAGTGTAAAGCATTACATTACAGGAGTCTTTCAACTCTTTTAGTGCAACAATAGCAGCCATCAATTCCATACGATTGTTGGTAGTCAGTCGATAACCAGCACTTAGTACTTTTGTGTGTTGCTTGTATTGTAATATAGCAGCATATCCGCCAGGTCCAGGATTTCCCAAACACGAACCATCAATAAAAATTGAAATTTGTTTGAACATTTTAGTAAACTAATTTTATGATAAAAAAAATCAAGTTTGACATAAATGAACATTAATAATACTAATATTATGCGGCAAGTTTTCTTAGATATCGAAACCACTGGTATGAATAAGTTAGGGGTCCATTATGAAGGACACCGCATTGTTGAAATTGGTGCAGTAGAGATGATTAATCGTCGTCTGACCGGTCGCTATTACCATGTTTATCTGAAGCCAGATCGGTCTATTGATCCCGAAGCTTTTAAAATACATGGCATCAGTAATGAATTTTTGGCAGATAAACCAAGTTTTTCTGAAATAGCAAATGAACTCATAAATTTTATCCACGATAGTGAATTGATTATTCATAATGCTCCTTTTGATATTGGTTTTATGGACTATGAACTCGATATGTTAAATGTTAACATTAATAAAATTGAAACATTTTGCAATGTAATTGATAGTTTATGTTTGGCGAAAAAAACGTTTCCGGGTAAGCGAAATAATCTAGATGCTTTATGTGATCGCTATTTGATTGATAAAAGCAAGCGCATATTGCACAGTGCCTTAGTCGATGCTGAAATATTAGCAAAGGTATTTCTATGTATGACTGGTGGCCAAACTTCCATGTACTTTATAATGGAACAAGAACAGGAACAATTTCAAGTTGAAAAAACTAGATATGTTCAACATATGAAGAATGTTCGATCTTCGTTAAAGATTATTTATGCTAAAAAAGAAGAAATTATAGCTCATGAACAATGTTTAGATCTAATACAGAAACAAGGTGGAAGATGCTTATGGAAACTAAAAATTTCCTCTAAAAGTAAATAAATTTACATGAGTTAGTTTTAATAAGTTAAAAAGGTCATGATGATTAATTGTCAAAATTTTTCTTAAAAAGATACAAGGAATAACTATGATAGTATCATTGTGTGAATTTTAATAAAAATAATCTATAACACTATTATATGTCAATAAGTTAGTCATCTTAATTGATAATTAAAAGTAACTTTAATCTATATCTCTGGAATGCAAAGAGATTAGATAAGTTAACGAACTTTAAATATTTTATTTTTTTCAAGTTACATATATAGAACATTAATGTTATTAATTTTACAATTAGAGTTTTTATTGATATGAATACATATAATTATATGTATTTATTGTATTTAATTAATATTTTTATGAAAAGATTATAGTCTTTTAAATAAACATACAGTACTGTAATATACATAACATAATGGAGTGATATATAGTTTAACTATAAACGAGGAGGAATTATTTCTAATTTTTTATTACGTTACATCCCTATAGATGTAGCACGTATAACATGCCAAAGAAATACTTATACATAGTCATTATATTTAATAAATATATATTATTATATAGCAGAGTTGCTAATATGACCGCTTATCTTAAATCCACTTATATTGGAGTTATTATGCTAACTTATCTATGGATAAGTAGAATGTTTACTTTTAAAAAGTCCTAGTAATGTCCTCAGTGCATATTAATACAATATGCAATGCAGAAGATTATTGCAACGTAACTTAAAAATAGATATTCGATGGCGTATCGATGTTATCATAAGTAAGTAAAAGCAGTAGTGACGTGTTTAACACCGTTTGTTTTACTTGCAATCTCTGCCACTGATTTGCCTTCAGCCTCTGTAACAACACCTAAAAGAAACACCTCATTATTTTCTGTAACAATTTTTACATTGGAAGATTTTACCAAATTACTCTTCAATAACTTCCAACGAATTTTTGAAGTAATCCAAGCATCCATACACATGGAACTTAGTGATATTGGTTGTCCTTTACGAATTTCGTTATAAATTTCTACTACTCCATTGATATTCATTACAATTTTTTGCGCTCTTTCCGCAAAAATAAAATTTGATACTTGACCAGTTAATAATACTTTACATTGGTAAACTGTATTTACCAACCGTACACCTCGCTTTAATATTTCATCTTTCGATAGAGCATTTGCAATACGTTTTTCGAGAACACTATCATCAATTTGAGTTCCGATCGTACGAGGATCGATAGCGGTTTTAATCGAAATAGCTGTAGCCCCACCAATCACCATTGCACCTAAACATCCTTGTAGAATTGGGATACTACACAATAGCAGTAATGTTTTATGAACATTCATTCATACATTCCTTTAATTTTCTGCTAATAAAATAGAGTATTATTCATGAAATAATATAAATAGCCCATGACATAAATATAAAATTTTTAATTAAAGAATTTTAATGAAATAGAATAAGAAAAATTTTTTAAGATTTTATTAATTTCATAGTTCATCTATATTATTATACTTAATAAGTACAAAACTTTTCATTTTGAACTACTAATGAACATCTTCGATAAAAGAATATATCAATTTTACTGATCAATCAAAAGTTACATCACTAATACACAGTGATCCAATCTAACGTATCCCAGATATAATGGTGAATGAGACATTTCATTTCACTATAGAAAGTATCAATAAATTTCAAGACCAAGTTTTAAATCGGTTGTTGATATTCTAACAAGAATGATAACGGAAATATCATTATTATATGATATATATATTACTGACATTGCTTATCATTGCTTATCATTATAGTTAGTATGATAAACATTGTTTTCAAGGCTACTGAATAACCGTTTTCTCTCTGCCATAATTACAATGCATACTCAAAATTTTCAATAAAATAGTTTTATTTTTTAGATGCGTTAGATAACTAGATTGAGTTGAAAGGAGCTCATAGAACGAGATATATATCTAGTATATATAGACTAGAATGTAGTTTTATCAATTTTATCTCAATTTTAATACAAAAATATGTTAAAAAAGTTTAATATAACTAAATATTTTATTTTACATAATATAAAGAGTAATGTTCTTAAATAGTTATACTATTAACGTTGAGATTGTACGCATGATTACATCAACAATAAATATATGTATATTAACTCATAATATTTGTAAGTAAAGTACTATTTTTATTTTAAATATATTATTAAAATTATAAACATTATCTATTAATCAATCACTTGACCTCAATTATTTTATACTAAAAATATTTTTTTTATTGAAAATTAAAATTAAACAGTGCATTTAGAAATTAGTATGATATATTATCGAGTAAAAAATTAAATTTATGATGTGATAAACATATCAAAATGAACAATTTTAATAACATAAACATTTATTTTTTAATAAAACTTAAGTTAAGTTATATGAATGAATAACACAATATTACTATATTTTAATTTATTTATTATCAATGGTATATTTATTTAAAATAAATGAGCGCAATATTAAGACGCATTATATATAATGCAATAAATTATATAATATAATAAATTAAGTCAGTACGTTAACGGGTATTATAAACAATAATTAGTTAAACTAAAATTAATTCTACATTTTACAATAACAGCAATAATATTGATATCTTCATATTGTTACTAGACAATAAAACTATATTATGATATACCATACTATGCTTCAAGTGAAGCACGCAAACTTTACTATAATAATGATGGATAAAATAATAGAGAATATTTAATCGCTATTGCACAATAATGTAGTTACATTAGTATGTAACTTAATTTTTAATTTTATCTTTATTATTACAATAAGGGAAATGTGTTCCAAAATTGGAATGAATTTTACAATATTGGTTTATTATGTAACTTACTTTTACGAGTAAAGTTTTTTAATTTATTAGCTACAAATTCTAATGCAGATAAAATAAACCAATTATTCTAATCTATTATTACCAATATGCTATTGGTATATACTTTATATTATTTTTGTATAATATAAATATATATATTAATTAAATCTATTACAGAATAAATTTAACTAATGTTAATTATCGCTTAGTAACATTGTAGATATTATTAATATTTTAAGTTAGTGTAGTTAGGTTTGGATAAAAAATAAAAAATTTATACATTTATATGTATATTAATTAATTATTTATAGACTTCTAAATATATAGAAAGAATTAGTATTGATCGTATATTGCATAGTAGATGATTATGACCAATTCTAAAATTTCATGTTTTTCATCAAATACATAAATCTAGTAACTCTTTGAAAAATAATTGAAAAGAAGAATAATTTTGAATAATAAAATGCATGAACATCAACAAGAAGATATTTCTGTATCAACGTTATATGTGGTGCCAACTCCTATTGGCAATCTAAACGACATCACTAAAAGAGCATTGTTTATCTTAGATAATGTTAACCTCATTGCAGCAGAAAATATCTATCATACTAATTTATTATTGCAACATTATTTAATAAAAACACGGTTATTTTCTTTTCATGATCATAACGAACAAAGAAAAACAAGCATATTACTAAATAAGCTGAGTGATGGATACAGTATAGCACTTGTGTCTAATGCTGGAACACCTCTTATTAATGATCCTGGCTATCGTTTAGTGCATCGTTGTCGCGAACTCGGTATTCGAATAGTACCGTTACCAGGTCCTTGCGCAGCTATTACTGCATTATCTGCTTCTGGATTGCCTTCTAATCGATTTTGTTATGAAGGTTTTTTACCGGTGAAGCGAAAAGCACGTCTTGATTATCTTCAAGCACACAAACATGAGCCACGCACATTAATTTTTTATGAATCAACCCACAGATTATTGGAAACCTTAAAAGATATATCGGATACTTGGGGACCTCAACGCTATGTCGTATTAGCAAGGGAATTAACTAAAATATGGGAAACTATTTATGGAGCACCGGTCAACGAACTACTCCTTTGGCTTCAAGCAGACATAACTCGCCAAAAGGGTGAGATGTCTCTGATTGTTGAAGGATATTATAAAATAAAAGAGGCTCATACTCTACTACCAAAGATTTTACGTACTTTCTCTATTTTACTAACAGAATTACCACTAAAACAAGCTGCGGCGTTAACAGGAAAAATTTACGAAGTAAAAAAAAAATGCTTTATCGCTATTTAATTGATCAAAAGAAAAATAAAAAAATGATACAATCACCTTAATAAAGATAAATATGATAGATGACAAACATCAAAATAAACTTTATACTTTATTATTGAAGTTGACTAGACAGTCGCTGCTTCATTGTTATCCATCTTCGATGACAATGTTGGAGAGGAAAGTCCGGGCTACATAGGGCAGGGTGCCAGGTAATACCTGGGAGGTGTGAATCTACGACTAGTGCCACAGAAAGCAAACCGCCGATGATTCGCGTTATTTGTACTCAATCAGGTAAGGGTGAAAAGGTGTGGTAAAAGCGCACCGCGCGTCTGGCAACAGTTCGCGGCATGGTAAACTCCACTCGAAGCAAGGCCAAATAGGGGTTTCAAAAGTATGGCCCGTACGTTAACCCGGGTAGGCTGCTTGAGTCAATATGTGAATATTGACCTAGATGAATGGCTGTCCACGACAGAACCCGGCTTAAAAGTCAACTTCACTTTTATATTCATATATTACTGATATATCGTATTATACCTCAAAGTATGTAAACTAGATTTTAATTTATGTATATATTTTAGATAAAAATGAATATGAATTTTAATAGGTATCCTATTATTCTATAATATCAATTATTATTAAAATATTTTAAAAAGGATTATTGGAAAGATATTTGTACTGTCTACAATAATAGGATCCATTTTGAAATAATTTAAATTATGGTATTATGACTAAATTTTTATCAATTATTTACTTTATTATTTAGTATATCAATGTAAATTGATCTAGTATATTTCTAGTGTTTTTTAATATATATTATTTATGTTTAATAGATTTTTTCAACAATATTGAATTATTTTTAATAGTATTTAGATTTTGATATACATAACTAATACAATCTAATGATTACTTTTTGATTAAATTAATATTTGAACTAATGTTAAAAACATTGTACCAAAAGGCTTTTCTATTTAAAAAAAATTGAATCATTAGTAATGATCACTAATAAGTATGTTTCGGCATTACGTTGTTTATATGGAAATTTAAAAAATATAAAAGTAGTTTTATTTAGTATATTCAAACACTTTTTTAAAAAGTATATTTGTCATAATTATATTTAATCAAAGCATAAAAGAAATAGTATGATACTGTGTTCTTTAAATATTTATATTATTTTCAATATTAATCTAAAAAAACTTGGATATTATTACATTCATTCTATGAAGTCGTTTTTATGATGGTGTATCTATAAATAAAATAACAAAATAAAACTAATCTCTAATATAATATTTAGATATCTATCATTAGATATGGCTATTTACTTTTTCAAACTAAAGTGAAAATTAAATATCATTTATACATTATTTAAATTTATTTATCTTGTCAAAATTTAATTATTATAAATATTATTATATTATAGTTACTTATTAATTCGTAATCTTGATCGATTATTGAATTAGGAAATATATTCCTTATAAAAATTTTTATTTAATTTTATTTTATATTAAATGGCAATAATATAGTTATGATTATTACATGTCTTATATGTCAAGACTTAGTTACTATTAATGTTAAATAAATATCGTTATTATATTTGTCTTAAAATTTTAACATATTATTAAATATTATAACACGTATATATTTATATATGTAAAGCATAATGTTCTATTATTTATTAAATAAATTATTTTTACACACAACATGTAAATGTAGTTTAAATATTATTTGAAATTAATATTTATAATGTATTACTTAATTTTAGAATTAGATTCTAATGAAGATATTTTGTATTAAGATTAATTTTACCAATGAATATCTTATATATTATAGCAAGTGAATGCCTGTAATTATTATCTAATAGGACTAGCATATAGTGACATTGAAAAAAGAAGGAAAAAAGAAACTATTGTAGAATAGTATAATATTATATGCAAATATAGTCATAGAACTACAAGTATTATCGATCTAGAATTCAATATCGACATTATATTGTTAATTATAATATATATACTAATATTTTATATTTTAAAACATAATGAGCATGAATCATTAAAAAAATAAAGAGTTTTATTTAAATTCTTTTTCTCCAATACAGAAAATGCTTATCAAATCGAATGAATAATTCTAATATGTTATTTTAATATATAACATATTGTATTTACATAATAGAATAAAAGCTTATAATATATAAGATTGCATGCTTATAATATCATTAGATATAATATTCATATTTTAGCGTTAAGAAAGGTATGTTCTAATAATATATATATTAAATCAATATCGTCTTTATATGAGAAAAACAATGATAAATCAATACATCTTTCTGACAAAAAATATTTGTACGTAGCATGAATAGAGATGTATTCAATTTAACTTAATTCTTGAAGGCAATATTATTAGTAATAATCTATACACGTTTAGCTATAAACCTACTTTTGAAGCACATTATTTTCAATAACTATAAGTTTTTAGCATATTCCAATATATATAGAGTTTTTTTAAAATTTTTTAAAGGACGTCCTATACATGACACACAATTAGTAATTGTTTTAAATTATTTCATCTATAGTGTAATATATCTAAATATAACGAAATTTATCTGAATTTAACTATAAACATTGAATATGTATTAGGAATACTGATTTTTAAAAAATTTTTTAATACAATTAAATTATATGGTTCTCAAATATACTGTTATATTATAAAAAAGTAGACAAGCTTACTTGTATAAGTAATGCAATAAATTTAAGTCCTTTATTATTAGGAATAAAGTGTTTTATGTTAGAAAATAAGGTGTTCAACAAGGTAAATTTTTCTCAAGATCGCCAAGTTGACAGACTGAAAATACCTCCTCATTCGTTAGAAGCAGAGCAGTCTGTTTTAGGCGGATTAATGCTGGATAATGATCGTTGGGATAATGTTGTTGAAAAATTAACTGATAATGATTTTTATAGCCATCCACATCGTCTAATTTTCAGAGAAATGAAAAATCTTTTTGAAATGGGTAAACCTATTGATCTTATTACTATATCAGAATCCCTTGAACAAAAGGGTAAATTAGATACGGTAGGCGGATTTGCCTATTTAGCAGAATTATCAAAAAATATCCCCAGTGTGGCTAATATTGTTGCTTATGCCGATATTGTACGGGAACGAGCCATATTGCGTGAAATAATTGCTATCGCTCATGAAATCGCTGATATCTGTTATAATCCGCAAGGTCGAAAAAGTGAAGATTTACTAGATTTAGCCGAATCTCGAGTATTTCAAATTGCTGAAGATAGATCTAATAAAGATGCAGGTCCGAAAAGTATTGAACATATTCTTGAAAATACAATATCTCGTATCGAAAAATTATATCATAAGCCAAATAATGGTGTCATTGGAATATCTAGTGGATATCAAGATTTGGATAAAAAAACTGCCGGTTTACAAAAATCTGATTTAATCATCATTGCTGCCCGCCCTTCTATGGGAAAAACTACTTTCGCTATAAATTTGTGTGAACATGCTGCTATGACTGAAGCTAAGCCAGTGCTTATCTTTAGTTTAGAAATGCCAGGAGAACAAATTATGATGCGTATACTTGCTTCATTATCACGTGTTGATCAGGCTAAAATTCGTACCGGTCAACTGAATGATGAAGATTGGGCAAGACTGTCTAGTACTATGGGAATTTTGCTGGATAAAAAAAAGAATATGTATATCGACGATTCATCTTGCTTAACACCGAATGAAGTCCGTTCACGTGCACGTAGATTATTTCGCGAACATAATGGATTAAGTTTAATCATGATAGATTATTTACAACTGATGCGTGTGCCATCATTATCTGATAACCGTACATTGGAAATTGCAGAAATATCTCGCTCATTAAAAGCATTGGCCAAAGAATTGCAGGTGCCAGTAATAGCATTATCACAGCTAAATCGTAGTTTAGAACAACGTTCTGATAAGCGTCCTGTAAACTCTGATCTTCGTGAGTCTGGTTCAATTGAACAAGATGCTGATCTCATCATGTTTATTTACCGCGATGAAGTATATCATGAAAATAGTGATGTAAAAGGCATTGCTGAAATTATTCTCGGTAAACAACGTAATGGCCCTATCGGAATTGTCCGCTTGACATTCAATGGACGATGGTCACGGTTTGATAATTACGCAGGTACGCAATATTTTGACAAATAATTATTAAAATTTGATAAAATGTTGAGTTATATTAAAAAATTTGTTACTAATTTAGTAGTTTATCTGTTTCGTTTTTTTTAAAATATACTTTATAGATATAATAAAAAGAGATATCTATTACATTGAGTAACATTCGTTTATTTAGGAGAGTGATATTGTGTTCCAACATGTTGATCCATATATGGGAGATTCTATTTTATCTTTAATGGAAATTTATAAACAAGATCCAAGGCCTAATAAAATTAATCTTAGCATTGGACTATATTATAATGAACAGTCAATTATTCCTCAATTACAAGCAGTAGAAAAAGCACAAGCTACGCTATTTATATCTTCATCACAGCAAAGATGTTCATCTTCTTATTTACCTATGGAAGGGTTGCGATCTTATCGCAATGCTGTTCAGGTTTTATTATTCGGTGATAATCATCCAATGCGAAATGCACATAGAATTGTTACTATTCAAACTTTAGGCGGTTCTGGTGCACTAAAAATTGGTGCTGATTTTCTTAAATGCTATTTTCCAGATTCTAATGTGTGGGTTAGTGATCCAACGTGGGAAAATCACGTCGCTATTTTTTCTGGAGCTGGCTTTCAAGTTAATCGTTATCCTTATTTTGATATAGAAAAATTTGGCATCAATTTTGACGCCATGTTAGCTTGTTTTAAGTTATTACCAAAAAAAAGTATCGTTTTGTTACATCCATGCTGTCATAATCCTACTGGGTTTGATTTGACAAATAGTGAATGGCAACAAATTATTGAAATAATCAAAGAAAGACAACTCATTCCTTTTTTAGATATTGCTTATCAAGGTTTTGGAACAAACATAGAACAAGACGCATATGTAGTACGTGAAATGGCACGTCTTAGTCTTCCATGTTTAGTGAGCCATTCTTTTTCTAAAATTTTTTCTCTTTATAGGGAACGTGTAGGAGCTCTTTCAGTAGTATGTAATAGCGTAAATGTCGCTGACTGTGTATTGGGACAACTTCAAGCCACTGTACGTCGAAATTATTCAAGTCCTCCTAATTTTGGAGCTCAAATTGTTATGCAAGTATTAACCGATCCTGAGTTAAATGAATTATGGCGCACAGAATTAGCTTCAATGCGGTTACGTATCCTAGAAATGCGTCAGAGTTTGATAAAAGCCTTAAAAACCGTATTACCCTCTCATAATTTTGGATTTTTACTTAATCAACATGGTATGTTTAGTTATACTGGTCTCAGTACTAAACAAGTGGCTGATTTGCGAGAAACTTTTGCTATTTATTTAATTGATAGTGGTAGAATTTGTTTAGCTGGTTTAAATACTAAAAATGTGGAAAAAGTAGCAAGAGCTATTGCAGCAGTACAATGATCTTTTAATGAAAAGGGAATAAGGGAATATTAATAATATAGTTTACAATTAAATATTTATTTTTTTGCATTATTTATTAATATGCTTATGTAATTAATGTTAATTAATATATTGATTATAGACTATTGTATCTTTATAATAAAGAGGGTATTCCTTCTAGTTATATATATTTTATGCATAACAATGTTATTTAATGAGTCAATTAAAAACTTCAAGTTCGTATTAGTTTTTACGTTAATTATTAATGAATTCAGATTTTTTAAATAGAAAAATTTTATACGATGATCTTTTAAAATGCTGTTAAAATACTATATTCACTAGTAAACATTGCATGTGAATATAGATTCAATCTGTCTCAACGTTTGAGAATTGATACCTTTTTTGTTCTTTAATTTTTTAGTACAATTTAATTGTTTCTATGTATTTCGTCAATGTAAATGTTTTTTTCTAGCCACCATTTAAATTAATGGTGGTTTTGATAAAGAATATGTCATTAATTAAATATTAATTTATGTTTAAAATAAAGAAATTGCCTCTATATATACAAATATGTAATTTGAATTATATCAAGATTGATAGTTCTTATATTTATAATGCTTGAAACCGACAGTCAAAAATCATTGTATTTTTATTTCTGTAAAAACATTTCTATAGAAAAAAATAGTTATTGAGAATTGAATAGTTACATCTAAATCTAAAATAGATAATCCTATAAAGTTAGTGAATTGGTCAAGTATTGATCTTGACGATGACATGTTAGGGCTAATTCAATTAGGCGTGTTATGAGATCTGTACAACTTAATCCACTAGCTTGCCATAATCTTGGATACATACTGACATTAGTAAAACCTGGTAGTGTATTAATTTCATTAACTAAAATTTTTTCATCTACTGTCAAGAACACGTCTACTCGTGCCATACAGGAACAGTGTAATGCTCGAAATGCACGACGAGCAACAGAACGAATGTTCTCGCTGACAGTTCTGCTGATGTTAGCTGGAATCACAATGTGTGTATCATGTGTATTAATATATTTGTTTTGATAAGAATAAAAGTTATTATTTAAAATAATTTCACCGCACACGCTTGTTTGGAGTTCATCGCTGCCTAATACGGCACATTCTAACTCTCGACCAATGATCGCAGCCTCCACTAATACTTTATGATCAAAGTTGAATGCTAATGCTAAACCTTGCTCAAAGCTATCACGATTGATAATCTTTGATACTCCTACTGAAGATCCCTGATTTGCTGGTTTAATAAATAATGGTAATCCTAGAGCCGAAGTGATTTTATCAAAACACATACCACTATTATTGTATTGAGAGCGCGTTAGTGTGAAAGAGGGTGTCACTGCCAAACCAGCATCACGCAATAAACGTTTGGTTATATCTTTATCCATGCTAATTGCTGATCCCAAGACACTGGAACCTACATACGGTATATTAGTCATACGTAATAACCCCTGAAGAGAACCATCTTCTCCGAATGGGCCATGAACTATAGGAAAAATGATATCAATAGGCAATGGAATTGTATCAGGGCAATTAAGTTGTACTAGAGAATTGTTAAAAAAACCTGGAAGGATAGCAAGATCTTTCATGCTCTTCTTTAAAGAAACTAAGGTTAGATGATCGCTGTTAAGTAAATAACTATTTTTATTAAAAATATGCCATACACCCTGTTTATCGATTCCTAATAATATTATATCGAATTTTTCTTTATTTATAGCATGAATTATATTTTTAGAAGATTGAAGAGAAATTTCATGTTCTACTGAACGACCTCCAAAGAGCACTCCAACGCGCGTTTTTACCATATATTTTCTCTCAGAGACTCTATTAGTAATAATAAATGTTTTAATTTTAGTTATTTCATCATAGAAAACATATTAAAATATAATAGTTATTCTTTTTACCATCTGTTTTTGAGTTAATGTTAATATAATTTTTTATAAAAAAAGACCGTAATATCATCCAGATACTGAGCTTAATCACTAAATTCTTTTTATTCTATAACAAACGTAAGAAGATCTTAAGCTATATCTTTTATCAGTGATTTAATAGCTATCGTATTCTAATATAATAATATTCAATAACGCACAGTAATCGTTTTAATTTTATTTACATATTTTATAAATCGTATACTTTATAATATATGATCTAGTTAAAAAATGAATTTTTCTTAATAAAAACGTTGTATAGGTAACATTTAAGATTTTTAATTTATTGAAATCTTTTCATAAGTAAGGTTATATATTTACAATGTATTTTTTATTTCTAATTTTTAGATTAAGCATGGTTTGAATATTAATCAATTCAGAATTACATGAAATATAATTAGACAAGAAAATCTTATTACTTAGATCCATAGCTTCGAAGCAAAGCTACATGATGATGGTAAAGACACAATCTGCCTGCATTGATCATTAATCATGATATATTACAGAAAGTAAATGTTAGATTTCAATTGTAAGCACTAATAATTATTAGTTATCCATTGGTCTTCCTCATAGAGAACATACTCTATCTCTATAACTTTTTAAAAGTTTTAGATTCTACATTTAAATTCCATTTAAATTAAATATTCATTATAATATATATTTATATTTTTATAAATAGGACCTCATCCCAAAATATTTTTAGTAAAAAAAGATTATTTGATATTAACGTATATCAGACTTTCAAAAATTTAGATTTATCTATCAAAAATTTAGATTTATCTATTATATAGATAGATATTAGTTTATTAAATCAGCAGCACATACTATTTTTAATAGTCTACAAATATAAGTTCAGAAAAGTCAACTAAAACACATTTATCATATAATCATTAATGTTAGTACCGCATTACTGTCCGATGATTGTAATGAAAGATATTTTTATTATTTTGAAAATTATACGTTATAATGATATAAGGTAAGCTTTCATCTATTATGATATCCTATACTATAGTCCATATATTCCAAAACACATTAGACTACTAAATATAAATAGTAATCATAACAACCAATTATACAATATCTATCTAATGTATACTAATAGTTAATTTACTAACAAAATCAAAAATTTTTCGTCAAAAATAAATTCTTCTTTAAAACTTTTAAATCCAGATATGTTTATATTTTATATTTTAATTTTTTACAATTTACTTTTCAAATATTAATATTAATGAGTATTAATTTTAATTAACTTATGTATTAATGATACATTCTTTCTAAGATAATTGGGTATTACTTAATTTAAGCGATAAAAAATATTTTAGGTAGCATTCATTATAGCATAAGTATATGGTATCATCTTACCGTATTAAACAATTGATATATGAAATTATATTCTTAATCTAAACACTATGCAATTCTAATTTTTAGCACTTTTTGGAAATACTTTTTCCATCTTAATAGATTAAAATATAGCATACTTAAAATAAAATACCGATATATTTACCTAAAAATGAACATAAGTAAATTAATTGATTAAATGTAAATTTAAGATGTGGTATCTTAATAAAGATTTAACATCACTTAAGTCATAGTCAATTCAATTAGTTTTTTTAACTAATTAATCTTCTTAAAATTTAAGAAGATATTCTTACTTATTATCATCCATAGCAAAACCTGCATTACGATAATGGAAATGCTATATTTAAAGTTATTAAAGAAGAAACATAGACAATAATTCATTAAAGTTTAGAGAAAACTTGAGCATTGTACTCGAAACTATAGAGAGCACTATAAATTATAAAAATCATGTTTAGCAATTAAATAATTGCATAGCAAATACGCTATGTTATATAAATTATCATAACTGATGTAGTTAAATTACATTATATTATTGCAAGTAATCATTTATTCAATTAGATTACGAATATTGTTTATTGTAAACAGAGATTATTTTATGAATATAAATTAATTGTTTTAAAAACTAAAATCGACTGGAAAATTAGCATATAATAAAATATCATTCACTGTAACAGATGAATAGAAAATTGATCTTTTTATCAAAAAAAACACCCTACCCTATGTTTTAAATATACTGTATTTAAAAAATAAATATTTTATTACATTATTAAATTGTCTATTTATTAAAATTGAATGGAAAAAATTTAATTTTTCATATAGTATGACTTCACTTTGAAGGTGAATGTTATTCAATAGATAAAGAGATAACTTCACTGATTATTTCTCTATCCTTTATCCTTTGTAACTGATCATAATGTATATGACTTTTTCCAGTACACTACAGTTAAAAAAATAGAATTTTAAAAAAAAACTCTACGTATTATATTGATACGAAATGAATCATTGCATATTTTAAATTGATTAATATAAAAAATAAAAATTATTTTATAATGAACATAGTTCACACCATTTTAATGGTTATGCGTATTTCTATTGCGTTTAGGTAACTGATTATAGCGAGTCATAGAAAAATTTTAAATTTTTTGCTATCATTATTCATTTATAATTTTATTGCAGTTATTTTTTTTATATAATATAGACTTATTGACTACACGCCATAATTATTATTCAATTACTCATACTATTCTAAATTCTGTTTTAACCTCCATGCTAATTAGAAATAAGCATCTTTTTTAAAGATTACCATCTAATATAATTTGTTTTTTATCTTATCATTTTCTGTTAAAAACTAAGTTATTTTTTTAAAAATTATTTTTAAAAATACCATAATTTACAATCATATAACATATGACGTAACTAATTTTGAATATATCAAATGATCGAATTATAAAATTATAAATAGAATACTATATTTAATAGCATGGATAATAATATATGTAGTATTATCATTATATTTATATTACATTTAATATATTTTTCACGAAACTACCTAAACTTAATTAGGTCCATACAAATAAATTTATATTTTTTCAAACACTAATAAAACCTAATAAAAGATTAGTTCTATTAAAATAAAACTTATCTATAATGAATGACATGGTGGCGAAATATTGATGATTATATTTATTAATTTTTTAATAAAAGCCAAATCATAAGATTTATATTACTAATATACTTAATAGTAACTTTTAAAATATCGAATCTCATTGTTTCTATAATTATATACATATTCTAGCTTTCTAATATTTTTAGATATCGTAAACTATGATTAAAAATTAATTTTTTGAAAAAGTACAATACAACATAAATTTCATCGATCAATAATCAATAGTACGTAATAATTCGTTGATACTTACTTTACTACGAGTTTTAGAATCAACTTTTTTTACGATAACAGCACAATAAAGGCTGTATCGAGAAGATGGTAAGCTACCAGACACTACTACTGATCCTTTAGGTACAAGACCATAATGTATTTCTTCAGTATTACGATCATATATTTTTGTACTTTGTCCTATAAAAACACCCATAGAAATTACTGCACCTTCCTCAACGATAACTCCTTCGGCAATTTCAGAACGAGACCCAATAAAACAATTATCTTCAATAATTGTTGGATTGTTTTGCAACGGTTCCAGTACGCCGCCAATACCCACACCACCGGATAAATGAACATTTTTACCAATTTGTGCACAAGAACCAACAGTGGACCAAGTATCTATCATAGTACCTTCATCTACAAAAGCACCAATATTAATGTAAGAAGGCATTAACACAGTATTACGCGCAATATATGCGCCACGACGTACACTAGCAGGAGGTACTATACGGAATCCTTTATTTTTAAAATGCTCATTTTTCCAATTAGCAAATTTCATTGGAACTTTATCAAAGAAACATGTTTCATTACCTTCTATTAATTTACTATTAGAAATTCTAAATGAAAGCAATATTGCTTTTTTTATCCATTGATATGTGAGCCACTTTCCATTTATTTTTTCTGCTGTACGCAATAAACCGGTATCTAAAGCAGTAATTACTCGATTGACTGCGTCATAGGTTACTGTATCGACATTATCCGGAGTAATGGAGGAACATTGTTCAAAAGCAGTTTCAATCACTTGTTGTAATTGCCGCATCCTGTTTTTCCTATCTATTCTATTAGTTTAAAAAAATTATTATTGATGTATATTTAAATTAACATTAAAACCGACTTAATAAAGCAGTATTCATTGAAAAGATAAAAAACAAAACTCCTTACTTATAAGTAAAGATTCATTGTGTTCTGGATGATCGAAGATAACAATGATAATAAATAAATTATGTATATATCCTCGAATAAGAAAATCATCCCTTTTAAATTAGATTACCAATCCTAGTTATTATCAGAACGATAAGTTATAAATAACAATATTATTTAATTAGATTCACAAAAATTACATTAGAATTCAACAATTAATAATTTATCTATCAACGATGTTATTTTTACGGAAAACAAGAATAATGTTTCTATTAAAAATGAATAATAGTATGCAATAGAATAGTACACGACTCATTCAATAAATAAAATTTATTATATTGATAATGTATTACGATTAAAACAATAACAACTTAATAGCCATCTCCGAATCTATCTAGTCAATAGATATCATTTTTCGAAAAAGCTTCTTTTGTTACAGATCACTGTTGGATTGTATAGAAGTAAATATATCTTCTTATACTTTATTTGTAATAAAATGGATAGTATTTAAATTCATATTTATCAATATAAAACAACATATAGCGATAGTAGTATGCCATTATCTTTATAATGTAAAATGATCAATATATAAAAAAGTTAAGCATCGTGATGAATGACTGTAGGTAATGTATCATCGTCTCGTAATGTCATAATCTCACAACCGTCTTTAGTAACTACAACAGTATGCTCATATTGTGCTGATAGGCTATGATCCTTAGTTTTTACTGTCCAACCATCCTGCATCATTTCAATACGATAGTCGCCAGCATTTACCATAGGTTCGATAGTAAATGCCATTTTCGGTTGAAGTATTATACCACCATCATCGGCATCATAATGTAATACTTGCGGAGCTTCATGAAAATTTTTTCCAATTCCATGCCCGCAATACTCTCGTACTACTGAAAAATGCTTGGCTTCAACAAATTGTTGAATTGCTTTACCGAGAGCGCGTAGTCGAATACCAGGTCGAACCATTTGAATAGCTAGATAAAGGCTTTCTTTAGCAATTTTACATAAACGCTTGCCAAGAATAGTTGGTTGACCCACGATAAACATCTTTGATGTATCACCATAATAGCCATCTTTAATTACACTTACGTCTATGTTTAAAATGTCACCATCTTTAAGTTTTGTTAAATCATTAGGAATGCCATGACAGACAACTTCATTAATTGAGATACATACTGATTTAGGAAAGTTACGATAACCAAGCGCAGCAGAAATAGCATGTTGTTTTTTTGTAATATACTGATGGCATATAAAATCCAATGTACCACTGCTAACTCCGGGCTGAATATAAGGTTCAATCATTTCTAAAACTTCAGCAGCTAAATGACCAGCAACACGCATTTTTGAAATATCGTCAAATGTTTTGATAACAATACCCATGTATAGAGACCTATAAATTAATGTCAAAATTAACAATTACATCAAAAATAATTATTGATCAATATCAATGTTATTAATACTGTGAGTAATTAGAATATTATCATTTATTTTAAAATATTAAACTATTTTCTAAATAAAATAGAGCATTCTATGGATGGATATTGCACTATTCTATTTATATATATTATTGCTAACTGTGAATTGGGTTATAATTAATAATTTTAAAGTGCTGATGATATACATGTTAAATTAACATTTAAGGTTAAAATAAATGTTAATATATATCATAATTAATAAATTTTTATTTTTTATTTTTTTGTATCATACAATATAAGCAAAAATATTTCTATTATTTTTTATATATATACCACTTCAACTTTAGAAGCTGAGCAACATTTTATGTTGCTATATTGAGTTGAAGTGATTTGAAATAATCTTTTTTAAAAATAAATGATATACATGAATCATTTATTATCACAACAGAATTGACTATACTTAAAATATAGATATTGGTTTTAATTAATTAATGCATAATAAAAAAATATAATTTCTAATTAATTTTTATAATATTATGTACAGATTTTAAATCTATTGAATTTAACCAATATAATAAATTAAAAAATTTACTTTAAATTATACTATATTATAAAAAATATAATAACATTAAAAATGTTACGTCATTTTTTATATGCATGTAATAATATTAATTACATAATACGTAAGACGTATATAGTAATTAATATTAATATATTTATTCCTATACCATTAGGTGTCATTCATTTTAATGAATCATAGAAGAAACTTCTACATCAATCAAAATAAAAATATTTATATAACATAATAAACATTATCTAATAAAAAGATATGGAAAAATATTTAATGCTAATATTCTAATTATATTAGAAAAATAAATGTTATTTAAACAACACAACAATCCATGCAGTCTATACCTTGGTATAATTTTTATCGAATAAAATTTATATTAATAATATTAATTTCTATATCATTATAATATATACCTTAAACTTCTGATGGAATATTAATTAAAATATGAAACGATAAAACCATCTATAATAGATAATTTTAGTTTTATGAATTACAGTGCAATAATATTATAAAATTTATTTTTCATTTTTTAAATCAGCAACTGAACACAAAATATAGACACACTGAGAATCATATAAATATACTAAAATCTTATAGTTATTTTTCGCTTAAAAATTATTAGAATTCAAGACAAGGATGTAATTATTCAGTCAATTTTTCTTGCCAGAAAAATTGAGTTATACTTTCTTCAACATTTAATATTTTTTAACGAAACAAAATAAGATAATATTTAATAAACTAAAAATTAGTTTTATTCACATGTCAAATATTAGCTAAAAAATAGATGTGATACTATCATATGTAAGTAAATATTCGACCTTTATATTAAGAAGATTAAAAATGATCATTAACACTACTATTTAAGAAACAATTCATACAGCTCATACGATCACTAATCAGCGCACGATTTAATTTTTCAAAAATAAAAAACGTAAGATATTAACTTTTAATAATCCATAAACGGATGTTGTCGCTAATATGCCTTATGTTCTTATAATAATATGTATATACGTAGGAAACAAACTAGAGATTCTAGAAATATAACCTAATTAGATGATTTAAAACATAAATATCCGTCCTTTTTTCGATAATTTAATCGCACGCACATTTTATCATTCAAAGAATGAAATGTACATATTTTATTGATGATAATGACATCGTGACATGCTAAGTTTTATCATAGATACTTAATATAATAGTTCTACCCAGTAGCTAGCTACATCCTAACTGTAAGGTATAACTTAGATAATTAAGTATTATTTAGAAACGTACATATCTACTTCTTATTTATCTGAATAAAATCGATTGCTGCCTGAACAGTAGTAATTTTTTCAGCTTCATCATCCGGAATTTCGGTATCGAATTCTTCTTCTAGTGCCATTACCAATTCAACGGTGTCAAGAGAATCAGCGCCAAGATCATCAACGAAAGAAGCATTGTTTACAACTTCTTCTTTCTTAACACCTAACTGTTCAGCGATAATTGCTTTAACGCTATCTTCGATAGTGCTCATACTCTTAAATTTCCTATTAAAACTCGCTTATGCGATGGTTTTCTTAAGTATAGTGAGTTGAAAAAATGTAGTCCAATCCCGGTCAATTAAACCACAATTTAATCTAATTCTGCAATTTTACTCATAAGTGACGAAAATGATTTGCATGCTTTTTAAGGCATATACATGCCACCATTAATATGCATTGTTTCACCAGTGATATATGACGCCTCATCAGAGGCAAGAAAAAGTACAGCGTTAGCAATTTCTTTGGGATCACCGAGACGATTTGCTGGAATTCGGGACAAAACGCATGCACGATCTTCATTGGTCAATGACTCAGTCATATCAGTAATAATGAAACCTGGTGCTACCACATTTACCGTAATACCCCGAGATGCAACTTCACGAGCTAGTGATTTACTAAAACCAATTAATCCTGCTTTAGTTGCAGCGTAATTTGCTTGTCCAATATTACCCATGAATCCTACAGCAGAACCAATCGTAACAATTCTACCATAACGTTGTTTTATCATAGAACGAATAATCGCTTTCGATATACGGAATACAGACGTTAAATTAATTTCAAGAACAGATTGCCATTCATGATCTTTCATACGTATGAGAAGATTATCGTGTGTGATACCTGCATTATTTACTAATATATCGGCTGCACCAAATTCTATACGTATCTGCTCCAAAAAATTTTCAATGGAAACATTCTTGGAAACATCTAATTCCATACCTTTACCACTGCTTCCTAAATAAGCGCTAATCGCTTTAGCTCCAGTATGACTAGTAGCTGTACCAATCACTGTAGCACCATACGCTGCGAATTTTTCTACTATTGCACGCCCGATACCACGACTAGCACCAGTTACTAATACAATTTTGTTTTTAAAATTCATTTCTAATCCTAATTTTGTTTCGAAATTGCTGTAGCTAGTGAAGTCGGATCATTTACTGCTATGCTTATAAGTGTGCTAATAATACGCTTATTTAATTTGGTCAATATATTACCAGGACCTAATTCTAGAACTCTTTTAACACCTAACGCATTGAAATGCTCTATGGTTTCAGTCCAACGTACCGGATTACAAAGTTGATATATAAGTGCCTGACGAATAGCAGTTGGATTATTTTCTATACGTGCATTAACGTTATTAATCACTGGTATCTTCGGTATATCAAATGTTATAGCGTTTAAAGCTTGCGCCAATTTTTCTTCAGCAGGTTTCATTAATGCACAATGCGATGGAACGCTAACTGACAGCGATAATACACGCTTAGCACCAGCTTTTTTACAGGATATACTGGCACGCTCAACTGCGTCTTTATGACCGGCAATCACCACTTGTCCTGGATAATTAAAATTTACCGGTGATACAATTCGCCCAAGTTCTGATTGTTTACAAATTAGTGTAACAATATCATTATCTAAGCCGATAATTGCAGCCATTGCACCAGTGCCAACTGGTGCTGCATTTTGCATTAGTGTTCCGCGTAAAGCTACTATCTTAATACCTGTGATGAAATCCAAGCTACCAGAACAAACTAAAGCTGAATATTCACCTAAACTATGACCAGCCATAAATGCTGGAATATTACCATTTTGTTCTTGCCAAATACGCCAAATTGCTACTGATGTTGCCAATAATGCCGGTTGGGTCTGTTCAGTTTGATTTAATTTTTCAGTTGGTCCTCGTTGAACCAGCTGCCACAGATCATAACCTAACACATCAGATGCCTCTGAAAACGTTTCCTTAACTTTCATGTAAATTTTAGAAAGTTTAGTTAACATACCGACTGTTTGGGAACCTTGCCCTGGGAATACCATCGCAAAAACAACCATGATTATTTATTCTTCCTATCAAATTTAAAACCGTAATAGCGCTGAACCCCATGTAAACCCGCCACCAAATGCTTCTAACATCACTAAATGTCCAGATTGAATACGACCATCACGTATTGCTTCGTCTAATGCTAAAGGTATTGAAGCAGCCGAAGTATTACCATGTCTATCAAGGGTTATTACAACTTTATCCATACTCATGCCTAGGCGTTTAGCAGTAGCAGTTATAATGCGTAAATTAGCTTGGTGAGGAACCAACCAATCTAATTCTCTATGATCCATAGCATTAGCACTAAGTGTCTCATCAACAATGCGTGCTAATTCAATTACTGCTATTTTAAACACTTCATTTCCTGACATCGTTAAATAATTATAATCTGTTGGATTGATACGATTATAATAAGATAATGTCAATAGATTTCCATACCGACCATCGGCGTGTAAATGTGTTGAAATAATACCAGGCATGTTTGATCGACTCAGAACTACTGCACCTGCTCCATCACCAAACAAAATGATTGTACTGCGATCTTTGGGATCTAAAGCATGACTCAGTTTATCAGAACCGATAACTAGTGCATATTCAATCGTGCTATTTTTAATATAATTATCTGCTACACTCAGCGCATAAGCAAAACCAGCACAGGCTGCTGCTAAATCAAAGGCAACACTGTCATTAATTCCAAGATCATGTTGAATCTGACAGGCAGAACTAGGGAAAGCATGACTTGATGAAGTAGTAGCAACAATGATCATTCCAATTTTTTCTGCATCTATCCCAGCCATATTAAGTGCTTGTTCAGCCGCATAATGGCCCATCACTGACACTGTCTCGTCAGCATTAGCAATGCGGCGTTCACGAATGCCAGTCCGGGTAATAATCCATTCATCTGAAGTATCTACCATTTTTTCTAAGTCAAAATTAGACCTAATTTTTTCCGGAAGATAACTACCGGTCCCAATAATTTTAGTAAACATTTACGCTGAATCACCCCTCGAGTGTATCATAGTTGACGAGAAGCAATTAGAATCAGAGATTAATCTCTTTATCCTTCTTCATCGCTTGTATTTCTTATTTCATAGTATTAGAAATACGCGCTGGTTCGTTTATAACTATGTTATGAAGTGACTTTATTAAGTAAGGTGCAACTATTTTTCAATATGGATTAATCAAGTGTGATTTAATAAATCAAAAAATAGATTGTCCAGTTTTTGACTTATTGATTGAAATCATTATTATCTCTTACTTACTGCAAATTTTTTAACAATGGAATATAAACCCTTATTCTTTGATAAGCTATAATATATAACTTATCAATGATAACTACTACATTTTATGTAAAATTATATAATATATTCGATATAGTTCGATATTAAGAGTTTATAAGAGACTGTTAAAGTTTTTTTAAATTTTAATAATTTATCTATCGATGCTTGAGTGCACATACTGATGGATAGTTTTCAAACTAATGAATCACTTTATGTAGTATGTATGTGTCGTTATGCTTAACATGTATTTACGTATTGTACATATTAACGCAATTAGATAGCAATATTACAAACAAATAATCGTCCTTTCTTTATTTAAAAAGAATAGAATAAATTTTTGTATTAATGAATCGATTTTTAGATAGTTTAAAAAAACTAGAAACATTCAGTATGAATAACAAGACTCTTCTTTATATCCATTTTATATCCATATTGACAGAATAATTTCTATGGTATTTATAATTACTACTTAAAGATTTAATGTAAACATTATTACTTAGATTAGAGGTTTTAAAAACATTATCTTGAAAATCACTTTACAATAACTTTACGACCGCGATAGAAACCAGTAACGGTAATATGATGACGTAAATGCTGTTCGCCAGACATTTTATCTAAAGTTAATAGTGCGGTATTTAAAGCATCGTGAGCACGACGCATCCCTCGTTTTGAACGAGTAGATTTATTTTTTTGCACAGCCATGAACTTATTCCTTAGTGATGCAAATTTTCAATGTTCTAATTAGAAAAATTTTACCTATTCGAATAGAATATATCGAATTCTATTTTTCTAAGAGATTGTTTAATATCTTAGATATTGCAACGTTACGATAGATCACGTAAGAACAATCGAACGTTTTTCATACTTTTTATTTCAAGATTTTTTTGACAATGTCTTAAATACAGATTTTTTCCAACATGAAAGATTTCATTATTATTGCTTATGATTTTAACTAAAATTAAACAATCATATATGCTTGATATTACTTTTTATTTTGTTATAAATAACAAATTAAAAGTTTACATTTAATACCGCACGGATATGTCATATTAACAATAATGTATTACATACACTGTTTTAACTATATAGTATAGGTTTCACGCCATGATACCTTTATAAAATATTAGAATTCTATATTTTTCAAAATCAATTTTACATCTTAAGATGAAAGTATTTATGTAATTCAAAAACATATAAAACGATATAACTTAATCAAAATTTAAGATACTTTTATTTTTTACATAACTCATATGCATGTTATGCATAACATGCAATGAATAAAATATCTAATTATTTTTTTACCGCTTATGCTCATGAAATAAGCATAAGTTAAATTACTATGTTTTAATATGATTCTGCAACAGATAAGTAATTTTAAATGATTTTATAAATAATTAATTTATTTAGCCATTATAATAATAAAGCAGATATATTTTTACTGTTATAGTGAAATTGATATTTTTGTATTTTGATTAATGAAATTTTCATATTATAACGTATTTAGATATATTATCCAGATTTTTGATGTAAAATATTGAATATTTTAATCTGAATAGATATCAGGTAGTAGTGTATATCACTAAATTTTAATTGATATTAACACCAACCATTGATGAATCATGTATACCGAATATTTTATTCGAAAACATAGCATTAGTGGCGTATATATATCACAGCTCATTAAGCTTAAGCTATATAAATGATTTTTTGATGTTAAAATATTTAACTTTCCTAAGTTTAGGATTAGAACAGTCAATTTTATTGATCAGAAATTCAGTATCGAGAATATATTTAATTGCTTGATGTCACATATAACATCAGTAAGGCACTCAGCATATATTTGTACTATTGAAATGATTTTAATAGATTGCTATCTATAATCTTGAAATAAAATAATTGCAATTTTATTGAAAATGTTGACGAAGATATTGCAGACAACGATGTAATGATGCATCTAAAGGTGCTTCAATATATATCATTTTTCCACTGTTCGGGTGTCTGAATTGTAGTGCGGTTGCGTGTAGAAATAATCGATTCAAACCACATCCAGTTAACTGCTGATCAAAAATTTTATCGCCATAACGATTATCAAACGCAACAGGATGACCAACATGTTTGCTATGCACTCGAATTTGATGAGTGCGTCCTGTGATTGGATTTACTTTAAGTAGTGTAGCCAAAGTAAATCGTTCACTTACTTTAAAATGGGTTTCTGAAGGTTTACCATTTCTATTAACCTGCACTATTCTCTTACCATAGGAAAGAGTTTGTTTCAATAATGGAGCGTTAACTGTTTTTACATGATCTTTCCAATGACCACGTACTAATGCCAAATAATCTTTTTTTATTCGATTATTGCATAATTGTTCGTGTAATGAACATAAAACTGAACGCTTCTTGGCTAATAAAAGCACTCCCGACGTATCTCGATCCAGACGATGCACTAATTCTAAAAATTTTGTATGACGATGTAGCACACGTAAACATTCGATAATACCGAAATTTAATCCGCTTCCACCATGTACAGCTATACCAGAAGGTTTATTTAAAACAAGTAAAAAATTATCTTCGTAAAGAATGGCCTTATTCAAAGCTGTGATGCTCGTCAAATTAATAGGAATAGGCAATAATTCTTTTGATTGACGTAATGGTGGAATACGCACTTCATCACCATATTGCAATTTATATTTAGGTTGTATTCTTTTTTTATTGACGCGTACTTCACCTTCACGCATGATTCTATACACCATGCTTTTTGGAACTCCTTTTAAATGTTTATGTAAAAAATTGTCAATTCGTTGATCAGATTCATTTTCAGATATGGTGATAAAATATACATTCGATTCATTACTTTTCATTGAAAAAATTCCAAATATACCTTTAAATCTATAGAATAGTGTTGTTTTTTTGTCATAATAACTAACTATATTTTTATAAGCACAACACTTTATCTAAATCTAAATTAGTTATCCTATTTTACTTTAACGTAGAAAGTCATCATTATATTATCTAGGAATATATCATCGATAATGAAAGTCGTCTTTTTATATGTAAGGTAGCAATGAAATAATATATTTGTTTTTTACGTCTTTATATACAGACATGTAATCGAAGAACTATGAATTGACTGGATTTAACTTTAGCATGTAAACAAACTGCTGATGGTTTATCAGATAATTATAGCTGTTTCAGCTTAATCGGTAAAAGGAATCTGTGCTGAATTATTATTCATTATAATGCTTTAATGGCGAATAATATTGCTTTTAAAAAAAGAAGAGTACTAAAATAATATAATTACAGTAAGCAATAATGATTGGACTGGACGTGTTTATTCTAAATGTAATATTCGGTAATTATATAAATATGAAGTTTTCTCTTACAGTTAGTTCTAATGCCAATGTGTAATATGAGTAAGTTCCAATGAAAAGAATGTTAATTAATGCCACTCAACAAGAAGAGTTTCGTGTAGCTCTTGTGGATGGTCAGAAACTATATGACTTAGATATTGAAAGTTTAGGTCATGAGCAGAAAAAAGGTAGTATTTACAAGGGTAAAATTACCCGTATCGAACCTAGTTTAGAAGCAGCATTCGTAGATTATGGCGAAGAACGCCATGGGTTTCTACCTTTAAAAGAAATCTCTTGCGAATATTTCCTTTTACCAATTACTACCCACAGTCGATTTAATATTAAAAATGTGATTCGGGAAGGTCAAGAAATTATTGTGCAGATCGACAAAGAAGAACGAGGTAATAAAGGAGCTGCACTTACAACATTCATTAGTCTTGCTGGCAGTTATCTTGTTTTGATGCCAAACAATCCTCGTTCAGGTGGAATTTCGCGCCGTATCGAAGGAAATGACCGTACTAAGTTAAAAGAAGTTTTATCTTCGCTGGAACTTCCAGATGGCATGAGCTTAATTATTCGTACAGCTGGTGTTGGAAAATCTTCTGAAGCATTGCAATGGGATTTAGACTTTCGTCTTAAACATTGGCAGGCTATCAAAAAAGCTGCTGAAGCACGTCCTGCACCGTTTTTAATTCATCAAGAAAGCAATGTTGTTATCCGTACGTTTCGCGATTATTTACGTCCTGATATAGAAGAAATTTTAATCGATAATCCAAAAATCACAGATTTAGCAAAGGAGCATATCGCTTCTTTAGGTCGTCCAGACTTTACCAGTAAGATTAAATTATATAACGGTGAAATTCCCCTATTCAGCTATTATCAAATAGAATCTCAAATTGAATCAGCTTTTCAGCATGAGGTACGATTGCCTTCTGGTGGTTCGATTATGATCGATACTACCGAAGCTTTAACCGCTATTGATATCAATTCTGCTCGTTCAACCCGTGGTGGTGATATTGAAGAAACTGCCTTAAATACTAATTTGGAAGCAGCCAATGAAATTTCACGTCAGCTACGTCTTCGAGACTTAGGTGGTTTAATTGTGATTGATTTTATTGATATGACACCTATACGTCACCAGCGCGAAGTAGAAAATTATTTACGTGAAGCAGTACTGCAGGACCGTGCTCGAATTCAGATCGGCCGAATATCTCGTTTTGGATTACTTGAACTTTCTCGTCAACGTCTGAGCCCATCGTTAGGTGAATCAAGTCATCATATATGTCCTCGTTGTAACGGTACTGGCACAATCCGTGATAATGAATCGCTTTCTCTCTCAATTTTACGGTTAATTGAAGAAGAAGCATTAAAAGAAAATACTTATGCAGTGCATGCTATTGTACCAGTGCCTATCGCATCCTATCTTCTTAATGAAAAACGTGATGCTATTAATGAAATTGAGAAACGCCAAGGTGCGGTACGATCAATCCGAGCAATTATTGTACCAAATGATCAAATGCAGACACCGCATTATTCAGTATTACGTATACGCAAAGGAGAGGAATCGTCCACTTTGAGTTATAGGTTACCACAATTTCATGAATCTGCAATAACTCATATTTCTGAGGATATTTTGAAGACAGAACATAAACGATCTACGAAACCAGCAGCATTAGAATCTTTTGACATACTGCCAGATTCACTAATCAACGATAAAACTTCTATGGATAACGCTATCATTGTTAAAAAAACTTATATAACTTGTAGTTTGTTTAATCGGTTATTAGCTAGATTAAAATCATTTATTAATGTGTTATTAAATCCGAAAAATATTAATATATCTAAAAAAATAATTGTAGATACATCAGAAAATTCGTCGATATTATCCCATGAATCTTATTATGACCAACACCAAAAAAACAAACATTCTAATCAGAATGATTCTGCACAACATCATATCAAACAAGAATATTCTTCCTTGCCATATGAATCTCAAGGAATTAAAGAACATTTGAATTATAAATATCCTCCAGCACCAATTAAAATGACAATAACAGAAGATAAAATTGTAAATATAGTACAAAAAGACAAAATATTATTGCGCCAGGATTGTAAAATGCCGGATAAAAAAACTATAAGATCAGTATCATCTGGTGATATTAAAACAGAACTTAGCATTTCTAGTAGAAATAATGAAGGTGAATTAATTCAAGATCAGTCGAAACATCAATATGTTATGTTAAATGAAAATTTTCATCTAGATTCAGATACTGTATCTTCATCCTCATTTTCTAATAAAATGACAGAACATGCCACTAATGTATTTAACGTTGCTATAGATAATCAAAAGGAGAATATACATGATATATATCATAATTGTGATGCCATGTCAGATGGCACTACAATTAGTGATGGTCATTTTAAAAATAAATCAAGTGTTCCTCGTCGTTCACGCCGTTCTCCTCGTCATTTACGTGTCAGTGGTCAGCGTCGACGCCGATATCATGATGAATGTTATCTATTAAAATCTCCGGTCCCGCTTACTAGTGCAGTCGAATCACCGGAAATAGCTTCAGGAAAAGTATGGATAAATTATCCAGTATCTTCTAATGAGAAATTAGAAAATAAAAAAATTAGGTAATATTTTATATTATCATAAAAAAAGCAATGTCGTCTAACTCTGAACAATATTATCAATCCAGTGCGAAACTTAATCAAATACAACAACTCATTGAGTTGTAATATAGGATATAATTAATACTTAATATCATAGTATGTTTGTATTTTAGATTTTAAGTTAATTTACAGAAGAATGTATTTAGGGTTTATATAGAAAGATGTAGTAAAACAATTAATTATTGTAGCTAAGCTGGCTGTGTGTCGCTCATACAGTACTGTATAACAATAAGAAAACCAGTATACTATGATCACCTATTTATTATCAGTAGGATAAAATAATATGATTAATAATTTCTACAATGCTCTTGTAGTATTGACAGTACGATATGAATTTTAATATATTATGATAATTAGAACAATACCATCATTAGTTCACAGATTGTACTAAAAGGAAATTGATGACAACATTTCAGTTGTTTCTATATTTTTACTTTTAATATCATACACCATGTATGATAACTAATTTAATAAATAAGAATTTACAAATTAATTAAATTCAATTTGAAAGAAATCAAAATATTTTTGATATTAACCTGATTATGGAGATAATATAACTATATCACTATATAATAAATATTTGGTAGTTTTTAATTTAGATCTATCATATTACATGATATGTAAATTCTTTGAAAAACGAATTTTAAAAAGAGAGATATAATCTCATGGAAATGTTCTGAGCAAGAACAATGTTCTTCAATATCTAATTGAAAAAATAAATAAATAAAATAAAAATTAATCTTAATATATAAATTAAGTTGTATAAATTATGTATGAGGAATTTCGTATATATTATTAAATTTTCTATGAAATAAATAAGAACTTATAGTTCTTAATAATTTTATCGATAATTTACTTAGATTAACATCTATGATTTATTTTTTTAATGATTATGCATATATCAGATATGGATATAATCTATGTATTTTAATATGATTTAATACTTAAAAAGTAAGTTATTTATTTTTATAAAATAAAATATGAAATACATAAAAAAAAGTAGATTGTCCTGTTTACGTATCAATATTATTGAAAATAACATTTTATATTAAAGATTTTGATCTTACTATACAATATTTTTATTGTATAGAATACTTTGTCAAAGTTGATTACTTAGATTAAAATTTTTCAGTGTTTTGCTATAAAGTATAGATGTCTAAAATGAGTTCATGATGATACCGTAGTATACGAAATCGTTACTAATAATAAAATTATTATTGATGATTTTTTTAGCTTTCATGAGATCGATTTAATTCTATAATTTGGTAGTGATTTTTTCGTAATTTATTAGTATTACTTTTATTTAGGATCAGTACGATTTCTTATGTTTTTCATGCAATATTAATTAGATAATACAATATTGGTAGTGCGCACTATTAACTATGGTAATAGAAAATTAATAATAATTAAAAGTGTTATATGAACAATTCACACAGTAATAATATATCCTATGCTTTCATTATTGAGTCTTTTTCAAAAAATGTATAAATAAATTTACTTCATACGTTATTAATTAGCTCGATGTTTTCAAATCGTTTTGTATATTCTAATTTTTCTAATATTTTCATTTGAACGAGACGGTAATCATATAATTAAGATTAATACATTCATAAAGTAAAAAAAGTGAATATCAAAAATATTAATACTATATATGGTGTGTATATATGTTTTATATAACACAGTAAACTATATCAATGCATTGACTAATGTGGTTCTGTCCCATTCTGTCAGATGAAAGGATTGTTGGAGATCTCAGACTAAAAGGAATAGATATTTTTATAAATCGCAAAAATATATAATATCTTATCTTTTTCGATACTTGGGTTGTTGAATTAATTTATCCTTGGCAGATAGCTGATATAACTTTAGTTTAATCATTGAAAATGATAGCTAAATTTGGAATATTTTTAATAAAAAATTATAACTACTAGAATTGATAATGATTTTTTTAAACATTATCAATGTCATGAATATCCGCAAAATCACTTAATTGTTAATGAATATATAAAGAATATATTCTACATATTTCTAGAAATTTTATTTTTATACATTCTATACTGTATCTTTTTTCTGGAAGATATCTTTTAATATGACTATATTATTAAAAATAATATCTATACTTATCTAACAGTGGTAATATTTATAATATAACGTATTATTTTGACATGGAATAATATATCAATGCTAATTGATTCAATATAAATTAGCGAGTAACTAATTAATTGAATAACTTGGTCAAATTAATGCTCTATTATTAAACTAAGTAAATTTATAAAACATGCTATACTCAACAATTTTTGGATATCTAAATTATGATAGAAATCAGTTCTCATTAAATTGCCTTATCATATTCAAATCAATGCTATAGTTTATATTGGTTTTAACCATCATTAACTTCGTGTACATTCTTATACTATTATTTTCTCAAGGTAACTAAGGCTATTTTAGCTATGACTAATCCATTACTCACTATGTATTCATTACCTCCTTTTTCTTCTATCCGTCCTGAACATGTTTTACCTGCAATACAAGACACACTCAAGCACTGTTATAATAAGATTGAACATATTGTAGAACAGCTTGGTCCGGTTACATGGGATAACTTATGTCAACCACTAGCAGAAGTCAATGACCACCTTAGTCGTATTTGGGCTCCAATAGAGCACTTAAACGCTGTTCAAAATAGTTTAGAACTGCGTAAAGTGTATGAACAAAGTTTGTTGATATTATCTGAATACAGTACATGGGTAGGACAACACAAGGGTCTATATCAAGCTTACCAGAATCTACATTCTGGACAACATTATATGCAATTAAGCGTAGCACAAAAAAAAGCAGTTGATAATACATTACGTGATTTTGAATTGTCTGGGATCACATTACCTGTTGAAAAACAACAGCGATACGGGAAAATTGTTGCACAACTTTCTAAGTTAAGCTCAACCTATAATAATAATATACTAGATGCAACTAAAGGATGGAATAAACTGATAACTGATGAACAACTATTAATTGGTATGCCGGAAAACAATAAAAATCTTGCTCGGATACGGGCAAAAACTTACAACATGGAAGGATGGTTATTAACGTTAGATATTCCTAGTTATTTAGCAGTACTTACTTATTGCGATAATATTACCTTAAGAAAAGAGTTGTATTACGCGTATAATACTCGTGCATCTGATCAAGGACCACATGCTGGTCAATGGGATAACGGTCCAATTATAAATGAGATGTTAATTTTACGCTATGAATTAGCACAATTACTAGGTTTTGACAGTTATGCTGATAAATCTCTAGTTAAAAAAATGGCTAATAGTCCTGATCAAGTGATTAGTTTTCTTATGGATCTTTTAAAACGAGCATATCCAAAAGGCAAAAATGAAATAGAACAGCTACATGCTTTCGCAAAACAACACTTTCATTGTAAAGTGTTAGAACCATGGGATTTAGTCTATTACAGTGAAAAACAAAAACAGCATTTATTTTGTATTAATGATGAAACAGTCAAATTATTTTTTCCAGAAAATCAAGTAATTAGTGGTTTATTTAAAATAATAAATTGTATTTATGGAATTACAGCTAAGGAACGTGCAGTTGAAGTATGGCATCCTGATGTCCGTTTTTTCGATCTTTTTGATGAATCGGGTGAACTGCGTGGTAGTTTTTACTTAGATTTGTACGCTCGTGATAATAAACGTAGTGGTGCTTGGATGGATTCGTGTATAGGAACGATGCGTAAAGCAGATGGTACACTTCAAACAGCAGTGGCATATCTCACTTGTAATTGTAATCATCCGATAGACGGAAAAGCAACATTATTAACTCATAACGAAGTTATAATATTATTCCATGAATTCGGACATGGCTTACATCATATATTAACCCGTATTGATACTCCAGGAGTTTCTGGCATGGATGGAATCCCATGGGATGCAGTAGAGCTACCAAGTCAATTTATGGAAAATTACTGCTGGCAATCCGATGCTTTAACATTTATTTCTGGTCATTATCAAACTAAAGAACCTCTACCTAAACAAATTCTAAGTAATTTATTAAAATCAAGAAACTTTCAAGCAGCTTTATTCATCCTTCGCCAAATTGAATTGAGTTTATTTGACTTATACATATATTATCAATATCGACCAACACAAGGACCACGCGTTCTGGAAACGCTAATAAAAGTAAAAAAACAAGTATCTGTGCTTTCAAATATGGAATGGGAGAGATTACCACATACTTTTAGTCATATCTTCTCTGGAGGATATGAAGCAGGATATTATAGTTATTTATGGGCTGATCTATTAGCGGAAGATGCTTGGTCTCGATTCGAGGAAGAAGGAATTTTCAATCGAGCAACTGGCGAATCATTCCTTAATAATATTCTTTCACGTGGTGGATCTGAAGATCCAATGGAACTCTTTATACGTTTTCGCGGCCGTAAACCACATATTAAAGCTATGCTTCGCCATTATGGTATCCAAGAAAACGAAAATCATACTCGATCTATTTCATTGATATGAAATATCAAATTATAGAATATAGTGACTACTTATAAAAAGTAATGCATACTTTTTATTTTGTTTGATTGAATATTCAAGAAATTTACTAAATTGTTTTAATTTACTAGTGGCTTAAAAGAAAAATTCTTACTTATTTCAAATATAGAAAAATTCTTACTTATTTCAAATATATAGTAGTGCTTAATATTAATGAATACATAACATGGATAGAGAAACCTCTACTATTATAAATTTCACGTTAAATTTCTATATTACTATTATTTAAAATACATAGAATCTAACATAATGATGTAAAAAATAATACCATTCTTAATTTTAAGTAATTTTAAATATAGTTATTTAACTACATTAAATATTGATTTATGAATATAATTGATTATTATGGTAAACTGATACAATTTTTATATTTTTTGATATCTAATTAATTTTAAATTAAAAATAAAATACGTTTTTATATGCTGATAAATAATGACCACAAGATATTTATATAGTAATTATATTGTATAACCATAAAAAATACATTTAATCAAAATATTTGTTTTACATACACATGATTATTTCATGTTAATACAATTCACAATGTGACGTTATTTATGTTTGAAAAACACTGCTAATTTTTTATTCCAATTTCTATTAACTATTAACTATATGATAATCATCACGATTTCAAGATTTCATTTAGCTAATATTATTAGCAATCTTGTTTTTATTCAGTGTGTTGATGTAACATGCCATTTTTTTTCAACCAAATTAATAAAATGGAAATTGCTGCTGGTGTGATACCAGAAATACGAGATGCTTGGCCGATAGAATTTGGCTTATAATCATTTAATTTAGCAATTACTTCATTAGATAGTCCCGATATAATACTAAAATCCATATCCATTGGTAATGGAGTATGTTCATTACGTACCTGACGGATAATGTCCTCTTTTTGACGAAAGATATAGCCTTGATATTTGATGTTTATTTCAATTTGTTGAGCAGCTTGACTGTCAGTCAATGCTGGACTGAAATGATCCAAACTAACTAATTGTGAATAATGCATCTCTGGACGGCGTAGCAATTCTTCACCATTAACTTCGCGTGTTAAGGGACTTTTAAGTATTTTATTGAGCTTTTTTATTTCTTGAGTATTAGGATGTATCCAAATGTCACGAAGACGCTGGTGCTCATATTCAATATTATCTAATTTAGTACATAAACGTGCCCAACGGATATCACTTACCATACCTAAACGTCGGCCAATTTCTGTTAAACGAATGTCAGCATTATCTTCTCTTAGTAATAAACGATATTCTACACGAGAAGTAAACATACGATAAGGCTCTTTGGTACCACGAGTGCATAGATCATCGATTAATACACCTAAATAAGCTTGATCACGCCGCGGAGACCAACCTTCCTTGTCTGAAGATAAGAGAGCAGCATTTAAACCAGCTAGCATACCTTGAGCGGCAGCTTCTTCATAACCAGTGGTACCATTAATCTGACCCGCAAAAAATAGTCCTGCAATCAATTTACTTTCTAATGTTAATTTTAAATCTCGTGGATCGAAGAAATCATATTCAATCGCATAACCTGGCCGTATGATACGTGCGTTTTCTAGACCTTGAATAGAGTGAATAAATTCGACCTGTGTATCGAACGGTAAACTAGTTGAAATTCCGTTTGGATAAATTTCGTTGCTGCTAAGCCCTTCTGGTTCTAAAAAAATTTGATGAGTATCACGATCAGCAAATCGTATAACCTTATCTTCAATGGATGGACAATATCGTGGGCCAGCACTCTTTATGAGTCCAACATACATTGGACTACGATTTAAATTTTTTCGAATAATGTCATGTGTCTTATTATTAGTAAAAGTAATGTAACAAGGCACTTGTTTTGGATGTTGTTCTATAGATCCGAGAAATGAAAATACTGGTAGCGGCGTATCCCCATATTGAGTAGTGAGCTGAGAGAAATCAATACTTCGTACGTCAATACGCGGTGGAGTACCAGTTTTTAAACGACTTATTCTAAATGGTAAGTCTCGCAAACGATACGAAAGCGAAAGAGAAGGAAGATCTCCTATTCGACCACCACTATAATTATTCATACCAATATGAATCTTACCACTTAAGAAAGTACCTACAGTCAGCACGACAGCGCGAGCGCGGAATTTTACACCCATTTGGGTTATAGAGCCGATTACTCGATTATCTTCGATGATCAAATCATCCACAGCTTGCTCAAAGATCAGCAAATTAGATTGGTTTTCCAAAGCACAGCGCACTGCTTGCTTATATAGAACTCGATCGGCTTGCGCACGAGTAGCTCTAACAGCCGGTCCCTTACTTTTATTTAGTATTCTAAACTGTATTCCAGCTTGGTCAATAGCTTGAGCCATAAGACCTCCCATGCTATCAATTTCCTTTACTAAATGTCCTTTTCCAATACCTCCAATTGCTGGATTACAAGACATTTGCCCAATTGTATCTATTCTATGCGTTAGTAGTAAGGTTTGACGTCCCATACGGGCTGATGCCATCGCTGCTTCCGTACCGGCGTGACCGCCACCAATCACTATGACATCAAAATTATCCGGATAAAACATAGTAAAACCTCACATTGAACGCTTTTTTGTTAAAAATGTAGGAATAAAATTTACCACAGTAAAATACGATTTAATTAAAAGTTCATTCATGACTTTAGAGTATAACATTCATATTTAAAAATCTTTAAGGTTTTTCAATTTTTTAATTCTTGTATTAATGCGATGATCATAATCACATTTTATTAAGCTAATAACTGAAAATAATAATTTATTGTAGATCATTTTTTTATAAAGCTAGATTACGATCACATTAATAATGTTTCGATCTTATAGATGATTATTTATTCACTATCAGTATAGTACGGAATAATGTTATTAATGTTACATTGTGTTGTCTATTAACTTGTTATTGATAACTATCAATCTTTGATATATCAAAGATTTTCCAAAAAAATAATATCATTTTACGAATGTTTAAGAGAAACTCGAATTTCGAATTATAGATAATTATAATCATCTATAATAACATATAAGGAGCATGTTAATCAAAAGAAAGCTAACCGTTCAATTAAACATTAGAATATTTTCTATGCATTACTTTTATCGATAGTATATCGCCAAATGATAAAATAATGGTTTTGTTGTTATATAAAATATACAAATTTTTTAAAGTAATGATTGATTAATCATGATAATTTACTGGAATTAAACCTTTTATTACATATATTCAATAATATGATTGACATCATAATTCATTAAATTAGACATATTCATTCTTTCATTATTTTTATTTAAATTACTTCACTTTATAAAGTCAAACTAATGTTTTTCATCTAAATTTATTCAAAAATAGTAGTTATCTTTAATATTTTTCAATAAAAAATTATTAAATAATGTCATATATATAACATTATTATACTTATATTTATCTCATGATTATAATTATAATCACTAATTTCTAATAACTATGTTATTAATATAACATGGCTAAATTTAAATGGTTAAATAATAAATTATTTAAATAAAACATACTAAATAATATTTAAATTTTTAAAATATAAAAATGATAAATTGATAATAGGTCTGATCTTTTAACAGATTTATTTAAGTCTGAAAATAAGATAGTTTTTAACTAATATATGTATATTTTAAATTTAAAAATTTATTTTAAACACAGTAAATATATTATTTATCATGTAACTAAAATAGTTAGATATATACAATATATATATTTTATAATGTATAAATATTAGAATATATAATATTTTTATTTATAATTAACTATTAATTAATCCAAATAGATTATTTGTTTATCAAATTTGTTAATTATTTTATATTATACTAGAATAATGGCATTATATACCATATAGAATATGTATATGCTATTAAGAAAGTCAATTACTGAATTACACTCAATTGATAATATAAATTCATTTTGAAATGTAGGTAGAATTTTAAGTCTGTACTACAGTGAAATACCTGAAATATCAATTCAAAAAGAAAATAGAAAACAAATAGGAAAATATAGATGTATCTATTAACAATAATAAAATATAAGTAAATTTTAGTATGTTCGAAACATGGTGTTTGTTCTTTTTTGACAAAGAGAAAAATTCTTCTTTATAAGGAAGACATAACATATTTTTTTGAATTTTATCTCAATAATTAAAATTACTATACAAAGTATATAATTGAGAAACCTCAAAAAGGTTTATAACAGGTAATTTATAAAAATTATTTATAATTTTTATAAATACAATGAATACATCTTATTCTTATATTTTCTTATAGATCTAATATATTTATTAATATAAATATTCCATTAAAAAAAAGAGATTGAGTATGGTCATTGATATAATAGAAATATTAAATTTTGATTTAAAAGGATGATCATATAACAATGTTTACTCATATTATGAACTTTTATCTAGAATTAGATATAATATAATGAATATTATTAAATATACTAAGCTAAATTTAGCATATTACAAAATAGATCCTTATCCTAATTTTAATATATAATTTTTTAATCCTTTTAAATATAAATTAGCATTAAAATCTTTGATTAAAGAATATTTCAAAAATATCTATTAAAGGGTATGTCTAAATTGGTATGTTAATGTATAAAACATTATCTATTGATAGCATCATCATTAAATGCTCAGATATAATGATATTTATAAAAACATTATTAGTAATAAATTTTAATTAAATATGTAATACATGATATGTATAAAAGTACAATTGATTTCCTTAAATTATAAAATTATAAGAATCATTTACATAATGATGTAATTATGTATTCTAGTATAGAATACTACATTTTTTTCTTAAAATATTTTAAATTATATTTAAAATAATTTAAATATATAAAGTGCTAAATTAATGCTTATCTTATTTTAAGTACTGCAATATCATTGATCAATAAATAAATGGATTTTAAATAAAAAAACTAAAATACAGATAGATAATAGCTATTTATTTTTTATAATACTTAATATACAAATTATTTTTTCATTATTCATAGTGATAGTATATTAGCTAATAATTAACTGGATTGTATGATTTATAATTTAATAACATAGATAATAGATTATATCTACTAAATTATTATTTGTAATTACAATGCACATATGTATTATGTGTATATTGTAATATCTTAAAATTATATTGACTATATTAATTTTAGTCCATTTTTAAATCAAAAATTTAATTTTTAATAATAAATATACCATATAAATAGTATAGTACTATTGAAACAACTATTCATGAGTTATTTAACCTAGATAGAATAGATTCTTTAATAATTTCTAGTAGAGATTTTTCAGAGTATTTAATATTGAAAGATACACACTGTTCTTTAAAAAGATAATTATATATTTAATTTTGATCTAAATATTTCTTATTAATTATAATAAGGTATATAATTATAAAATTAAAGTATTTTATACTTTAAGATCAATAATATTATATAAATAATATCGAATAAATGAGATATATTATTATAAGATTCTTATGTCTATGATATTTTTAACAGTATTTGTATGTAGCATGTCCAATCAGAAAAACTTTTAACATTTCTATACGGATATTAATAATCTAATAACAAATACATTATACGGACAATGTTTTAAAATAAAAAGATATTTCATTACTATCACTTAAAGTGCTAATTAAAAATTATTATTGAATAATAATAGTATGTCTTAATAATTAATGATTTTTATTACTTATATTGAATTATATCGAGAGTTTAAAGATTATAATTATTTGATATAATTAACTTAATAATATTATTAAAAGATGAAATGTTCACGCTGTGGTTTTTATATTATACATATAGAGTATATTATATTATGTATATGTTGTAACTCGATGATAAAATGGTATGATGTATTGATATAACTTGTTTCATTTTTTTATAAAAAATACTATTTTAGCATATTCATAAGGTTTAACAAGGTTATTATCAGATCGGTATGTTTTATATTTCATATCATAAACTCATTATGCTAATATAAATTACCTTAACCAACTTTCTAATATAATAGCCGCTGATGTTGCATCTACCTGACTTTTTTTTAAAGCACGATAGCCACCTTGTTCAAAAAGTTTAGATCGGGCTTCTACTGTGCTAAGCCGTTCATCATATAGTATTGTTTGTATTCTGAACTGAGTGTGTATTTGATTGGCAAAGTTTCGTGCTCGTATCGTCAGAAATTGCTGACTACCATTCATGTTTAATGGTAGTCCTACTATTATTATTTTTGGCTGCCATTCATTAATGGTTTTTTTTACATATATCCAATTGGGCATGCCGTTCCGAGCCTTAAATATTGTCAGAGGTTGGGCAGTACAAGTTATATGTTGACCAATGGCTACTCCTATGCTTTTTAGACCAAAATCGCACGCCATAATAATATCGCTGTACTTCATTAGGCATGTCCTACCTGATTTGTAATATTATGAATATTGATACCAAGCATTTGCGCAGCTTGAAACCAACGAAATGCAATAGGTGTATGAAACATAATTTTGCTATCAGCAGGAATAGTTAGCCAAGCATTATTAAGTAATTCACGCTCTAGATGGCCTTGTCCCCAACCAGAATAACCTAATGCAACTAATATATCATTAGGTTGGTCAGCAGTACCAAGCGTTTCTAAAACATCTTTAGATGTAGTGATCATGGTTTGCGGTGAAATACCAATACTTGATCCAAATCCTTCACGTGGCGTATGTAAGATAAAACCACGGTCATCTGCTAATGGTCCTCCAGCGAATACTGGTTGATTCAATTGATTAGCCAAATTACGATCTTCAGGCATGATTTTGAGTTTATGTAATATATTTTCGATAGTAAAGTGTTCAACAGGTTTGTTGATTACAATACCCATCGCACCGCTACTATTATGCTCGCAGATATATATTACTGATCGTTTAAACAATGGATCTTGTAATGAAGGCATAGCTATAAGAAAATGGTGTTGTAAATTCATATTTGAATTATAAAATGTGAAGTCGATTTAAAAAAAGATGTTCAGTATGTAGAAAGAATGAACATTCATGATTATCCGAAAGCGTAATCAGATTACGGCAATATTTATTTTAATTAATCATCGTTTCAATGCCAATTTTTTTTCAATTGATTCCATTAACATTCCAGTAATTGAAATAGGAAAGGCTGCTTCAATTTCACGTAGACAAGTGGGACTAGTTATATTAATTTCGGTAAGACGATCTCCGATAATATCTAATCCTACAAAAATCAATCCCTTTTTCTTCAATATTTTTGCTATATTATGAGCGATCTTCTGATCGCTCTTAGATAAAAAACGAGCTTCTCCATATCCACCAGCGGATAAATTACCACGAGTTTCACCTTGTTTAGGAATACGTGCTAGACAGTAAGGCACTGGTTGACCATCTATAATCAGTACTCGTTTATCTCCTTCTTTTATAGCCGGCAAATATTCTTGTGCCATGCAAAAACAACAACCATAGCAGGTCAATGTTTCGACAATAACGGAGAAATTAGGATCGTTTTCTTTAATGTGGAATATTGAATTTCCTCCCATACTATTAAGCGGTTTTAATATAATTTCTCCGTGTTCTTTCCAAAATTCGTAAATATGATCATAACGTTGACTAAGTAAAGTGTCTGGCATATATCTTGGAAACCAAGATGTAAATATTTTTTCATTACAATTTCGTAAATTTTGTGGCTTATTAACAACTAATACACCTTTGTCTTCTGCATGCTCTAATATATAAGTAACATATATAAATTCGGTATTAACAGGAGGGTCTTTACGCATTAATATTATGTCTAACTCGTTTAATTTAATGTCTTGATCGCTATAAAAATTATACCAAGGATTACCATCCTTTTTGACTGATAAGAGTCGAGTAAAAGCTCTTGCGTCGTTACCACGTAAATATAAAAAACTTATTTCCATGTAATGAATTTCATAGCCTCGACGTTGTGCTTCTAACAACATAGCAAAACTACTGTCTTTATTGATATTGATGGATGCAATAGGATCCATTACAATTCCAAGCTTAATCATTTTATATCCTTTCATTGAAGAAAGTTGCTTATGTCGAAAAGCAGTAGCCTTGACGTTTTAATTAATTAATGAATCAAATCCTAGTGTATTTATAAATAATAATTTATGTCATATTTTATTAAAAAAAGACCATAACCACATTATAAGAAAATGTTTATTTACTAAAAAATCAAACAATAGTATTATATATGCGATGTATGTAGTAGAATTAATACTAATATAATTCTTCTTTCTCATATTTTATTCTATTAATTTCTAGAAAAAATCTAAATAAGACAATTATGTTATTTTATAATTGACAATTGTAATTGTGCTTATTGTTATAGTGTTTATCTGAACTTATATCACTGTGTCAGTGTAACTATGTATCAAGTTTAATAAATAAGATATTTAAAAATAATTATATTATTAAATTTTAAGTATGTAATTAGCATCATTGTTATATTATAATTTTACAATATCTAAATTTAGCAAAGCGCAAGAGTAATGACAATTGCTTATCGTCTATGAGATTTTTAATCATGCTATATAACTTCGCTATACTATGTATTGATCAAATATATTAATAAATACGCACCATAATTACTTCATAAACAACACTAAACAAAATAGATAATGTATCTACAATATGCATATAACACTTCATAAATAAGATAAATTATTTTTTCAATAAGAAAATGGCATTTTTAGTTTACAGAGTTGAATAATGTAATATCGTTAGTTTAGTCTGATAGATTAATAAAATGCGTTTTGAAGTAAATTAAAAAATCCTAGATGTTTAAAAGCAACTGTTTTAGTTATCTAAGTATCAGATATTTCATATTTTTAATATTTGATAGTTAAAATTCTCTATATCCATTTCCCGATTTCCATATTTATTTATATATAAATAAGTCAAAATATTTGAAATAAACTGATTGCATCTACAGATATTATCTAAGACTTGTATATTAAAGAATTTAATATGACACAAAACATGAAATATATCATTAATTTTGTATGATTTATTTGTTTATTATAAAATAAAATTGATTTTTACTATTTTATCATGGTTTTTCTTATAACGTAGCAAATTTTTAATGATTGAAAAACTACATAGATCGAGCTGATGTATAGTAATTTAAAAAGTTAATACAGCAATTAAATTTAATATACAATCCAATATTGCAATTTGATATATATCACATATATATAGATGTAGTTTATTAAATAAATATAATCATTCACAGAATGAATCATATTCTGATATGCTGATCTAACGTAATTAGATAAGTAATCATTCTAACATCATCTTTTATATAAAATAAAAAGTGTTTAACATAAAACTATTAACATTTATTTTATAAACAGTCAATAAAATGAATCAAAACATACTACAAGTATTCATTGTGTTCACTAACACAAAGTACTTACTTATTAAAAGTCATATAGTCTATAGTTTCAATTGTATCAAAAAAATTAATGAAATACATTAATATATAGTTAATATATAATAATATACAATTGTAATCCAATTGTATACGATAATAACAGAAAGTTTTAATAAAGTGACGGCTACTATTAGTTAAGTTAGAAACATGTTGTACATATTTCATATGTAATATCAAATATGTACGTATACCTTAGTTTTGACGTTAATATATTCTATAATGTACTATTACATACACATTATCATATTGATGATGTATATGTAGTTAATTATATTTTTTAACATCATATTATTAATGATAATGAGTTTTTTAAAAAAATAAATCTGTAAAAATGTTCTATTACTATAAATAATAAAAATAAAAAAATAATGTTTTGTAAATAAATAGCTTTGCTAAAGTAAATCATTTTTGATTAGGAGAATTTGCAGCACTACGATCTCAATCGTAATTAAATCTACGATTATCATCATTCTAATGTTAATTAATAAAAGAAAAATATTTTTTTGATAATGTCGTTGTCACCATGGTATTTATCGATACATAACAAAATTTGAACATACATATATTAAGATGTATAATTTTCGATTGTTAGTTATTTGAGGCAATCATGAATTAAGTATGATATACTTATGAAAAAAAGACCAATTATTTTGTAAATAGTTCGTTTTATATAGTGTTATATTAGGTGATCTTTTTATAAATGTTATAAAATAAAGTAGAATGCTTATTATTATTTGACTAACTTTATAGCTCATTTAAATAATTTAATTAATTGGAGGAGATCAAAGATGTCTAGAATCTGCCAGGTTACAGGCAAACATCCGATGAACGGAAATAAACGATCTCATGCGATGAATGCAACGAAACGTCGTTTTCTACCTAATTTACATTCTCATCGTTTTTGGATTGAAAGTAAAAAATGTTTCATTACACTACGATTATCTGCAAAAGGTATGCGTATAATCGATAAAAAAGGGATAGAGATAATTTTATCTACTCTTCATTTGAATAGCGATTAACATTAAGGATACACAATATGGCTAAGGGTGTACGAGAAAAAATTAAGTTAATTTCTTCTTCGGGTACTGGCCACTTCTATACTTGTACGAAGAATAAACGTAATCAATCTGAAAAAATTTCACTAAAAAAATTTGATCCAATCAAACGAAAGCATGTAATTTATAAAGAAAATAAAATTAAATAAAATAAATAAAAACCTATAAAAAATCCATATTAAAATTTATACCTTTAAAAAAGGTGATTGTTTCTTACTCTTTAGTAGACAGTGTTAGGTATTATTAAAAGTGAAAATAAATTTATATTATTTAAAACTATTCTTTGAATAAATTAATATATTATTTTAAATATTATAAAAAAAAGAAGTAACAAACGCACATTATCTAATCTATAAGTTAATAAAATAAGTTAATACAATATGTATTTTAAAAGAAAAGTTATGAACATAGTTTTTCACGTCATTTAAAACGAAATTTTATTCGAATAATCTAGTAATCTGGATTAACGTTTAGTGATATCAAATGATATGTTTAAATAAAATGAATTCATCTAAAAATAGAATGACTGCAAGTTTCAGGATGATCATTTTCCTGTTTAAGGACATAGCCGTATTCTAACTTCTTTAGCAAAAGGTAAAGGTAAAAAACAATTGAGATCTCCGCCATGAAGTGCCATATCTTTAACTAGCGTAGAAGAAAGAAAGGACCAACATTCACTTGGCATCATGAATATGCTTTCTAACTCTGGCATCAAATAACGATTCATTTTTGTTAGTTGCATTTCATATTCAAAATCCGATGCAATACGCAATCCGCGGATTAAAATCGTTGCTTTTTGTCGACGAGCGAAATTAACAAGCAATTCGTTAAATCCAATTACTGTGACATTAGCTAAATGTGCAATAACTTGAGTCGATAATGCTACACGTTCAGATAAATCAAATAGAGGACATTTTCTAGTACTATCAGAAATTGCTAATATTACTTGATCGAAAAGCTTTGCAGCGCGAGTCACTAAATCCAAATGACCATTTGTCATTGGATCAAATGTGCCAGGATAAATTGCTGTTTTTATCATATATTTTTTCTTTTCCTAGTATAATTTAAAGACCATAGAGTAGCATACTTATTAAAAGTATATTGAGCATTTATCATTGCAAGCAACCAACCATGTGAACCCTCTAGAAAACCAGCACGCAGTATCCAAGTGTTAATAAATGCACCATAAGTACGACAAATAACGGCAAATAGGCTACATGTAAATCCTACTTGATCGTGCTCTTGTGCCCAGCATTTTGCATATTTCAGTTGTTTTTTCTGAAATGTTATAAAATCATAACCAGTAAAATGTTGTAAATCACCCTGTAAAGTGACAATATTGGGATGATCCACAGTACTTAATGATTCATGCACTTGTTGAACATTATAGTGATAATGTTTTCGTTCATACAGCCGAATTACTCGATCAGGATACCATCCACCATAGCGAATAAAACGGCCCAGAAAATAATTGCATCTTAGACAGCTATACACTACTCCATCTATAATCGGCTGTTGAAGTACTTGTTGAATAGAATTACGTAATAGCGGTGTGACACGCTCATCAGCATCAATCATCAGGATATAATCACTACAAGCAAGTGATTGAGCACGTTGACGTTGTATACCAAAACCTTGCCAGTCAGTAATTTGAAAAACTTGTGCACCCATTCGTTTAGCGATATGACATGTCTCATCATGACTTCCAGAATCTAGTACTATAATCTCATCAGCCCAATTTACTGACATTAAGCAATCTGATAGCAATGCTGCTTCGTTAAGCGTAATTAGCACAACCGATAGAGTTTTTCTCTTTGACATTTTCATTAACTCCGTGGCAAATAAAATTCTATTAAGTTTAGTAGGCGTTGGAGCGCACCTTTATTCTTATGTAAAACATCTACTGCATGACGGCCATAATACAAACGATAATTTTCGTCACTTAACAGAATAGAAATAGTACTTACCAACGATGTCACATTAGTTACGGTAATTAATCCATTAGTTTCTTCTAATTTTTTACAAATATCGAGAAAATTTATAATATGTGGCCCCATTAAAATTGGAATAGCATGTGCTGCTGCTTCTAAAGGATTATGACCACCATATTTCACTAGACTTCCTCCGATAAAGGCAAGATCGGAGATACCATACAGTAACATCAATTCACCCATTGTATCTCCTACAACAACTTGGGTTTGTCTAGATGGAATATGACCACTACTTCGCATAATGTAACTAAAACCAGCTTCTATTGTCATTTCCTTTGCTACTGAAAAACGTTCAGGATGGCGTGGTACTAAAATAAGAAGTAAATCAGGAAAAGTTATTAAAAGCTGACGATGTGCTTGTAATAATAATATTTCTTCTCCTTTATGGGTACTACTAGCAATCCAAACACGACGATGAGATGCCCATTGGTAGCGCAGTATAGTAGCTTGCATGGCTAAGTTAGGTGTTATAGAGATGTCAAATTTCAGATTACTTGTTACTACTAGCTGGTTTTTCTGAAGTCCTAATTCTAAAAAACGGACGCCATCGTCTTTATTTTGAGCAACAATAACTGTGATACAACGCATAATGTCAGCGATGAAACTATTAAATATTTTATAACCAGCAGCAGAGCGAGAAGATAGGCGAGCATTGGCAATGATCAATAGAACGTGACGACGATGTAATTCTTTAATTAAATTAGGCCATAGTTCTGTCTCCATAATAATCACAAGCTTAGGTTTTACATAGTCAAGAAAACGTCTTATAGCATCAGGAAGATCATAGGGCATATAGACATGATGGACATCATCCTTTTCAAATTCCGATAGTACTCTTGCAGAAGCGGTAGGCGTTGTAGTAGTTATAGTAATCGGTAATATTGGATAACGGTGGCATAAAATACGCACTAATGGTATGGATGCCAACGTTTCTCCAACAGAAACTGAATGTAGCACAATGCCACCTGGTTTTACTTTTCCTTGACAAAATCCATAACGTTCCTTCCAGCGCTGTCTATAGGCAGGTATTTTTCTACTGCGCCATAATAATTTTATCCATACAAAAGGTTGTATCAAATATATGATGATATTATAAATAATAATCATTACCTATTGTGACTCACAATAAATTATGTACTGCATGATTTTAAAATTCAAATGTACCATGCTCTAAATTGGTAATCTAATATTCTTATACGAATGATAGTATTGTTTAATAATGTATCATTTGTCTGATACATTTTAATATCGGCTGCATAATGACTATATAATAACATCAGAATGTGATAGCAAGCTTATAAAAATTTCTGTCAACGGCCTAAGTTAATAAAAAATATTTATGATATAAGCTCATTATAGCGTTTACTCATTGCATGAAATGACTGCGATGTATGGTATTCAGACTGTTAGCATTTAATAGATCGAGATATTACCAATTCATTCCATGAATTTTTCATGATATCTGTAATGGTAAATTATTATAATAACTTATAATCCACAGGCCATAATTTCTAGTATGGATAAAAATAGGAAAACGGATAAAACAAAAGTAAGATGAGTATGTTAGCAATATAGTATAATATGCTAACATAGTTTGCCATACATTAATATATTTAAGACAAAAATGAAAAATTTCACCGCTATTTGATAGTAAACAAAGATTTTTATTATTTCTAATGACACTAAGAAAGTAATTGAAATAAAAAAATACTTCAATGCTAATCGTAATTATAGGTGAAATAAAACGTTAAATCCAAGTTTGCATCGGAAGTAATAACACAATTAATTGCTATACAGTCCTGCTCTTTTTCATAAGAAAAAAGATCCTATCAATGCATTATAAATCAAAAATTATTTATTTTCTTTTATTCTATATAATCATATTATATCATTTCTAACCGTCGAAATTTTCTTTTTTTTGATATTATATAATAATATTATCGACTAATATAAGTTAAATTAAAATAATAAGCATATATCATACAACGCTATTTTGATCTAATCATGTTTGAGAAATTTTTTTCCTACATAACATATCTTATCTCCCTATAAGGCTCATCGTGCTATATTCACTTGATCTAGAATATCCGGTAGATTAATTCAATAGCTTTATGAATTAATGAATGTGAGTTAATAATATGTAAAAGATGAAAGTGTAATAATTATTTTAATATTTCTTGTAATTGATTATATTAATCTGAAAAATGTATCTTTTATTATCACTAATCTTCCTATTAGGAATAATTTTATAACTTTACTGATACACATAAATGATGAATGAATATATGTACTCAAATTTATTATTGACTCGATAAAATAACAGAATCCTTTTTGATTTGAATGACACTTTGATTATAGTTTTTAATAAAAAATAAAATTGTAAGAAAAATGTTCACGAACAGGTAGTAATTATAGTAAGTTTATACTCTATTTATTACAATAAATATAAATAGTCTATATATTTTACAAATATACTACAACTGTATTAAAATTAAAAAGTATTAGCTGGTTACATAAAAATAATTAACATGATATTAGCACCAATATTATCAATAATTATCTAATATAATTTTTCAAATGTAATATTTCAAAAAGTTGATATTATTAATTTGAATATTGCAACCGATGAAAATGATAACATTTTCTAGAAAAAATTTAAATTAATAATTTTAGATATTAATCTAATATAATATATTAAGAAATTAAGGATTACTTAATTATAGAAGAGGATATTTTTCTAGATAGAATCTATAAACTATAATTAATTTTTAGTAATAGTACTTTCTAATATTCTGAAGAAAAAATAAAATAAAGACTCTGTGTAGTTTTAATGATATCTTTAAACTTATGAATCAATAATAGTTTTTTATTAAACTGTAATTAAAAATAGATTTTTACTTCCATTGAAAAATGATAATTTAATGGGCCACAATAGATACTGTTTATTATAGTCATTTTATATGCTATAGAAAATACAACTAAAAAAAGTGTTAATTTTGTTAAAAAGAACATGAATTTTATTCATTAGTATCCTACTTTTTAAGTATGCAAAATAAATCAATATTATGAGTGCAGATAATCATAGTAGTGAATACTGCTGTTTAAAAAAGAAAATAACAAGTTTAAATATAACCATTAGATAATAAATTCAACATTGATCTAGTATCATGTACAATTCTTTCATTAACTACGTTAAGTTATTTGATGTTAAAATAATCCGCTAGATTAATAACATTATGTGTTTCATAAAAACGCTAGATAAGCAACGAACTGATATATATGAACGATAAAAGATAAATACACAATATTAGAAAAAATAAATAATTCCAAAAATTGGATTATTAAAATGACTATATTATACGTAACATAAGCTAAAATGGCTAACGATTCATTGCAGTTCAATCTTAAACTTCTAATTTGGAAGATAATTGATGATCGTATAAGGTGAAATTATCTTTTAACTTTAAAAAAAGTATAGACAGGATGCTGAAAAGTTGTACCTACAATGTAGGTTGTTTCAAAAAAAAATATTGAAAGAAAATAAAATTTACTGATATGATTATTCATTTAGAAAAAAAACAAAAAATTTTTAGTCAAATCAAATTGCTTAGATACTTATTTTAAATAAAATTTAAATTTTTATATCCATGCTAGATGTAAAAAATTACATTTTATATAGAAACTTTAGTTAAGTACTTTTTACATTATCTTAGATACCTCAAATTAATAAATTTGATCACATTCTTTTTACGTAGTTATAGCTGAGAGCATACAGCCATTAAAATAATTAATAATGCGAAAAGATCTTATACGATTATATAAAAAGGTTATATAACATGTGATTCCAATACAATTGATCTTTAAAGCTAGATTTATATCTAATATCTTATGTTTGGAATGTAATGAAATTTTTATTTGTAAGTAGATAGTAAATTTGGTGATTATACAAAGATTTCCTCTAAAAGAGTTTAGATTATCTTGGCTAATGCTATTAAAAGTGTTATTTTATTTTTGTATCTGTATGATAGAAAATATATATGTTTTTATGGATCCATAAATAATTCAGTAAAAATTAGAATTTTTTTATACTAAGCATATATATTGATATATAATAATATGCTTATTTATATAATATATCATAATCATATCAACTTATATATTTAATTTGCTATTCAATAAGTTTAAATAATCAAAATTAATTAATCATATAACTTCCTATACAAACTATAATATTTCATGTTATTAATATGAAGAATAATATATCTTATATTAGATTAAATATGTAAACTTTAAATTTTAAATTTACATGTGTATCATTATTTTTTAATTAAATGATTATAACTAGATTTAGTTATCTAAATCATTTAAAAAAAATACGTTGCTTGAATACCTGATTATTCCGTTAATTTAATTTTATTTTTTATAAAATCTCTGAAAAAATACAATATTTTATCGTCTGAACCTACTTCAATTATCTAAATATAATAAGCTATATATAATATAGCGAGTAAATTACTATTCTTAACGTCAATGAAATTTAGTTCAGTAGTGGATATAATATTAATTAGTAAGACTGAAGTAATATAAATAAACTACATCAATTATCAAAAGAATATTATTTTTATTTTGATGTTAAAATTGTTTGTAAAGCTTGCCATACGCTAACTGCGGTTAAATTTTTCATATTTCCATCTTTTGCACGTAAAATCTTTTGATACCGTCCGTGAACACCAATCAAATTAGGATCAGTTGGACCATAGAGCGTCAAATTCGGGCAATTTAAAGCAGCTGCTAAGTGACTAATTCCAGTATCTACTGATACTATTGCCGTGGCACCGATCAATTGTTCTGCAATTTGCATCAGTGAATGCGATAGTAAAATTTCAACATGGCTATATCCTTGGGCTAATCTATAAGAACGCTGATATTCATCGTTTGATCCCCAAGGTAATTTAATTCGATATCCAGATTCATTAGTAAATGCTATCAATAGACGCCAATGAGATTCTGGCCAATGTTTTCGTATATGGGTTGTAGAATGTAAAAAAATTAGATAAGGATTTTTACTTATTAGTTTGGACTTAAAATAATGTGTAATAGCATAGTCGATAAGATTGTCGGAAAGTATATAGCTTAAACTGTTGGAAAAAAGCTGACGTATGCGTTTAATAGCATGCTGCTGTTTAGCTACTGTATGACGCTGATTATAAAAAAAACTCGCTAAAGGTTCACGCGCACTCTTATAATCCAAACCATGTTTTTCACCATGAACAAAAGCTACCAAGGCAGCACTTTTAATTAATCCTTGAGCATCAATGATAATTTCATATTTTTTTTTCTGCAATTGAAATGTAAAATTAAATAGTTCTTGTATTGTCTCTGTATTAAACCAATTGTATCTCCATCGACGAAGCGCTACCGGAAATACTTGGCATACTGCAGGATGCCAAGTAGGAATTTGAGCAAAATTTTCTTCTATTACCCAATCAAAACGGATGTTTACTAGCATGTTCATGGCATCAGTCAATGCAGGAAGAGTATGCAATATGTCACCCATTGAAGATATTTTAATAATTAGAACATTCATGTTGTGTTTTTAGGTAAGAGCAGTATTGTTTCTAACTCGCTAAGAACTCGAGCAGGTTTAATAGCTATTAAACTTTGATGATATTGTTGTTGATTAATACTTTGTCGGATTTTATAACGTCCTGTGGTTAAACGAATAACCCGCGCTTGACTAGAAAGAGGTGGAGTAAATTCTGGACTACTAGGCCCATATAACGCTACCAACGGACGATCTAACGCACTAGCTATATGCATTAGTCCTGAATCGTTACTGATAATTCCTTGACAAGCAGCAATAAGCTTCACTGCTTGTTCTAAAGTGGTTTGTCCAACTAAATTATGGCAATATCGACGTAAAGTTTTTGGTAAAGTATTATTAATTGATTCGCTAGACTTAAAATCTTTCAATGAACCAAATAGTACGATTTGATAATTACGATAAATCAGTTCTTTGGCAAGGGTAGCGAAATGGTAGTGTGGCCAACATTTGATCAATCCACATGCTGCACCGAGACACAATCCAATAAGTGAACGCGTACTTGAAGGAATAAAAGAACCCAAAATTTTTCTAATCTCCTGAACGTCAACTCTTATCCTAGGATAGGGTAGTGGTTTCGGTAGATCTTCAGCACTACGTATCATGTGACTATCATAAGCTAGAGCAGCGTAACGCTGTACCATCAATGGAAACGCTTGTTCATTTAATATACGAATGTCGTTTAATAAACCGTAACGCATTTCTCCACGCCAACCAATACGTCGAGGAATGTCAGAAAAAAAAGGTACAAGTGCTGATTTGAAAGAATTAGGTAAAACCAAAGCTAGCCGATAGTTATGCTTACGTAAAGCACGTCCTAATTGATAACGTTGACCTAATTTTAGAATCTTATGATCAATCGGCATCACTAAATTCTGATTAACTTCTGGCATATAATTTAGTAAAGCGCTACACCAAAGTGGTGCCATTACATCAATTTTTACATCAGGATAATGTCGTTTTAGTAAACGATATAAACTTTGAGACATCATCATATCGCCAATCCAAGATGGTCCAATCACTAATATTTTCATCAAGTACTGCTTCTATTATTGATAGAACATATTAAGGAGAATTATTTAACCAGTTTAAATATTCAACAATTCCCGTATTAATGGTTGTAAAGGATCGATTATACCCTGAAGAACGTAGTTTATTTAAATTTGCTTGAGTATAAGTTTGATAAACTCCTTTGAGGTTTTTAGGAAATGAAATATATTCAATTGTTTCTTTTTTATGATAGTCTAGTACAGCATTTGCGATAGTTTGAAATGTTTCTGCCTGGCCAGTACCACAATTAAATATACCAGATATTTTTTTTTTCCAAAACCAGATATTAGTCGAAGCCACATCTTTAACATGAATAAAATCACGTTTAAATTTTTTACTTCCTTTAAATAATTTTGGATTTTGTCCAGTTTGGACTTGATTATTTAAATGGAATATCATACTTGCCATATTACCTTTATGTCCTTCGTGAGGACCATATACGTTAAAATAACGTAAACCACAAATTTGCGATGAAGTTTTCGGTAGTAATATGCGTACATACTGATCAAATAAAAATTTAGAATATCCATAAATATTCAATGGATGTTCATACTTTCGATTTTCAATGAAATTTTCTATCCGATTGCCATATATGCTTGCTGAAGATGCATATAAAAAAGGTATCATTAATTTTATACAGTAATGTACCAATATTTTAGAATATTTATAGTTGTTATACATTATATAATTGCCATCTTGCTCAGTAGTGGATGAACAGGCACCTTCATGAAATACTGCATTAATATTATTACCAAAATTATCACCAGATACAATACAGTCCATGAAATCTTTTTTATCCATATAATCGCTAATGTTCAGGTCTACTAAATTCACATGTTTAGCACCATTTTTTAAATTATCTACAACCAAAATATCATTGTATCCGATCTGATTCAACGCAGTAATAAGATTACTGCCAATAAATCCAGCTCCGCCTGTAACTATTATCATAGTTTATCCTTAAAAAATAGGTGATACATAATATTACTATCCACCTAATAAATATCCTCATTGTAACACTATATTTTTAGTATAATATCATTGTCGTTAGTCAAAGAAATTTTTTCTATTCACTACATATTCTAATACACTATACATAATAGCAATGTATTTTTGTATTAATTTAAAACCAAATATTTTGATTGAAATTCATTAACTTACATGATGTCAATATAAAAATATTTGATATGAAATTAAATTCATAATTTATCCTTAAAAAGGATTATATAACACTAATAGGCTAATTTTTATAACTTTAGATATTAAATTATATAAATTTGATAAAAAGAATGAAAATCTTTTATGTCCAATATTTAGGTAATAAAATTATCTAGTTATAAATTTTATAGATTAAAAACATTACCATGTATGTTGTAAAATGAAATAATGTTAATAGTTTTTTAAAAAATTATTAAGTTAATTCTTATAAATTAAATTTTTTAAATCAAAGTTAGAAGAAATAATTATTAGATAATCAAGATTCATATATTCTCCTGTGCATATTGAAAGATTGTATTTAATAATTTAATATTATTAATATTTATACTAAAATAATATCTATTATATTTATTTCTATCGAAATTTAAATATCTTTTATATGAGATAAATAACTACTTTAAATTGCCCTTTTGATATATAAAATTTTTTTATAAATAAAGGTCTATCTAATTATATTAGATGGACAGTGAAAGTAATATCTAGATATCTATCTATGATCTGATGGCTAATAATATTAATTAATATAATGTACATTACTTTTATGGAATTGATGATTATTGATTTCGTATATTAATTGAAAGAGAATAGAAAACGTTTTGTAAACATTAAGTGTATACAATATAATAAACTTATGCACTTAGCATCTTTAACAATATTAATTATCAATTCCTACTAATAGATACTAAGCTAATAAAATATAATATTTTATTATGGAATAATTAAATCAAAATAGTAATATATATTTTATATTAATTTAATTATCACTAGTGACTTAGATAACTTTGCTAAATATGTAAATCTTCTAAAAGCGTGCTTTGGTTTTTTTAAGGCTCTATAAAAAATAAGATAATCTTTTGATATTAATTTTATAAAGATTATAGTTTGATTAAAATGACCATTATCAATATAATTGTCAATCTATGAATAAATAAACAAATATTATTCATTAATTATTAGAGTTAATAAATGACCGTTAAATACGGAATGAAATTGAAAATAATGAATTAAAAGTATTACTACCAGTAAAAAATATTTTCATGTATACCATACATGTTTACTTTTTTAATTAAATTTAATTTTTATTAAAAAACAGTATATATAATATATTCAATACATTTAAAATTACTGTGTGTGATTAATGTACATAGGTACATTAGTTTTATGTTGATAGATTTTATTATTTTTTTATAGTATACATATTAATTAATATTAACATGAACTGTTTGGCTTAACCTTAATTGACTATTGGTAGATAGTAAAATTGCTTTTTTATACATATTATGTATATCTCCATAAAGATGAATTGCTCCTATCAAACGAGATAGGCGATAAGCTATTTATTGTGTGAGTTTCTCCAAAGAGAAAACATCACTCATACTGCATTCACATATAAATCTAATGTATACTATTTGTTAGCATACTAGAAAAATAAAAAATGTTCTTATTAGTAAGTGAACTAATTTATTGTTTTGTCTTTATCTTTTTTGTTAAAAAGTTTGTTTTTCATTAATCAGTTTACATATGTCTTGTAGTCTACGTGGCTAAAAACGGCATAATAATCAATGCGTAATAAAATGCTTCGTTTCTAATTTTAATAATTCACTAGTATTAATAGTATATTATTGACGATCTCAAATTTTCTTGCATTAATATTAATCTTTTTGATTCATGTTAAGAATGTTACAATTAGATCGAATCAATGGTTCATTGATTCGATCTTTATTTAATAAAACTTACATTAATAAGTATTACATCATGCTCTGTGTTTATGAAAAAATAGAACAGATCTAAAATAATTAGAAACTAAGATATTGTAGAAAATATACAGATATGCTATCCCTCCTCGATAGCCTTAAATATAAATTACATTTATTATTTTGTTTTGAATTGAATATTTGTTCAATTATTAGATTTCACTTAATAAGACTGACTCTAGAGATAATTTAATCATATCATTAAATGTAGTCTGACGATCAGTTGCATTCAAAGATTCTTTACGTCGAATATGATTCGATACGGTACAAATTACTAATGCACGAATATTGAATTCAGCTGCAATTCCATAGATTCCTGCAGCTTCCATGTCTATGCCTAGGATTCCATATTTTTCTAAAAGATCGAATAGTTGTGTATCTGGAGAATAAAATAAATCGGTGGAAAAAAGATTTCCTATATGCACTGGAATGCCAGCAGTTTTAGCAGCGTCTACTGCATTTTTTACCATATTGAAATCAGCAATCGCAGCGAAATCATGATTTTTAAAGCGTATTCGATTTACTTTAGAATCAGTACTAGCACCCATACCAATAATGATATCATGTATGTTTATATTATCTTTAATGGCTCCGCATGAACCAACTCGAATAATTTTTTTGACGCCGAAATCGGTAATAAGCTCTTTAGCATAAATAGAACAAGATGGTATACCCATACCATGTCCCATCACCGATATTGCTTGTCCTTTATAGGATCCAGTATAACCCAGCATACCACGTATGCTATTAACTTGTTTGGCGTTATCTAAAAAAACATTAGCAATGTATTGTGCTCTAAGTGGGTCCCCTGGCATTAATATAACCTCAGCAAAAGCACCTAATTCAGCGTTAATGTGTGGTGTCACTGTACTTCTCCTTATTTTATAAAAATAATATAAAGTATGTTACTTGGGCGTCAGTAGATGATTATTAATATATTATAATTTAATTTTTGTAATCATTAAAAAATGTGTATTCCATAGTTCATCGGTGAAAGATTAAAGTAACGTGCTACCGTTTGTCCTATATCAGCAAAAGTACTACGATGGCCATAAAAACCAGGCTGTACTTTAGGACCATAAATTAATATGGGGATATGTTCCCGTGTATGATCAGTTCCGTGCCACGTTGGATCACAGCCGTGATCAGCGGTGAGGATTAATATATCATCCTCATAGACCCGTGATATCATTTCCGGAAGACGACTGTCAAAATATTCTAGTGCTGCTGCATAACCAGCTACATCACGACGATGTCCATATATTGAATCAAAGTCAACAAAATTAGTAAATACGATAGTATTATTACCTGCTATATCCATTTCTAGCATCGTTGCATCAAACAGGGACTGTAAATCAGTGGCTTTAACTTTTTTACTAATTCCTACTTGTGCGTAAATGTCAGCAATTTTACCTACAGATACTACAGTACCATTTTTTTCTTCGATTAATTTTTGTAAAATTGTAGCTTCTGGAGGCTTTAATGAAAGATCACGTCTATTTTCGGTACGACGAAATTGGTTAGATGTCAAACCAACAAAAGGTCGAGCGATAACACGACCAATGTTATAGTCATCTTCTATCAAAATTTCTCGAGCAATTTTACATAAATCATACAGATGATGTAGGCCAAAACTTTCTTCATGGCAAGCTATTTGAAATACTGAATCCGAAGATGTGTAAACAATAGGTTTGCCAGTACGTAGGTGCTCTTCTCCTAATTGCTTAAGAATGATTGTGCCTGAAGCATGACAATTACCAAGGAATCCCGACAAACATGCACGTTTCATTAATTTAGTTAATAATTCTGATGGAAAACTATTTTTTACATTCCGAAAATATCCCCAATCGAATAAAACTGGTACTCCTGCGATTTCCCAATGTCCTGACGGCGTGTCCTTACCAGAAGAAATTTCGCTAGCATAAGCATATGCACCGATAACATTTATATTTTTTTCCAATCCTGCTGGACAATAGCCAGTAGATTGTTCAGAAGCTTTGGCTAGTCCTAGTAATGTCAAGTTGGGTAATTTCAATATCCCATATCGTCCATGATTAGCACCTTGTAGTGCACATATATTAGCAATATGACCTAGGGTATCTGATCCGAGGTCTCCGAATTTATCAGCATCTTCTGCAGCACCGATACCAAATGAATCAAGCACCATAATAAATGCACGCCGCATAATAAATATTCTCCTGTACTTTAAAATATTACATGATTTTTTAAGTCATCAATGACTTTTGCAAATCAAGTTAAAATGTAATATGTCGCATTATACTCATAATAATTATGGCATCTGATGTGAAACTAAATATAACTATGCAATGTAAATGCAAGCAATTTGTAATAACAGCACAATTTTAATTTCTAAAGTAATTATTGCTAAGATGGTTCTTTTTATTATATGGATTATATCTAAATCTAATTTTAGTTAATATGATAAAATATCAATTAATGGTGCTCTTGTATTATTAAGCATTACTGAAGGTTAATTAATTCATACATTATATATATAATTATCTAATTATTAATAGAAATAAAATTATATAAACCAATAATCATTACCTATTACTTCTGAAAAGTATAGTCTTTGTTGCTATACACGATACAATTTAAAGTTGTTTTGAATTCGCTCAGTCTATTAAAATACTATAGTTAAAGATTGATAACATAAATTTATGTATAGATTATGATTGTTTTCTTACATTGATTATGATAGTGCTCAATATAATTGCAGTTATGTAGTTTGATGTAAATTTTTATATTATATTCAATCGATAGTTAATAATATTAATAACTTAATAAATTAGTAAATAAATCTTCTGATTTATGGCAATCACCTCGACATCATGGTGAACTATAAACTTCATTGTGTTAACAATACAAGAATATCTTTAATTTATGTGTTTTAAATTTTGTGGCTTTTGATGAGAATCCTGGTTTATAATTCTAAGAATATCATCCAATAAGCTTGAAGCACCAATACGAAAATTTTGTAAATTAATCCAATTTACTCCCATGATTTTATCAGTAAGATCTAAATAAGCAGTTGCCTCTTGAACAGTACGGATACCTCCAGAAACTTTAAGACCTACTCGTTTTTCAGCATTTTGTTCAATGATAGTCTTGAGAATTATCTCGGCATTTGTCAATGTAGCATTAATTGGGGTTTTTCCGGTAGATGTTTTAATAAAATTTGCACCACCTGCAATGACAATATTTGTTGCACAACGAATAAGATTCGCGTGTTGTAGTTCGCCACATTCAATAATTACTTTTAACAGGACGTGTTTGTTTTGACAAAGTTCACTGGCCTCTTTTACCATTGTAAAACCAATATTTTCATTACCGGCAATAAGAGACTGATAAGGAAAAACCATATCAATTTCATTTGCTCCGTATGCAATAGCAGAGCAAATTTCTTGTATAGCGATGGTTAATTTGTGTCTTCCATGGGGAAAATTTGTCACGGTGGCTATGCGAATAGATGTGTTATTTTGCAGATCTAGGATTTTTCGGGCTATTGGAATAAAATATGGATAGATACATATTGCTGCAGTATTTCCGGCAATATTTTGAGCTTTTCTACAAAGAGAAATGATCTCTTGTTCGTTATCATTATCATTTAATCTAGTTAAATCTAGAAATCTAAGCACACGTTGTGCTGTAAAAGTAAGGTTATTCATAATTTTTCAAATTTTCCATATTATATTAAGATATGGTTAACATATTAAAATTTAACATTGATAGTTATCAATGATTATGCATAATACAGGAAAGCAATGAAAAGGAATATTTTTTTAAATCTGAACTACGAGATTAACTTTTCTATTTTTTTAACATATTTATCAGTAGTAGCAGAATATTGTTTTTACAACATAGAATATTTTTAATGTGACGCATTGATATTTAACTTATGATAACTCATTCGCCGTTTATAATCGAAGATTATATCTTATAGCACAATATATACAAATAATATAGTTTTATGATATTCACTTTATTTATAATAAATAGTACAAATTAAAGTGCGTCCTGTATACATCAAAGTATGTTTGTCACTTATTTAGTTAAATAACCATATATAATAAGAATTGGATAACTATTTTAAAGGATTATTCATATTTTAAAATTAACTTAAAATAGAAGATAGATGGTATATTAATTTTTAGTAAGGATTACGATCCAATATATAATAATAGTAGTGTTTTTATTGAAATAATTAGTCTGTATGCAATTAATAAAATTAACTAATAATAATTTACTTTTATGAAAGTATTTTAAATATGAAGTTTTCACTTTACTGTCTATAAATAGAAAATATAGAAATTACAACGAATGATAACCTTTAAAAAAATTGACGCATAGCTTAATGAGTTATAGAACATACCATAAAGAAGTTTGATAAGAAAAGTTCTATTGAACTACATTATTTTTAAACCGCTTAAAATAACTGAATTTAAAATATCATTCATATTATATGATATATATATTCCTGCCACAATAATAAATTAATCTAATTTACTAAGACTTTAAAACAGTCAAAAAAAAATTTTTTTAAAATTATCTTTTTTCTAATTTTTTTAAATATAAAATAAATTTATAATTGAAAACAATAAAAATAATTTTTTAACGATCATAGGACATTATTTACTTATCTATGGACACGATATAAAAACGATGAAATTTAAACTAGATTATTTTCAATGCTATGTATTGTCTTCATTAACCTAATGATTTCATTAGAAATATGTAAATATTTTACGGTTAATTCCTACATAATTTATTACTTATTATGTAAAAGACTTTGACTAAGAAAATTATCTTTTCTATGTTAAAACAACCAGTGCAGATATATATTGAATATTCTTAATATTATCATATTTATATTTTATTAAATCTCATTGTCTGCATTAAAAACATAATAAAATAAAAAGTTTTTCTAAAAATTGTTCAGTACCCAAAAAAAATATAATATTGTTATTATATTAGTTGATTCAAAAAAAACCATGTATTGGTTGAATAAAATTATTTTAAATTACCATTACTTCGATATAGTACAATTGCTTTTTTTCCAGTACCTTATATATACTTAGATACTAATCTTAATTATTTTAACCGTAATGTCATTAATTATTGATTGTAACGTTATAAGTTAACAATGATTATTGTGACACTTATGCCAAGTAAACAGTAATCTTAAAATTCTTCATCACAGCACACTATTTTTGTTTTTCGCCGTTATTTAAGCAATATATTCAAAACGATCACTAATTGATTGTTGTGAACCATGCTATAATTAATATTATTATATAATGATAGACATATTCCATAACAATTTAAGATTAATATTGGATAAATATCTATTCAAGACCATAAAATATTTTTATTTTTATCTTAAAACCTTTGAGTAAATTTCATAAAATATAAAAATATTAATTCAGAGTATTATCCAAGTTAAAACTTAATGATAGATTATCAAACGTATATTGATATGAATGATATAAATAGAATGTAGATACATACTATATGCGTAGTATGTATAGGAATTTTAAAAAATTAAAATTGAAATACTATGTACTAATATAACAATATTATTGCCTTATAATATAATGTAAAACTACTATATCAGCTATATCAGCTCAAATAAATCATCATTGCATGCAAGAAAAAATAGTAAATAATCAATGTAATTTATGTAAGATGGATGTATAACTTTACTAGTAGTCGCAGTATTATGTAATAGAATTGCTAGGTATTCTTATAAATCTAATTTATATTAGATACGTTTGTGCAATATAAAGAAACTAATTAGCATTACTAAAGTTAAGTTTAGTATATTTCACATTGAAATTTTTCTGAATTTTTTTATCAGGAATTATATTTGAAGTAAAGTAATTTACTTATACTAAAGTATAGATATCTACTGTAACTATCACAGATAATTTATTTGATTCATAAGACATCAAAATAGAATCATCGCTCAGTGGATGAAAATATCTTGTTGCGTTCGACGAAATAATTCTAATTTAAATTTAGTGTTTTGATATAATAAAATTGTTTATCCAACGCATCTTCTAAATTAGACTATACTGTAAACATCAAAATATTATTGATATAGATTTCCTTTATGTGAAGAGAATTATCTATTATAACAATTAATCTAAATTAATCTATTGGCAATAATATCTAGCATAAAGTCATACTCTGTTCATAAAAGTCCAAGATATTAATATCTGGTCAAGTTTAACATTTCTTCAAAAAATAATTCTAACGCATACGGATGTCAATCTTTGACATCATTAATAGGATAGACAATGCTACATTATTTTTTATAAAAGCGCGTTTTTATTTAACTAAATAATCAATACTTTTTAACGATGAGTCTATATCTGATAGATTAAGCGACTAGTAATTGTAAAATACATATCTCTCTCTTCATTTTATCTAAAAATCCATTGAATTGCAAATATAGAGACTTTTAGTTAAAATTATTATTAATATATTGTACATTTCATGATTACTATAAATCTTTAAATTTGATTGTCTCTTCCTCTAGTCACATCGATCGTAGGATGAAATTTTCAATCATCAAGATCCAATTAGGTACGTTATATTAATATCGAAATGTACATATGGTAAAATTACTATGTTTGAATTTTAGAAGCATAATAATTAAGCATGATGCTCATTATGCATCTTATATAAAGAATGATCCGGTAGCTAATAAATCATAACAATATACTGCATTGCTGTATCATTCAGATTATAATATAACACTATATATCATGTATTGCTGATACGTATCTTTTGATACGTATATAAATATTGTAATCATGGTATAAACAATACAATTTAAAAATTAAAGCTTAATTACCTAATTTTTTTAGAAACCATAGCACTCTAAAAAAAAGAGACATAATCCGTTTTCATGAATTTATACTAAGATATGTAGCAACATTGAATGTTATTTATAATTTTTAGATAATGTTGATTATTGCTTATTTGGTTCCATAATGCACGTTTAGCACTTATACTATCTCTTAGAATGGAAAATGATGACCGTTGTTAAAGTAATTTTATGAAAATTACGTTTGACCGGTTGTGCGATCCACCAACAGTGACAGCTAAAATTAGCTGGTAGAAACAGCATTGCTTGTCGGAAGTTAATCTTAGGTTTGTGCTGTTTTTAACGCTAAAATACGAGCAACATCAGCTACATAGGATGACTCTCTAATAATGGAAAAGAGTCTGATGTAAGAAGTAATCGGATATTATCCGGTATTTTGACTGTAATACCTTCCCTTGATACTTCTGGTTGACGAAGTGTCCATTGTATAATGCCTAATTGTTTTAATATCAAATTTCGCCTTATCATTTCATTATTATTCATTGATTAGATAGAGAATACATAACCACCGTTAAACTAATCAGATTGCTAAACCTGAAGCGATAGTATACGATAATTTTTTCAATTAATTCAGTATGTGAAGACATTTAGCCCATGCATATATTGCATCTTGTTATTGAAATACTACTGCATCATCAAAAGTTATTTTTTAACAAACAAGTAATAATAGAAGGCAATATTCAACATTTACTATCTACTCTGTTACCTTCTCGAAATATTCAGTTACGTAGCTGAATCTACTATGGTGTAGAATTGTGAAACCTTAATTTACTTTCGGTGAAAGAATAAACCAGAAGTATTTTTTCAGTTAACAAATTTACTATCTATTTTAAAAATTGATTGTGATGTTTTTGTAATAGGTGAAAACTATATTGGAGTACGCAGCGATGAAAGAATATTAGAAACATGGTGTCCGTTAAAAAAATGATAGTGCCAAGCATTGCTCAATATATAGTGGAAAACTAGTTATACAAACACCATCTAATTTAGATGGCTATTGGTATATTTATCAAATTAATAATTTGATGATTAAAACTTTACTAGGTATATTTAGCTATAAAGCACTTGATGTTAGTAGCCAACTTTTACTTGCAACATCAAATCAAACCACCATATATGGACGAATTGCTGATGTTGGTTATGGTGCTGGCATACTATACTAGCAGCAATATTAGCAAAAAAAGATAAGAATGGAATGAAGTGAACTCTTAATTATGTTCATATATCAACGTTAGTATTAAGTCAAGCTATATTATCAGATAATGTGTATTATATTAGGGAAGGACTGACGAGTGATGTTTATTCTTCTGTTAGCGATCAATATGATTTGATCATGGTCAAATCCACCGTATCACTATGGTGTACATACCAATAAGGTAGCAAAAAGATTGGTTCTAGGTGCTACCAATATCCACGTGTCGGAGGTACTTTACACATTGTAATGGCATTTCTGTGCATATTCAAATTTTACTAAATACGATTTTTGATAAGCATACAATTTTTTTATAAAAAGCTGCTTTAATGTATATCAAGCTTTGAAAAAATATGAAAAGCCATTACTTCACAACACTATTTTAAAATAGTAACCACAAAATATGCGATTATTAAACTTTCAAAGTTCGATAATGTATGCATACTATTTGAGTATGATAAATAATCATCTTTATTTGAATGTATAATTTGTAACACACTCTGTTAATTGTCATAATTTAATATTATGGTTTGATCAAATGATGTGATAAAATCGATAATTGTAGTACTGTTATATATTTAAGTAATATTTAATGTACATTAAAACATATTTAATCATTAATATTTACTAATGCTCAATTTTTTTGTTCAGTTTATAATGGTGTATTACATTATTGAATTCTATAATTAATAATTTTTTATTGGTCTTATGGATGTATATATCTCAAAATAATATTTGAACTTTGACTAAGTTTCTAATTCTAGTCTATTTTATATTATTAATTCAATTTATTAGAAATAATAAACATATTTTAATATAATCTTATAGTGTAATCTATAAAAGTTATTATAATGATAAATAGCTAAAGTTATTAACTTCAATTAATAGCTTTGTCGCCTATGGTTATATTTATGTTATCAGATTGCAATCTAACCTTAATTTTACTAAATTTTTTCTAGAATAAAACTAATAAATAGATAAAATAGAAAACGAAATTGGATAAAAATTAATTTTTGAATTAATATTATTTTCATATTTTAATATGAATTCATTAAGTTATATTATATTCAAAATATTTTAGAATTAGTAAATATGTTTTAGTAAAAAAACTACAATAAATAATTTAAAATAAATTTTCTCTAAAAATTTATTAAAATCATTCTTTAATTCTTAAGAGAAAGTTTCTTTTATAATTTTTTATCGCTGTATATAATATGATAATATAATTCGTGATATTATTATTTTTAGTAATCAAAATTCTTAGTAATATAAAATAGCTATATATAAAAGATAAGGTATAAAAAATAAAGTTATGAAGATTATGATATTCATAGAAATAATTTTTTAATGGCGTAATGCATATAAATTACGATTTTTAAAATAATTATATTAATTTTAAAAATTTTAATTATTATCGATATATATAACATTAATATGAAATAACATTCAATTTTTATTGATAGAAAGAGAGAGTATACATAAAAATAATTTGTAATATTATTAGCATAATTGCATTTAATTAAAATATAAGACTTTTAATAAGATAAGAATAAATTTATCCCATTTTTAATTTAGTTTTTAACTTTTTAAAAAAGTTACATCAAATAAACACAATCATGGATAATTATTATTATTACTTATTTAATACAGTAATAGTATTAAGTATATTATTGCTTTGTCGTTAAAATTGTACTCCACATAGCGATATTGAATTCTACTATATGATTTATAAGATTTACTTTAAAACTTAAATTTAAGTAATCATAAAAACGATCAAATCAAATACATTTTAAAAGATATGATAATGATTATATAAATTAATATAGATGTTAATAACTTAACATCCTTTCACAAAGGATTAATTGCTTACGCGATACCGATAAAGTTAGCGCTATTAGTAATAAAAATTACATCAAGGTTTCTTTTGATGTAAAAACAAAAGTTATTTCTGTAAAACACACTGTAATTAATCATATTATAATGACTAAGTACCAGGACCGTAAAGATTATAACCATCCAATATAATTAATTGTTTTAATGATAATTAAATTAGATTAACATTTAGCATATTTAATTTTTTACTCGATGTAAATCGATAATTACATAAAATACTAATGCAAAAACATTGTCTTTATTTAAAATCTCATGATGTTTAGATCATTATAATACCTGTAAATACGTTATATTTCATGAATCTTTGAATCAAAATGTTGAATGTTAACTTCATATAACTTTGATAAATTAAGTTGATATTTGATTCAACTATACTAAAATGAGTATATTGATGAATGTTTTAACAAAGCAGAACTATTGATTTAAAATACAGAATAGATAACACTATGGTCGATATGAAAATTTGATCCCATATTTCAATGAAATTTTTCTATATCTAAATTCTATGTTTTCATTCATAACACTCATTTCTTATTCCAATATATAATCTTACTACATATTTCATCAGTTCAGCACTCTATGCATTCATAAAATTATTTGATTAATCATAACCACTAAATGGTTCATATAACTTGTCTAGTAATTCACTTATTTCATTATTATGAATATAATTAATAATACGGTTTATACGTGTACTGTACTGTCATTATAACACTGTCTGAAATACTCTCCAGTATTGAACCATACATCAAAATTTAAGAAACTTTTCAAATATTTAACGAATCATACATAATAAAACCAATTAATAGAGCAGACATTGTATGTCTGATGAACTATTTTAATTCTGAAAAGTTTTTGTACTAATAATTTCAATCCTGTAATTATGACATTACTGTATAATACTTTATTACCTATTTTAGGTAATGTCGTTGATTTTAGTAATCCCATATAAACTATATCACATGTTTTATATTTTAATATATCTTGGTTTATTTGAGTGTATAATAAAGATAATGAAAATATTACTGTTCTATGAAAGAAGTTTGTAGCCAATTTTTAAACTTTTTACCTAAACTTTTATGTCGAAGACTATATGTAAAAAAGGCTTGCATATAGCCTAATTTGTTTCCGCAGTCATAGCTGCATCCTTGCAAATGATATGCTTCTACTCTATTTTTTGTCATCAGCATTGCAATGGCATCTGTAAGTTGAATTTCATTATTAAATCCAGAAGGAGTTTTTTTTAAAAATTCCCAAATCTCAGCAGAAAGTACATAACGACCGATAAGAGATAAATTAGATGGTGCTTCTTCTTCTGTTGGATGTTCGACTACATCTACTATTTCAATATGTTCTCCTGGCTGAAAATTGTTATTTTGGCAATTTACGATTCCATAATTACTTACATTATCCGTTGGTCCAACAAGAATTTGACTGAAGCCTGTTTTTTCAAAATGCTTAAGCATTGCAGCTAGATTATCGGTTTTCAGATTCGACGTATATTCATCAATAATAACATCAGGTAACACTATCGCCACAGGTTCATTCTTTATTAGGGGATGAGCACATAATACTGCATGACCTAACCCTTTGGCCAATCCTTGACGAATATGCATAATCGTAACATATGGAGGACAAATCGCTTTAATGTCTACTAAAGGTTGGCGATTTATACGTTTTTCTAACATAGTTTCTAATTCAAAACTAGTATCAAAATGATTTAAAATTGAATTTTTTGAAGAATGAGTGATTAATATAATTTCGTTAATACCTGCAGCGATACATTCATTAACTACATACTGAATCAGCGGTTTATCTACTAGTGGTAACATTTCCTTAGGAACTGCTTTGGTGGCTGGTAACATTCTTGTGCCTAATCCTGCTACCGGAATAATTGCTTTTTTTACTTTGATAACAAAACTAGACATGTGTGACCTTTAGTGATGCTACAGCAAGGTAATGTCTGCATATAATATTATATGCTGGTTTATAAGTATTATTAACATCTATTGTTCAATAGGTTAAAATTTATTTTTTAAAAAATAAATACAAAATTTATGGTATTTTACACTAATAAAGAAAAATTTTTCTTCTCTGCATTAATAGTATTCATCTATTTATTGATTTTGGTAAGGCTACTTATTGAATAATTGATATTTATGATTAATTAGTTTTTTAAAAAATACTAAAAATATAAATAATAACAGTATTTAAATTAAATTTAATCATATTGGTGTATATGATAAAATAATAGATAAATTAATTTTTTAATTTTTAAAATAGCAATATTTATAATAAAAAATTATTTTCATAGTGATTTATTCAAAGTATGTCATGTAAAATATGATCGGATAACGATATACTATTATATATTTTGAGATTAATAAACTATTATATAAAATATATATGATATTATGGATATGATAAAACGATTTCTATTAATCAATCGTAATTATAAAAATTCTTTTTTAAGAAAAAAGTTTAATTTTATTTTATAAATAGTGAATACTCTATTAATTTTCAAGGAATAAATATTTAATACAGACTATTATAGAAAATTTGAATTAATATTCAGTTAAATTAACTATATAAAATATATGATAATATAATTATATTTAAAAAATATAACATTAAATTTAGTTAGGTCTTTTAAAAATGAATTACTCTATTTTTAATGTTGATTAAATAATATATTTTCTTATATTGAAAAGTAATTCTTGAATCTTATTAAGTGTATCTTGTTTTTAATTGTATATCTTTTAGATTTAAATATACTAATTTTATTATATTATTAAAATTTGGTTAATTTTACTATATTCATAGTATAAGATTTATAAATCTTCATGTTTTACATGAAAATAATTATTTTTAATAAGATTTAAATATTTTAAAAAATATTTAAATTTTAATAAAATAGAATGTAAATTCTTGTGTTATTGAAAGTCTTTTTAGACCGTATTCTAGAATATCAATATCGCTTTTAAAACAATTAATTAGTAATTAAATAATTTATAGGACTTGAAATCATACATATTTTTAATGTATTATTTAATCATCATATATATCGAAATTAAATAATGACATTGATGTAGGCGATGAATACATCATTGATACTTTATAATCTACTATAAAAGGTTTAATCTAAACATTATTATAGCTTTCAAATAAATATTAATAAATTTTACTATAAGTACATGGTATATTTTAAAATAATAAATGCATATATGAATTTATTCAGGTAATTAATGAATTAGTATTATGTTGATAGACATAATTTATCTTTTTTTAAAAGCAATATATATAATCTTTCTCTTAAATATAAATCATATATTCAATATTCAATAAATTAACCGTATGTTAACATACCATATCATGATATGCATGGTAAAATAATAAAAATTCATTCATAGGATGAATCAATCAATAATCTAAAAATATTAGTCATATATCACATATAGATATTAAAAAATAAGATAATATCAATTATATTAATATCATTGGTTTTAGCACTAATGATATTGTAAAATTTTAATTTTTGTAATTATAATATTATATTTTAGAAAAATTAAAACTAAATTATAATTACAGTTTATACATTTATTTTAGATGACTAGCATTGCATCGAAATATATGAGTCTTAATATATAAATTTAAACTTATAAATTAAGCAGTACTTGAATGATAGTACTTAAGTCACGTCAAGATTTGATTTTCTGATTTAATCAATGACTAATAATTAATTATTCCAACTAGCTAAAATCTGTTACAGTAAAATTACTTGTGTAAAAATGACGAAAGCTTGTTTCATTAATATATACAGAATAATTCTTAAAAATTAAATTGTTTTTAACAATGATATGCATGTTATATAATAAATTATATTACCTGATAATATTTATATGAAAAATATATTATAAATAAAATTCAAACTTAAAAAATTCAGCATAATATTCTACCGAATATTTATGTTGTGTACTAGTAACAATAAAGAATATATATCAGTATGAATATACTGTCGTAATTGTTAAGTCATTTTATATTGTATAATGTCATTTTATTAATAGAACGTTTACAGCGCAAACATAAGTTAAAGTATATTAATCTAATCTCATGATAAATTTCAATGAATACTATTTGAAATACTGTACTTATATTCATACTTATTACACTAATTTAGTTTTATTCACTAATCTTCATTCATCTTAATAATATTTCATATAATTTTCTAAAACTTTTAAAAAATAAATTAAATATTAATTTTATTGGCGCTATTTATATATAATTTATAGTGATTGTTGTTTATAATATAGCGTAATATTTCATATATTAATATATATTGTCATCAAAAGTAATTTTGTTACTTAAATGTACAATAAAACTCAATGTAGAAATCACACACATCTTATTAAAAGATATATTACTAAATAATTTTCATTAAATTAAATTTAAGCATTGAAAATCAATTATCAATCTATAATATGATGTTGTATCATTGCATATACAAACGTTGCTTTACATATACGCTTTATATATTTTGATACACTAAAAAAATTGTGGAATGTAAAAATACAATCTAAATAGTACAGAAATTGTATGTACGAATTAGATAAACAGTTTAAAATTATGTAATAAAACCTCTAAGTATATTAATGCAAAATAAAATAAAACAACCTATTTGTTATATATAAAAAATAATTTACTGGATTTTGGTTAACGACTCTTAGATATTACATGGTATCGTAGATTTTGTAGTTTTTTATTTCGATTGTAAACATTAATAGATGATTATGTTACAACTGTTTATAACAAACTTTTTGTGAGTGTAAGCTTATTTATAAAGCAATACTTTTAATTAAGTAGTCATGATATTATTTTAGTCATAATATCTTTATAAGATAGAAGAGATGAGTGGGTAAAAACAGTCGAAAAGGAGATCGCTTTTGGACAGCAGTAGTATTGTAAGTTTATTTATTATTGGCTCTATTTTGGTGGGTGGAAGTATCTTACTAAGTTCATTTTCCTCTCGTCTAGGAATACCTATCTTAGTAATTTTTCTAGCCATTGGCATGCTAGCAGGCATTGATGGTCTAGGTGGAATTGCATTTGATAATTATCCAGTAGCATATCTCATTAGTAATCTAGCATTAGCTGTAATTTTATTAGATGGTGGAATGCGTACGCGTGCCGACGCTTTTCGTGTGGCCTTATGGCCATCACTATCCTTAGCAACCATAGGCGTTATTATTACTGCTGGATTAACCGGCATAGTAGCAGTTTGGCTGTTTAATTTCGATATGATAGAAGGTATGTTGCTTGGGGCTATCGTTGGTTCTACCGACGCTGCAGCAGTTTTTTCGTTACTAGGTGATAAGGGATTAAATGAACGCGTAACTTCGACACTTGAAATTGAATCAGGAAGCAACGATCCGATGGCAGTATTTTTAACTATTACACTCATCGCTATGATCCAAGATGGTCAAACTTATCTTCACTGGACTTTTTTAGTACATGTAATTCGCGAATTCGGTTTAGGTATAGTAATGGGTTTAGGCGGCGGTTGGATACTGCAGCAAATCATAAATCGTATTTCACTAGCAAACGGTTTGTACCCTTTATTGGCAGTGAGTGGTGGAATCATGATCTTTGCGCTAACTACCGCATTAGAAGGTAGCGGTATCCTAGCTGTTTATTTATGTGGTTTCGTATTAGGAAATCAGCCAATTCGTAATCGTTACGGTATTTTACAAACTTTTGACGGCATGGCTTGGCTAAGTCAAATTTGTATGTTCCTAGTCTTAGGATTATTAGTAACTCCTAGCGATTTATGGATTATTGCTATTCCTGCTCTGATCTTGGCTTTATGGCTAATATTAGTAGCACGTCCATTATCAATTTTCGTTGGTCTATTGCCATTTCGACACTATACTACCCGAGAACGTATCTTTCTCGCATGGGTTGGATTACGTGGTGCAGTACCGATTATTTTAGCCGTATTTCCAATGATGGCTGGCTTAAATAATGCGCGCTTATATTTTAACGTAGCATTTTTTATCGTGTTAATCTCTTTATTATTACAGGGTACTTCGCTTGGATTTGCTGCCCGTTTAGCCAAGGTTGTAGTACCACCTACTGCATCCCCTATTTCACGAATTGGACTAGACATTCATCCAGAAAACCCTTGGGAACAATTTATTTACCAACTTACTAGTGGAAATTGGTGCATCGGGACAGCGTTGCGAGATTTAAACATGCCTCGACATACGAGAATCGCGGCTCTGTTTCGCGATAATATGTTACTCAATCCTACTGCTAATACGTATCTACATGAGAATGACATATTATGTATTATTGGGCGAGAAAAAGATTTGCCAGCTTTAGGAAAGCTGTTTAGCCAAATTCAACCGATTATGCTAGATCAACGATTCTTTGGAGATTTTATCTTAGATGCCAATACACGATTATGTGATGTTTCAGAGATTTACGGATTAGAATTTGATGAAGAAGTGGATAGAAAATTAACGCTTGCCCAATTTGTGATGACTTTGCTAGGTGGAGGAGAACCGGTAATTGGAGATAATGTAGTGGAAAAAGGAGTGCTATGGACTATCGCAGAAAAAGATGAACATCAAGTTAGTAAAATAGGTATTAAACTTGCTAATACATAGTATTCAATAAGAATGATTATTAAAGTAATCATAAATTATGTGTCCAAATTACTTGGATATAGTAGTTATATATTCATATAACCTTTTTTGGATAAATCGGTTATAGCGAAAAAAATTGTTATTTAATATTTAAATAACTTTTTTCAATATGTTCCAATGGACATGGATGCCATTGAATTTTTTAAAAAAATGAATTAATTTCATTTGGATTTATATGGATTATTTATATTTATTTCTCATAAAATAATACATTATACCTATGTTCTTTCAAACACTATAACTTTTTATAATGAGGTAGCACATCTATTAATATCGATAAATGTAAGTGTTAACTATGCCAATAGTATAATAATTATCCAATAAGTTAATTAAATTACGCGTAAGTTTTATTTCGATTAAGGCTAAGCGATATTTTTATAAAAATCTATTTTAAATAATTTATTAAGTTAAGTAGTAAAAATAGAAGATATCTGAATTAATAATAGATTAATGATGACTATTTTCGTAATAACTAAGAGTATAAAATTATAAAATATAAGAAATCTATATAGGTAATATTATTAATCTTTTACGTACATTTATAATATAGTATTCTATAGTAAATATTTACTTATTTAATTTATGTTAAAAACATAAATTTTATATAAATATATAATATGAAAAGAAAGACTATTAGAATAGTGAATATGCTTCTGAGAAAATAAAATTTATCTATAAAAATAAAATAATTATTTCAAAATAAAGATAGAAATAATATTAAACTATTACTTAATATTTTATTTGTAAAATATAAAAACAGCTAATAATTTTACATAAAAACCATATATAAAAAATCTCAAGCTTAATTAGTATAAATAAAATATTTGTAATAAACGTTATTAGCTTTTCATATTGTACTATTTTAAAAATAAAACATCTTAATTTTTCTTATTAATATCCATGTTAGTAATTTTTAAATGTCATTTTTTTAGTATTATGAATATTAATAACTTAATTTACTGCTAAAGATTAAGTGTCTTAAATGTCACTTGATCTTCTATTTAATCTTTTGATCACAGACTAGATCAGTCTTTATATTATACCACAATAATAACGGTATTTTCATAAGTATTATGACTATAATATAATGTGTCTCATAATGATCAGTAATCATTATGGTAAATATCATATAAATATATATTCTATATATGTTCCTAATCATAGGATTAATTCATATGATTAATCAATCAGCGTAGTTTTTATTCCAAATATTATGATTAACTATCATAAAATCTCGTTTTACAGATACATACGTATTTTACATATACGATTTATAGCACGTACTATTATAAATTCAAAAATACTTTTCAACAACAGTATATGGTATATTTTAGACCATTCAATTTATATCATATCTGGATATTTTTCTAATGACACGATTATTAATATGCTGTTATAAAACCCGAAAAATGTAGATAATTTTAGTACTAATTACTCTTTTAGTAGTATTTACTGTGCTCTACTTTCAGTATAGTATGTTAATTTAACCATGTGTTTTATGCATTTATCAATGTTGTGCTTTATTTGGTATCTTGTTAGCCGAGCTAATCGGCACTTTTTTACCTCCCAAAACCTCTTCGTTTTGAGTATAATTTGGTTGTACAGTGCTTTTAAAGGTCTTCTATTGGCGATAAAACATACTAATATTCAACTTCATCCCTCTCCTTTCGCTACAATGTTACTTTTTTGTTAAGTTTCCTGTGTGGCGTCCTTTAGAAAAATGGATACCATCATTATTTAGAGCTAGTAGCGATTTCACTATTCGCCAATTGAATTTTTCTTTCTCTAGAAATGTCACAATGGATGATTATTATATTTAGTACTTATTTAGCAGTTGCTGTTATTTTATTCATCATCCAAATTTTACAATGTTTAAAACGTCTTTTTGCTTTTTAAGCAGCTTAAATCTTTTAATAAACTTCAACATTTTTATGTTCTTTTAAAATTAAAAATAATAGGACAATGATTTTTTTATATTTACGAAAAAGCTTACATTAACAACATTAAGTTAATTTAATTTTATGAAGTTAATATAATTAATATTTTATGAATTTTATTCAAATTAACTTATGCACATATAAATAGTATATTATCTATACTTTCTGTAATAATTTAAAAAATTACGTTATCGTATATTACAAAGTAATGAATTAGTACAAAATAAATATATATTACTTATAAAGTACAATAGCTATCTTTCTTAAAAAGAAAGACTTTTTAAAATTTAACGAACTTTATGTTATTCCAATTTGTTCTTTGATTGTTTTTGATAAAAATAAAATTTTAATTTATAATCAAAAGAAAGTCACCAGATGGTTAATTGTAAAATTATATTTAATAATTTAATTCATTACGAAACATTATATAAATATATAAGTCTTTGTTTTTGGTCATCTGTAAAGATGAAATTCAGTTCTATGAATTATATTTTTATTTAGTGTCAATTATTCTAAGATGAGTTATATATAAAATATGGTTTTTAGTTGTGTTAATGAAGTTATTGTGTTATATGAGGGCAATGCATATCAACATCGTCCCTACTGTTTCTCCTACGGGCATTATCATTATTTTCTAATAATGGTTATTATTTTTATATATTAAATTATAAATAATGTTATTTTTAATATTGATCGTTATGAAACATTTAGTTGATCATAACAGAAAATTCATATTTTGCATATTATGAGTATTAATTTAAAGTACTTACTAAAATATCTATTGATATTTTTATAAGCCAATAATATTAGGCAATTAGGATTTTCCTACTAGGAAATTTAGTACATTAATTATACAGTATTTTTATATCAATACACTATGTGTCAACCAAAATTACTAATTAAGTAACGATTATGCATGATATGATCAATATCATTCTCAATCATTTAATAAAAATAAATTGGATATATGTTATTCATAACAATCATAACATTATTTAAATAATTATTTAATTCACATTTATTTAATTTATTTATAATTGCTATATTCTAGAATTTTATCTTTAATAAGATGTAATTGTTATTACTAAAAAACGTATATAAAATATATTATTATTTCATTCAATATTTGAAGTCAAATTGATTAGCTATTTATAAATTGATAGTACTTTATGTTTAAATACAAAATTAAAATTTAATAGGCTGTATTTTATTTTTCAACCAATTTACTTTTACATAAAAATAAAGATTTATATGATAAATAAGATTGGATAGATAGTATCTGAAGATAATGACAGCATAAACTAGATTTTTTAGATAGTGATTTCACTGCTATTAATGTTACGCTTGTAAAGTTAAAAGTATATATCAATTAAGGACTAATAAGTATTATAAAGCATTAAAATAATTTAACAGCACATAGATACCACGAGTTAATAACACAATATCAATAAATTTTTTTAATGTTATTGATCTACAAGATAACATCGTTGTTTTATTAATGTTTTTTTACTTTTCATATCACAAATAAAGCAGTTATTTATTTTTATAAAAGTAAAATTACTTGAAATTATTATTTATTATTGTTAAATAATAAGTCAATTAGAATCAAAACAATATCTTTTACATATAAAAAATTTTATGCTGTAAAATTTGTAGTTGTCAAAATTTATTTGATTTTTTATCCTTTTACCATAATCAAATCTTTAATATACAAAAGTTACTATAATATTCATACGATACACTAACGTTTCATAAGACATAAGAATATGCACTTGCTAAAGCTGAGTTAAGATCAATGTCGAAAACACCTATCGAATTTAAAGGTAGTATTTTTACTTTATCAGTAATTCACGTGCATGACGTGAAACCGGACGCAATTCGTCAAGCAATTGAAAAAAAAGTTGCACAAGCACCTGAATTCTTAAAAGATGCACCTGTAGTTATTAATGTATCTAATATCGAACAGAATATTTGCTGGAAGGAATTTTCGAAAACGATACTATCTACTGGTTTACATGTAGTTGGCATAAGCGGTTGTAGTGACGTTAAATTAAAACAAGCCATTATTAACAGTGGACTACCGCTTCTTACTGAAGGTAAAATACTAAAACATAATGATACAGCGTCATCTATAATTAAAGAAACACGGTGCATTCATATGCCCGTTCGTTCTGGACAACAAATTTATGCCCAAAATTCTGATTTAATTGTTATTGGCAGCGTAAATGCTGGTGCTGAGCTCATTGCTGATGGTAATATACATATCTACGGCACGATGCGGGGACGTGCTTTAGCTGGTGCATCAGGTAATACAGATAGTCAAATTTTTTGCACTTCTTTTTTTCCAGAACTTATATCTATTGCTGGTCAATATTGTTTGAATGATCAAATTCCAACAGAATATTTATATAAATCTATACGACTCTGTCTTCAGAACGGAACAATTACTATTCATCCCTTAATTTAAGCCTTTAACTAGGAATCCATGTATGACACGCATTATAGTTATAACGTCAGGTAAAGGAGGTGTTGGAAAAACCACATCGAGTGCAGCTATTTCTACTGGATTGGCCCTTAAGGGAAAAAAGACTGTGGTAATAGATTTCGATATTGGCTTACGAAACCTTGATTTAATTATGGGTTGTGAGCGCAGAGTGGTATATGATTTTATCAATGTTATTCAGGGCGATGCCATACTTAATCAAGCATTAATGAAAGATAAACATACAGAAAATTTATATATCCTTCCAGCATCACAGACACGAGATAAAGATGCGTTAAAACGCACCGGTGTACAAAAAATTTTACATGATTTAAAATTGATGCGTTTCGATTTTGTGATCTGTGATTCACCAGCTGGCATTGAAACAGGTGCATTAATGGCACTATATTTTGCTGATGAAGCTATTATTGTCACTAATCCAGAAGTGTCATCAGTGCGTGATTCTGACCGTCTTTTAGGCATTTTATCCTCTAAATCTTATCGTGCTGAAAATAATCTGGATCCAATTAAAGAACATTTACTATTAACTCGTTATAATCCAAGACATGTCAGTTCTGGTGACATGCTTAGCATGGAAGACGTTATTGAGATTCTTAGAATTTCTCTAATAGGAGTAATTCCTGAAGATAGATCAGTATTACGTGCTTCTAATCAAGGTGAACCAGTTATTCTAGATATAGAATCTAATGCCGGTCAAGCTTATCAAGATACAGTTGATCGTCTTTTAGGAAAAGATCTTCCTTTTCGCTTTATTGAAGAAGAAAAGAAAGGATTCCTAAAACGTCTATTTGGTGGATAATTTATATGGCATTACTTGATTTTTTTCTATCTTCTAAAAAAACAACAGCCAATATCGCTAAAGAACGGCTACAAATAATTGTAGCAGAACGCCGAAAAAATAATAATACACCACACTATTTACCACAACTCAAATGTGATTTATTAGAAGTTGTTAATAAATATATACATATCGATCCTGAAATGCTTTCAGTTCAATTAGAAAAAAAAGATGGAGAAATATCTATCCTTGAGCTAAATATAATATTTCCGGAATCAAAAAGCAATAAATAAAATAGTCGTAGACACTATTCTTATTGACTTTTCAGATGGCTTGTATTTTTAGTTTCTAAAAAGGTTTTTATTTTACGATTATATATTTCTTTTTTTATTAAAATTTAGTTTAGAAATAAGACAAACTCATGTTCAATACCCCATTTAATAACTAAACCAGTATATTATCTAATGCGCAATTTAAAAAGGTATATCCCTAGTGTTCATCTTAATAAACAATTAACTATTTTGGTAATATTTTATATTTATTAACATTTAAAAACGTTAATGCAATTTAGTATCAGTTCATATTGTACAATGATTATTGAGTGTAGATTTTACGTGTGTAAACATTAATCCTTTTCAATCTTGAAAGTAATTTATTTTATTTCAGTGTAAATAAGCTACTCTAAAAATAATATTTCTAATTTTTTCACATAAAGAATACATTGGTTATATAAACTTACTAATTGATATTTATTAATATAATTAATTATCAATATTTTCTTGAGTTTAAGCTAGATTAACTGTCTTATGTTATATTTAGATGTATATCCACTACAAACAATATGTAAAAACTTAACACACTCAGTAAAAAATACTAAATTGGAATATTTATTTTTGATATATGAAGTTAATGTGATTAGCATGGTAATATATTACTATATTTTTAGTATGGAATTAATATACAAATATACATATTCAATTTCTTATTTTTTGCTTCATGTCAATTGTTATACAACAACGCTGTATTGAAAATATAAAATACTTTAATAATTTAAGATTATTGGATACATATCACATACCTAAACAAAGTTAACCAAAAGTGATACAAAGTTTGATTGGTAGAAATTAAAATATGCATATATATATTTTTATATAAAACATGATTATAACACTTATTAAGTTATCAATTAACTAACATGATAATTTTGATTATATCTATTCTTAAAAAAATAAATTTACTACTTATTTTACAAGCTTTCAATAAACTTATCATATCTGCATCTATTATTCCATTGATGATAAACGTAATGATGATTATATACATCATGTGAAATTGTAGTAAATGTACTTTACTGCCTATCGGCAGGTGATTGATTACTTATTGATTAATTTTTATGTTACTTTATTACGTAAATAAATCGGTTTTGCACATTGAACCGGTTGAACATCCCCATGATTATAATCATGGAGTGCTAGTGGTAACATGTCATATGCGTTTGGTAAAGTGTGTCCAGATACTATCTGGACTTTGCTTTGCTTTATATCAAGCAGTGTAGGATAAGTCTTCCAGCCAGTCCCAGCAATAGCCCAACGACCTCTTAATTGCATGAGTTGCTTAGCTAGTATATCAGGAGTTAATATTACCTCATTATTTTGACATAGCCATACACCTTCTGTCTTACGTTGATATTTAGCCCAATATATTTCTCCCATACTAGCATCAATAGCAGTTAACACTTGATCAATACCCGTTCGGCGCCAGGCTCCTTCGGCTAATAATGCTAGAGTCGAAATACTAATGAGTGGTAATCCTATTCCTAACGCCAATCCTTGTGCAATACCAGTACAAATTCGAATTCCAATAAAACTTCCCGGTCCTCGACTAAAAGCAAGTGCATCTAAATCATTTAGAGTAATTCTAGCTTCAGTTAACAAACTATCTACCATGGGTAAAATCTGCTGTATATGTTTTCGAGGAATAACAGCATAACGCTCAATAATATTGTTATTGTCGAGCAACAATGCAGCAGAACAGGCCTCTGTTACAGTATCTAAGGCTAAAATATGAACAGGCATATCCAAGTTCTCAAAAGAATAAGTGATTATAAATATATATTACTATACTATGTTTTATATTTTTCTAATCAGAAAGATGATTGTTATTCAACATAAATAATTTATCTATTTCTACATGAAATAAATCAATTTTTAATTTTTTAACTTAAATTAATTCAACATATTAATGGAATTATTTAATTGATATTCATTTTATAAATAATAATAGAGTATCTATTACTCACTAAAATACGCCACACATTGACGATAATTTTATCAATAGTCATAATATATCATAAACGTATATAACATGTCATGAAATTAAATTTTTTGCTAATTATTTTTTTATTTTATATAGAAATTGACTTCTAGTGCATTAATTCTTTTAATTATATATTGCAATATTATACATTATATAATAAAAACTAACAATTAGTCTTGCATTTGATATGTTTTATCCCTTTTTATACATTATCTATGATTTCTATCGAAACAAGTTACTATACTATCTTAAAAATCCTATTGCTTTTAAATAAATAATAACATTTTGTTATAAAACTATTTTTTATCGTTTTGGATATTCCATTTAGCACATAATAAATTTATAAAAACTCTTTACTATTATAATTTTAAATTTAATTAGTTGGAGAGTATTCCAACACATAAAATATTATTAGATTGATACATATGAATGTACACCATATTTGTGCTGAATTTAAATTCGGAAGCTTCATTATATATAATTAACGAACATTTTAGACACTTTCTAATATATGCCATAAGAAGAAAAGTGATTTCATCAATCTAATGTCTATTCTTTAATTAAAATGCATTTTGCATAGTTCTAATTCAATTCTATTACATGGCGTCTAATAAAACGGATAGCTTCAATGATTATTGCATAATATTCCTGATTCTTTAAATCAACATAATATTGATAATATATGAAAGATTGTCAAATTTATAAATTATCAATATTATCAATAATATATTAATATAATAACATTAATCTTTTTTACTAAACGAACGTTATATTAAATGAGTTGAAAAAATCAAGACACTGTGTAATCCAAATTTTTTAATCAAAGTTCCTTGAAATCTATTTATCTTCAACCTTAATTATCAAATTACAAGATTACCAGTGTCAACAGCATAACACACTATATCATATATGGTTATGATATTACATTTAACATTGAATATCATTATAGATTATCTATATTAAATTCAATTAATTATAACGTTTTTTACTATTGTAGTGCAACTACTTGGCAGATTATAGATGCTTATATGTTATTGTGGTTATCAAATTTTGATATGAAATCAATATTTTTATTATAAAAATATTTTATCCTTAACGAGATATAATCTTTACGTAAAATTAGTGAACTTATGTAAGATACAGTATTCATGGTAAACATGCGTATCAATTATTATTAATTGATCATTATTTTCTTCTAATTTATTTTTAGAGATAACAAATTAGACTATTTGTGTTTCTTGTTGAATAAATTGCTACATATATGTATGTAATATTGAAAATTAATCTATCCAACAAAACGTTTTAAGGAATATGTATTTAAGTTAATAAATAAAATCGTTTCATATTATTGATAATTTTGATTTTAAAAAATATTAAAATATTAATTTTTCAAAAATAGTGAAGATAATATGTATTTATTTTAAATGTTTCACAAGTGATATTATGGTAATTTGTATATTGATGAGTCATGTATATTGTTGCTACGTATCATTAGTCAATTTTATTTTAAATGACTGCAACTGTACAGCTACCTACGTAATAACTTTTCAAGTTACTATTGTATTTTATTTTTTTAGTATAAAAAGGCAGTTCATATCGTTAAACAAAGTATTTAATAACTTTAAGTGTTAATATAATCTGTACGAATCTATTTCTATATTATTGTAAGGATCGTTAAGACTTTCAGTTATTTTTTTACATCTTTACCTATTATTACTAATTTAGTAGTGGTCGGTTATTGCCATAATAACAGTACTACTGAATAGTATAACGGTGAGAACTGGTGTTTTGTAATTAAATTTAGATATATAAAATATAATTTTTCCTGTATCCCGAGGAAGTGAGTGGGTTAACTTGTCGTAAATTTTATTACATTGTTATCAATGCTTGATAAAGTGTTCATTTTCCGTTATTCTCTTTATTATTTACGTTGCTAAAGTGTTAGATACGGTTGTTTAGGAGACAACTATATTATCTTTGTTATAATGTGAGATTCTCACAGTAATTTTAAAATTACCGACATTTGATCAAGCTATACGTTTCATATTAATGTAAAAACGTGGTAGTTATTAGTATATAAAATGCTTTCAGCATTGATATCTTTTACACATTGTCGCCTTAATGATAAGCCGTATAAGAATCAATGATTTTGAATTTAATTCCTCTGTTTAATTACCAGGTATAAAATCTATACCATCTTAAATACAGTGATATATATTTCTCTACTCTAATCTTTAATATGGGAAGAGTCAAAGTTACTTAAATGTATTAACATAGTTATGTTACAGTGTTAAAATATCTTTTAGACGATAATGTAAATTTAATGAATTAAAAAAATTCCAGCGATTCCTTACTATGTTGTCATTGTATATATTTTTGTAACTTCATAAAATTGCTAATATTTTTAATATCCAGTAGATGTATAATGTTAAAATTCTGTTTTTAGAAATTATTTTAAATACAAAATGTTATTTATTTAATCTATGAATTGATATGTTTTACATTCATAAAATTGAATAGGATTACTATCCTATCTTAAAATTTTTCTTCTCAATTGAAAAACCAACAAAGTTGGACATTAATACTTCTAATATTAATACAATACGGTACTGTAATATGATATCATCATGATAGACATTTTAATATTATGTACAATCATTGATTGAATGAAGATTGTATCATCATATCTGATGATAGATTGCATCTCTCTACTGTAAACTGATCTGTATAATTCAATAATACTGTTTACTGATAACTCGTTGACGAGTTTATGTTATGATATGTATATTGCAGTTAATATACTTTCTTATTTTAAGAAATATCCTTTCCATTAAATTAAATTGAAACTTATCCCTTTTATTTTGAATAAAATATTTTATTTAGTTTATTAAACTATCAGATAGTGTGATGTCAATTGTTCTAAATCAAAAAAATCTTGGTTAGAGGTTACAAACAGTTGATTATATATTGATAAATTTGATAATGATGTTTTTTTAAAAAAAGTCAGTATTATCTAGTGAGTCAATATCATTAAGCTATATAATAATTTCACATAAGATATTAAATTAATTAATTAAACGTTGATGAGTAATACTTTAGCTATTTCATTTAAATAAGGATTGTTAATCATATAATGATTTATTATGTTCAAATAGAAGGTGGAATTTACAATCATCATATTGATAAGATATTGTATTGATCAGTAAACACAAAACATTTTTTGCATTAATGTTTGAAAATTTTATTACAAAAATTTAAACTAGCCAACAGATAGCTATACATTGATTAATGTAGTAAATTTAACTTATAATTATCATGCGATTTAAATGATCCAATTTTGACAATGAACTTACATCGCAAGCGTTATTAAATAACAATATGTATCACTTTACCAACGTTTTAGTAAAAGCAGTATTAAAAAATATAAATAATGTGTAGATTTCTATGTCATTTATATAAAATTATTTGTAATAGAATGGTCTATAAGTATACTGGAAAAATTAACGTAAGTTTTAGATTAAGAATAATATGATTAGAAAAATGATTCTGATCACATGTAATTTGTTAGATATCTGACGGTTAGTAATAAAATAGTACAAGTAATTTTTACAATAATAAATAAAAGGAATATTCAATTCTTTTCAGAATTTATTGAACTCATTCTTAATGAAGAACTTTTAATTTTGATTTGTGTAGTGAGCAAGCATTTCAACTTGTTTATATGTGTTTTAGTTCATTTAAATTTAATGCTCAATATTTTTTAGAAAAATATAATTTTTTATCGTTTCAATAATAAAACACGGATAATTTTGGTGGTTTTTAATATAAGATATAATCTAAAAAAATTTTTTTAAATTGTTAACTATATATATACCAACTTTCAGTACCCTTTAATGTGAGTACTGAGATATCGTAAGATATCAGACTACTGCTGAATAGCTGAATAGTGGATATAAGTTAAAGTAAACTATTACTCACAGGTCGATGTTATCTTCCTTTTTTTAAGATTTATATTATGTCAATAACTTTGAGCATGGATATTTTAAATACAAAGCAATATACTAATGAACTATATAATTTTATTAATGTCAACATTGATTTAAATCTTATCTATCTCAAATTAAATAATTTTATTTTTATATAATCAGAGATTATTAATCTGACATATATAAACTATAGTTTTTAATATATGTTATTTGATATATTTTAAAGGTTAAAATAATAGTAATAATTTTATAGATATTAGTTATTATCCCACTATAATTAGTGCAGATAAAAACTGTACATTATTTATGTGATAAATACATAATGTTTATGTCAAATCGATATTTGATATTTGTTTATATTTTTTCAACTTTACAATTAATAAGCTATTAGATTAACATAAAATAGATATTTTGATCGACATTAATATTTAGTTCAGGAGAGCAATATGCTGTTGAAACGTGTAGCAGAAGCTACATTGCCAACGTACTGGGGAGATTTTTTGATGGTAGGTTTCAAAGAAATAGCTACGGAACAAGATCACCTAGCTTTGATCTATGGAAATATTACAGGTTCAACGCCTGTTTTAGCACGAGTACATTCTGAATGCTTAACAGGCGACGCTTTATTTAGTCTACGCTGCGATTGCGGTTTTCAACTAAAAGCTGCTTTGGCACGTATTGCTAAAGAAAAACGTGGAGTTTTACTTTATCATCGTCAAGAAGGCCGAAACATTGGTTTATTAAATAAAATTCGGGCTTATGCACTACAAGATAAAGGCGCCGATACAGTTGAAGCCAATCATCAATTGGGATTTTCAGCTGATGAACGAAATTTTACATTATGTGCTGATATGTTTAAATTACTTGGTGTAGATGTGATTCATTTATTAACAAATAATCCTAAAAAAGTAGATATGTTGATCAAATCAGGGATCAATATTAGTAAACGAGTACCCATTATCGCAGGTCACAATCCAAAAAATGTTCGTTATCTCAAGACAAAAGCCTCTAAAATGGGTCATTTACTCAATCGTTCATCTAAAAAACTAATTTCTTAATCCATATTATAATGCTATTATAATGTATAGCGATACAACTGTAATTGTTATTATATAAAATATAATCAAGTCAAATTTTTCATGAAATTGTCATAACTCACTTGTTATAATCTTCATCTCAATTAAGAGATCTAATCTAATCTGAAATATTAATTGAATATATTCCTGTTATTTACGTTAAAAAGTGAATTAAATTAATTCATGTCATGCTTTATGTAAACAATTAAACAATTGATCCAAATTTACATAAAAATGTATGAAATACCTATATAAATAATATTTAATTATTCTGAAATAAACAGATGATTCAAGTTTATTCTAAAATAGAATTGAGCACTTTATTTTTGTCAGTAGCTTGTTATAGTTATAATATTTAATGCTAAAATGATATATATTCTTATATTACGTTGGCTGATTAATTTAATGTTTTTATTGAGTAAATTACTTACTAATATTGTTTTATATAATCATATTGTTACATTCTATCTCAACTAATATTTTATTATAAATGGATAAGCATTAATATGATATTGTAATTTAATAGATAACAATATTAATTGAAATAGCATATAAAATAAATGTATACATCTAAATTTATAGGTGAATGCAAAAACATTCATTACGAATGACTATCTATAATTACAAAGCAAGTAAATAGAAAATTTAAAATAATTTTTTTCATTAAAACCAGTATGTTCGATTACTATACAATAGTATTAAGATACTAATGGCCTTATAACGAATTATTTTATAACATAAATCAATATTGATTTCTTATACGAAATAAATTGGTAAAAATTGATATTTTAATTTTAAAAAATTTTAACTAATTGATATAATTATCAATTAATTTAATATAAATTATTGAAATAATAAATTATTATATAATAACATTATCGATAATATATGCATTTGGTTATTGATTAAATTTTACTATAATCACCAAGATGGTGAGCAGAAATTTTAAATTTTTAAATACAAGGTAATTTTATAAGTAAGTGGTGTATTCTTTATTTATAATAAATAGAGCTACTGCACCGTATTATTACTTAATGTCATAATACTCGATTTATTTGTAAATAAACTTAATTTTCTATGATATTCATCATAATGGCTGAAAAAATTTTGTTTTTTGATTTAAGGAATATTTTAAGTATACGTTGTAATAATATTTATTATGAATAAATAATATGCTTTACGAGCATGATTCAAGATCATGAAATTTTTATCTTTAAAAAAATATATCAATCAATTTATAAACATAAAATAATAAAAATTTATTCGTCAATGAGTATATATATTTTATATGAGTGCTTGTTTAAAGCACATTTAATCTATAAATATTGATATTGTCTTAAATAATAAACCAAATCTACATTCAGTAGATATTAATAATCTATTACTTATATTATTTAACTGTAGGAAGTACGGGCTTAGTATTCATCACTAAAAAGTGATTGATTCCAATTAGTTAGTAAAAATAAATAAGATTCTCAATAACATATTATTAGATAGTAGTACTACTTGTAAAGTATTTTACTAATCATCCCTACCCTGATTGTTTTTATTTTTTAATAAACATTAAAAAAATATTTTTTGAATTCGTATTCGTACTTACATTCATTAACTGAATGCAAGTTATAAGTATTTTTAGTAATTATTTTCTTGATTATGAAAAATATTCATTTGAATATGAATAGAAATCGACAAGCAGCTTATACTGATTTGATCGATAGCAATTTTTTGTAATGTAAATATTCTTTACATGCAAAACTTATTATATAAGTACATAATGCACCATATTTTTGTATAATAGAAATTAAGTTATTGAAAAGATACTATACATTAACGTATTTTTTTAGTTTTTATATTTACTATCATTAGATTGATAATCTGTGAGGTTCATATTAGACCAATGAAAAACTTTATTACTTTAAAAGTCAATATTAAAAAAGTTTAATTTTCTATTAATAAAAAATTAAGATTATTTTTTATTCACTTTCCACTTTTCGTCAATATAAAATGCTGTCCAGCCAGTACTTTTTCCATTTTTTTCTGATGTAATATACTGTTGTTTAGTTTTTCGGCTAAAGCGCACTACTGTTTTATTACCTTCGCAGTCTTTAATTGGGGCAGCAGTTAAATAGCGAAATTTCTCTGGAAGATGATCATGAAAACGAACTAGCTCCTCTACTAATGGCGCACGAGTTTCACGAGATTTTGGAAATACATTTGAGGCTAAAAAAATTCCTCCAGCGCCGTTACGAAGTACAAAATAGGAATTTGTTTTTTTACATAGTAATTCAGGGAGAGGTACTGGCTCATCTTTCGGCTGAGCTAATTTTCCATTTCTTAAAATTTTTCGAGTATTATTACAAGCATCATTTGTACAAGCCATGTATTTTCCAAAACGTCCCAATTTTAGATTCATATCAGCGCCACATTGTTCACATTTAACCGATAAATAATCATGATCTTTAACAAAAAATGTACCTTTTTCTATTTCATACCCATCACATGTCGGATTATGACCACAAATGTGAAGCTTGTGTTGCATATCGATAAGATAGCTGTCCATAGCAGTATGACATTTACTACAGCGATGACGAAAAATCAATGCGTTTGTTTCAGCATAATCATCTTTAAAAACATTCAGTTCTTCTGGAATCCGAATCAAATTAATCGTATTTTTACAACGTTCCTTCGTCTTTAATGTATTATAACCCAAACAGCCTAAAAAAACACCGGTACTAGCAGTACGAATCCCCATTTTTTTTCCACAGATTAAACAACTAATCTTAGTTATCACCATTTTATTTGGTTTCATACCCCCATCTTTCGGATCTTTTTCAGCATTTTTTAACTGTTGACTAAATGTGTAAAAAAATGTATCTAATACACTCTTCCATTCTTTCTGTCTAGTGGCTATTTGATCTAAAGTAATTTCCATTTTTGATGTGAAATCATAATTTATTAAATCGCAGAAATTTTCCTTTAGACAATCAGTGACAATTTCTCCAATTTTTTCTGCATAAAAACGATGACTTTTAATATATACATAACCTCGATTTTGTATCGTGGAAATAATCGGTACATAGGTTGAAGGCCGGCCAATATATCTGCTTTCTAATTCTTTTATTAAAGATACTTCATTATATCGGGCAGGTGGTTTGGTAAAATGTTTACTAGGTAATAATTTTTTTAGCCTGAGAGATTGACCAATTTTTATTGTTGATAATATCTTATTATTTACATTATTATTCTTTTGTAACATCATCATTACTTTAGTCCATCCATCAAAGCATAATATGCGATCACTCATGCGTAATTTGAATTCATTTGCAGTAACAGTGAACGTTGCACAATCATATTGTGCTGATGTCATTTGGCTAGAAATCAATTGACACCAAATTAATTGGTATAATTTCTTTGCATTTACTTCTACACTATTTAATTGCATTTCTAAAAAAATATTAACATCACATGGGCGAATGGCTTCATGAGAATCTTGAACATTATCTTTGTTAATGTATTTATTAGGATACTGCGGTAGATATTGTTTACCAAAATTATCGATGATATAATTTCGAGCCATATTAATTGCATTTTGACTTATATTAATCGAATCAGTACGCATATATGTAATATATCCCGCTTCATACAGTTGCTGTGCTAACAGCATAGTTTTCTGTACACTATAACCCAAATAACTACTGGCTGCTTGCTGTAATGTTACAGTAGTAAATGGTCCGTTTGGACTACTACTAATTGTTTTTCTTTCACAGTCACTGACAATATAATTCGCTTTTTCCAATTTTGTTATAGCAAATTGGATTTGCTGTTGATTTATTGGTTTAAATAATTCATCTTTTTGATGAGTCACTTGCATTACTAAAGATGAAATCTGTTGAGTAGAAGTTAGATCAGCATGTAATTGCCAATATTCTACAGGACTAAAAGCTTTTATTGCCCTTTCACGTTCTACTATTAGCCGCACAGCCACTGATTGAACTCGGCCAGCAGATAGACCACGCGCTATTTTTTTCCATAGAAGAGGAGAGAGCATGTATCCTACAATACGGTCCATAAATCGTCGTGTCTGCTGTGAATTAACTTTATCAATATTTAATTGACATGGATGTTTAAATGCATGTTCAATAGCATGATGAGTTATTTCGTTAAAAATTACTCGGCTAAAACGTTTGTTATCACCACCAATAACCTCTCGTAAATGCCAAGCCATAGCTTCTCCTTCACGATCGAGATCAGTAGCAAGATAAATATGATCAGCTTTTTCAGCAAGTTCTTTTAACTCGCGTACTATTTTTTCTTTATTAGGAATAATTTCATATTGTGCTTTCCAACCGTGAAAGGGATCAAGACCTATACGAGAAATTAGTATATTTTTTGGATTTGTTTTAACTTTTTTTATCTTACTGGTCTTAATATACTCTTGATTAATTGATTTATTAATTGGTAAATCCCTAATATGACCAATACTAGATTTAACTAAATATTTATTTCCTAAATATTTATTAATTGTTTTGGCTTTAGCTGGCGATTCGACAATAACGAGAGCTTTACCCATTGATCTATACCTGAGCGGTGTCTTTTTGAATTAAGAATTATTGCGCAATAATCTTGTAATGTCTATTAATGTACTTTGTGACAGAATTTAATTAGAATATGCTTATAAAAACACATAGTAGATTATTTTTCCAATAAAATTGACATTTTAGATGATAAAAAACTATTAATTAAATTAATAAGTAATATTTAATCTACAACTTTATTATTAATTTTCTATATTAAATCAAATAATGTTAATTATTTGTTTAACGATAAATTAAATTGGATTGATTAGTACAAAAATTAATCATGCGGAGACAATTTTTTTTAAAATATTAAGTATTGTCATATATAAAAATATAGACAATAAATAACTGTGACGATATATAGAATATATATTCTCAATTAAAAAAATTTTTCTACTAATTTTTAGAAATGATTATTTTAAAATAAGGAAATCATTTTCAAAATAGTTACTAGAATATTTTCTTTTAATTAAACATTAAAATTTTTACATCATTTAAAATAAAATGTTCCAAAACTTTAAAACATATAATATTATGCAAGAAATAATACATATATGAAAATATTCTTCAATGAATGAAGGGATGCTTGTCTATATTTGAAAGCTATTAATTCAAGCAGTTTATGTTCTTCGACTGCAAATTATTACTTTTTGATAGAGATAATAAATATAAGCTGCACAGATATCCTATAAATTACCATACTCTTTGTATGCTCGAAAAAAAGTGTTTTCTTTTCTATCTATTTTTTCCTTTTTCTTTTAATTGCCAAAATTAGGAAACCATTGTCCTTGACTTACACGTTCATTGTGATTATAATCACACACGGTAGTAATACAAATAAAACCAGCTTCAGAGAGTAAATCTCGTACTATTTTTCCTTGTTTCCAACCATGTTCAAGTACTAACCAACCACCAGGTTGTAAATGTTCTCCTGCTTGATGACAAATCATCATCAGATCTGATAATCCATTTTTTCCTGAAACTAAAGCACTATGTGGTTCAAAGCGTACGTCACCTTGAAATAGATGGATATCGTTAGATTTAATATAGGGCGGATTACTTACAATGAGATTGTAGCAATTGCCTTGCAGTAATTGAAACCAATCACTCTTAAAAAACTGAATATTTTTCAATCCCAACTGTATTGCATTTTCCTTAGCAAGAACTAGTGCACCGCATTGGCAATCAATTCCAGTTATCCGCCATGTTGGTCTTTCTGAAGCTAATGCTAATGCAATGGCACCAGTTCCAGTACCCAAATCTAATATATCGACCGGAGTAACCACCGGTAAGAGATCGAGTACCCGTTGGACTACACACTCGGTTTCTGGACGAGGAATTAGTGTATCGGTAGATACCTTCAGTCGCATGGACCAAAATTCACATTCACCAATTAAATAGGCAATCGGTTCGCCTAATTCACGTCGCTGCAACAACGCTTCTAATTGAGTATATTGTGCAACTGTTAATACCGTTTCTCCAAAAGCTAACAATCGGGTTCGAGGTTCACCAGTTACTTGACCAAGCAAAATTTCAGCATCACGCTGTGCTCTTAAATTATCTGGTGCTTGCAATCTACCTGTTGCTTTGGTTAACCATTGTTTCCAAGTCATTTAAGTGGTACTAGATAGTATAGTCAGCTGATCAAATTGGTATTCCTGTATGATAGCTTGAATAAGCTCATCAAGTTTTCCTTGAATGATGTCTTCAAGCTGATACAGTGTCAATCCGATACGATGGTCTGTTACACGCCCTTGCGGAAAATGATAGGTGCGAATGCGATCGGGACGATCACCAGTACCTAATAAGTTTCGTCGGATGGAAGATTCTTTTGTTTGTCTTTTTTTTGTTTCAATATTACGTAACCGGGCTCCCAGTACAGCCATAGCTTTAGCCTTATTTTTATGTTGAGAACGATCATCTTGACATTCTACTACCAATCCACTAGGTAAATGAGTGATTCGAATGGCTGAATCAGTAGTATTTACATGTTGTCCACCAGCACCGGATGAACGGAATGTGTCAATACGTAAATCACTAATATTGATTCCTGGAAGTTCGTTTTCTGGAATTGTAGGAATGACTGCTACAGTACAAGTAGAAGTATGAATTCGACCTTGAGATTCTGTTTCCGGTATACGCTGTACACGATGTCCTCCTGATTCGAACTTCAATTGACTATAAGCACCTTCATGGGATATCTTGGCAATAATTTCTTTATATCCACCATGTTCACCGTCACTTGTACTGATAATCTTGGCTTTCCAATGACGAGTTTCAGCAAATCGGCTGTACATACGAAATAGATCACCTGCGAATAAAGCAGCTTCATTACCACCAGTTCCAGCACGTATTTCTATAAAGCATCCATGCCCATCGTCAGGATCTTTTGGTAGTAATAAGGTTTGTAATTCCTTTTCAAGCTCTATTTGTTTAGCTTGGAATACTTTTAATTCTTCCAGTGCAATTTCTCTCATTTCCAAATCTTCTAACAACTGCATAGTAGTGTCAATATTTTTTTGAATCTGGCGCCAACTTTCAAAACGACGTATAATGTTGTTTAGTTGCGTATACTCTTTTGGCAAAGTGTAAAAACGCTCTTGATTTGAAGTGAGTTTAGAGTTGTTAAGTAAGATTTCAACTTCAGCTTGGCGTTCTTGCAATGCTTCTAATTTAGCGAGTATGTAAGATTTCATATTTAATAGTTTATCCTAATGTATTATTAGTATGTTGAAACTCATACGACTACGACGAGAAAGAATCAGTCATGCACCTTCATTTTAAAATAATCTATTTAGTATTGTAAATTAGAACATTAATAAGTTAATTAATTTTTGAATACATTTTTTAATATTTTTTATTTTAAAATTTGTGTGTGTAATATATCCTTGCTGTTAACAAATTCAAATTTATTTATAGGCCACAACACTAGTTTGCAATCTTTAATAAAATCGTATTTTTATTATTTATTATTTTTATAAAAAATTTAAATATAATATTTTATGTAAAAAAATAAAATAAGTTAAAGATATAATGTTCTTATTATTTTACAATAGATTATTATTGAATAATATTCTATAAATAATCTATTTTGTTTAAATAGGTATGCATAATATATATCAGTTTATTATTATTCACAATACTATGAAGATTATAATTATATAATATTCTTCATAAACAACTTAGTTTAATAATTCGATCTCCAGTGTCATTGGTATAAATATCGGTAATATATTAGAAATTAATGTACTATTAATCTTTGTTAATCTAATGACGCAATGGTTACTTTGTTAAGTAATTGCTATATTCATTCTTAAATATGTTAATAATTTAACTAACCGTTTTAATTTTTAATTCAGATGAAGGGAGTCAATAAATTTTATTATTTATTTAAATCGTATGCATCAATAGTACTATTATTTTAACTGAATGCTTAAAGTATACTACTAATTTTAGCGTACAAGTCATATTGACACTGACATATCAGTGTTATTACATTATTTAGATGTACTGTTCAATATAGTTTGAGATAAATGAAAACTATCATTATTTTAGATAAACCATTCATGTTAACTCATTTTTTTAGAAAACTTTTAAACATCTTAACAAGATGAAATTGTCTATTTTCTTTAGACGAATGATACTATCTTATAAATTTATAGATACTTACATGTTTCACTATAATGAATATCATTCGAATTCATGGCATAATTTTTTTCATATACTTTACCTAAAGTAAAGGTATAATAAATATAATTATACTACTCTTGTAAAGAGTAGAGTATTTTATTCACATGTTATATAAACTATTAATATTAATAATATTTTTATTAAAAATGTTGTAAATTAAAAAAAGGAATGTATGTCTTGATGAAAGACATTTATATTATTGTTATCTTATTTTACTATTTTATTGTTAATTCATTGGAATATTAATTCCCTATATTATATTGTCTGACTATAAATATAATATTATTTGAATAATGCATGCATTGACAGTCAGTGTAATAATTTAAGTTTTATCAAGAAAATGGCGATTTTATTTAGCTGTTAACAAGAAAAAGATTAATATCTATTACAACTAAAATCAAAGTAATTTTGAATGCAATCAAGTTATTTTTGAAAATCTACTTGGCGACATTGAATAGAGTCTCAATCATAGTTGCATTTTACTAAATTAATTAATATTCAAGGAATATGGTATATTATTAATAATCATATTACAAAAATGATTTGATAATTAATTAGGATGATTATTTTCACAGTATAACTTCTAGCAATGAATATGAAAATTACCCGATGATTCGATGAATTCTTCATCAATGTTCTAACTTATTTACGTATACTAAACCATACCAATGAAGATTAATATTAGACTGTAACCAATTGATAAATACCATTAGAATGCAATTCTAATTGTGCCAACCAATGCAAAATTATGATCACACATTACTGGCCAGCACCGGCAAAACTTAATCTATTTTTATCAATTATTGGTCGTCGCCAAGATGGTTATCATTTGTTGCAAACATTGATTCAGTTTATAAACTATGGCGATACTCTAATTATAACTCCTACTCATAACGGTCAAATTCGCTTATTCACTAATCTTCATGGAATCAATCAAGAGCAGAATCTCATCATACGTGCTGCGAAACTTTTGCAACGTCATTGTTGGACAGAACATAATACTAATAAGCCTGGAGCTGATATATGGTTACAAAAAATATTACCTATAGGTGGAGGTTTAGGAGGAGCATCTTCTAATGCTGCCACCGTACTAATAGTCCTCAATATGGAATGGAATTGTGCACTAAACTTCACTGCTTTGGCTCAGCTCGGTCTAACAATTGGAACTGATATTCCGATATTTATATACGGAAACGCAGCCTTTGCGGAAGGTATCGGCGATAAATTGACCCCAGCTGAACCAGATGAAAAATGGTATTTAGTTGTTGTACCACCAATCAGCATTTCTACGTCAATGATTTTTACCCATCCTCTGTTAAGGAGGAATTCATCACCACGTTTATTCAATAAACTATATAACATTCCTTTTTACAATGACTGTGAACCAATCGTAAGAAAAATTTTTCCTATAGTTGAACAGCATCTTTCATGGTTGTTGGAATATGGCCCAGCACGATTAACAGGCACCGGCGCTTGTATATTTGCTGAATTTGACACCGAGGTTGCTGCACGTTATGTTTTATCAAAAGCTCCAACATGGATAAAAGGTTTTGTAGCTCAAGGTGTTAATGTGTCTCCATTACATCGCACATTATTAATTAGGGGATACTTAAGCTAATCTAAAATAGTTCAATGAATATTTCATAAGTATATTTCTCCAAAAGACATCTTTATTGCTGTCAAACTTTGATATTCTTAAACATAAGACTGAGGTATTTTCACGTGTCTAGTATGAAATTTTTTGCTGGTAATGCAACGTTAGAATTAGCAAAACGTATTGCTAATCATTTATATACGATTTTAGGTCAAGCGGCTGTTAGTCGTTTTAGTGATGGTGAGGTTAGTGTACAAATAAATGAAAATGTACGCGGTGGTGATATTTTTATCATTCAATCTACATGTGCACCAACAAATGATAACTTAATGGAACTCGTAGTCATGGTTGATGCTTTGCGTAGAGCATCTGCTGGTCGAATTACTGCGGTAATTCCCTATTTTGGCTACGCGCGTCAAGATCGCCGAGTCCGTTCTACTCGTGTACCGATTACTGCTAAAGTAGTAGCTGATTTCCTATCAAGTGTAGGGGTTGATCGTGTATTGACGGTGGATTTACACGCTGAACAGATCCAAGGTTTTTTCGATGTACCAGTAGATAATGTATTTGGTAGTCCAATCTTACTAGAAGATATGTTACAACAAAATTTAGAAAATCCAATTGTTGTTTCACCTGATATAGGTGGTGTCGTTCGTGCTCGTGCTGTTGCAAAACTACTCAATGATACCGACATGGCGATCATCGATAAGCGTCGTCCACGGGCAAATATGTTGCAAGTAATGCATATTATAGGCGATGTAGTAGATCGAGATACTATTCTAATAGATGATATGATAGATACCGGTGGAACGTTATGTCAAGCTGCTAAGGCATTGAAAGATGGCGGTGCTAAACGAGTATTTGCATATGCAACTCATCCAATTTTTTCGGGTAATGCCTATGAAAATATTAAAAATTCTGTAATAGATTCAGTAATTGTATGCGATACCATTCCGCTTAATTCAGCTATTCAGTCGCTTCCTAATGTACGTATTTTAACATTGTCGGGAATGCTAGCTGAAGCAATTCGTCGTATCAGTAATGAAGAATCAATCTCAGCAATGTTTGAGCATTAATAGCATGGACAATTTCATGATGCTATATTTTTGACGATATATAATCTTGCACTGTCATTGCTACATTGTATATATGGTATTTTTACGCAATTATTTTATTAAAAAATGTGAAGTATATTGTATTTCGTCGCCGTGCTGACGAGAAGTTAAATTGCTCTTTTAATCAGCAATAAGAACCGATAGAAAATAATTATTTTATTTTCTATCTTATCAATAAAACATGTTGATTTATATTAGTTCACTAATCTAATATTATTATTGATATAATGAGCAATAATGGATTACAAAATCGAGTATAACTTTAATTTTTGAAATATCATTACATAAAGTTAACATTAATATGTATCACGTATTACACATCATCCAGTGTTTTCTATTATAGAATTCACTATAAACTTACTCATTATATTAGTTAATATCTAATAAGTAGATTACTTATTTGTCACTTTTAGGTTTTGATATTTATCACCTACTTTATCATTTTATATCAAATGAATGATATATACATTATTATTCATTATATGTATTCAATACATGTCCTTTTCCAAGAAAGATAATCTACTGATTGATAAAAAATATGACAATAAAATTAATTGTAGGTTTAGCAAATCCTGGCGCTAAATATGTCGCTACACGGCATAATGTTGGTTCCTTATACGTTAATTTATTAGCAAAATATAATCAACAGGTATTAAAGGAAGAAAGTAAAGTTTTCGGCTATACTAGTCAAATAAAACTTAGCGGTAATAATGTCTTTCTTTTAATACCTAAAATTTTTATGAATTTAAGTGGAAAATCGGTGACAACTATGGCAAATGTTTATAACATTTCGCCAAAAGAAATTTTAGTAGTGCATGATGAATTAAATTTATTACTGGGTACAGCTCGATTTAAACAGGGTGGCAGTTCTAATGGACATAACGGGCTGAAAGATATTATTAAATGTTTAGGCAATAATTCTTGTTTTTATCGTCTAAGAATAGGTATTGGACATCCAGGCGATAAAAATAAAGTTATTGAATTTGTATTGGGTAAACCAACAGCTATAGAACAAAAGCTTATTAATTCTTCAATAGAAGAAGCTATACGCTGCACATATATTTTTTTTTCAAAAAATGCCTTACAAGCTATGAATGACTTACATACTTACAGAGCTAAATAAAATAAAATATTTTAAATGATAATAGTAAGTTATATCAAATAAATATTTAAATTTATTGTAAAAAAGTAATGCACTTCGATATTATGGTAGAAGCATATCTAAGGAGATATAATGGAGGGATTTAAATGTGGTATTATTGGGTTGCCTAATGTAGGTAAATCTACCTTTTTTAATGCCTTAACTAAAGCAAATGTAGCAACAAAAAACTTTCCATTCTGTACTATCACACCTAATATTGGTATCGTACCAGTACCAGATTCACGAATCGATCAATTAGTAAAAATTATTAAACCACAGAATATTGTTCCTGCCATCATAGAATTTGTAGATATAGCAGGTTTAGTTAAAGGTGCATCAAAAGGGGCAGGTTTAGGTAATCAATTTTTAATGAATATTCGCGACGTTGAGGTAATCTGCCACCTTGTACGCTGTTTTAAAAATGACAATATCATTCACATATCTGATCATATCGATCCAATAGAAGATATTAATATTATTAATACGGAATTACTACTAGCTGATTTAGAAATATGTGAACGTGCCAGATTAAGAGTAATAAAAAATGTCAAAGATAACGATAATAATACTCGTTTAGAGCTGTTAGTTCTTGAAAAATGTTTGAACCATTTAAGCAATGCGTTCGCACTACGGACTTTAAAATTAAACAGCATGGAAAAAAATTCCATTCGTTATCTCAATTTTCTGACAATAAAACCTGTTATATACATTGCAAATATTAATGAGAATAATCAGAATTACAACTCTTATCTAGATAAAATCCAAATTATTGCTGCTGCTGAAAACTCAGCAGTACTGGTTGTGTGTGCAAAAATAGAATCAGAACTTGCTGTACTAGATGAAAAAGAACGGTTTAAATTAATTGTAGAGTTAGGATTAAAAGAATTTGGAGTAAATCACATTATTTGGAAAAGTTATAATCTTTTAAATTTACGTACTTACTTTACAGTAGGAATAAAAGAAGTTCGTGCTTGGACTATATCTATAGGTACTACTGCATTAGAAGCAGCAGGGAAAATTCATACTGATTTTAGACAAGGTTTTATTCGATCCCAAACAGTTTCATTTTCTGATTTTATTATCTATAAAGGCACTAAAGGTGCTAAACAGGCAGGAAAAATGCGATTAGAAGGAAAAGATTATATAATTCAAGACGGAGATGTAATTAGATTTTTATTTAATATTTGATGTATAAATATATCCATCAACACTGTTTGACATAGATAGATTGTACTAAATATTTTATTATCATATTACAGAAAACAAAGTTGATTAATGAACCATGTTATAATTAAAAAATTAGTATTACGTTGGTTATCTCTATATAAGTTTATTAATATTCATTAATACTAAGTTTGTAAGATGAAAGCGCGATATTATATATATAAATCTTTTTAGATATTTATTACAACTGTGATGGCATAATGATCACGTTTTTCTTGTGCCACATCTGCTAGATGCTCATCTAAGCATACATTTCTATTAATCCGAAAATTATTTTCAATTTAATTAATAATTACTATGAAGTATATTATACAATGTTCTATATATAGAAATATATATACTAAAAAACTAATAGTATTAATAAAAAACTAGGATGATAAAAAAACAACCAGCTTGTCATTGACAAATGTATACTATAATGGTTGTACTAATTATGTCTTAACATTTATCTTAAATAAGATATTACAACATCATAAGATGTCAAAAGAGCTTAATAATATAGGAATTAATTTGATTTGAAAAATAATATTCAGTTATATTATGGTTTTTTATACAGGGTTCATAAAATAATTTTATCTATTAGAATATAGTGTGTTTATTTTTTAAATCTAAAACAGTACAAATATAAAGTTCTGATTTTTAAAATTATTTAAAGCTAAATCAATTAATAGAAATTAACAATTAAAATAAATATTTTATTTAAAAATACAAATAAATTTAATATATTTGATTAGCATATTAATGCTATGTATTTTAGTTGCTTGAATAATATGCAATAATATAAAAATTCATAATAATGTTATTTAGGTTACGCTTTTTTTGAAAAAATTTTTCCCATGCAATGTATTTAAAGATACATGCATGAATGTCATTACTATGTATATTTAGACATCACTGTTATCACGAAGGTATTTCTTAATTAAAATAATATTATTTAACTAGCACTGATTCAGTGTTAAATTCATTTTATATTTTTTGATATTGCTCTTGACACATTGTTATGCAGTGCTCTAATAAATATTATTGTATTAATTAATAAAAAAATGAACCATTTAAATAGACTGGCAATCAAAAAACGTATTTAATCTATTATTAATTTGATAAATTTTTTTTGGACAACATTAACTATGTTTTGTTTACACAAAATAATTTTCTTTTTATTTTGAAAATATTCTAATAGACATAGAGAATGTTTCTATCATAGCTTGATTATAAATAGTTATTTACTGTACTTAATATTCTTTTACTACATATATTAATTTACATTTATGTTCTATTGTAACATTCAATAGTCTACTGACATATCTTATGTCAATGTTGGTATCATGTAAATTAACTAGTGGTTTTAAACATTTGTAATATATACTATAAAATTCAATTTAATAAAAATTATTTTATTTTTCTATGGTTTTTTAATTATAACATTAATAGCAATGACTAAAAGTATTTAAAAAACTTTATTTTATTAAAATTCTTTATATTAAAGTCATCGATTTTTCATTTAGTATAATATGATTATTAGTATTGAAAATATCTTGAGCACTCAAATACTACATATCTAGTTTAAAACTCTAAGACTTAATTTCTGACAATATAGATTGTCAAAATGCTTTGATGTAAATACAGGAGTTAATGAAAATGTTATAATTTTTATTCGATGATAAGAAAATGCTATTTTTTATCTCCTTTTGTTACAATATGAAAGTACTAGTCATAAAAAGTTTATTTTTATTAAAGTATGAAACTGAAAAGAAAATAAAACACTATAATGTAAAAAATATTTGTCATATATTACTTATGAGTAATTTAGTATAATTTATACTGTTTAAATAAATAGTTTATTTTGTTTAAACTATGACAACCTATTTAAAAATAGAAGTTACTTATTGCTTGTATGTATATTAAATAATTGTAATAACTTAAAAATCAAATTTTTCAAATTTTAAAAAGTAGCATATTCATGGAATATGACTTTAAAATCATGATGTTATAGTTTATAACTAAACTTTATGATAGGTTATTTTATATTTTTGTTAAACATTTATTATATTTAACAAGTAGATGGCAGTATTCATATAATGTTCATCAGAAATTCAATGTCATAATCTTATTAATATCATTTTTATTATTAGTATATTGATAAAATAATAATTTCTTCTGAGCATAATTCGACAATATGGCATATTAGGTAATAGACGTATATATATTCAAAACGGTACAATAATAGCAGGTTAATATTTAATGATGATAATTTTAAGGATCCTTTTCTATGCCAATTATGGTAAGCACTTTATGTCGAGATATGCTAAACTTTTTTCGTAATCAATGTGTTAGTATACTTTTACTATCAATGATAGTAGTGATAATAAGCACCTTTCTTGGACATATATTGTCACCAAGCAGAGAACAATTATTTGAGCTCAGAGACAATAGTAATGTACAGCATACTTCTAAAATTAACTTACATCAATTTATTAAAAATTTATCCAAAGAACAACAAAACATTTTGTTAAAAGCTTCTGCTGCCAGTACTATTTCCAATTTAGTTGGTAACGTTCTATTAATTGGTAGTCTACTAACTATGATTCATCTTATATCTACTTTACAACCTGTAAATATATTGCGTATACTAACTTTGTCAATATCTTCTTTCCCGCGAATGTTACTTTTAGTTTTTCTAACGACTTTATTAATTCAGATTGGTTTTTTATTTCTTATTCTGCCAGGAATTTTTTTTTCGATTTCTTTTAGTCTAGCACCAGTCATTGTTACGAGCAATAATAATGTAGGCGTGATTAGGTCAATGACCATAAGCGGTATCTTAGCATTTAAAAACATTTGGTTACTAGCTCCAGCTGTATCATTTTGGATATTAGCTAAAACGGTAATATTTCTTTTAGAAAATCAATATTTTTTTGTTTCAACTGCATTAGCATCAATATTATTAAATTATTTAAGTAATTTAATATCTTCTTTGTTGCTTATTTATCTCTATCGTCTTTACATGTTACTTCGTTAAATTTATAGAAATTTTTATTTTTTGATTAAACTAATAGTACTCATTACACTATCGTTAAACTAATGATTTTTGATTTTACAAATTTATTCTGCATCATCGAATAGTAGAGGAATTTTATTAATCATTTTCTATCTTAGAAAAACTGTTAAATTTGCTAATGTTATATTTTTAAAATGAAAAACTTATAAAATAGAAATTGCTTATTATATATAATATCCTCTATAACTCTTCTAATAAATTAATTTTTTAGTCAGTCCACTCATTCGATGTTTTGTAAATAAAAATATTATTTATTTCAAATAAAGTATAAAAATACTTCAAATATCACTTGATATAATTTTTTATATTGTTGACATAGTCCCATATTTAAATAAACTTTTTTCATTTCTAAAACATATGGGATTTTAAAGATTTTTACTATACAAAACTAACATTTTTATTTATTTTCTTGTAGTGTTGTAATTGATGTTGATTATTATCATGATAACAATAGATAAAAATGTACATTATACAAGTTAATATTAGGTATCATTTTTTAGAACGAATGGAATATTAAACAAAGTAGTAACATACTGTTGTAAAAATCGTTTGGGTCAAAAAGAAATTAGAATTAAGGAAAGAATTTACTCAATATTGTCATGATTGTCCATTAATATAATACTAAATTTTCGTAAAAGTATAGCTTGTTAGAAAATCAGTAATCTTATATATCGCAGCTTTTATTGTTATCGTATAATAAAATGGTCAGTAAGTTAATTTATTAAAGTAGTATTTTTTTGACTAGATGGATTTAGTAGAATGCTATGAGGAACGAGTTATTTCTTTTAAAATGTTAACTAAAATTTTTATTATTTTTATTCCGTATTATTAAAATTCTTAAGATAAAATTTAAAGTTGATTGTTAAATTTTTTGTAATTTTACCGGGTTCATATTTCCAAGTACGCATAGCTAAACGAATGTTTTTCTCAAAAGTATTTTTTGGTTGCGAAGATAATATCCTTATGTTTTCAATTCTACCTTCAGCATTAATATCAAACATAATTTTGACTAATCCTTCCAATCCGAGAGCTTTTGCCCAAGATGGATAGATAGGATTGATACGACTAATGATCTTTGGCATTAGATTAATTTTTTTTGTTATATTATCACTGGTACAAGTGTGAGCATGAGTAGTAGATGTGCTAGTTGATGATCGATTGGTGGATGTATTAATATCAGAAAATATAGGAGATTTTATTTTATTTTTTATAAATTGTGGTTTATTTTCATGGTACTGATTAGATTTTAAATTTAATGTTGTCGAATTTTGATGTTTATGTTTATATTGATGCTTATATTTATTACAATCTAGTGTGGAAACTTGCTCAATAGTATTCTTGTGAAAATGGGTCACTGGAAATATAACAACCATAGGTTGTTGTATAATTGTCATAGGCTGACACGGAGAAATTGTGCGATACAGAAATCCTATACTAAAAAAAACATGTAATATTACTGATACAATAAATGACCATGTCAAGTAATAGTATTGATTTAAAGTTGTTGCCATTTAATTTTAAAGTTATAGTTAAAAAAGTTAAACAAACTAGCTAATTCGCACTAAATTACGATAACTAACTTATTTCGTTAGTAATATATTAGTTAATATGACATTTAATTTAATCATGCTACTTCACATATGAATGAATAATTCTCATGCCTATTTGACCTAAAAACATAGTTAAGAATTTCATCTATTTTAATTTAGATTTTATAATTTAGTGATCTTGTTGAATTTGATAAAAAATCAACTCGACTGTATTGATGATGAGGAGAGATTTTTATACTTGTTGCGAATCGTTGATTATAGCCTGTACTTGTGTCATCTCAATACGATTCAGCAATACTTTAAATGGACTAATTTGATGTGCTTCTACTAACGGTTGATTTATGGAATCCCAACTAAGTGGCATATTTAAAAAAGATTCTGCTCGGATTGCAAGAGAAGGAAGTACTGGTTTTAAATAAATCATTAATATTCGGAAAAATTGAATACCCATTGAACAAATATTTTGCACATCTTGATCGCAATTTTTTTGTTTTGCTAATACCCAAGGTGCTTGTTCGTCCATATAACGATTTGCTAGATCTGTTAGCATCATAATTTCACGAATGGCACGGTTAGTATCTCGATTTTCAAATGCTACACTAATTGAAGCTGAGGTGTGAATAAATTTTTGATACAATGTTAAGTTGGTAATAGCCGATAAATGTCCATCAAAGCGTTTATTGATGAAGCTGGCACTACGCGACGCTAGATTAACTACTTTATTGATAAGATCAGCATTAACTCGTTGTACAAAATCTTCTAAATTAAGATCGATATCATCGATTCTAGATGAAAGTTTTGCAGCATAATAATACCGTAAGTAATCTGCATCTAAATGTGCTAAATAAGCACTAGCCTTTATGAAAGTACCGCGAGATTTTGACATCTTAGCGCCATTGACGGTTACATAACCGTGGACTAATAAGTTAGTCGGTTTACGGAACTGGCTTCCTTCTAGAATAGCGGGCCAAAATAGACCATGAAAATAAACGATATCTTTGCCAATAAAATGATAAAGATCGACTTTGGAATCTACATTCCAAAATTCTTCAAAGCAAATATTGCCTTTTTTTTGGCAAAGATTTTTAAATGAACTCATATAACCAATTGGTGCATCTAACCAAACATAAAAATATTTTTCTAGTTCATCGGGTATTTCGAATCCAAAATAAGGTGCATCGCGTGAAATGTCCCATTGCTTCAATCCAGCATCAAACCACTCTTTCATTTTATTAGCTACTGGATCTTGCAATGTACCAGAATGTATCCATTGATGGAGCATATCGCTAAAAACGGGCAAGTCAAAGAAAAAATGCTTTGTTTTTCTTATTATTGGAATTGCACCAGAAACCGCCGACTTTGGATTAATCAGATCAGTTGAATTATAAGTAGCACTGCAAATCTCACAATTATCACCGTACTGATTAGATGCATGACATGTTGGACAAATTCCTGTAATAAATCGATCGGGCAAAAACATATTTATTTCAGGATCATAGAGTTGATAAATGGTGCGTGATTTAATAAAACCATTTTTTTTTAGCCGATTATAAACTAGCATTAACAATGCTCGGTTTTCTTTGCTATGAGTTGAATGATAATTATCATAGCTGATGTAGAATCCAGAAAAATCTTTTTGATGTTCTAGATTCATTTTACGTATTAATGTTTCTGGTGAAATCCCTAACTGTTGTGCTTTTAACATAACAGGAGCACCGTGTGCATCATCTGCACAAATAAAATAAATCTGCTTACCTCTCATTCTTTGATAACGAACCCAAATGTCTGCCTGAATATGTTCAAGCATGTGGCCAAGATGAATGGAACCATTAGCATAAGGTAAAGCGCATGTTACTAACATTTTATTTGCAATTGAACCCATAAAACCAGTGTATTGTCTATATTAATAATGGATACTTAATGCCATTTATTCAAAATACTTTGAATCATTAAGTAATATGAAATATACAAAATTAACGTATACTAAAAACTTTATATTGATACAATCTTTCTATCAAAACCAATCTATCTTGGATTAAATTTATATCTTGTAAATACTTAAATATTTGATAGTAAAATAGTTTACAACATTAGATAAATATACAATATCTATTAATTATGATTATATTCTGCATTTTTGAAAAATATTATTTTATTCTTTATGCAATGCATCAATTGACAGAAACATAAAATAATGAAAGTTTATTTTTTCATTTAAAAGATACAATTTTAACAAATATACTATTTACACTCATTTTACTTTTACTAACTTAGTAAGAGTATACTATATTTATTTTAAAGTAATTTCAATATTTCTTTTTATTGAATAGGAAAATTAACTTGATTACGAATGGTGCTACAAACAAAGAATACTACTAAATATTTTAGTTTAGTTATCATGCGGCATTTACACTGATAGAATCAAGAATGAACAACTTATATGTATATATCAATGTTTACGGGACATGATACGATAATAAAATTTATATAGATTGTTTCATATAATAATCATATGTACTCATGATTATGTTCATGATCTAATCACGAATTTTATCGATTACATATTCATGGATGATCAGATTGCAGGCTAATTTAGATTAGATAATTAGAAATATTAATAATGTTTATTACAACATTATAAACATATTCATAATTAAATTATAGAATGTAGCATGTTTAGTATAAAATCGTATTTAGTTTACGTTAATACAAAATTTTATAATTTGTAACATAAATATTATGCGTGTTAAAACAGTATATTATATTACTATAGTATATACCGTGTAACTTACTAACAATGGCATAAAACACTGCATTAAATCTATGGAAAAGCATACTAAATTTAGTATGTCTATATATGACACATTAAATCAATGTTATTATTAAACATTGATTTAATGAAATGATTGAGATCAAGGTAACTATTGTTATTAGAGATATACAATATCTTTTATATTCTTAATATGTTCTTTCAAAGTCATATAATATTTTATAAAATTTTAAACACCATTAAACAGTATAATTTTACTAGTAATGCAAGTATATTTACATGGACAGTTTGTTATCTTTTAATTTTCAGTCAAATTATTGCTATTATAGATAACTTAACATATCAAAATTATAATATTAAGTTAATATTATTATTTAAAGCTAAATGAGTAGGATGCCAATCCTTTTAAAAATTAATATCTTACATATCAGTAAGTCATTTTATTGTAGAAAAATGTCGTTTAATATAATTACCATATATGATTAGTAATATAAATATAGCAATAAACTTTTCCATTAATGCAATATAAGTGTTTAATAACACTATTAAACTATTAAACTATGTAAAAAATGTTCGGATAATATTATCTACTTTTTGTCGATTCGCATATTTTATAATAAATGTATTTTATGAATATTTTTATAAAATATGTTTTTAATTTAAATTGGATATAATACCTTCCATATTCAACAATATATTGATGGTAATATGTTAATTAATCATATAATTTTTAAAGTTGTACAAAATTCAATATCACTGAGCCATCTTAATAAAGATATGACATAGAATGAATCTATTATCATTTAACTAATACATTTGACTCAAAACATAAAATTCCAATTATATATACTTTATTGAATATGTTCATAGTAAAATATGAGGTTTTTAACAAACAAATAATTGAATATATTGCTAATGTTTAATAAATTTAAGCTAGAAATCAACTATCATTTATAATAGATAGATAAATATACTTATGTAGTATTCATCTATCAAATATGATAGATGAATTTTAAATTTGTAATGTAACAAATTACTCAAAGAGTAAAAATTGATGGCCATCGTTCTGAATTTAAATAATTCTGCTATTAACTAATACATACCGTATAATCTCTTAATGTTATTTGTTTGTCAATCTTTAAAATCCTTTAATTTTTTAAATTTTAAGGTTCATAGTGTATAGCTTCTATTAACATGATATGTCAAGCATTTTATTTTTTTAAACTTATCTTAAATTATTCAAATAGTTCGCTAACCATAATTAATAATTGAATGAATCGTATGTATATTAATAACGATCGTGCTTAATAAAAGATGATAACAAAAATTATAGGTAATAAATTATACATTTATCAAAGAAGTCAGGTTAAATACGCCTGTGAATCATAAGTAACATGATATTCTTTTTATAAAAAAATATAGATTGTAAAATATATCTTACAATACATTTAAATAATATTTAAAGTTCTTTGAACTTAAAGTAATAAAGCTATGTCAAATAACAAACAATTATCAGTGACTACTTATGCTAATTAAAAAATTATTTTATATTTATGTATTGTTTAATTATATATTTTCATGCGATAGTTGGAAGTGACGTAGAAAATATCGTATTAACTAGTATATCTGATACTTTAAAGTAAATTGTCATTATCGTATGGTAGGGTAATATGATAAACGAAATTAGATCATACTTGAATGTAATAAAAATTGAAATTTTTCATATTAAAAAATCTTATACGGTATTTATGAATATATAATTATGTAGCAACATAGTGGTATATAACCCTGTCGTATGACTTTATAGAGAAAATAAAATGAGACTATGCGATCATGATATTGAACTGTACCTTGATAAAGGTTATTTAACTATTTTACCACGTCCATCAGTAGAATGGATTAATGGAGTTACAGTTGACGTTCGATTAGGTAATCAGTTCCGTGTATTTCTCGATCATACTGCTGCTTATATAGATTTAAGTGGGCCCAAGGATGAAATTTCTAAAATCATGAATTGTATTATGAGCGATGAAATCCAGTTGACGAAAGATGAACCTTTTTTTCTACAACCGGGAGAATTAGTGTTAGCAACAACATTAGAATCAATAAGTTTGCCCAACAACTTAGTTGGCTGGTTAGATGGTCGTTCCTCGTTAGCACGTCTTGGTTTAATGGTCCATGCTACTGCACATCGCATTGATCCCGGTTGGCAGGGGTGGATTGTTTTGGAGTGCTTAAATTCAGGAAAATTACCGTTGGCATTACGTCCTGGCATGCTGATAGGAGCATTAAGTTTTGAACTCCTAAGCAGTCCAGTATCTCGGCCTTACAATCGGCGTAAAAATGCTAAATACTACAATCAAAAAGGAGTAATAGCTAGTCGAATTGATAAAGATGGATCAGTTAGCTGATTATTATAAATTGCACTAAAATTATATCATACACAACAATAGAATATTGGATTAGACACAATAAAAATTATGTTATTAATTTTTAAAATATAAACAGTATATAACCAATAGTTATTAAATATAGTATTTATCTTAACATGAATAGTATTAGTACAATTTTCTTTAGAAAATTATATAAGCTATATATTATCACTGCCATTAATATATTAAAAATGAATAAAATAATCCTGTAATTATAAGGATATATTTTATATCAATTATATAGCATTAATAATACTGATATATTGTTAGTGTCAATAAATAAACTAATCTAAAATTGGATGCTGATATTAAATCATAGTTTCTATTTTTTTCGAAAATTGTCAATAAAGTAAGTAATTGAATACAATCATCATTGTCTTTATTCTAAGTAAAATAATTTTATTTTATATAAAATTATGACACCATCGAAACAAAAATAATTTTTATTATTACTGTGAATTTTAAAATTAAAACAATAATTTTCATGAATCTTCTATATTCAAATAGTTTAATTGAACTGACTTAAGTTTATGTAAGCTTAATATTAACTAAAATAGTTTAGCATTCGTATTTAGCATTACCACTATAAATAGTATTATGCGATTGATATCGTAACAATGACAAATTTTCATTAAATCTGAAAATCAAAGCATTTATATCACTACTTTCTTACATATTCAAAAAAACTGAGTAATTAATTTGAATTTTTAAATTAAAAATAGTTATTTTAAATAAGCTTAAGAATATGTACACAAGACACATTTATACCTAAATTAATTAAATTTTTCATAAAATTTAATAATAATTTTATTTATAATTTTGATATATTTTAACATTTTAGTCTAGTACTATTTAATAAGATTGTTTTTAGATAAAAATCTATATCTGTAATCTAATAATTACTTTTATAATTTTCAAATTTAGAAAAATCAGTTTATAGAAATATCTAAGATTATACAAGGAAACATAATTTCCTTATGAAAGTAATAAGTAATAACACCCTAGCCATTTATTAATGGAAATTTATGTTTCTAACTTAGAGTAATTTTTTAATTATTAATAAATAATAAGAAGTACAATCATACACGGAACTCTTACTTTCATTTTTAATGAATTCGATAATATTATTAATAATATTAGATTAAAAATTACTAAAATTAAAAAATAAATTTAATTTAGCGATAGGATCATACTGTCTTTAACTGTAATTCCAACATAATTAGTTTGACTACAACATAAATATGTCTTTATTACATATAAAAGTTCAATTTCTTCATAAATTGATATATCGATTTATGCTAATTCCTAACAAACACAGTCGAAAAACTTACAATCACAGGATTGTAGACAATACAAAAAGAAAACTGACACGAATTATCATGATTTTTATGTTTAAATGATGATAACGTAGTTCACTTTTTTAAAAAAAGAAATTCATGTAATGAACTAATATAATATTAGTGCGCATAACAACATATTATACGAAAATTTTCTTATTTTAATAGAAAAAAGATACTAATATATGGACAGTATTAACATTGTGACTCTAGCTGTCTATGTAATGTGTCTATCTTTATAATCAATAAATATAGCTCATAAAATATTTAGAAAATTAAGAAATAATATTTGATGATTAAAATCATTGCCTCAATAGAAAATATCTATTCATTAATAGATTATCGCTATAATGTTGCCTAATATTTTAAATAAATATGGTTCTGATATAAAGATAATTTTAAATTATAAACTCAACATAATATTAGCAGTACATATTAACTAGAATTCTATTCTAAATATTGATATCATCATGCTGTATTACACATAATTTATCCTTGACATTGAAATGACTAATTCATATTACTTGAATGATATATTTACTTTAAATTTAAGTATAATAACTCTATTTTTATAAAATTATTTTATCTTTTTATCGGAGAGTGTTATTTAAATTTTATACTTAATATCTTGACAATAAGCTAATAAAATTTTTTTACTAAAAATAACTTTAGATTGTTCTGTTAAGGAAAAAGTTGAATAAATTCTTTCAACGAAAATTGATTAAACAGAACAATATTGTTAACCTCAATCTTTTTTAAAAGAACCGGTCACATTGTATTCAAAAAATAAATATTTTGATTTTTTTCATGCATGTTATACATGTTGTCAATATTGATATCTTATTTTAAGTAATAAAATAGTCATTATGGTGGAATGAGAATTCCATGATGCATTATCTCAATGTTTCATATGCACTATAACAAACAAAAGGGGTACAAGCTATTTTTATTTAATTACTATTGTTTTGATTTTAAGTAATCTTCGACTGCGGTTTTAAAGGCCTTTTTTATTTTAATAGAAACATTAATTTTTGATCATAATGATGCACTAATATAGTTATATTTTAATGTATATTAGTTTTATAAGAACTTATCATCCATACTAGATAATCTTAAAATTATTAACATTTTTTTAGCTTTTAATCATTAGATCTGCTGTGATAATATTAACATATTTTAACAATGATAGTAACCATATAAAATATATATAATAACTGATATGTTAGAATACAATATATCAATTATAATGTATTATTTATTAATAAGTAATACATTTACTGTTGTATTTTAAATATTTTTTGTTTTTCATTTTATCAGAAGTCTTTAGAGAAAAAAGACATTTAATAAATTACTATACTAACAAAAACATACTTTTATTATTAATAATAAAAGTATGTGTTTTTAAAAAATTTAAATATTTTATTTTTTACTAAAAACATTTTTATTCTTACATTATTTAATAATACGTTTTGTTGAATAAAATTAAAATTAGTTGCCATATGTAATGTATATTATTTAGTTATTTTGATAATATTATATTTTAATATGTAATTGATACACATTTATGAAGACGAAAGAAAATTTAAAATTAATAAATTTTGATACACAAAAAAATGAATTTTTAAAAAGTTCATATTTTAAAAAAATCAATATTTTAATAGTTATATTTAAATGACGATTTAAAATAATTACTATAAATTACGGTTTTAGATTATACTGACAATTAAGTAGATCTTACATTACTAAGTTTTATTTATGTAAAGGTTTGAAAAAATATTTCAAATATATGTTATTTATTTTCCATGAAAATAAGTAAATTAATCTTAAGTAACATCATAGTTAAATTAGACTAAAATATAAAAGGAAATATGTAATGAACTTTAAATTAGTAAAAAAAATCGTTCTTACGCTAATTATTATAAATATAATACCTAATATTACTTTAGCCCATAATGTTGATGTTAAAGTAATTGGTACTATTACCCCATCTTCTTGTAAAATTACATTAACTAATGGTGGTATTGTTGATTATGGAGTGATTTCTCCTACATCTTTAAATAAAGATACATTAACTCAATTACCCGATAAACAATTAGATTTTGCTATTACTTGTGATGCACCAACAAGAGTAGCAATCAGAGCTATGAATGGTCGGCCTAACACAGCAGCGGGATCTACTGAAATCGGAAGTTATGGCACTATAGCTCCTGAAGGAATTAACCGAGAGAATGGGCATTATGTTGTAGGATTAGGATTAGATGGAAATAAAAAAATTGGCGGTTATAGTTTGTCAATAAAAAATCTCATGGTAGATGGTAATTCAATAGAATTTATAGAAAAAAAAGATTCAGAAAGTTTTTGGATTAAAAAAGAAGACGGAAATACTTCTCTTTTTAAAAAGTATCCTTTTTTAATGTCTTGGACCAAAAATAGTAGCATTAATCCTATGGCTTTTACTGTCTTGTCAGGAACTTTTAATATTCAAGCTTATATTAATCAAATTTCAGAATTCAATCTAACGAAGCCTATTAATTTGGATGGTTTAACTATACTAGAATTAATCTATTTGTGATTATAAATGGTTATTAATATTATTCCGTATTTTCTTGGACGAACGGTTTCTCAAATTTAACGTGGAAGATTAAAATATGCATTGTTTTATATTTCACATTACTTATGTGATATGCTGTTTTTTATCTGTTATAACTTATGTTTGTGCCGCAGGGGCAGTACCTGAAGTACCAGTGGTAATCGTAGAAGAAAAAGATGGTGAAGGAGCAATTAATATTCGGAATACTGATAATTATCCCGTGTTATTATTAACGACATTACAAAATGCAATAAATAAAAATAGGGATATTGAGACAATGTTGTCTATTGCTCCACCTGTTGCTCGTATTGAACCCGGAAAAATTCAACGAGTACGTTTTATACTAACTAATAAAGATCCTCTTAAAACTGAACATATGGAAAGAGTTATATTCGAGAGCATTCCACCACAGAAAAGATACCAAAGCACTGTTCATATGGTATTGCGGCAAAATGTGCCAGTAATTATTCGACCCAGTGGGTTAATAACAGATGAAGCTCCATGGAAACATTTAATTTGGAGTTTTAATGGACAAATACTTACCGTTAACAATCCGTCACCTTATGTTGTAAGACTAGGGCAAGATGTCGTTACATTTCCAGATCAAATTTATTGGGTATTACCTCAATCATATATTTTACCTGAACAAACATTGGTATTGATTTATAAAGAAGATAAAATCTTATCTAAGATAGTGGTTAACCAAATACGTTTTTTTCCAACTACTACTTGGGGATTTTCTGTGGAAAATTATGATGTTTCTTTAGTGTCATAAAGAATGTTTTGAATATAAAAACTTAGTAAAAATTGTTAGATGTGGATTATTATTTTATTCATTGTAGTTGATTGGCTTAATTTAAGCTTAGCGGCATCTATTAATGAAAATTGTGATGTAACATTTGATGTTGCATTAATGTCTGAACGAGGTATTGATCCAAAAGTAGGAAATTTTTTTCGCCATAAATCTCAATTTTTCCCGGGTGAAACAACTGTTATTCTATCTGTGAACGGAAAAACATATGGCCGAGTAAAAGTTCGATTTGATGAAGAAGGACAATTATGTTTTGACGAAAATTTTCGGACTTTTTTCGCTTCAGTTTATCCTAATAAATTTTCTAAAAAAAATTCGTCTTCCGATTTAAAACATACTTGGTCAAAAACAAAAATATTACTTAATCCTAGTATGGGAAGCATTGATTTAATCTTGCCTTTTCAAGAAATTTCTGAAAAAACTATAAACGAAAATTATTGGAAACATGGTGGTAGTGCGGGAATATTAAATTATGATATGCAATATATGCATTCATTAGGTAGAGCGGCAGAACAACAGTTCACACATTTTAGCTCTGAAGTGGGATTTAATATTCATGGGTGGATTTTTCGTAGCCGACAAGCGCTGATACAACTTAATAAGCAAAGTAAAATATCACATCAAGCTGCCTATGTTCAACGTAGCATTACTAATGCTAAAACAATATTGCAAGTGGGGCAAATTCATTTGTCTAATTTGCTTTTTGGTAGCGAACAGATTCTAGGATTACAAATATTTCCTGAAAGTACACTTAAAACTTATCGAAGTGGCGCTGGGTTTGTTGAAGGAATCGTTGATTCTTTTTCTATTTTAGAAGTCAGGCAATTAGGTGTTTTAATCTATAGGGGCGTTGTCCCGGGAGGCCAATTTAAACTGAAGGGATTGTTTTTATTGAATAGGCATACTGATTTAATAATTACCATTATTGATAATATTGGAAAACATCGCCAATTTACCGTCCCAGCTTCTCAGTTCCTATCATCAGGAAATAATGAGGTTATATCTAATTACTATTTTGGAATAGGCCTGCCGAAGATACAAAACGACACTTTTTCTTTACTCGGAAGTATGGCTGTAAGTTGGACCTTTTCCCCTCATTTTATTTTAAATGCCGGTATGTTGAGTGCATCTTCTTATCGTGCTGGAGCTTTTAGTATCCATGTTCGTCCTTTTAATAAAAATTCATTGAAATTTCATGGAAAATTAGCACAAAATTTTAATCTTCGCCACAAGGGTATGATGTTATCTACCGTTCTGAATAACAATTTGGCTAAGCGGTTAACTGCTAACTTTAGTGCAACTTATAAAACAGCAGGATATTATGAATTGTATGATTTTTATAAAAAAGATGTCCAATCAATTTGTAAGCGAAGCCGTAATCAATTTAATGCAGGCCTGCATTTTTTAAATAAACTAGGTAATTTATTCTTTTCATGGACATACACTCCAGCATTTTCAATTGAAAATGTAGAAAATTGTTGGCGTGGAGGGTGGACCCATCAAATGTATCAGACTTTTATTAATATTAGTCTAGAACATATTAAGCAAAAAGCAAGTATGTCTTATAATCGATTATATATTTCGTTGAATATACCATTAGGGTATGGTCGTAATTTAGATGGTTATCTAAGTAGTTCTCAACGTAATAGTAAAGTTAATTTTTGTTACAAAAATCGAATGAACCAAAATAGAGTATTGAGTGTTTTTGCTGAACAGAATTTTTCTCACAACTTGAATACAGTAGCTGGTAGTATTGATTATATCACTTGTATTAGTCAAATTAATACAACTGCTTGTTTTAAAAAATATTCTAAATATCATCATCGTGTTTACAGTTCATTATGGGCTAGTGGAGGGGTGGTGGTCCATTCTAATGGAATTACTTTATCACCTTATCGTATTTCAGATACTTTTGGAATAGCTCACGTAGACGATCAAGCAGGTGTGAAAATAAACACACCTTCAGGTTCTGTTAGAACAGATTGGCGTGGTTATGCTGTTTTACCTTCATTGAATAGTTATTCCCATTCTAATGTGCAAGTAAATACTCGTAGTTTAAATAGAAATATTGATGTTGGAAATGCTTTTCAGGAAGTTAAAGTAGCGCGTGGGGCTGTTGAAAAAATTAATTTTGATGTAATTCATAATCGGCAAGTTTTAATGAATATTGTCGATATTTATGGACAGCCTTTACCGTATGGAGCTGGTATTTTCGATGTTCAAGGACAATTTATTACTGTAATTGATCAACAGGGTAGAGCGTTTATCCCGAATGCTGTTCCAAATATGCTATTAGAAGTTCAACATGTTGGTAAAACATTATGTCAATGTCGTTTGACATTGCCAACCAGTGTGATTTCTGTCGATTTATATCAACGTATCAATGCTGTATGTCAGTAATTATTATTTTTTATTTTTTTATTTTTACAACTGTAAAAACGCATAATGTTTTAAATGATTTGAAATGATTTATATAGAGATGAATTTATGTTTATTTATATAGCATTGTAAGAAGTAAATGTACAAGTTATTGACAAATTGAAATTGCATGATCATTTAAGTAAGTTATTTATAACTTAAATATCAGTTTAAATTTATAAAAATTTTTATATAAATAAAATTTTGATTTTAGATAGTATTATTTAAAATATTAAAATTATATAATTATTAATTAGTTAATAAATTTTTTCATAAAAGAATATTATCTTCGTTAGTTTCTATTTTACATATTGTCAACACAAAAATTTCAAATCTATTTCGAATAGAATCGATTCAAAATAGATAACGAGGTAAATTGGAGTCATGGCTTGATCGTTATCAAGCCGACTTTAATTAGTTACGATGATACAAATAAATATAATTCAATATTATACAATAAGATTATTTAATGTTAATAAATTGAATATTTATGTTGTAAATAATAAAAAGAAAGAAGATATGTTAATTTTAATATATTGTTATATTCTTTTCAATCATTCTAGTAATATAATAGACTTATAATACTTTTTAAGTAAATCAAGCACAATTTAACACAGTGCTCTATTCAAATTTATTACATATCTTGAATGATAATGATTTAGCTAATCGAAATGATTTCGGAAAATGAGTAATGTCGTTTTGCAAAAGATTTATTACTTATAATTTATACTCATATAGTAGTGAACCACAATATTACGTTATGCTTCTGGAAGCAATTTTATTTTTTCACTGAGTGAATATAATTCAATCTCATGAAATACTTAGTTTTAATGTATTATATTATCTATATTCAATAAAATGCAAAGTGACTATTTATATTAATAGGAGGGAGGTATCTTAAGTGATTAATCATCGTTTGATGTCGGTACTATCCACCATCGATCCTTTTTTACAAAAGATCATTGTACCCTTTTTAAGTCAACAGAACTTTTCTGGTTGGTTCAGTGCCGAACAAATAAATCAAATTATGCAGATTAGTAATTTAAATAAAGATGCTCTATGTCTCGCTCTTCTGCCTTTAGCAGCTGCTTATGCAATTACTCCGTTTTCTCATTTCAATGTAGGTGCTATTGCATGCGGCATTAGTGGTAATCTTTATTTTGGAGCAAACATAGAATGCCTTGGCGGATCGATGCAAAATACTCTGCATGCAGAGCAAAGTGCGATAATACATGCTTGGTTACGAGGAGAAAAACGTATACAAACATTGACAGTAAGTTATGTACCATGTGGTTATTGTCGACAATTTTTAAATGAATTAAACAGCAGTACTGATCTAAAACTATGTATATTCAAACATCCTTCGGCTATGCTATCAGATTATTTTCCTAACGGATTTGGACCTCACGATCTTAACGTTCAACATCTTCTATTTGATGATATTGACTATCAATTTACACCTATAGGATGGGTAGACCATGAATATCAACTTGATGATCAGCAGAGGTTATGTTTTCCAACTTTTGATGATCCATTAGTTACAGAAGTAATTCATAACTCCAGACAAAGTTATGCACCTTATAGTCAAAGTCATAGCGCTATTGTATTACAAACTCAAAATAATCTTTTATTTTCGGGACGTTATGCGGAAAACGCTGCTTTTAACCCTAGCTTACAACCGTTACTAGTAGCTCTCAATTTACTTAATTTCAGCAATACTACTACTTCTTCCAGTTACTATGACCAGAAGATCACCTGTGCTATATTAGCAGAACGATGGGATGCGCCATTAACTCAATGGACAGATACATTAAAAATTCTTATACAACTCGGTTGTCATAAAATTTACCATTTAATAATTACCTGCTAATTTTAGCAGAAATTCATATAATTTATTGTTAATGAAAATATATTGATTGTATATCTGTGATGATATAATTCTATCCCATAGGTTGATTTAACAACATCAATTTCCAGTAGAAGTTTTGAAAAAAACATATGAAATATTTTTAATGATCAATTATCTTACTATTCTAAAAAATAGATAATATTTTTGTTCAATTCATGAAAATAATATTTTTATTTATACTCTTTTTATGTGAAGTTAAAAAAATAAAACAAAGTTGAAATTTGGTTTCATCGCATCATATAAGCATTAGTAATTAATGCTTCAATACGTTTTTCTAAGGATGGATGCGACATAAATAGTTTGCTAAAAAATGACTTCTTCCGACCATGAATGCAAAAAGCTATCATACTGCTTTCTTCTTGTGGTTCATAGCTGGTTTTTAGACGTTCCAAAGCTGCAATCATTTTTTCTCGACTTGTAAGTTTAGCTGCACCAGCATCAGCATAAAATTCACGATAACGAGAAAACCATAAAGTGATTACGCTTGCAAGAATACCAAACATCAACTCTAATACCATAGAAGTAATAAAATATACAAGTTGATTACCATTACTATTATCAGACTCATCTCGATTTGATGAAAAAAATCCTGATATCATCTGCGCTAGTAGACGCGATATAAAGATCACAAAGGTATTCATTACGCCTTGTATTAAGGTCATTGTAACCATATCGCCATTAGCGATATGAGTAATTTCATGCGCGATCACTGCTTCAACTTCAGCATGACTCATATTTTGCAATAGGCTAGTACTAACAGCTATTAGAGATGCATTACGTCGAGGGCCAGTGGCGAAGGCATTAATATCAGGTGCAGGATAAATAGCTACCTGCGGCATGGTAATATTGACTTGTTGTGCTTGCTGATTCACTATATTTAACAACCATCGCTCAATGTCATCTCGAGGTTGGCTGATAATTTTTCCGCCAACCAAGCGCAATGCCATGTATTTTGACATCAGTAAAGAAACAATTGCTCCTCCAAAGCCAAATATTCCAGCCGTAATGATTAACCTGGTAATATTAGAAAATTGAATCCCCATGAAATTCAGCATAATACCAAATACTACCATCACTGCTAAATTGGTCAGTACAAAGAGAACTATACGTTTCATAAAATGTAATTTCCTCACAGTTAATTATTCCGATTATTTGAATATTATCTTAAATAATTTTTTATATAGTACTATTCATATTATTATTTTATTTGCTTACGCTCAGTAAACGTATATTACATCGTTTTATTACTTCGTTTAATAAACAATAATTATAAGAATGGATTACATAATCTATGTTATAATAATTTAAGTATTAAATTTTAAGAATCTAATTGTATTTACCTTATTATATTTAATATTATTAGTATTAAATAAACAATATTGACTAAATAAAATAATATTGAATTTTTATTTTAAATAGGACTTTTTATTTTATAGCTATATAAAAAGACACTATTAGTTTTATTCATTAAGAAATATATTTAAATTTTAACATACATTTATTTTTTTATGTGTTGATATCTAATATTTGATAATCCATTTAAATTATAAATTTTATTCTAAGTATTGATTAAAACTTGCATTAGTACTATATACTATAAACATAACTAGGATGCATTAACTTAATTAATGCATATCGGTGTGATATCTATAGATGGTGATCTAGTTTTACTATTTTTTAAATTTTATTTATTAGATATAAATTTATATTTATATTATATTGTTCATAGATTTTGTCTCCACACCTGGAGATGTATGATAGTACAGTATCAACTATTAATCCTATTTTTTTTGATTATTTTATTACTAAAATTCATTTTTACGTTAAAATAGAGGTAATGAATTGACGATATTTTCTCTTTTTAGTAACGATTTTAAAAATTTAACATAATTTCTTACTTAAGGTATTTTACATTGAAGATGTTGTTTGTAGTTATTAGCTTTTAAAAAGCCGAACATAATCTATTTCCATAAATAATAGACAGATTTATCATTACTCTAATATTACTAGTTAGTAGTCTGCTACTCTGCAATCTATATTGAAACTATATTATATTATTAATCGAATATTAGTTAATTATATGTATTAATACCAGCGAGCGTAATGTTTTTTATTTTTAAGACCAAGTAAAAATGATTATATGCTTAATAAAAAATATAGATTAATTTAGTGTTATCATGTAGAATGTGCTGTTTTTCCATTCTCAGGCCCCTTAGCTCAGTGGTAAGAGCAAGCGACTCATAATCGCTTGGCCGCTGGTTCAAATCCAGCAGGGGCCATCATCATAATAACAATTAATTAAGAATAAATTTGATAAAAACTTAGACATATTTATGTTATTATTTTTTTATTTTAATGTTGTCTAATTATTTACATTTAAAAAAACTACTGTTTATTTCAAAATAAATAATAGTTTTACTATGCACTGGAGTTTAGATTGTTTCAATTATGATTATATTATACCAATAGTAACATGTAATAATATATAAACCATATTCAAAAAGCTAATAATCTAGTCGCATAAAAGCGGTTATTTAAATGTATTTAATAGGTAAAAAATCTTTTTTTAGCATAAAACGGTCAGAAATATTCACAATAAATTTGTAGTAAGGAATACACGTATAATAACACGTGGCGTGTGACTTAGAAGTCAAGTCTTCAACTACATTGTATTATGTATATAATGTAATAATAGTAATTATTATGTATATAATTATATTAGATTTATTCATTTTTCTACTTTAGCATTCATTATGTTAAAAACTTAAATATATTGGTTATTTAACAATCATACAGTCATTCTATTGGATAGAATAGAATTTTGTAAATTATCTTTGATTGATCGGCAATTTTATTCGTAATGATGTTATAGCTTATTTACTACATAATGTTCTATTTCAACATATAACTTTTATTCTAATAAAAATATTAGAAGAATACTTGCATGATAATTATCAGATTTTTAAATATTATTTATGTATATCATAGAAGTTGCTTAATAAAATAGAGAATAAATTCATCATGTATAATGGCTCATACAATTTATTAGGAATACTCTTTAAAATTTAAATTTTATACATTACTAATGTAGACATAGTTGTTTCGAAATAATTAAGAAACTTATTCATCCAATGGATTAATCTATTGGTCATTAATGGTTATTAACCATATTATATTAGATTAATCTTATCTATGCATAATGCTATGTTACTAAACATATTTCCTTATCATGTGATAAAATTTCTATAAGTTTTACTTTTTAATAGATCTACAGTAATTACTGTAGATATCGTATAAATAACACTTAATTAATTTAAAATACTATTAATAATATTAAATGTTGGATTCACTATTTATGCTTTTCATTGACTATGGATGATACATATCATCACATCGTTACATTTAGATCAATAGATTATTTAAAATAATCTCTTTATACTGATTTAAAATTACTTGTTACGTAACGAGTGCATCACACATATAAGCGTGTGTTCTTTTTTTAGCACATAAAAGTATTCAACACAAATGCAATACATTTTACATAATATTTAAATAGTATAAAAATACTTACATAAAATAACTTTATAATTATATACTATTCTTAAATCTATATATTAATATATGCTAAGAAATTTAGTAAATTTTAATTTTTTTGATTAATTTATTATATATATTATTTAAATAATAAGAAGATAATTACTGATTGTAGCGATTTTAAAATAAATATAAATTATATATACAATGTTTCATTGTATAAATGTTATTTAATTTTTTAGAAAATTTTTTTAATGAAATATAAATCAACAGCAATACATATATAAACTATAATATCTTCAATATTTAAAAAATCTGGATATTTAAGAACTCGCACGATACTCAAAAATATAAATAATATTACTAGCGATATAAGCTCAACTAAAAGTAATCATTTTATATTTTAAAATATAATCCTTATGTGAAATATATTGTATTATAAAGTTATATCTATACATTCCATTATATATCAGAATATCATTATTCTTTTCTGAAATATAAAGTTGTTTTCTATAATATATTAAGTATGATAATTAATTAGTATGTACCATCTATACATGATATCATTTTTTATTTTTTAATCAATAGATTAAAAGTATTTCAAGCAATATACTGTAACAATGCAGTGCCCTTTCTTCACTAATTAAAAGAATGTACATCAATATCATTGCTGGACTAATCTACATTGTATGGCACACAAAACTAATATAATAAATAGTGCTACTATAATTAGCAATTAAATTGTATTCTGTAGAGAATAGGTCAAATTATTTCAACCAACTAGGGTCAGATATTTTTAAAATAGAAAAGCTATCACTGTAATACTAAATCAAAACTCGATTAATCACGTTTATAAACATTTCACTACGAAAAATTCGTGACTCCTAGCTATACAAAATGTATAAATGGTAATTTATATATCTAATGATTTTATGGAAATATTTTTAGTATACATTTTTTAGTTTTTTTAAAAATATGAACATAATAGATATGATTTAGACTATTTAACATTATGATATAAAAATAGTTTTTACTTTTTAATTATTTCCTAAAAAGCAATGATAGAAAAATTGAATATTTCTGCTCTACGGAGAGAATATACTTTGGGTACATTACGTTATACCGATTTAACAAAAGAGCCCATGGTCTTGTTTGAACGCTGGTTAAAACAAGCTTGTGATGCGAAACTTTTTGAAGCTACAGCCATGAATGTAAGTACAGTAGATAAGAATAATCAACCTTATCAACGTATTGTTTTGCTTAAATATTTCGATGAAAAAAGCATGGTATTTTACACAAATTTGAGAAGTCGAAAAGCTATCCATTTAAATTATAACCCTCATATTAGCTTACATTTTTCTTGGCATGAATTAGAACGACAAGTATTGGTCTTAGGACAGGCAAAGAGGCTATCAACAATTGATGTCATGCAATATTTTTATACTCGTCCTCGAGATAGCCAAATAGGAACCTGGATCTCTAAACAATCTAGCAAGATCGCTTCTCGTAAAATTCTAATAAATAAATTTCATGAATTTAAAAATAAGTTTAAGTATTGCAAAATACCTTTTCCACATTTTTGGGGAGGTTATCGAGTACACATTGAAGCAATAGAATTCTGGCAGGGTGGTGAGCATCGTCTACATGATCGATTTATCTATCAACGAAATGCAAATGGTTGGCGCATAAATAGACTATCTCCATAATTATATTGGCATATAAGAAAATACATTGATACTTAAGAAGACATTAGGCATTATAAAAGTAGAGCATGTCAATGTTAATTAAGAAATGTATTTTCTTTTTGTAAAAGGAGTAGTTAATGGCAAAAAGTAACCTAATAAAGCAATTACAGGAACGAGGTTTAGTCGCACAGACTACAGATGAAATAGCGCTATCTAAACATTTATCATCAGGACCTATCGTGCTCTATTGTGGTTTCGATCCTACTGCTGATAGCCTACATTTAGGACATTTAGTAGTGCTGCTCTGCTTAAAACGCTTTCAATTATTTGGACATCGTCCAATTATTTTGATAGGTGGTGCTACTGGTTTTATTGGCGACCCTAGCTTTAAAGTAGTCGAACGAAAGGCTCATACTGTAGAAACGATTCAAAAATGGGTAGAACAAATTAAACGTCAAATAGCTCTTTTTGTCGATTTTGATTGTAGTAAAAATAGCGCTATTGCTGTTAATAACTATGATTGGTTTCATTCAATGAAGATATTAAATTTTCTTCATGATATAGGTAAATATTTTTACATAAAACAGATGATTAGCAAAGAAGCCATCAAACAAAGACTAAATTATGAAAAAAAAGGACTATCCTTTACCGAATTTTCCTATAATCTTCTTCAGAGTTATGATTTTTTATTTCTCAATGAAAAATATGGTGTAACATTACAAATAGGAGGATCGGATCAATGGGGGAATATTATATCTGGTATTAATCTAATCCGTCGGTTACATCGAAACACAGTTTTCGGATTGACAGTACCGCTTATTACAAAATCAGATGGTATTAAATTTGGAAAAACTGAAAGTGGCGTGATTTGGTTAGATCCAAAAAAAACAAGCCCTTATCAATTTTACCAATTTTGGATTAACATTAATGATAACGATGTATACCGATTTCTTAAATGTTTTACTTTTATAGATATGTCTGACATCATGGCACTAGAAGAAGAGTTTAAAAATAAGAACATTTTTAAAGCCCAATATATTTTAGCGGAAGAAGTCACTAGAATGGTGCATGGCGAGAAAGGTTTAGCTGCTGCTAAACGTATTACTACTAGTTTATTTAGCGGAAAAATTATCAATTTAACTCAAGACGATTTTATTCAACTCTCTATAGATGGGATGCCAATGATTATGCTTGAAGATAAAATGAATAATTTACAACAAGCGCTAGTAGCATCGGGTCTGGCACCATCTTTAGGACAAGCTCGTACTATGATTACTGCTCATGCAATTTCGATTAATGGTGAAAAAAAGACATCAGTAGAATATGTATTTAATGATATCGATCGGTTATATAACCGCTATACCTTATTATGCCGGGGTAAAAAAAATTACTGTCTTCTGTACTGGCGTAGTTAATTTTTTTAATAAAGATTAAATTACTTTAAAGACAAGTAACACCGATTACATATAATGTAACTAAAAATAAGATTATTTTGAATAATCCTAATTCTTAAAAAGTTAATATTGATTAATAATAATACGAATAAATACTAAATACTATAAGACAATTTATCATAGTTTATCATAAATTATGTACTGAAATTTATCAAAATTAGTTAAAAAGAAATTTTCTTTTTCTTTTATTTTCCATAAATACCGTTAAAAACTGTTAAATTTATAAAATAAACACATAAAAAATGATTAATTTTTTATGTGTTTAACATTACAATTTTAGATAATTAATTAACAGATTAGTTTTCTAATTATTTTATATTTTATTATTTCCGTCTGTTGCAATAGATTTGAGTTTAGATGCGCAAGCCATCATTAATATAGCGATGATACCTGTACATATTCCAATTTGCATAAAAACATGGCTATAAATTTTTAAAGAAAGATGTGGATCGCTAACATCAGATGGCACTGCTGAAAGATTAGCAACAAATCCAGCTATAATTGCTGCTGCAGCAGTAGTTAAAAACCAGGATCCCATTACAAATCCCATTAAACGTTGCGGCACCAGTTGTGCTACCATAGCTAAACCTAAACCAGAAATCATCAATTCACCAACACTTTGTAATGCATAGCTTAGGATCAACCAATAAATCGATACTATGCCAGCCTCATTAGCAAAATATGCACCGAGTGGTAAAATTAAAAATGCGAGTGAACATAGAATCATGCCTATAGCAAATTTAAATGGCATCGCTAAGCGATCGCCTAAACGGTTGTAACATGCCGCTAAAAGCGGGCTAGTCAGCATGATCCAAAAGGGATTCAGTGCTTGACATTGCTCAGGCTCAAAATGTAATCCAAGTAATACAGTTTCTACATTATGAATAGCAAAGAAATTTAATGAAGTTGGCATTTGGCTATAGAGTATAAAAAACACTACTGCTTCTAGCATCATAATCAATGCCACAAGCATACGACGTCGTTCTGCTTGTTGGAGTTGAAAAGTTTCATATGCAAATATAAAAAGAATGCTGAGTGTTATTGCTCCAAGAACCATACGTGCAATATTTTGATGATGTAATAACCAAGTGGATAAGGGAATTAAGAGCGAAATTCCAGCTAACACTGCAAATAAACGTGACCATTTTAATTTAACAAAATCTGGTGCAGAACCATGATTATTAACATAACCCCGGTAGAAAATAAAATTAACTAATGTGATTAACATTCCGAAAACGCTTAACGAAAATGCAACATTCCAACCGTAATGTGCAGCTAGCCATGGAGTGGAAAGCATTGATAAAAATGATCCGATATTAATAGCCATGTAATACATGGTAAAAGCACCGTCTAAGCGAGGATCATCTTTTTTATAACAGGTGGCTAACAACGAAGAAGGATTCGCTTTAAAGAGTCCACTTCCAACGGCGATGGTAGCCATACCAAAATAAACTAAAATTACCTTATAACTAGATAAAGCGACCATGCTATAACCGGCAGTAAGAATTAATATTCCAAGAATAATAACACGTTTAGTGCCAAGTACTTTATCACCTAACCAGCCACCAATAGCAACAAAGCCGTATACCAATGCACTAAAAGATGAAAATAGTGTGATGGATGCAGCTTCTGATAAGCCAAGTATTTTTACTAAATAAACAGCCAAAATACCTTGTAAACCGTAATATCCAAATCGTTCCCATAATTCAATAGAAAAAATTAGATAAAATGATTTTGGTTGTTTGAAAGCATTTAAAGTTATATGTTGTGTAGATACTTGTTGATTTGTAGTTGACACTAAAGACCTCGTCGATTATTTTAATTATTGGTGCCCAAAGGTGCCAAAACTATTGGATTGATACTAAACATTCCACTATCATATACATATTCATCTAAAATGATGTATTGAAAATATACTTATGTTTCTTTATATTTTTAACAGGATAATATTTATACACATCCACCTAAGGCATAAGACATACAGAATATAATATGTCTCTAACACAATCCGTTTTGTACATACAAAACGTTATTATGTATAGAATTATATCATTTAATATAAGTAATATGACTGAAAAAAGATATTTCATCTTATTTAATACTGTTACCAGTATGAATTATATCAGTATATCTTAATGTTATATTCTATTATGTACTTCATTTGAAATGAACTTCACAGTTTTATTCAGTCAGTTTGACAAAATTACTCGTGATGTTCTTAATATAATCTATAAAATTAAGAAACTGCGTCTAAAAAGCTAAAAGTATATTTCTATCATAGATGAGATTTATGATTATACTCACAAAGATCTTCAATCAAACAACTAGTGCAACGTGGTGAACGAGCGATACAAGTATATCGGCCGTGTAAAACTAACCAATGGTGACAGTGTAGTTTAAACATCTTTGGCACAACGGTGAGCAGCTTTTTTTCGACAGTTTTTACATCCTTCCCTATTGCAAAACGAGTCCTATTGCTAACACGAAAAACATGTGTGTCCACTGAAATTGTCGGCCAATCAAAAGCAATATTAAGTATTAGATTAGCAGTTTTATGACCAACTCCTGGTAAAGCTTCTAGCGCAGTTCGATCTTCAGGTATTTGACTTTGATGATGTTTGATTAACATTCTACAGGTTTTTATGATATTTTCTGCTTTACGATTAAAGAGACCAATTGATTTGATATAGCTTTTAATGCCTTCTATGCCTAAAAAAAGCATATCTTGTGCTGTATTTGCTACTTGAAACAGTTGTCTAGTAGCGTTATTAACGCTATGATCTGTAGATTTTGCTGATAGTAGCGCAGCAATTAATAGTTCAAATGGTGAATGAAAAATCAATTCAGTAGTTGGATAGGGATTTTGTTCACGTAAACGATACAGGATATCATAGCGTTTTCTTTTATTCATTGGACAATGACTCTGTTTATGTTTATTAATAGGGAGTTTTAATTGCTTATTACAAACGTTTTATTATAAGGCGTACAGGAAAACTGAAACGTTATAGTGTGATAGTATAAGTTGATAACTGCATCTTACTGCTTCATCGAATAAATCTAGTATAGAACTATGTTTATTGAGTGTTATTTGTACATGTAGGAGAAACTTGCTAACTTAAAAATTAAGTTTTAACTTATCTATTTAATAAAATCTATTATAATAGTAATATCAATTGGTTAGCATTTCTTATTACTTACTGTAACCTTAAATGTACTAACCTCAAGATACAAGTAAGAATATAGATGATATATAATTTTATTTTCATTATCTTCTATTCTAAAATTTAGAAACATAGCATCTTAATAAATTTCAACTAGTATCTTTTACAGATGGATTTATAGCATGCTAATCTAACTTAGTAAAATATTGAGTCGGTTATTTATAACCTATTTCAATGTACCATAACTTCTCTTTTAAGAAGAGAATCGAATTATAACATTATAATGTGCGACATTCATTAATATAGCTAGGTTTTTTATAAAACTTCGTTGTTCTGTTTTCTTTTAGGAGAGTATCCAATTTAGTCAATAAAAAGAAATATAGTTTTATCTGAATAGTTATTCAACAAATTTTTTTATTTTGTAGTGAACTACTTTAGTAAAATATTAATTTTTACTATGAAAAATAATAGTCAAATAAATAGGATATTCCATCCCTTATAAAGTTAAGATAACTTTCTATATAACTTAATATTTTTCTGGATTTAATTAGGAAGGAGCAATAAACAGAAAGAATAACGTTATACTACATTTTTACCGGCATTCTTATAGAGATGTATTGTAGTTATCATGATAATTTCATATATCTAATTTTTTTGGATATAATCGTTTTATTGTGTTAATTAAATTGAAATTTAATTCAAAAAGGCTGAATATATTATTCAATATACTAACAATGAATAATTAGATAATGTTCTAAAAAATAATACTTATTATCCTTAGTACAACATTGCACGATCAATTTGTCACCTTTTAAATAAGCGTACAATAGTATATTTTAATTTTAAGATCAATAAGTTAGATGTATATCTAACTAATTAATTTACAAAAAATGATTTTGTTTGTTACACCAATGCATATTGAGACATATATATTTTCAAGTACTTTATCAATTGGATATTAAGATAAAATATGCTATTTTTCTTTTAGAAAAAACACATGTAACATTTTTATAACTAATTCTAGTTAACAATAGCAGTTAAGATTGTATATATCCAGTATCTAAGAAATTAATTTAATGCCTACTTACTAAGTAAATATTAAATGTTCAAAATTAAATATTTGATTGGTACTAGATTCAAATTGTAATCATATTATATCTTCTATCAAATTATTAATTCATTAATTAAATTGCTATATTTAGCAGCTCACTTGTACAATAAATAATTATACAATTTTTTAATGTACATTCCATGTTATTTGATAAAAATTAGATAATAGCAATGCTATATGTTAATTTTAAAACTCATTCAAAATCCTCATATAGTTAATAAATTAACAACTTGGTTAATCCAAAATTCAATTTAATTAGAATTAATTAGATTGTGTGTTCTATATTGTGTGTTCTATTTTGAAACAAAAAATTTATCATATCTAGTCTAACCTACGTCTGAATACTTTAATGATTAAGCTATCTTTTATTCTGATAGAATATGAAAAATATTTTTGTACTCATGAATTTTGTTAGAATTTTTTTGTAAACATTAACGAATGGACATAACAAGTTAGATAATTTTTTTAATTCGATCAAATGCTAATAAACAACAGAACACACTTCATATTGGATATGAAAATAGTTGTAGTTCGCTAATCTTTATTAGCCTAATTCAAACTATTACATAAAACTACTATTAATAATTCAATAAAAAATACTTTAGAATCTGTTAAAAAAATAATTTATATCTCTTAAAGTTACACTAATTACATAAAAAACTTTGCGTTGAATAACAAATATGCAGTTAATTGTCTACATTGTTAACTTTTTTGATAGATAACTTCAACTGCAATACAATGTCAGTATTATACTTCCTGCAATTATAACTGCTAAAACGAGGCAACCTATGCGTTTGGAAGTATATTGTCAAAATCATGTGAATTTATCGCAAGAATTACTAAATTTATTAACTTCATACGCTATAGATTTACGTAGCGTTGAATTCACATCTATCGGACGAGTTTATTTGAACTTTGCGCAGTTAGAATGCAATATTTTTAAAACAATAATATCAAAAATTCGTAGCATAGAAGGAGTCACAGATGTGCACACTGTCGTTACCTATATATCTACTGAATATGGGTTTCATGTAATGAAAGCTATTTTAGCTCCTATGCCAGAACCTGTATTTTCCATTGATATCACAGGCCAAATTGAATTATTTAATCCAGCAGCAGCATTACTATGTGATCAGAAAAAAAAGAATTTGATCGGCCAGATGATATCTACGGTAATTAGTGATTTTGATTTTAATCATTGGTTACGAGATGCCTTACCTCTGCCGACAAGTAAATGGGTTATGATTCAAGGTCAATATTTTTTATTGGACATCTCACCAATTTTACTATCTAGTGATAATGGCCAATCTAATATGGCTGGTGGAATAGTAATGTTAAAATCAATAATGCATTTGAATAGACAGTTAAAAGATCAATCAATACATAATAAAAATGCTTTTAATAGACTCCTGGTAAATAGTAAATCCATGCACCAATTATTAGACATTACTAAAAAATTAGCGATTTTAGATGCGCCACTATTAATTTTTGGAGAAATTGGCACTGGTAAAAAATTACTAGCCCATGCATGCCACTTATATAGTGTTCGAAGTCATCATCCTTTTTTAGTATTTAACTGTGCCACTTTATCCGATGAAAGGGCAGAAATTGAGTTGTTTGGTTATGCAACAGATGTTGATCCGCTGTTACGAAAAAGTAAAAAAGGTTTTTTTGAGCGGGCAAATGGTGGTTCTATATTACTCGATGAAATCTCAGAAATGTCTCCTATTATGCAAAATAAGCTGCTTCATTTTCTTAATTGTAGTACCTTATATCACGTAGGTGAAGATCAAGAGATACATGTAGACGTACGGATAATCTGTACAGCGAAAAAAAATTTACTTAATTTAGTACGAAGTGGTCATTTTCGAGAAGATCTCTATTATCGTTTGAATGTACTAAGTTTAACAATTCCGCCATTACGTGAGCATCCAGAGGATATAATACCGTTAGCATCAATGTTTATTGATCAATTTTGTAATGAAAATGGAGTCAAACAACCTAAATTAGCACCAGATTTAATTGATAAACTTAGCTGCTATACCTGGCCAGGAAATGTGCGGCAGTTAAAGAATATTCTCTATAGTGCAATAGCACGACAAGATGGCCTTATGATACACGATAATGGCATTGAACTACCCGATTTTAATCCCATCTGTTCGATATCAGATGATTTACTCAATGGATCATTATCTGAAATTAGCAAACGGTTTGAGCGATCAGTCTTAGTTCGATTATACAGAACTCATCCTAGCACTCGTAAATTAGCAAAAAGATTGGGAGTTTCCCATACTGCAATTGCCAACAAGCTACGTGAATATAATCTAAGTGCAAAGAATCGATGATGAATAATAAACCATTATGAATGATGATGCTGATAACTCTTTAAGCTATCAGCATATTGATTTGTTATCTGTACTACTAAACTAAAATAAAACTTTAGCATTATCATTATTTCTTAAATTTTTTATCATGTGTGCTTTATCAGAGTCTGTCATATATTGATTGTGTGCGAATTATATCAAATCAAGATAAGAGCTATAAAAAATATATATAACCAGCATTGTCTAGTATGCAACGCTGATTTAAACATAAATAAATACAAACATATTTCAGTTTTTTATATCTAGTTAAATAAACAGTACAACACTGTTTCCGTATCAGATGTATTATTCATAGTCCCCTTATAAATCAATTTATTACATTCAGGAATTAATCAATTTCATCATAGATGATGATTCGCCTCACGTCTATTTTTTAAATATTATAATTTATTTTATGATTGAGAATCGTAGTAGTATGGATGATAAATATATAATTATTCATTTCTATTTTTCTTAGTAGTTTTGCTTTTAGCATATATTATTAATAAAATGTATCAATCCTTGATATTACCAACCATAGCTTCTGGTCGGATCCAAGCATCGAATTGTTCTTCTGTTACATACCCTAACTCCAGTGCTGCGGACTTTAGATTTAGTCCTCCGTGATAAGCTCTCCTTGCGATGTCTGCTGCCTTATCGTATCCGATATATGTGTTTAATGCTGTTACAAGCATGAGTGATTCATTCAGTAACTGATCGATACGTTTTCGATCAGGTTGAATTCCAACCGCACAGTATTTATTGAATCTATTAATACCGTCTGACAGCAAATTAACCGATTGTAAGAAATTATAAATTATCATCGGACGATAAACATTCAATTCAAAATTACCAGATGCTCCACCAATATTAATTGCTACATCATTTCCCATAACTTGACAACATAACATTGTCATCGATTCACATTGAGTCGGATTTACTTTACCTGGCATAATTGAACTACCTGGTTCGTTTTCTGGAATTTTCAATTCACCGATACCACAGCGTGGACCAGACGCTAGCCATCGGATGTCGTTAGCAATTTTCATCATGGATGCCGCTAATCCTTTGAGCGCTCCATGACAATGGACTAGAGCATCGCAAGTAGCTAAAGATTCAAATTTATTTGGTGCGGTAATAAAGGGTTGATTGATAAGTTCAGCTAATACGTGTGCTACACGAATGTCATATTTCGGATGGGTATTGAGGCCAGTACCTACAGCAGTACCTCCTAGTGCAAGCTCACAAAGATGTGGAATACTTGTTTCAATATGTTGTTCATTGTGTGCTAACATTGCTACCCAACCAGAAATTTCTTGACCTAATGTTAATGGCGTTGCATCCTGAAGATGGGTACGGCCAATTTTAATAATATCATTAAAAACAATAGATTTGGCATGCAAGGTATTTTTTAAAGATATAATTTGTGGCAAGAGCTTTTCGCATAAAGTAACTACCGCAGCTATATTCATAGCAGTGGAGAAAACGTCATTAGAACTTTGACTTTTATTTACATCATCATTAGGATGTATTAACCGTCTTTTACCATATTCACCACCTAAAATTTTGCTCGCAAGATTGGCTAGTACTTCATTCATGTTCATATTACTTTGAGTACCTGATCCAGTTTGCCAAATAACTAATGGAAATTCATCGGGGTATTGACCAGCAATTACTTCATTTGCTGCGCAAATAATGGCATTAGCCTTATTATCATCAAGCAGGTATAATTCTTTGTTTACTTGTGCTACTACACGTTTAATCTGTGCTAAAGCTTTGATCACTTCAATTGGCATTTTTTCTTTTGAAATTCGAAAATGCTCTAGCGATCGTTGTGTTTGCGCTCCCCAAAGATGATTTTCTGGGACGTTAATTGATCCCATTGAATCTTGTTCAATTCGATATGTTGTTCTCACTATAAGGCCTTTATCTTTTCCTGAACAGCGTAATTTTGATTTTAAATACTAACCATATGTTTTCTTAAAAATATAATGTTTCGAGGTAAATATATTCCGCGTTATGGTCCATATTAATATATTTTCATGGAAATAATAATGGAAAAATGTTGAATGTTATTAAATACTACCATTAGGTAGTAAAAATGCACTAACTAAACTTTACGGAATTACTAATTCTGACCATCACCGATTTCAGGATTATGAATGGGAACTCCACTACAAGGTGGTTCTTATGTAATTAATTTAAAAGGCATTTAATGCCACTAAACAATTTCATAATTCCGAAATCCAGTAACTATATTGGATAAAGGAAGTAGCTAAACGATTTAGTAGTAACTTACCTATTTTATTTAAAGTATTGTATGTTGATACACCGCTATCTGTGTAGGTTCATTCTAATATGTATTCCGCTCAAAATAGATTTTTTTAAAGAAAAGAAGGCTAATATAGCATTCAATACTTTTAATCGAAATTTTAAAGATTCTAATTACAAACCAGAATTAATTTTTTCTATTACAGATTTTAAAATGATCAGCGGTTTTTTAGAATTCACATCAATTATTCCATTATTACGATTAATAACTAGTATTCATCCAACTATTCCCATTTTTCTAACTTATCCAAAATAAAAAAATTTATCAAAATTATTTCATAATCTACTAGAAATGCCTGTTGAACATAAATTGTTCGCTTTTCAGACTCTCAAATCTACTGTGTCTCATCATCATGTCGAACCTTGGGGGGGGGAAAGTATTCGTATGATTTCTTTTTGTATGTTCTGAAGATAATGGTCTATTTTTACTATTGTTGATGAATGTCATAACTTTACAACCTGGTGGACAGACTATATTTATTGCCACGAACACCTAATTCCTATCTTATAGGAATAACAATGGAAGTTATTAGAAAATTCTGATCATGTACTGTGCTGGTTTTAGTTGTAAATGCATTGATATATCTGAATGTATAGCTAATGTAATATTTATGTCTCAAATTGCAAATAGAGTTCTGAGCCAACCTATATGCTTTAACAGCATTTAATTTTTTAACCTAACTAGATGATTGTGATTTTTTCTGCATCGCTAACACATTGTCCGTTTTGTATTAGATCAAAACAGCATTGCTATCTTACCTTTTGTAAGTGGTCAAGCTACTTGTTAGTTGTAATAGTTATGAACTGATATTATATTCAGGTGAATCAATATTTATCACAGAAAACAAATCACCCACTGCCATTAGCGATACTGGTCTTTTATCCCGTGTTTATAATTTGTTATAATGTAATGCAGATTTAAATAACTTTAATAGAAGAATGTTTCATATTCTTTTGACTTTTATCATAATAAAATTATTTGAGACACAGTCTGAATAACTACTCAATAATACATAACATTTTTTAAATATATTATCTAGAGTTAGATGATATTTTATCATTATTAATGATAACGTCTAATATTTAATTAAAGTTAGGTCCCATGATATACTATGCACAAGATTATTTAATTAATAGCAATATTTTCAATAATAGTTGAATATTAATATATCAGTTTTATATTTGATATAATCAATACTAACAATGATTATTGTAATTTTATTATTATAATGTATCGGCGATAAAAGCACGCAGTGCTACTGCATAAGTAAAAATTATTCGTGCAATATGTATTAACTTCTGTATTTAATAGAATTAGTTAATATATAAATGTAATGCATTAAGCCGATACTATTATATATAGTTAACACTATCTGACGTATTTTAAGTTATTAATAGCTTTTTTTATAACAACATTGAAAAAGTAACAATGTTAGATTTAACAATACTTGAACTTAATTATTATGCATTAATAGCATAATTTCCAATTCATAAATATAATAATAGTGATGTTTAATAATTTTTGAAAAGTAGTAATATATGATATTTGATAGAGTATCAGTGCAAACTATTATATTAACAATAATATTTTGATTAGGAGAACTATTCTTTACATAATGTGATCTCTAAAGTTACATAATTTAAATGAAGATTTTAGTATGTGTATGATTTTTAACTTACTAACCTAATCAAATTTCATTTGATTTACAATCATTAAAATATTTCTATTAGAAAATACGTGCATCTAAATATAAATGAATACCAATTAATAAAATTAACATTTAGTACATGTCGATTATTACTAATATAAATCATATGGAATTAATAATATTATGGATTAAACAGCTCATTATTATACTACTACAATAATATTGTTTAGTTCTGAAATGTATTATAAATTATGTTGTTTTTTGAAGTCTATGTTTTATGCAAGCTAAATGATATTTTAGTAAATGTCTGTATTCAAAAATTAAAAATAAATTTAGGAATTAAAATTTCATTATAACATTACACTTTTGTAGTGTAGTTTAAAACTTAAAAAAGTTAATATTAATAATATTATCTTAATAGTCAAATAACTACAGAAAAAAAGTAAAAATGAATACGCCGCTCATGAGATCTGATGAAAATTTATTTAATAAAGATACAGTATATCATACTGTATCTTAAATATAATGATTATTAATTAATTATAGAATTTACAGCTACATTAGTTAGATAGATTATATCTGTTCAAAAATTATACCAGAATGGAAATATAATTCCATTATTTAAAATAAGTTAAAATATATAACTATATCAGTATAATATTAATGATGTTATCATTAACATAATGTTTAGATATATCAAATATTATAGTTATAGGTAATATTCAGCGTATTTAATGTTATTTAAATATTAGATATTAATTTTATGCATTAATGTATTAATGAAATAAATGGAAAAGAAACTTATGAAAGTTGCCGTTTATAGCAGTAAAAATTATGATTTTAAATATTTATCTAAAATAAATAAATCATTTGGATTTGACATTGAATATTTTGATTTTCTTTTGACATCACGTACAGCGAAAACAGCAGCAGGTTGCAATGCTGTATGTATTTTTGTCAATGATGATGGAAGCCGGGAGGTATTAGAGAAATTAGCCCATTTGGATATCAAAGTTTTAGCCTTACGTTGCGTAGGATTTAATAATGTTGATCTTAACGCTGCACATAATTTAAATATTAAGATAGTACGGGTACCTAATTATTCACCTGAATCTGTAGCAGAACATGCAGTGGGTATGATGATGTGTCTTAATCGCCATATTCACCGGGCTTACCAACGTACTCGAGACGCTAATTTTTCTCTTGAAGGCCTGATAGGCTTCAATATGTATCAGCGTACTGCCGGTATTATTGGTACAGGTAGAATCGGTATGGCTATTATTCGGATACTAAAGGGTTTTGGCATGCGTATATTAGCATTTGATCCTTATCCAAATGTTCAAGCGTATAAATTAAACGTTGAATATGTAGATTTAAATACATTATATTCTTCCTCAGATATTATCTCATTACATTGTCCTTTGACACAAGATAACTATCATTTACTCAATAGTACAGCTTTTACACAAATGAAAAATGGTGTGATGATTATTAATACGAGCCGCGGAAAGCTTATTGACTCCCAGGCTGCGATAAAATTTCTTAATCTCAAAAAGATTGGTGCTTTGGGAATGGATGTTTATGAAAACGAACGTGATTTATTTTTTGAAGATAAATCAAATGATGTAATTCAAGATGATATTTTCCATCAGCTATCAGCTTATCATAATGTGTTATTTACAGGACATCAAGCATTCTTAACTGAAGAAGCATTGACTGATATTTATCAAACGACTCTACAGAATATTCAACAATTAGCACAGGGTAAAAAATGCTTAAATCTCATTAATTCTCCGTAATCGAAACCAGTAAGTAAATTCAATAATATTAAATTATATAAAAATATTTTTACTAAGTGTAGTGAGTGTTTATATGATATAAAAATATCAGTAGTATTACTAATTTATTTTTAGCTAATACATCAATTGTAGCAGCAATGTTAAAAGAATGTCGCACTACATGAAACTATTCTTAAAAATAGAATTGATTGATATAGACTATATTTAGTGATAGTTTCTTCTTTTTTCTATGATGAAATCATTTTACATTATTCATTTTTTTATAAAAATATCATTATTTAATAACTTATGATTATGTTTAATGCATCATTGGAAATAATATTTAAATTTTTTTCAAGAATTCATAATGAAATTATTTTCAATCTATTTTAGGTGGTACATCAGATTGATCTGATCTATTTATTATAGAATAATCCAAAATATTTAGATCTTTTTTATAATTCTTATAGTAAAAAATGCTCTAAAAATTTTTAGAGTAAATAGGTGGCTTAAATTTGAGACGATAAATCGTATTAAAAATAATATACTTTTTATAAAAAAACATAATTTTAATAAATTTACTACATACACCATATTATTTATTAGTCATAATGTTAAACTTGTTAAATCGTTAGAATATAAATTAATGGTATAATTTATACCGTGTAATAGAAACTAATATAATTCATATGAAAATATGGCATTTACTTTTTAAAAAAATTTTTTATTTGTCATTATTTTGTTATGTAATTATATATGGATTATTATGTTGTAGTAGAACTTAGTGTCATTTAAATAAATTGTTCTATTTTTTAAATTGAGATATACTGGTATTTAATATATGATGGATAGGGTAATACATCCTATATAAATATACTGATCATCTATATATTATTTTTTAAAATTTTTTGACTTAAATTAAGAACGATAAGATCTCTACTGTAATGATAATATCATTTAATCAGCAAAGTGTAGGTTTTAACACTAGTATTAGTATTGTTAGTACTTGACATTCACTAAACTTTAATTAGTGCAAATAAAGAATGTAGATCATCTATATATGATATATAATATATCACTCAACACAATTTTCAGTAAAATCTTTTTGTTTCTGCATTAGAAAGGAACGTTTAATGCGACTATTAGGTTTATTAAAGATAAATTATCAACCATCCTAGATTTATAATAAGCTTCTTAAATATAAGAAATTGAAGTTAGTCCTACTCATATAAATTATGGTAGGAGTAGTACTAATATAAATAATTTCGATAAAAAGATAAAGAATATGATTCTAAAATTTTCATATTTCTATTAACAATAGCATTAGCGATGTTTTTCAATTCAGAGAAAAGAATATATTTAAACACCGTTCCAGTTTAATACATAAACAATTATAAAAAAATTAGTAAGGCTAATCTATTATTATAGATTGAACGGATATAAAAACGGATGAAAAGATAACGGATGCAAAGATATATGATGATCATATCGTTGATATCTTGATTATAAATCATCTAAATTTTGTTAACAGTATTAAAAAAGTTATTAATTACATTAATCTAATAAGACATGCAATAGATTGAAACTCTTTTACAATAAACAGAATTATATTCTATGCAATAAATAATAAATTATGTTCCAATTAAAATTGGATAATTTAATGCTACTACATTGCTTCAGTAATAAAAAATTTTAAACAATTTATCCGTTCTAACAAATCTATGTATTAATAAATAAATAGTTAATCGTGTTCATAAAATATAGTGTAAAACATATTTTTTTAGCTTGTAATGTAAATTACAATGATTTGCTATAAGAAAAACATACGTTTTGTAAAAGATATTTATGATAATATAATTAGAAACAAAGAAATGCTAAAATATAGCATATAGAACCAATTTTAGTTAATTCTAATGTATTCTAGTATAATTATGTAAATAATTTTTAATTATTCAATATTTTAAATTAATTAATTACTAAAATTAACATAAATCTTTTAAAGATATACATTATTTTAATAATCTTTTAATTGATTATTTTAATTTCAATTAAAATAATTGGAAATTCCTCTTAACAAAGATATTTCGAGATATATAATCTATAACTAAATTAATTGATAAAAATAAAAACAATATATTTATATTACTTCAATTAAAGACATAATCTTTAACTATGGTTAGTCTAGATTAAATTATAATTTTCAAATCTATTATATATTCATTTAATACTTTTAATACGTTAAAAAACACATAGATCTTTTTTATTCAAAAGTTGTTTTTGGATAAAAATAAATACTAAAAATATATATGATTTTGCGTATGATACAAGTACGAACATGTCATGATTTGTAATATATCTAATCTTTATTTCTATTTTATATAAATAAAAAAAATCTGCACATTTATTATTTTAATATGGCTATAGCGTTTAATTATCAGTCATTAAATTTTGATAATCATTCTAAATGATTATCTCTATTATACTCTAAATCATTTTTTCTAGAAATATCTGATTTACTCAAATGAGTATTAATAAATGTCATTATATCCCAGCATAGTTTATTCACACCATAGTGCTTAAATGAAGAAATTAAATAGTAGTGTGTGTTCCAATTCAAGGCTTTAGCAATAATTTTAGCTCGTACTGTTGCTTGATGAATTTCAAGAAGATCTATTTTATTAAATACTAACCAACGTGGTTTTTTAGTTAGAATATTCCCATATTGTTCTAATTCTTTAATGATCACTCGAGCATTTTCTATAGGGTCAGATTGATCTATTGGTGCAAGATCAATAAAATGTAATAATATCTTACAGCGTTCTAAATGTTTTAGAAAACGTATACCTAGTCCAGCTCCTTTAGCTGCACCCTGAATAATACCAGGAATGTCTGCCATTATAAAATTTTGTTTATCATCTAGACGTACTACACCAAGACTTGGTGTCAATGTAGTAAAGGGATAATCAGCTACTCTAGGTGTAGCTGCAGATACTGTACGGATAAATGTAGATTTACCAGCATTTGGTAAACCAAGCATACCAACATCAGCTAACAGCATCATTTCTAATTTAATTTCTCTAATTTCACCTTTTGTACCGTTAGTTTTTTGATATGGTGTTCGATTTATTGACGATTTAAAATAGGTATTACCTAATCCACGTAAACCTCCTTTAGCTATCAGCACACGTTCTTTATGGCGGATCATGTCGCCGATTACTTCATTAGTGCTAAGTTCTAGTATTCGAGTGCCTAAAGGGACTCGAATGATGGTATCTCTTCCGCATTTTCCAGTACGGTTTTTATTTCTTCCATTTTGACCGCATTCAGCATGGAAGATTTTTTTAATACGATGATTAATGAGGCTATTTAAATTTTCATCTATCGTAAGCCATATATTACCACCATCTCCGCCGTTACCTCCATCTGGACCACCACGAGGAATATTTTTTTCTTGTCGAAAACTAACGCAACCATTACCGCCATTACCTGCCGCTACTTGAATAATAGCTTCATCAACAAATTTCATATAAACTCTCTAATTAATTTTATAATTAGTTGAATAATTAAATTAAATGATACTGCTTAATAGCAGTGTTTTCTAATTTTGATTACAAGAATGTCTAATTGTGATCTATATCATATTTTTTCTATAATTGATACCATTCAACAACAACTGTATTTATATTTTTTATTGACAAAAAGATAATTTATATAAATTTTATTAAGCCATAAATTTTTTAATATTATAAAACAAAATACTTTCTGCATAATTATATGCCGAAAAGCAATTACTGAATAACCTTGCTATTTTTTTATATAAAAAATATATTAGATAATATAGAACAATAAAGATTAACTATAGGATTTATATCCTATTTAAATGTAATTAATTAATGAGTGTATTAATCTAATAAAAAATTAGCACAAAATTAATCATATTCATGCGATACATAATACAGATTTTCTGTAATAAGATATTATATGTAACATTTCAAAAAAGATGACTACTCTAAATATAGTTACTGCGTAGCAATATGATATTCTAAAGAATCAATATAAACAAACCCTTGCATCTCATGCATGAGATGTAAGAGATAGAAAGTAATTATTTTGATTATGGTGAGTTAGTTTAGATAATAATCTATTCAGAAATTATAGTAATAAATTTACGATTTTTAGACCCTTTTGTTATAAATTTAACTTTACCTGCGCTCAAGGCAAATAGAGTGTGATCTTTACCACAACCTACGTTTATCCCTGGATGAAATTTAGTACCACGTTGACGTACAATAATACTACCAGCGTTGACAGTTTCACCAGAAAAATGTTTAACTCCTAAACGTTTACTTTTCGAATCACGATTATTACGAGTAGATCCACCAGCTTTTTTATGTGCCATAAAATTATTATCCTAAATTTGAATTCCGACTATTTGAACATCTGTAAACCATTGACGATGACCGCGATGCTTACGGAAATGTTTACGACGATGAAATTTTAAAATCGTTATCTTATTACTACGACCATGGGAAATAATTTTTGCCGTAATCTTACTATTTTTAATAAAAGGATCACCTATTTTGATAGTTTCACCGCGAGCAATCATCATTATTTTTTTAAATTCAATAGAATTGCCTGTGTCAATATCCAATTTTTCAAGGCGAATAGTTTGACCTTGTTTCACTCGGTATTGTTTACCACCACTTTTAAAAATCGCATACATAAAAACTCCGTGTTCAATATACTAAACATATAACTGTTTAAAAGCAAAAACCATATATCTTAACTAAATAGATTATACTTAAGTATCTTACTAAAACAAGTGGTAAACATCAGTAGAAAAGATACTAGTTTTTATCAGCAGTTACCTATTACATTTTCAATGTATAATTTCACTGCACTATATTCCTCCATTTAGATTCTAGATACAGCAAGATGCTAAAAACGGTCAATATGTATACATCTAATACAATATAAAAATGAACTTTAAAAACATCACTGAACTGATCTCGCAGGATATGGCAGCTGTTAACAAAGCAATGTGTGAACAATTGAATTCCAAAGTAACTTTAATTAATCAACTTGGCCATTATATTATCAGTAGTGGAGGTAAACGCATTCGGCCGATGATGATAGTACTGGCAGCGCGAGCCTTAGATTATAAAGGTAATCAACATATCGCTGTTGCTGCGTTAATTGAATTTATCCATACTGCTACTTTATTGCATGATGATGTGGTAGATGAATCAGAAATGCGACGTGGAAAAGCAACTGCTAATATAACTTTTGGAAATGCTGCTAGCGTTTTAGTTGGTGATTTTATTTATACTCGTGCCTTTCAAATGATGATTGATCTTAAATCGTTGCAAGTTTTACAATTAATGTCTGAAGCGGTTAATATTATTGCTGAAGGAGAAGTACTTCAATTAATGAATTGTAATGATCCAAATACAACCATTGAAAATTACATGAAAATTATTCACAGTAAGACTGCACGTTTATTTGAAGTAGCTTTGCAATCTTCTGCTATTCTATCCGGTGCTAATATTTATCAGGAAGAAGCTCTGCGCGATTATGGTCGTTATCTGGGAACAGCTTTTCAATTAATTGATGATCTATTAGATTATAGTGCTGATGGAAAAGCATTAGGTAAAAATACTGGCGACGACTTAAATGAAGGTAAACCAACACTACCTCTGCTGCATGCAATGCATAATGGTACACCAGAACAAGAAGCATTAATTCGAAAAGCTATAGAACAAGGTGATGGACGCCATTTGCTGCAAACTGTTTTAGAAACAATGCGTCAATGTGATTCATTAGGATATACGCGCCAGCGCGCAGAAGAAGAAGCAGACAAAGCTATTGCCTGTTTACATTGTCTCTTACCTTCTCCGTATCGTGATGCATTAGAAAGTTTAGCTAACGTAACAGTGCAACGTACATTTTGAATGTAAAGAAATATAATTAATTTAATATTAATAACATTTTATTTATCAATATTGTCAATATATAATATTTTATTATGTATTATTATATAAATAATACACACTATACCTTCAATTACTAATTGATTTAGTATATTGTATTTTTATACTTATACAAGTATTATAGTATTATTACTATTTGATTTATATCATTATTTAGATCTATTTTTTCCAGTTATTTGGAACCATGTAGATAATGTTCATTCAACTAATTTAGTATTTTGAACAAACATTCCCACATATGATCTAATCAACCAAATTCTTCGACATTATTTATATTTTTATAGTGAAATAAGCTTTCGTACATAGTTATGTATTTCTATATAATATCTATTATTTTTTAATATTAATATTATTATATTTTACTATTTACTTTAACGATGGTGATTTAACAATTTATTTTATCTATTTTTTGGAACTTGTAGCTATCTTACTATTTTGAAATACATGAAAAATGTTTTTAAACACGAAATATATTGTTCATTATTCTAATGGTATATCAAAAGTCGAAATTAAATTGAAAAGCAATAGCGTCATGATACTGATTATAATTGCATTGATGCATGATTTATCATATTGCATCGTATTCTTATTTCAGAAAATGTAATCAGTTTTGTTAAACTGTATAAGATTTTATGTAAGTAAAGAAAATGTTTTTATTTGATAAATTTCTTTTATTCATTTCTTAAAGAAAGAAGTTATTATTATATTTAGTAAAATAAACTACACTGTACTATATACATTATTCTATAATAATAGAATGTATATGTTTTTTGTTATCTTATGTCTTTCTAATATTACCCTTTGATTTAACTAATTTCATGTCTGATGAAAAATAAGAATGATACTATTCCATTTTAACTTAATGGATAAAAAATATATTTTTATTCCATTTTAATTTTATATAAAATAAATACTTATACATTTTATCTTGTCCATTTATATAATTTAAAATAATTTTAAAAAATTCAAAACACTTAAATTTTCATCTACTATCTAATATATAAGAGTATGTAGGCTCAAAATAATTGAGCACGTTTATAGCCATTGTTTGCAATAGATTAGTGTGTGTATTATTCGAATGAGTAGACTACTAGAATTATAAAGTAATGAGTAGACTACGAGAATTATAAAGTATTGCAAGATGACATTGGATATTTCTGAATAAATTGTTCACCCAATGTAATATCATTATTTAGTTTATCTCGCATGTTTTGGAGTTCCTGTTGCTCAAAACTGCTAAGTATTCCCAATGGTCGTCGCGCACTAATACCCTGTGGCCCTAACAAAACAGGTTGGGCAAAAAAACGAGAAAATGACGTATTGTTCTCTATATATGCACATTCAACAATTCCTTGTCGTCCTTGCAAGGCCCAAATTAAGGACATAGTAAAGCGAGCCGCAGCATATCCCATGGACAATGTAGCTGATCCCATACCTGCTTTGGCGATTACTACCTCAGTGCCAGCGTTACGAATACGTTGGGTCAAAATACATATCTCTTCTGTACTAAACGTGATATCTGGCACTTGAGAAAGTAAGGGCAAAATCGTGACGCCAGAATGACCTCCAACTATTGGTACTTCAATGTGATCAGGTGATAATCCTTTCATATCCGCTACAAATCGATTTGCTCGGATTACATCCAGCGTGGTAATGCCAAACAATTTATTAGGTTGATAAATTCCTGCGTGTGTCAGCGTACCAGCAGCAATAGGAACCATACTATTGATCGGATTAGTAATAATATTAATCAAAGCCTGCGGTGCGTGTATTGCCACGTGATTAACTAATTGACGCACAATTCCAGCGTTAACATTAAATAAATCTGCTCTATCCATACCGGGTTTTCGAGATACACCTGCAACAATTAGTACAATACTTGCTCCATGCAATACATGTGTCATATCTTGAATATAAGATCCACAAATCTTGGTTGAAACAGGTATGTGATTAAGGTCTAAAGCAATTCCTTCTATCATTGGTGCAATATCATAAAGAGAAAGTGTACAATTTTTAGGTAATCGAGTTGTTAACATTAATGCCAGAGCTTGGCCAATACCGCCTGCTGCGCCGAGTAGTACAACTTTCATTATTCTTTCCTGATTAGTTGATGCATTATGTATGCATATTGATTTATGTATTTTTTATTATTAATGAGTAGTATAAAAGTATTCACTAACAGAGAGATTGATATACATCAGATTTTTATCATATATTAATATAGGCTTATAGACATCATGATATATATAACGGATCATCACATAACATATATTCATCGTGAGTCTTAATATAAAATAAGTTAGGAGAATCAGTAATTAATTGGAGATATGAACATTTATTTCATTGTATAAAACAATCAACAATATCCAGTAAATCAAAGTTATTTTTAAGTGGTTTGACAACTGTCTACGTATTATATTATTTATAATTCGTCTCTATCTTTTAGATTCATTATATTAATGATCGTTAGATCATTTTAAAAAGTAATAATAAAAATCAATATTCAGCATATACTGTTGAAAATGAATTAAAGTACGGCTTGTCTTTATATGGTAGAACATATTAAATTGATATATAAATTCGCTATTTTATATACATATTCTAAATTAGATACACTATGTACACATTTTATATGTGATTAATAAACTATGTAATAGCACCACGTAATTAATAATTTATTTTTATGCATCAGATAAATATTTATATACTTAACTAAAATGTTTTGTTAAATGCATAGTTCATGCGTGATGCGTTAGCATGATGCTAAACATAAAAACTTATTACGACACATGTACACTCATGATGAACATCGTAATAACATTACAATATTATTGACAGTAATAATATTTTTTAATTAAGGGTTAAACTACTATGCACCATGTCTTTCAATCTGAAATACGTATATCCAATAATAATTACAAATCATTAATTAGTCATTTTTAAATTAGTTTTAGTAAAAGAGTTATATAATTAATCATTATTGAAATAATATTTTCACTAAAAAATTTTAAAACTAAACTATAAAAAACTTAATTTTAATTAAATTAAGTAATTTTATTTTATTGAATGCTTTTAATAAAGACTAATTAAAAAATTTTAAATTTGTGCATCTTTGGAATAGACTGATATGTCTATTTTCAGCACTTCGTTTTGTATATACTTTTTTAGATGCTACAATAAATTAAGTAATATGTATATCTAATCGATAGGTATGATGCCAAACTATGAAATAGAATGGCTAGTACTGATTATTGCAATATCATTTTATAATAAATTTATTAAAATATCTAAAACTAAACAATAAATGTATACAATGTATAATTTTCTTTCAATGTTTAGATCTTACTTGATAAGATATTAGATCATGATTAAAAATCATTTATTAATTTTTATATTTGTATATTAACAGTATAGATTTTGAACATAACAACATTATTTTCATGGAAAATTTTCTTTAATCAAATGATTAATTTTACTCAAAATATATTAATTAATATATCTATAAAATTTTTCAATATGATAAATAAATTAATCAATTTTTTTAAAAAGTATGAGATGATAAGGTAAAGTCAATTATTATAGTCTCTTATGTAAAGAAGTTGAATATTCATCCATTTTTAAGTTAGTCATTTAATTATATTTTATCAAATTTATTAATGTTTTATAAAAAATTTAAAAAATATTTAGAAAAAGCGATACAATACCCTATATTTTAAGCTAATATTTTAATTAATCTATTTTTTAGAAAAGAAACATTAGATTATGAAGGATAAATTTAGCTAGTAAATTTTACATGTCATTAGCCCGACGTTTATAAAAATTACATTTATATACATTAAAACGTTATATGCAATGTAATACAACATTTCCATGTTAAGTGATTCAAATATGAATCACAATCAATCAATATACGTTAAAGTATATTCTTCTATTACAGTAGAACTTCTATATTGGATAATTAAATATTAAAATATAAAAAAACTATTTAATTTAGATTAATAAATCTTTATGACTAATTGGTAATTAAGGAGTCCTTACATTTAAATAAGAAGATCTTTTATTGTAGATAATAAAATTTTGGACGAATACTGTTTGATAGTAGCACGTTGCATATCAAGATATTTTAAATTTATATATTATAAGCTATAAAGTAAAAATTTAGAATAATTTAAACCATAAATAGTATACAATTGCTGATTATACATCTTGTCGATATTAGCTTACTGCGTAACAATATATAAAATGTTAAACAATTATGTTAAGTTAATAATACAATTTATCTAATTGTAACATATTCTAAATATAAATTTAAAATTATTAATTCACTACCTATTAATCATTAAACGCTATGAAATAGTTTATGAATATTAATAAGTTTATAAAAGTAATAAAAGATATTATATGGATATAATGCATTATGCTATGTATATTAAAAGATATATTAGTGTAATGATGCACAGTCGTTTTTAAATTGTTTTATTAAAAAGTGTCGCATTAATTTTTAATTAGATCATATCAACAATATGAAATAATATTTCACATAAATTTCATGTTTTTATAAACATATAATTCAAATTAAAGAATTCTTATATTATTCAGATACATATATAGATATAATCTATTAACTAACGCTAGAATCAATTCTTTAAAATACGCTAAAAATTAAACTAAAAAATCGTCTAATGTTTTTCCTTCTTCATCAACTGCTCTTTTGATTATCGCTGGAGTACGACCTTGGCCAGTCCAAGTTCTAATATCACCATCTTCATCAATGTATTTATATTTAGCTGGACGAACAGCACGCTTAATTTTTTCGGTAGATTTAGATGAATTCATCGAATGGAGTAATTCATTTGGATCAATTCCATCTGAAATCAACATATCACGATATTGTTGTAATTTACGGATATGTTCTTCAATTTCTGCTTTAACTTGGCTTTCTTCTTCACGTCGCTCGCCGACAACGACTTCTAATTTTTCTAGCATTTCTTCCAAAGTTTCTAGAGTACATTCTCTGGCTTGTGCTCGAAGGGTACGAATATTGTTAAGAATTTTAAGTACATCGCTCATTAACTTAATCTCAAATATTTTAAGTGGACGCATTTCTCTAATAATAGAGTGCTCGTTTTTTCTACTAGACCCAAACTGAAAGTAATTAAAGTTCTTGCTTATAAAAGATTGTTATTTCAATATTATATATATTTATTCGAATTAATTAGTATTAACCTCATGAAGGTTTATTTTATTTTTTAAGATTTTTAGATAAAAAATCTTAAAATATGTAATATTTTAATATTATATTAGGAATTTTTTAAAATTCTATTTTATTTTTTTAATAAACACTATTCTCTTTTTTAATAAAAAATAAATCAATATACAGTCATTAACTACTTATATTTTTATATGTATGTATAAGACATGTGATATGTTAAATATAGATACTCCTGTAGTACGCATTAATCTGATTAATGAACAAGCATTCATGTCTAAAAAGTATTAATATGTTATATATCTAGACATTAATACCGTTTTTTATTTTATTTAAATTTGGCATATATTTCAATATATTGTTAATACAATTCTATTGGAAACAGGGGTATTTAAACCACCATGTAATTTAATTAAGTATTTTTTATACTATCATTATCTAATCGATATAATAGTACTATGTATTTTTTATTGTTTATATAGAAATATATAACTTAAAATATTGTATTAGATTTAATGATAATTATTGAATTCATAAAACTAATTAGTATGCTAATGTTTAAATAAAAATTTAATGGTATTAAGAATAATTTATAATTTATCATTTTTTATTTTTAAAGGTAATTAATTTCAATATATCGAATAGTTTTAAAAACTGCAATGTTTTAACAAATGGTATACACCAACATATATGCGTTTTATTACATATATTATTTTTATTCTAATTGAAGACTCAGTTACTTATCTTAATAAGAATAATTTTAATTGTTAAAATATAAATATTATATCTGTTCCTTCTGTTGACATAGAATCTAATTAAAAACCAGTATCTATGAAATAGATGTTTATCTCAAATAATATATTTTCATTTATTTCAACGAATCCACGAAATCATGTAAAACAATAACAATATTTCTTTACTAATACAATAATATATTAAAGATATTAGTTATTAATCCTTTATAACTATAAGTCTAACAACATATATTTTTTTACATAAATAAAAAGTTAAAAATCATGATGAACTAGCAATTTAGTTAAACGTGGACCATCATATTATTTGACAGATCAATTAGAAAAATTGATATAAATTACATACGAAAAAATAATAAAACATACGTAAAATATTTAAAGGTCAAAAATATGGTAGAACATTTCATTTCTTAAAAAATATTTTATTTATTTTATAAAAACATGATTTTTTACGATTATATCCACCAAAACTTAAGATATAAATCTTAAACAATAAGTGCTGCTAGGTTATTATTGCTAGAATAACTAATAGTAGTTTTCAATTACTAGCTCATGTTATTATAATAACAACCAATACGGAAAACCAATGATTTAGACATAATAAAACATAGCTATATTATTGTTAAATATTACCTATGAGTAATGTGTGATATCAAATCTAGTACTTTATTAGAATATCCAGTTTCATTATCATACCATGCTATTAATTTGACAAATTTGTCGTTTAATACCACACTAGCCTTAGCATCGAATACTGATGTTAGTATTTCTCCGTTAAAATCAGTAGATACCACATCTTCATCAGTATATCCTATAATACCTTTTAATTTATCTTCAGATGCTATTTTAATAGCAGAACAAATATCATTATAAGATGCTGATTTGTATAAACGTGCAGTTAAATCAATAACTGAAACGTTAGACGTTGGAATACGAAAAGACATTCCAGTAATTTTTCCTTTTAATTCAGGAATAACTTTACATACAGCTATCGCCGCTCCGGTAGACGATGGTATAATATTTTGAAGAGCACCGCGGCCACCGCGCCAATCTTTATAAGATACACTGTCAACTGTTTTTTGAGTAGCCGTCGTAGCATGTACTGTTGTCATTAAAGCTTCAACAATACCGAAGTGATCGTTGATAACTTTTACCAATGGGGCTAAACAGTTGGTAGTACAGGATGCATTTGACACAATATCCTGTCCGTTATAAGAAGAATGATTCACTCCCATCACAAACATTGGAGTATTATCTTTAGCCGGACCAGTCATCACAACTTTTTTGGCATTGGCGATAATATGCTTACGCGAAGTTTCATCTGTTAAAAACATTCCAGTGGCTTCTATAACTACATCAACACCAACTTCTCCCCATTTTAAGCATGTTGGATCTTTTTCAGAAGTACAACGAATAGTTTTACCATTAGTTATAAGATAACCTTTTTTTGAAAAAATTGGTTGATTGAACCGCCCGTGGGTTGAATCATATTTCAACATATAAGCCATATAATTAGAATCTAATAGATCATTGATTGCAACGATTTCTATATCGTTTCGTTTTTGTGCGGCACGAAAAATAATACGGCCGATACGGCCAAAGCCATTAATACCTACTTTAATAGTCATATATTTCACCAGTTAAATATAAAGTTATTAATGAGTTTTCACACTCGGTATAGATTCACTATGTCATAAATAGAATTGTAGTTAATTGATATAAAATGAAAGCGAGCCTTGACATAAGAATAATTGAAAAATTTTTCAATATGTAATTATTCGTCCATATAATTTAGTAGGTATACATTGCTCACTTTTTAATGCTGACCATTGATTATAAAGTAATATTAAAAATATTATCGAATATATTGAAGATGATACTACCTTTTAACACAGTTATATATTACTTTATGCAAGTAAACAGTTTTATTAGATATGATAAACTAGTAAATATTTTACTTGAAAAATTCAGTATTGACCAAGTTATAAATAATATTTTGTCGTTTACTGCTCGATTTTTATTTTCAATATTATTTATCCTTATTTCAGAATTATGAACACTGATCAATCGATAGAACATATTTAAAATATATTTTTTAATTAAACTAACATTTTATCTATAGTATGATTTAAATAAAAATCAGTGAACTATACTTAACAACATGTCGATCAGTTGATCCTATGATCATATTAAAAAATATGATTTATAGGACGTAAATATGTATAAATATCAGAAATTAATTTAAATCTATATTTACATAAAAATATAAAATTCAAGGAATGCTTATTTTTATAAACTATCATAGACAATTTTGTAAAAAAAAGTACAATGTGTCATATTTAATATATGATTTATTTACATAATACAAGGTATATATAACATATTTAAATAATTTTGTTTTCAAATCAAAACCAATGTAGTTGGCTTAATCTATTGATGTAAATAGCATGACATATATCTTTTAATCATTTGTTTCTTCACTCATGAAAGTTATGTTATTTGTCCATAAACAACACATAAAGCATATCGATTTTTTGGATCATTATTCAGGACATCTAATCCGTTTATTTTAAATTGATTAACTGATAGAAAAGATTGAAAAATGTTTGGCATCTGAGTATATATTGACATACACATCTTTGTGAACAATAACTCTATTAATCCTGGTTCATCTAGTAGATACCAATTTAATGTATACTTCTTCAATTTTGCTAATTCTGCGGCCTTTATAACTGCATCATCAAAATCTCCTAATTGATCTATTAATCCATTTACCATAGCATCACTACCGATCCACACACGTCCTTGACCTATCTCATCAATTTCTTCTAGTGTTTTATTCCTAGATTGCGCAACTAGAGTAATAAAATTATGGTAACTATTCTCAACGCTGAGCTTCATCATTTGTGAGTATTCTTCTGACAACGTTTTTGTTATAGATATATCTGCTACAGGTGAAGTTGTAACACCATCACTATGTATTCCAATGCTATCGAGTGAATCTTCAAATGTATTAATTATTCCAAATACACCTATCGAACCGGTCAATGTACTATGGCTAGCTACAATATAATTAGCAGCAGTTGATATCCAATAGCCTCCAGATGCTGCGATACTTCCCATAGAAACTACTACTGGTTTACCTGCTTTACGTGTAGTAACAAGTTCTGAACGAATAATTTCTGATGTAGTGACACTGCCTCCAGGGCTATTAATTCGAAGTACAATTGCTTTAATTTTTGGATTTAATCGAGCGTGTCGAATTTGGTTAGTAATAGTCTCACTGCCTATTGCGCCTGGTATTGCCAGGGTATCAATAATGGTACCGTTAATAAAAATTACTGCAATCTGTCCTTTTGGTGGTTGTGATTGTTGATAATCATAAATACTAATGCCATTAAATGTATGGTCACTTTTATTCCATCCAAATGTTTTGATCAGTTCTTTTTCCATTGTAGAGAATGGTATGATCTGATCTATCCAAGCGTGATTAAGTGCAAATTGTGCAGTATCGCCATTGATAATACGTAGTTCTTCCAACATGTCTTCAGTTTTTGGAAAAAATTTATTTTGTTCAATTTGCCTATTGTTGGCTACGATAGTTAAATAATGCTTCCAAAGCTGATTTATTAATCGGTTATTGTTTTTACGTGCAGCATCTGACATGTTATTTCTTAAGAAAGGTTCAACAGCAGACTTATAAGTGCCTACTCGAAAAATATGGCTGTTAACTTTTAGTTTATCGAGTAAACTTTTATAATAAAAATGATTGATTGACATTCCATGTAAATCAACTGCACCTTGAGGGGTTAAATATATTTTATTAGCATAACTAGCAAGAAAATATTGTGATTGACTATAACTATCTCCTATGGCATAGATGGGTTTTCCACTGTCGCGGAATTCTTTTAATCCTTTACCAATATAATGTAATGAAGAAAGATCAGTACCGGAAAAATTTTTAAGCGATAAAACTAAGCCAGTAATTTTATTATCATTCTTGGCTTGACGTAACTTATTGACAATGTCAAACAACGAATGTTCTTGAAGTCGAGCCTTGGATGTGCCGAGGAATTGGCGAACTTTATTGTTAACTGTTGGCTTATCTACGACCGTACCAATTAAATCTACAATTAGTGCGCTTTTTGTTAATGTTGATTGAGAACGATAAAGCTTTAAATAAATATCAATTGCAATAACAATAAAAAAAATGAAGAATATATTCAGAGTAAGTTTACGAATAAAGCTTAATATATTCCATCCACACTTAAAGAAACCAGTAAAAATTAGCCAAAACGTTCGCATACAAGCTCCAAAAAAATATAATATATAATAAGTGAAATTAATATTTGATTTTACGCTATAAATATATAGGTGACATTTTTATTTTTTTAAAAGTCTCTAAATATTTCTATTTAATATCCTTACTATTAACTAATGAGGCATTAAATGGATAAAATACTGACTAGTCTATATATTGACGGATGATAATTTCCATTTATGTTCTATGTAAAACATTAACTTAACTTTCAGTTGACTTTAATTGAAGATACTCTAAAAGTTATTCTTATGCAAAAAATGTTTTTCTATTTTTAATGATAAGGCATCATTTTTAAAATTTTTTTATAATGTTATTTCTCTATATTTCAGAATGGGCTCATGTATTTTCTTTAATCTAAATATACCTTCTTTATACTGCTTTTTTCTCGATTTATTATTATATTATTCTTTTAATAAGCTAAATAACATAGTTCATTTAGTTAGTATTTGTGTAGGTGATTTGAATTTATATAATTTTATAAAACAATAATTAAATTAGTAGTCTCTACTTATTTTACGTGCATGATTTTCATCATAGTAGTAGGGTATTATTAATATCTATAATTGTTATGCTTTATTAGCTGCTTTTTAACGTGTTACACTTATACTATAATAGACATTTTAAAAATATTAATCTACTGTCAATACAACTTCCATTTTAAATAGTATAAGATATATCTTTGTAAACTCAACATATAATAATTTTTATAAATAAATAGTAAATTATTACGTAAATTATCTATTCTTCTGATTGAAGAAGATAAATAATTATATCATTTGTTTAGTATAACAGCCTAACACATAAGTAAAAGCAGTTAGAAGATATGAATATATACTTATATATGTAAACATCTTACATATCCTTCTCTTTAACTAGATTATTTTCACAGACAACAAGATTTATTCATGACTATTGAATCCAAATAATGTAGATGACAAAATTTGTATTTATTAATTCATTATACCTACTTGAATAAGTAGTACTACTATAGTAAATATTATGACATAAGCATATATGTAGTTTACTTGGCTACATGAGTAAGTGACTAATGATCATGCGTTAATTTCGCAACATTAAATGACATTAAGCTTTTTAAAATTGATAATAACAGTTCATAAATTATAAAAAATTTTTATTGAAATAAAAGTATGAATAAAAATTTTGTTAACTAATTTTTAAATCAAATAAACTAAAATAATGGTTTTTGATTAAACCGTAATTTAATAAATAATATATATTATTTTTATAATACTTTTAATTAATTTGTTACGTAAAGTATACAAATATATCATATTTGAATGATAAAAGTAAATCGATTAACAAGTAAATAGATTAACTTTAATTTAAATAAAAAATTTTCTCTTGATCCATTTGACATAAGAAAATAATATAGATTCAAATACAAACTTGTCAATAACATAATTTTCTGATTGTCTATCAATCAAAAACTAAGAATGCTAAAAAGATTTAATTTGATATAATCATTATTATATTATTAATTAATATATTTTCTTATTCAAGAATAACACGATAAGTGTACTTATTTTCTCATTACTGAATTATATAATTGATATATATTCTCATTGATTTAAAGTACTAAAATAGTAATATATAAATCATTCAATCAAAACGCGATTAGAGTTAGCTATTAAGAATTATATTGATATTATTTTTTTAAACATGACCAAATAAGTAACAAATAATTGTATAAATTAGACATTAAAATATAATTGAAATTATAGAAAATAATAAATATTTAATAAAATAGCTTATTTTTAGCACATAAAGTTCTATAATTACAACGTATTATACACTCATTAATAATTTTTAAAGATCGAAATCTGCCCATATAGGTGCATGATCAGATGGTTTTATCATCGCACGGATTTCATAAGAAATACCAGTAGAGCGTATGAATGAAAACATGCGCTGTGAAGCTAGCAATAAGTCAATTCGTAGTCCACAATTTTCGTTGAAACTATGTGATCGGTAATCAAACCAGGAGTAATGATTAGATACAGTAGGATTTTTTTGACGATAGATGTCAATTAAACCCCATGCTAATAACTGATCTATCCATTTTCTTTCTTCTGGTAAAAATGAACATTTACCAATTTGAAGCCAGCGTTTACGATTTTTTTCGCCAATACCAATGTCTAAATCAGTTGGACTGATATTCATATCACCAATTATGAGTAAAAGTGAATTACTGTTATGATGTTGTTCGATGTGATCTTGTAAATTATGAAAAAATTTTTTTTTAGCTGGAAATTTAATAGGGTGGTTTCGTCCTTCACCCTGGGGGGAATATCCGTTTATTATTGTCAATAGTCCATAAGATGTATCAAAGTCGGCTATGATAATACGACGTTGAGTTTCATTTTCTCCATCAGTACTAAATCCTCGGTGAACGGACAATGGCTTTTTTCGGCTTAGTAATGCTACTCCAGCATAGCCTTTGTGGCCATAATAGTAAAGGTAATAGCCATAATGAGACATTTTTTCAACAGGAAACATGTCATCATGGACTTTAGTTTCTTGCAATCCAATGATGTCAGGTTGAAGCTTAATAATAATGGCTTCAATTTGATGCAAATGAGCCCGTAATCCATTAATATTAAAAGAAACAATTTTCATTGTGTCAAACCATATCAATAAGTCATATATTACATGATGTAAGAAACGTTAAATTAAAAGACATAAGATAATTAGAAATATCATATTCCGCATAACTATGCTAACAAATTAGCATATTGTGTGTTTAATACTTATGTCGTATAAATGATATTTTTAAATTTAATTATTAATACTTAGTAATGTAAATAGAATAACATTATTCCATGTTTAAATTTAAATTAAATCTAAATAGACATAATCATCAGATTTTCTATGATATTTATATAATTTGATTATGGCAAGAAATAAAATAAATTATTTATATATTAGATATCAAGCTAAAATTATTAGTCTAATTTTATTAACGTAACTATATATTTATATATATAGAAGATCTAAAATAAAAATCGTCTAATAGATAGTAAACTTTAAGTAATACTGATGATTTATGTCAACTAATTTTTTAATTTATATTTACTAATTTTCTTTTGATATTTTAATAAAATTATTGTCATAATATTCTCTCTTGCATAAAACTAATCTTAAAATCTATCAGATAGTATTGAATTTACAGTAATAGATGTTATATACAAGAAATATTATTCATCATTATTTGATTGAATATTTATTCAGTTAAATAACTATGTAAAATTTATGCAATATTGCACAAAAAATCTCAATAGATTTTATATTTTTTAATATATCAGAATTTATAATAATATTATCTTATGTCAATTAAAATTGATAAAAATAACTTTAATCATTCTATCTATTCTTTTAGAAATTGACTATATAAGATATATTATTTGTTTTTATCTTAATTCTATTAATAATATTAATAAACGTAAATTAACAAAAATTATAATAATGGACTAAAAAAATAAAATAATCGTTCAACGATTCGTTGCCAATAAGGGCGTTTCGCCCATGCTGTTGCTTCAATTATTCTCGAACGAGAAATATAATCTTCCTGTGCTCGTTCTAGATCTTTTCCAAAATCATTATTGTCTATAACTAAAGTAATTTCAAAATTTAGCCACAAGCTGCGCATATCTAAATTAACAGTGCCTACTAAACTTAATTGACCGTCCACTAAAACACTTTTAGTGTGTAATAAACCGTCTTCAAATTGATGTATCAGTACTCCTGATTCGAGTAATTCAGCAAAAAATGCGCGGCTAGCCCAACTTACTAGCATTGAATCATTATAACGTGGTACAATGATGTGTACTGATACTCCTCGCTGTGCAGCTGTGCAAATTGCATATAGTAAATCGTCACTTGGTACCAAATATGGTGTAGTCATAACAAGGCGTTTTTGCGCTGCATAAATTGACATTAACAAAGCTTGATGAATTACTCCTTCAGGAAAGCCGGGTCCTGAAGCAATAACTTGAATAGCATGGCTAGCTTCCTTTTCAAATTTTGTTATGTTAATATTAGGTGGTGAAGATAAAATACGTTCTCCCGTTTCAACTTCCCAATCGCAGGAAAAGATGCTACCTATAGAAGTAGCAACTGGTCCTTCTATACGTACCATAATATCAATCCATTGACCAATACCAGCATGTTGTTTGAAAAACCGTGGATCTACCATATTCATACTACCGGTATAAGCAACATAGTTGTCAATTAATATTATTTTTCTATGTTGTCGCAAATCTGCACGATGAAAAAAAACGCGTAAAAGATTGACATGCAGTGCTTCTACTACATAAATTCCAGCAGTACGCAGTATAACGGGATATGGACTACGAAAAAATTCTATACTACCCACAGAATCTAACATTAATCGACAGCATACACCGCGACGAGAAGCTGCCATCAACTCTTCCGCTACTTGATCGACTAGTCCACCTATTTGCCAAGTATAAAAAACCATCTCAATATTTTTTTTTGCTAATCCGATATCATGTATTAACGACAGCATTACATCATCGGTATTAGTTATTAGTTTCGTTTGATTGCCTTTTAAACCACCTATGCCTTGTCGATATTTGCACAATTGAAATAATGATCGAGCTACTTCGCTATGTTCGCTAGCAAAAAGATATGAGCATTCTTTAAATTCTTCAATCCAACGGACAGTGGAAAGCCATAACGCTTTATTACGTTCAGCACGGTTCTTACCAAGATTTAATTCACCAAATAACAAGTAGGCAACAATTCCAATTAAGGGTATAATATAGATTATTAAAAGCCAAGCCATGGCAGAAGGTGCTGAGCGACGTTTAATCATTATTCGCAGTGTAATTCCGGCTATTAATAACCAATAACTAACCAGAAATAACCAGTTAATTATGGCATATAGATTTTTCATAGTAGCAAAAATTTTTACGCAACATTTGTTGCGATGTATGTATACATAGGCATTAAAAAGAAGCAATTATTTTATTAAATATATGTGACTAAGTAAGTTCACAGTTTATACATTAAGGTACAATGGTGATATACTTAATATCATTGAATGTATTTGAATAATTTATAAAATATAATAAGGATATAGTTTACAATATTGTTTACTTGATAAGACATTACCGTTTAATAATAACTAGATTATTTTAATTTATTGATTTTTTTGTATGTAAATCGATCTTCTTGATATATTGTAAGTGTCAAATGATCGGTGATAATCAATTATATATAGCTGTGTCATTGATAGAAATGTACCACAGTTTCTGCATTTATATGTACTTAATAGTATATTTATTTTCTATGATATATACTTATGTATGCATGCAGCATCTTTTAAAAAGACGATTGAATTTTAACAGTAATCCTTTTATGGACAGTTAGTATATTTTTAGGAAAAAGATTTGTTCTCTATTGAATTATTTTAATACATGGCGATAAAGTTTTTTAAAAAATATAAGATGGCCATTTTATATAGCTATCATACTTACATGCATACATTAATAGATTGTATAAATCACTATATAAATAAAATATCTAAAGTTTAAAGATTGAGTAATGTTCAAAGACTAACATACATAAGTATTGAATCATTAAATATGGAAATTTGATTATTATAACTTTGTGAACTTATATAGTATAAGTTATAATACCTTATTTGACTGATATAATTAATAATCAAGATTTGATCTTATCGGATATACAGTGTAAATAATAATTTATATTGAAAAGATTTGAAAAATATTTCATAACTTTTTATCGATTTATTTATTTCATATTATCACTATATATTAATATATTATTACGGTAATATTTTCAATACATTACAATTTTATAGTTAAAAAAAGCTTAATATATTTCTTATATATTAAGGTTTTTATATCTTCATTATATTTATATTATTATGAATGCACTATTAGAAAATATCAAGAACAATACTGTGTAATTTATTGATCATAAATGAAATTTACTCATATATGTACTGCTTTTAAAATAAAATTATCCTGATAGGATATAAAACGTTATAAAAACATTAGGATTCTAATAGTAATGCTATATAGTGTTACTAAGTATTTAAGACTGGTTAGATATTTTTAAATTATTTTTATGCAGTAGCATAGGTATATTTTGTGTGTACAGACTTATAGTATTTCTTTAAAATCTGAAAATAATTCTAATTATCTCAGATTAAAATCTATATTATTAATAACTTAATTTTTATAAATTAAATGAAAGAATTTAGTATTTAATTTTTTGCTTTGATTTTTAAAATAAGTATCGGATTAATAATAAATTAATTTAATACAATTAAAAGTAACATTGCCCATTCCAACATATAATAAAATATTAAATTGGACAGCAACAACGCAACCTTAGTAGTCAACGTAATTTGTCTCTCTTAAAGAACAGTAGATTGTCTATAAAAAAGATAATAAATTACCACAATGTTGGCTTTGATAACTGAATCAAAGTAATTAATGGTTGTGGATATACCCCTAAAAATAACACTAATAATAAAGAAATAATTACTATTATACCTCCAGTAGTTACTGCCCAATTAGAAGGAATATTACATTGCCAAGATTCTGAGGGTAATAGATATAAGTTCACTATGATACGTAAGTAATAAAATAGGCCAATAGCACTACTAATAATCACTGTACTAGTTAACAAAATTAGGTGACTTTTAACACCAAGCATTATTATATAAAATTTACCAATAAAACCAATTGTCATTGGAATACCAGCTAATGAAAAAATCATAACAGTTAGTATTACTGAAAGCAGTGGCTTTCGCCAAAATAAACCACGGTAAAACCGAAAACAATTTACATCTATTTCGCTGTGGCATTGAGACATTAAACTAATTATACTAAATATACCTAAGTTAGAAACTAAATAACCCGTTAAATAAACGCCAATAGTTTCTAGAGCTAAGGTATGCATTTGTAATGCAATGATTCCTATAAGGAGATAACCAAAATGAGAAATGGAAGAATAACCTAAAATTCGTTTAATATTGTTTTGATTAAGCGCCATAAGGTTTCCTAACAGCATAGAAGACAAGGACATCATTGTTAGAATTAGCTGTATTGCTTCTGTGTTAATTATGGGAAAATAAAGAAATAAACGTACAACTGTTGAAAAAATAGAAATTTTTCCAACAGTTGCTAAAAAGGCAACTGCAGCCACTGGTGCGCCTTGATATACATCTGGTGTCCACAAATGGAATGGTACCAAAGATAATTTAAAACCAAAAGCAATAATTAGCATACCAAAGCCTGTTAATAATAACAGTAATGTAGGAAATATGTTATTAGATGCCTGACTTATGGCGATGAAAGACAATTGACCAGTATTTGCATATATCAGAGCTATACCAAATAAAAGAAATGATGTTGCAATAGCTGATAGTAGTGAATATTTAATACTGGATTCTAAGTAGTAATTATTATGGCTGATATAACCTATCATACCAAAAATTGGTAGTGACATTAATTCTATTCCAAGAAATAATGTTGCTAAATGATTAGAGCTAGTTAATAACATTCCTCCAATGGTAGCAATCAATAGCATCAAATAAAATTCATCACAGTTTCCCGGATAATGTGTCAACCAAATATAAGATAATATTCCAGTAGATAAACTGGAGAAAAGTATTAGTCCAATATAAAATATAGAAAAATTATCAACACGTATCAGTGTAGTAACGTCAGTAGATCCATGTTGCATCACTAATAACAATGATGCTAGAGCTAGACTCAATCCTATATATGTTAGGATAGCACTAACAAGGTGATTACGTCGCCATATGATACATATCATCACAATTATTGCCGTTAATCCTATAATTAATAATGGCAATAATGCTACTAATTGTTGAAAAGTTATTGTCATGGAAAATTATGTCTTCATTTTAAATGAGTAGCGTTATAATTAACGACAAACCAATTTTGAATATTGCATATAGCAGGCGCTGCAGTATCCATAATCAATGTTGGAAAGAATCCAAGAAGTATTAATAGAATAACAAGAAAAAAAATAATTGACTGTTCACGCAGCGTTATATTTTTTAAAGGTTTATTAGACTTAGCTAGACCATAATAAGCACGTTGCATCATAATGAGAGAATAAAGAGATGAAAAAACTAAACCAAATGTAGCAATTATTGTAATAATGGGTGCTACTGAAAAACTACCAAGCAAAATTGTAATTTCTCCAACAAAATTTCCGGTTCCTGGTATTCCAAGCATGGAACATGCAAAAAACAGAGACAATGCTGGAAGTACATTTAATTTTGTCCACAAGCCACCCATTTTTCGCATATCTTGTGTATGAAGACGTTCATACAATTGACCACAAATAATAAACATACCAGCAGCTGAAAATCCATGAGCAATCATCTGTACTACCACACCCTGATAAGCTAATTCAACACCACTATAAATAGCAATTAATATAAATCCCATATGTGATATACTTGCATATGCAACGAGACGCTTGATATCAACTTGAGAATATGCCATCCAAGCTCCGTAGAAAATTCCTATTATACCAAACCACATAGCAATAGGTGCAAAGTGATGTGATGCCTGAGGGAATAATGGTAAGTTAAAACGCAAGAGCCCGTAGGCAGCTGTTTTAACTAAAATTCCCGCTAAATCTACTGAACCTGCGGTAGGTGATTGGCTATGAGCATCTGGCAACCATCCATGCAAAGGTATTACTGGTAATTTAACACCAAAAGCTACAAAGAAACCCAGCATAAGCAGATATTCCAGCTGTTTTGGTATTGGTGTATGTAAAAGATTTTCATAATTAAAAGTCCAGATACCGGTAAAGTTATAATGCACTATTGTTAGACCAAGAATCGATACTAACATTACAAGACCGCTGGCTTGAGTATAAATAAAGAATTTAGTAGCGGCATTAATACGTATTGTACTATTGGAGTCACCACGTCCCCAGAATGAAATTAAAAAATACATCGGTACTAGCATCATTTCCCAAAAGAAAAAAAAGAGAAATGTATCAATAGCAAGAAATATACCTATTGCACTACCAATAATCCATAAAAGATGAAGGTAAAATAAACCTTGATAATGTTTAATTTCACACCAAGAGCACAATATAGCCATTGTACCAAGCAATCCCGTCATTACTACCATTAAAAGTGATAGTCCATCCAAAGCTAAATGAATACTTATTCCGAAACGGGGAATCCAGGGGAATAGATATTCCATTTGCCATTGCGGTAATCCATGGGCTACTACTAATGAATATGTCCCTTGATACCATAAGAGTAAAGATAAAATTACAGTCAGCAATATAGTAATCAAAGCAATCCAGCAAGGCTGGAATATGTCAAACCGTTCGCATTGCCAACATAGAAAAGCCCCGATTAAGGGTATTAAAATCAGCCAAGGTAGCAGCATGACATTTTATATCCTTTTATATATTGATTGATTGTATACTCTAAAAGTAATAGATTAATTTCCTAAATAAATTAGCACTCATCAGCTTCTAATGAATATCAGATTAATTGTATAAAATGAAACTCTAAAACTTAAAGTAATATTAAAGATGTTATTATGATAACTGCACCAAGAAACATAGATGCTACATACCAACGTAACTGTCCGTTTATGCTTAACGTTAATACGTAACTAACTAAGTTTACTAATTTTACTACAGGAATGCTTATTAGTGCATTGAGTGGATCTTTTTCTAGAAATCTCGCAATAGCTAAATAAGGTTTGATAAAAATTTGTTTATATAGCCAATCAAAACCCCAGGCGTTCAACCACCAGATAGAAAAAAATCGGCCTGGTGCACTGGCTGTTATGTCATTAAGTATAGGATGTTTAAAAAACCATAAAACCGTGGCTATCATGATACCAAACATAGTGAGAATGCCGGATGTTAGCTCTAACATAATCCGACCATCATGACTTATATTATTTGGCAATACGCCAGATAGAGGCGGTGTAATTATACTACCAATACAAGTAGATAAAATTAACAAACATATGAGAGGTAGGTAGTGATTAGTACTACGATGATATAAATGAACTTTAATTTTTAAATTACCATGAAAGATGATAAATATCATTCGAAAAGTATAGATTGATGTAAGAAGTGTTCCAATTAATCCAGCACACAATAGTATGTTATGTCCATTGACCAGCGCGCTCCATAAAATTTCATCTTTGGAGTAAAAACCAGCAGTAATCAAAGGTAATGCTGACAATGATGCACCACCTACCAGAAAACAAGTATATATAAATGGAATTGATTGTCGTAAACCACCCATTTTAAAAATATTCTGTTCGTGATGGCACGCAAAGATTATTGAGCCGGACGATAAAAATAAAAGTGCTTTGAAACATGCATGAGTCATCAAGTGAAAAATAGCGGCATTCCAATTTTGAATACCCAAAGAAAGAAACATGTATCCTATTTGGCTCATAGTAGAATAAGCTAAAATTTTTTTTATATCAGTCTGCACTAACGCTGCACAACTTCCTAGTAATAATGTAATGACACCAATAATTCCTACTAAATATAATACATCCGGCGCCATTAGGAATAAACCATGTGTTCGAGTAATTAAGTATACACCAGCAGTCACCATAGTAGCAGAATGAATAAGTGCCGATACTGGAGTGGGACCAACCATTGCATCAGATAGCCAAGTTTGCAAGGGAAATTGAGCTGATTTACCAATTGAGCCAATAAGGAGCATCAAGGTTATCCAGGTTATTATAGGATCACCTACCATGAGTTTTTGAGATACTAGTACTGTAAGTTGATGGAAATTAAGAGTATTAAACTGATTATAAAGGATAAATAGCGCAAATAATAAAAAGATATCTCCTAAACGAGTCATGATAAAAGCTTTTATTGCAGCAATGTTATGTTTTAAATCAGTAAAATAAAATCCTATTAACAAATAGCTACAAAGTCCTACCCCTTCCCAGGCAAAATATATTGTAAGTAAATTATCTGCTAATACTAATAAAATCATGTTGGCAATAAATAAGTTAGTATAAGCAAAAAAGCGTGCATAACCCTCTTTGGCATCATGCATATACCAAGTAGCGTAGAGATGAACAAGAAAACCAATTCCAGTAATTATTGACAACATAGTTAAAGAAAGACCATCAAGACTAAGCGTAACTGGAATTTGAAAATTATCTGTCTTTATCCAATGCCATAAAGTTTGAGTAAATATAAATGTTTTACTGTTATGCATGCTGAAAAAATTAAATATTAACCACACCGTAGTTAATGCTGCCAATCCAACACTACCGCTTCCAACTAAAGCAGTGATATTCTTAGACCAAGAACCTTGTGAAAAAGCTAAAAGTAAAAAACCAAACAAAGGAAATAAAATTGTTAAATAAAGTAGATTCATCCATGCATCTCGCTAATTATATCGACATTAAGAGTATGATAATGACGATATAATCGTAATAGTAATCCTAAATTTATGCTAGCTTCAACAGCAGCGACAGTAATTGCTAAGATGTACATTATTTGCCCGTCTGCTTGCTCCCAATAGCTTCCAGCAATAACTAAGGCCAATGCTGAAGCATTAATCATAATTTCTATGCCTAATAGTATGAATAACAAATTACGGCGGATTACTATTCCAGTTAAACCTAATATGAACAAAATAGCAGCTAAGGCAAAACCATGTGACAACGGAATCATGTTTTTTATTTTCCGATTTTCTTAATGTCATCATGGTGATGACGTCCTAGACGAACCGCAACTATCAATCCTACTAATAATAGCATTGAAGCCAGTTCTACTATTAAAATATAAGGTCCAAATAATGCGATACCAACGGTCTTTATCGAAATAGAATGTTTGGAAATAATGTATTCAGAAATACTATAAAAAGTATATAATAACATCATTAACAGCATGAGGGCCATGAGTGATGATGACATGATCCAAACCCATGCTTTTGGTTGATCAAATACCTGTGTACCACAATCAATATCTATATCTGTATTTAATATCATAACTGAGAAAACAAATAGCACCATGATGGCACCGGCATAAATAATTATTTCTAACGCTCCGCTAAAGTAGGCTCCTAATGAAAAAAAAACACAGGCAATAGCAAGTAATGAAATAATCAAATAAATCAGAGCATATATTGGTTTTTTCTGAAAAAAAACGCAAAGTGTTGATAATATCGATACAAAACTAGAAAAATAAAATGTTATTTCCATGTTTATTTCTTCTCTTTAAGGAAGTAAACTTTTTACATTAATGGGTTTAGCTTCATTTTCTCCTACCCCTGTTTCTTTACCTGAAATTGTTACTCCAGACATGCGATAGAAATCGTATTCTGGATATTTACCCGGTCCAGAAATAAGTAAGTCTTTTTTTTCATATACTAAATCTTTCCTATTATATTCACCCATTTCAAAATCTGGAGTAAGCTGAATGGCAGCAGTTGGACAAGCTTCTTCACATAAACCGCAAAAAATACAACGAGAAAAATTAATACGAAAATACTCTGGATACCAACGGCCATCTTTAGTTTCTGCTTTTTGCAGTGAAATACAATCTACTGGGCACACAACAGCACATAAATTACAAGCTACACAACGTTCGTTACCATCAGGATCACGTGTCAAAATGATGCGACCCCGAAAACGGGGAGATGGATTTACAGGTACATCAGGATACAATCGAGTTTCTCGGTTGCTAAATGCTTGAATCGCTATCATCCATATGCTACGTAATATGGTTCCACAGCTAATGGCAAAATTTTTAAAACCCATGATTGATTATATTCTCCTTCAATACATATTATATAATATTGTTGTTGCAGTCGCTAATAGATTCAGTAGAGTAAGTGGCAAGCAGATATTCCATCCTAGTTTCATTACTTGGTCATAACGTGGACGAGGTAAAGCTGCTCGAATTAAAACGAATAAAATCATAAAAAAAGCAGTTTTCATACAAAACCATATAACAGGTGGTAACCAAGGTCCTCTCCAACCTCCAAAAAATAGCGTTACTGTTAAAGCTGAGATAGTTATGATACCAATATATTCTCCCATAAAAAATAGAATGAACTTCATTCCTGAATACTCGATACGATAACCATCGGCTAGTTCTTGTTCCGCTTCCGGCTGATCGAAAGGATGACGATGGCAAACGGCTATTCCTGCCATAAAAAAAGTAATAAAACCCAAGAATTGAGGAATAACATTCCACAAATGTGTTTGCGAATCAACAATATCACCGAGATTAAATGATCCAGCTTGCGCTACAACTCCCATGAATGATAGCCCTAAAAAAACCTCGTAGCTTAATGTTTGAGCTGATGCACGTATTGCGCCTAATAGCGAATATTTATTGTTACTGGCCCAACCAGCGAAAAGTACTGCATAAACCATTAGTCCAGCCATCATCAAAAAGAAAAGCATACCAATTTCCAAGTCGGCTACAATCCAAGTTGGAGTTATGGGCACTATGGAAAAGGCAATTAAAAGAGACATAAACGCAATAATTGGTGCTAAAATGAAAATAATTTTATCAGCGAATGGAGGAATCCAATCTTCTTTAAATATCATTTTTATGACATCAGCTATCAATTGCAGCGACCCACCCCAACCAACGCGATTAGGTCCATAGCGATTTTGAAATAATCCTAGTAGACGTCTTTCAGCAAAGCTCATGTAGGCTCCACATGTGACAACTGACAATAGAATGATGAGTGCTTTTATTACCGATAAAAAAATAGTGAACATCTCTGGTGTTAGAATGAAACAAATCATTGAACTACTTTCTCGAGATTATGAACACTTAATCCTGATAGTATTGGAGGAATATTTGGAAAACCCAATGGCAATCCAATTTGACCAATATATAAATTATCGCTACATTGAACCGGTAGACAAAACTCCATTCCATTACAAGTAAAAGCAAGCATCGTATTATTGGTAATGCCTAGTCGCAAGGAATCAACTCTACTCAGCATGACATATGGTTTTGGCATACGTTTCTGAATTACAGAAGATAATTGAGAAGTTTCTTCGCTACCAAACAGGTGCCAATAAGGTGCAATACACCATTGTCCTGGTGACGATGAAAAGCTTTTTGGAATATTATTGAAATAATTTAAAGTATTTTCACCAGCTTCCAGCAATCGGATACCGGGATCTCCATAGCGCAAATGACCACCTATTTCATCTTGAAATTTATTCCAAGCCTGAGGTGAATTCCAACCTGGTGACCAAGCAAATGCAACTTGCTGATTTGGCATTTGTAATGTATTATGCCCCTCCATAGAAAACGTAAACATAGTGTCTTTATCTTGCAGCACACCAGGTTCATGAACACTTGTATTAGCAAGCATTGCTGTTCTGCCACTATAACAATGTGGCTCTCGTGCTAATTTTTTTCCGTGAACACGAAAAGTTGCATCTGGTGCGGCTTTTCTTATTCCTGATAGTTGCGGTAATTCTTGTGCCATTGCATCAATGATATGATCTAACTGTGTCCAATATATTTTAGAATTTAAATAAGTCGCATGTAGTAAATGTAACCAACGCCAACTTTCTAGTATCATTATGTTATTATTATAATAGGCGGGACTATATACTTGAAAAAAACGCTGAGCTCGCCCTTCCTGATTAATTAACGTACCAGAACATTCTGTAAAATTTGTTACTGAGAAAATAAGATCTGCCTTATCATGCAGCGCAGTACGTTGATGATCTAATACAATTAAGTTTTTTAAGCCAGATAGAGCAGAATTGATTTGCGTAGCTGGAGCTCGTCGGTACAGATCATTTTCTAGTACAATAACATTGTCTACTACACCTTGTGTCAATTCCATTAAAGCATTATTTAAATTACCCCCACCCATCATGGCTAAACCCATGCTATTCACTTCAGAAAGGATAAAAGTAATGCCCACTTTACTACCTCGTTTATTTAAAGCGCAAGCGATATTAGCGGCAGCAGAAATGATTTCTTCACTACCAGTATTGCTTCCAGAGATGATTAGTGGTTTTTTTGCATTAGCTAATTTCTGCACGACTACATCTATTTTTACTTGTAATGAAATGTCAATGTCGTTGACTGCAGGTGCTGTCTTATCTAGCATATGGGCGATCGCGAAACCAAGCCGTGCTTGTTCACTCATTGGTGCAAAGTAACTCCACGAAGCGATATCATCTAAACGGGTACGATCGATACTGGTAATAAATAATGGATATTTAGTATTTTGACCAACATTTAAGATTGCAGAAATCTGCCAATCTGCTATTTTTTGCGCTGTTGCCATTTCACGCGCCTTTCCTTTAATAGCTTGACGAACTGCAAGTGCTATGCGTGCGCCAGTTTGAGTAACATCTTCTCCCAAAATTAATATTGCATCGTAGCTTTCTATTTCTCGTAGAGATGGCGTATGGATACCACTCGTACGCAAAATCTTAAGTATTAACTCTAGTTGGTTTTGTTCACTGCTAGACATGCCAGTGTAAAAATTATCTGGTCCCACCAATGTTCGTAGGGCAAAATTACTTTCAAGACTCGCTCGTGGTGAGCCAATTCCGATGGTTTTACATGTTTGACGAAGTACATTCACTACTTCCTTGACGGCCTGTTCTTGATTTAAGACAGTCCATTTGCTATCATGGCGCTTTATAGGTTGATATGGACGATTTTTAAGATTAACGTAACCGTAGCCAAAACGACCTCGATCGCATAAAAAATAGTGATTGACACTGCCGTTATAGCGATTCTCAATGCGACGTATTGTGCCGTATCGCTCGCCGGGACTGATGTTACAACCAACACTGCATTGTTGACAAATACTAGGAGAAAACTGCATATCCCATTTTCGGTTGTAACGTTCAGAATGTGTTTTATCAGTAAATACACCAGTGGGACAAATTTCCACTAAATTTCCAGAGAATTCATTTTCTAATATTCCTGATTGAGAACGGCCAAAATAAATATTATCGTGGCATCCATATGTACCAAGGTCGGTGCCATCAGCATAATCTCTATAATAACGAACGCATCGATAGCAGGTGATACAACGATTCATTTCATGCAAAATAAAGGGACCAAGATCTTGATTTCGATGAGTACGCTTTGCAAACCGATAACGACGACAATGTTGACCAGTCATAACCGTCATGTCTTGCAGATGACAATTGCCACCTTCTTCGCAGACTGGACAATCATGCGGATGATTAATCATTAAAAGCTCTATTATACTTTGTCGAAATTGTTTTGCTTCATTATCAATGATAGAAATATATGTACCATCAGTAACTGGTGTCATACAGGATATAACTAACTGACCTTGGGTATCTTCAATATTTTTATATTTTTTGACTATACATTGTCGGCATACCCCAACACTTCCTAATGCAGGATGCCAGCAAAAGTAAGGAATATCAAGATTTATAGACAAACAGGCTGACAACAAATTGTCTGAACTTTTTACCTCATATTTTTTGCCATCTACGTAAATTATAGCCATATTTAACATGTTCAAATGAGGCCTCCAAAACAGAGAATTAATTAAAAAATGTATCGAGGTGATAGATGGACGAGATGTGCCTACTCTTTTAATATTACACAATATGTTAAGATTATATGATATTAATACTTCTTTTTTAATAAGTTAGGTTGTATGCCAACAATAGTGCCAGTAGTATTTACATGAGTGTTGTCTATTCCGGCTTCAAATTCAAAACGAAAATATTTAATTGCACTTTGTAATGGTTCAACTGCTCCTGGAGCATGAGCACAAAATGTTTTTCCAGGGCCTAAAAGCCGACATAGTTTTTCTAGAATTTCTATGTCTCCTGGTTGACCTTGATGTTGTTCCAATGCGCATAAAAGTTTAACGCTCCACGGTAGACCATCGCGACAAGGTGTACATAAACCACAGGATTCGCGAGCAAAAAATTCTTCTAAATTACGTGTTAACGACACCATATTAATTTTATTGTCTACTGCTATTGCTAAAGCAGTACCAAGTCGGCTCCCTGCTTTTCCGATATGTTCAAAGTCCATCGGTAGATCCAAATGGATTTGAGTTAAAAAATCAGTACTAGCGCCACCAGGCTGCCAAGCTTTCAATGTTAAACCATGATCCATACCGTCGGCATATTCCTCTAAAATTTCACGTGCAGTAACACCGAACGGTAATTCCCAAACACCCGGATTTTTCACTCGACCGGAAAATCCCATCAATTTAGTTCCAGTATCTTTGCTTGTGCCAGAAAGATCTTTATACCATTTTACGCCATGTGTTAAAATAGCTGGAATGTTGCATAAAGTTTCAACATTATTAATGCAGGTAGGTTTTCCCCACACTCCAATATTAGCGGGGAATGGCGGTTTAAAACGTGGATTAGCACGTCGTCCCTCTAAAGAATTAATGAGTGCGGTTTCCTCTCCGCAAATATAACGACCAGCTCCTGTATGTACAATTAGTTCTAAACTAAATCCGCTGTTTAAAATATTATGACCTAATAGACCAGCTTCATTAGCCTCAGCAATAGCATGTCGTAATCGCGACGCTGCTTCAATATATTCTCCACGTATAAAAATATAACCACGATATGCTCTTAAAGCATAGGCGGAAATTAACATGCCTTCTAATAAAAGATGAGGAATTTGTTCCATAAGAAGACGGTCTTTATAAGTTCCTGGTTCCATTTCGTCAGCATTACATAATAGATAACGAATATTTATTGTGGGATCCTTTGGCATAAGACTCCACTTTAGTCCAGTGAAAAACCCAGCACCACCACGTCCTCTTAATCCTGAATTCATTACCATAGTAATGATGTCATCTTGCGCTATTTTACCTAAAGCTTTTCGGGCACCAGAGTAACCGTTTTTATTCTGATATTCTTTTAGCCATACTGTCTGATGGTCATCGCGTAAAAACCAGGTTAAAGGATGTGTATCTTCAGTACGAATAATAGGTTTAATCATCTATATTTTTCCAGTAACGGAGCAATGCATTCTGATGTTAAATATGAGTAAGTGTCTTCATCTATCATCATAGTTGGACTTTTATCACAGTTACCTAAACAGCAAACAGGTAGTAAAGTAAATCGGTTATCTGGTGTAGTTTGCCCTGGTTTGATGCTTAACAATTTTTCAAGTGTAGCTTGAATGTTTTGATAACCAGTGATGTAGCAAACAATGCTGTCGCAGAATCGAATAATATGGCGCCCAACTGGAGTACGAAATATTTGACTATAGAACGTAGCTACGCCTTCAACATCACTATTAGAAATACCAAGTATTTGTGCAATAGCTTCAATGGCGTCGTCTGGCACCCAACCATATTGTCTTTGAACTATTTTTAATGCTTCAATGGAAATACTGCGAGCATCTTCATAATAGTGCATTTCATGTTTAATAGTTTCTCTTATCTGGGGACTAAGGTTAAACGTTTGATTAGTGTGGACATTTTCTTCCACTAAGTTTAGACAATCTCGTTGCATAGTTTAGCGATCCACATCTGACATAACAAAATCAATACTGCCCAAATATACAATTAAATCTGACACCAAGCTTCCACGAATAACAGAAGGAATTTGTTGTAAATGAGGAAAACTAGGCGTACGGATACGTGTTCTATAGCTCATTGTACTACCATCGCTAATTAAATAATAACTGTTTATACCTTTAGTAGCTTCAATCATTTGAAACGACTCATTAGCTGGCATTATCGGTCCCCAAGATACTTGTAGAAAATGCGTAATAAGTGTTTCAATATGCCGCATTGTTCGTTCTTTTGGTGGTGGTGTAGTCAATGGATGATCAGCTTTAAAAGGACCTGATGGCATGTGTTTTAAACATTGCTTTAAAATAAACATACTTTGCCGTATCTCTTCAACCTTCAGCATTATCCTGCTATAGCAATCACTAATGCCATTACCTGTTGGGATCTCAAAGTCAAAGTTCTCATATCCAGAATATGGTCTCCATTTTCGTACATCAAAACTAACGCCGGTTGCACGTAATGCAGCACCAGTAACACCCCACTCTAATGCTTCTTTAATACCATAGGTTGCGATACCTTCAGCTCGTCCCCGAAGTATGCTATTTCTTAATGCTGTTTTCACGTAAAAGTCTAACCGCTTGGGTAACCAATCAAGTAATTCACCTAATAAATTTTCCCAACCATGTGGAAGATCATGCGCTACACCACCGATACGAAACCAAGCCGGATGCATACGAAAACCAGTGACAGCTTCGATAACGTCATATATTTTTTGACGGTCACTAAAAGCCAAAAAAACTGGCGTCATTCCACCTATATCCTGTATATAGGTACTGATGTATAATAGATGGCTATTAATTCGGAATAGTTCAGATAACATTACACGAATCACATTGACCTTCTCGGGTACCTTTATACCCGCTAGTTTTTCGACTGCCAATATATAAGGCATTTCGTTAACACAGCCACCAAGATATTCAATTCGGTCAGTATAAGGAATATAACTATGCCAAGATTGGCGTTCACCCATCTTTTCAGCACCACGGTGATGGTATCCTATGTCAGGTACACAATCGATAATTTCCTCACCATCTAGTTGTAGAATAATTCGAAAAGCGCCATGTACGGAAGGATGATTTGGTCCCATGTTAAGAAACATAAAATCTTCTTGTGTAGTACCTCGTGTCATTCCCCATTCTTCTGGTTTAAAAGTTAACCCTTCCATTTCTAAATCTTCTTTTGTTTTAGTAAGTAGAAATGGCTTAAATTCAGTCGCACGAGCTGGATAATCCTTACGTAGTGGATGACCTTCCCAATTTTTTGGCATTAAAATTCGCGTAAGATGTGGATGACCATCGAAAGTAATTCCAAACATCTCCCAAGTTTCTCGTTCATACCAATTAGCATTGGGAAAAATTTTAGTCGCTGTTGGTATTAATAAATCATTTTTCCACAATGCTATTTTTAGCATGATATCATGATTGCGATCGATGGAAATCAGATGATAAAATACAGTAAAATCAGCTAATGGCAATCCTTGACGGTGAATACGCATACGTTCGTCAATACCGTGTAGGTCATACAGCATGGAGTAAGGTCTAAAGAGCGTTTTTAAAAAGGACAGAACGTCTAGAAGTAAGTCACGTTTTAACCATAATACAGGAATACCGAGTCGAGTTGACTGCAGTGTAAAAGAATCCGATGTAAAATGATTACATAACTCATTGATTATAGGATCATCTGCATGATCTCGTGTTTGCCAAATTGGCTGGGAAATATTTTTTGTTATCTCCACCATAGTTATACCTACTACATTTTGAGTGCACTGAATATCTTCCATTGATTAATGTAAAATAGTTTCATGGATTCACAAAGATAATCTGTATTTAAATACTAAATTTCTTCTGGAGTACGTAAATAGGTAGCGGCAATACGTTCATTGTGTTTACGTTGACGCTCTGATTGCATATTAGCACGATAAACACCTTGATCCCCTACTATCCAAGATAATGGGCGACGCTCCCTTTTAATGGATTCTTTTAATAATAATAACGCTTGAATATAGGCTTCAGGACGTGGGGGACAACCAGGAATATATATATCGACCGGCAAAAACTTATCTACCCCCTGTACCACAGAATAAATATCATACATTCCTCCGGAGTTGGCACATGCCCCCATAGAAATCACCCATTTCGGTTCTAACATTTGATCGTATAAACGTTGTATTACTGGAGCCATTTTAATAAATGGTGTACCAGCGATGACTATAAAATCTGCTTGTCGAGGAGAAGCACGGATGACCTCGGATCCAAAACGTGCAACATCGTGAACGGCGGTAAAAGCAGTAGTCATCTCGACATAACAACATGATAGTCCAAAGTTGTAAGGCCAAAGAGAATTTCCGCGACCCCAATTTACTGCATTGTGTAATGCATGTTTAAGTTTACCAAGATAGAAGTGACGTTGTATGTATTGATCTAGCGGATCACTTACAACTTTCTTTTTTTTTAGAGGATAAATTTCATGTCCACTATCTGGTTCTGCTTGTGTTAGGGTATAGTCCAATTTATACCTCACTTTTTTTATCTATAATGGGATTTTTTGACTATTGAGTCAACTCTATTCAATCGATTTAACCGCTTTGGTGTCCAAAGAAGAGCACCACTACGTACAAGATACATTAAACTTATTAATAGAATAAATATGAAAATGCTCATTTCAACTAATCCTAACCATCCTGCTTCTCGTATAACGATGGACCAGGCATAAAGATAAAGAGCCTCAATATCAAATATGACAAAACACATTGCAACTAGATAAAATTTAGCTGAAAATCGTAATTTCGCCGTTCCAACTGCATTAACTCCAGATTCAAAAGGAATATTTTTAGATCTTGCCCAAGATCGACCACCTAATAAAAAACCACTAATTAGCATAAAGGTGCATAACGAAAAAGCGCCGAAACAAAATGCGGCAAATCCCCAACAATGCGAAGTGTGTTCAATAGTCATTAAGATTACTCGTTTTATTAATGGAAATTCATAGATTTTTGTAAAAATGAGTAAATTTGTGTATTGTGTCGATTTATAGAAAATACAAACTATATAATTGTTAAAAACATACATCTCTATAATTTATCATTATATTCCTTTATAGGAATATCTGTCAACTCATAGCCCATACATCTATGATGTTCATTTATCATCATTACAGAAAACAAAAAAATAGGTTCTTACAATTAGTTAGAGAAATCGAAGATTATAATAAATAATTTACTTAATTTGATAAATATGATATTTTCAATAATAATTTTAAAATCATTAAGTTATGAAATACATTGCTTATTCAATAACTTTTTATTTATAGATATTACAGTAAATAGTGGTATTAACATTTGATTATAAATTACACTAGCTTTTTAACTGATCCAAATATACCAAAAATTGGTGTAAATTAGCATGCATCACTAAATAGATCTTATTAGTAAATATACTTGTGTGAAATATAAGGTTTCATTTATTCAGTTATGATAGATATAAATCTTTATATTCTTGGAAAACTAATCAAAATATGTTTTATAAAATTGTGTCATATTATATGAAATATAATAGTATTTAGGGTAATGATTATGAGTGATTTTAGTAATGGTATATATGATGATATAGCAAATTTCAATAATATTTTGATTACTATCAACTCGTATTGAATTTCATGAAATCTTGATTTCAACCGTTATTTCAATGTTGTACTGAGATTAGTAGTGGTACCACATAGTCTCTAGACTAAATCTAGAGATTATATCTTATATGAGAAAAGTAACAGATCAAAAATAATCCATTTTCAAATGTTAATTATATACCATTTACCATTAAGTAAATCACTTACTTTTTTATCCAACATCATCAAATATCTATATCGATATGATCTAAAAAAATGAATTTATTTATTCCACTATATACCGGTAATATACGTAACATCGTTAATAAATTATTGAAGTATACTGTATATTTTGAAGTAAACAATGAATTAATCTATTCCAGTTAGCTTTCACGCTAAATATTTTATTTACTACGGTGTTGTACTTTATATTCAAATAGTAATTTTGCAGTCAGATATTATTAAGAAAAAGATAACGTGAGTTATCTGTTTTGTTTTGAAGCTGTAGTTTTCAATCTACAATATCGTTAAATACAATCAAAATTTAATCGTCTTGATAACGATGAAATGCCAAATTTAAATAATTCAAACAATTAAGTGTCTTTTAAAAGCTAACTTCGATTTTAATTAATAAAAATATTTGTTTGTAACTAATTTTAATTATATGATCAATTTTATTTATTATATCTATTTGTTTATGTGACATTTATGTCAAATGCTGAAGCGTATGGTACGAAATAGGCATACAATTAGAGGCAAAATACTCCTAACAGACCAACAGTAAAAATGAACTAATGTATACTGGTTACAACTTACCTTGATCATTTTACCTTGATCATTATTTTATATTATATATAGCAGTACTTTTTTATATAGGAATATCTGCGTTTACTTTATTTATCATTATATAATTCAGAATTATTTTACTATTAATTAACCGCATACAATGTTGTCTTCGATATTTTGTGTAAAAGTCATATTTACTTTCATTTCTTAAGTAATTTTATTGCATTTATTTCTAAAAATTTAAAATCGTTTTGAAAATATTATCATTAAATGTCTGTAATAATTAGTTAAAAGTTCATAAGCACTATTATGATGCTATGATCAATTTTATTTCTAATAATATTTTAGTTTATCTGCGCCTTAACTGATGTAAACTAATATCATGGTTTAGTTCTTATGTAGTGAAAATCGATGTACAAATAATAACTTCATTGTGAATATCCAATCATATTTACTTAAAACAATCAAAAGTGAAATCACGTATAAAAATTATTATGCAATATCTATTATATCTTGAAAAATTCTTTCACATTAATAATGTACATCTACATATGATAGCCCTCATTAGTTGGAATGTAACGCTACAGCTAACATATTTTATATTATCACTATACATCCTAATTTATTTGTTGTATACCTTAATTGAAGAAAATGAATTTAACATAATTAATTCTATTAGATTATATTTTATAAAAAATGAATAATAAAACGAACATTTGAATAGTATTCAATATAATATTGAGTAAACATTTTGAGATAATTAGTCCATATATTTTAAAAAAAGATCTTCGTGCATGTAGTTTTTTCTTCAAAAATATTGAAATAAGAGTATATTATTCAATTGTTACATATCCACAATGAGAATATGCTCATCTGGAAAAAGGATTGATATATTGGTTGCATCCGTCAACAAATCTAGCAAACTCAATAATGTCTCTTATGATATTCGTGGCCCACTCCTGAAAGAAGTCAAGCGCCTAGAAGAACAGGGGCATAAGGTTCTTAAATTAAATATCGGAAATCCAGCATCATTTGGTTTTCAAGTTCCAGAGGACATACTAATGGCAGTCATTCAGAATTTGCCTATATCTCATGGATATAGCGATTCTAAAGGACTATATGCTGCACGTAATGCCATAATGCAGTACTATCGGATGAAGGATGTCCGTGACTTTACTGTAGAAGATGTCTACATAGGAAATGGTGTGTCTGATCTTATCATGCAATCCATGCAAGCGTTCATAAATAATGATGATGAAATATTAGTACCTGCACCAGATTATCCATTATGGACAGCAGCTGTCTCTCTCGCTGGTGGAAATGCTGTGCATTATCTGTGTGATGAAGAAGCAAATTGGTTTCCGGATCTAGACGATATCCGTCAAAAAATTACGATCCGTACTCGAGGACTTATAATAATAAATCCAAATAATCCAACAGGGGCAGTTTATAGTAAAGAAATATTATTGTCGTTAATTGAGATTGCGCGACAAAATAATTTAATTATTTTCTCAGACGAGATTTATGATAAAATCTTATATGATGATGCTCATCATTACTCTATTGCCGAATTAGCACCGGATTTATTTACTGTTACCTTCAATGGTCTTTCAAAGACCTATAGAGTTGCAGGATTCCGTCAAGGTTGGATGGTGCTTAACGGACCAAAAAAGCATGCTAAAAGTTACATTGAAGGATTAGAAACATTAGCATCAATGCGTCTGTGTGCTAACGTGCCAATGCAATATGCCATTCAGGCTGCTTTAAAAGATCAAAGCATCAAAGTACTTGTCCGACCCGGAGGACGGCTCTATACGCAACGTAGCCGAGCTTGGGAGCTTCTTAATAATATTCCCGGCATATCGTGCGTTAAGCCAAAAGGTGCATTGTATATGTTTCCACGTTGTGATGTTAAACACTTTAATATTGTTGACGATAAACAATTAGTACAACACTTACTATTACAGGAAAAAGTACTTCTAGTGCAAGGCACTGCTTTTAATTGGCCATGGCCTGATCACTTACGTATAGTAATCTTACCTCACACCGATGAATTAGAAATTGCTATCATGAAATTTGGTAAATTTATGCAATACTATCATCAATAACTACATTGGCTTGTTAATTGATATTTTAAAATATTTTATTTATAATTTCTAGAAGGTATATTCTTCTTTTGATTGGTATGTTATGCTGGAATTGTGACGTTTATATTTCATTAATTTTAATAGATTATTTATGTTAATTTTAGTATGTCTTTGTTTGACTAAGATATTTTAAATAAAATCTGTTATAACGATGCATTAATTATAGCTGGAATAATGTTGTAGATATTATATAAATTACTTACCACAATTTAGTTAGTATGTATTATGATATAACTTAGATTTTGGATTTTAAAATATTCGTTGCTTGAGAAAATATTTTTAATAAGTTAGAAACTTGTTATTTGTATTATTAAATATGCTTAATGTGTATATAACAAAAATATTTATCTGACATATTACAATCATAGTGATTCATTGTTAATGTTAATGAAATCTTAACCTAGCCTAATAAAATAATAAGCGATCCATGTGATGCCATTTGATGAAATGATACTCAAATTTCGAGTTATCTTATCTATAACTAAACGCCAAATTATTAGTTAAGATTTATTCTTACATTAATAAATTAATTTAAAATATATATGATTTTTAAATATCTTAATTGATGATTGACTTATTACTTAAAAAGTAACTTTGTTATATAAAACGGATAAAAAATTCCAAAATATAGACTGTCAATACAATAATTTACTGTAATTATAATACTAATTAAGCAAAAATTCACTTAATAAAATATAGTGTTTATAATACTGTAATAAATAAATAGTGTGTATAAAATTATAGTTAATAGCCATCAATAATATATTGTATTTTAATATATACATATAATATATGATAACATATAATATATGATATGTGTAAAATGGCTCTTTTAAAACCCCCTTATAATTAATTAGTAATATTGATGTCTAATAAATATCAAGATATTGATATTTTATATATTTAATATTTATTAATTAATCAACGCAAATTGAAAATGTTTATTCGCTATTAATATGTTTTAAATATATTGACATCTTTGATTAAGGATCATATAACGAAATAATCGATTATATATTTATAATTAGATGAAAAAATAATTTACGATTTAATCATATCCACAAAGACAATACATATCTACTATTGGTCCTACCATTAGTAGGAGATAATTACCTAATGTTATTGCTTTAATAACAATACAATCATAACATTACATTATGATTGAAACACAGCACTGGCCATCATTCGGTCGATAAGACCGTTGCGTTGTTGGGTTGTAGTGATTATAGCATGTTGTAAAATCTTATCGCTAGAGTAAATTGATAAACAGGTACGTGCTCGTATTACCGCAGTATATATTAATTCACGTGTTAAAATTGGTAAGAACTGATTAGGTAATGCAAGCATCGTGTGATCGAATTCTAAATTCTGTGAATTATGCACTGTGATCGCAAATGCCGTTTCATGTTTTGGTAAATAATTTCGTTGGAGTATCTTAATATTTCCACTTGGTAGTAAAAAATATACATACTGGGTTTTTTTGATTTCTTCTGATAAAAGAAACAGACCGATATCTCCATTATAAATTCCTAAAGACGGCATACTATCAAGAATAATAATCGGTCGGCCAGCATAATAATTAGAATGTACCCCATTGGCAGTAGTAAGTAAGTTAGCCTCTCTTAGAGCTTGCTCTATACAACAATTAAGTTCTGTAACTCCAAAGGGACCGTCGTATAAAGCACATAGTAATCTAAAGCGATTAAAAGTATTTAAGATATTGATTGGCGCAGCATTATGGCGCACTTTTAGTAAGTAGTCCCGATAACCATTAACGCAATCTTGTATCATTGTCTGATATTCTAATATTTCATTATCCAATATATTCTTTATCTTTACTACTTCACTTGATTTTAATAATGCCAGACTATCGGTAATATTACCAATTTTGATCATATTAGCTAATCGATAGATATCAGAACATTGCTTAAAACGATAGTTTTTACGTAATAAACATATACTGTCAGCAATACTATAATTACCATCATTTCTACCAGCAGGTAATGTAAACCCAGTCATCAACTGCAATTCTTCTCGTTTTTCTGTGCTATAACCTGTTTTAGAAAATTGACAAATATCACCCAACATAGAACCTATGTTGATTGAGGATAATTGGCAACAATCACCTATCAAAATCAGCCGAGTTTGACACGATAATTTCATGATTAAACGTGCCATCATTGATAAATCAATCATCGATGCCTGATTAATAATCAATACATCTAAATTAGTTAGATACCCATGCCGAAATTGCATATACTGATTATTATTGGATTGTTTTCCAAATAAATGACGGAAAGTTATCGTTTCATATAATAACTGTTGTTTCTTTTTTTCCGGCAGTTTAAGTTGTTGTAACTCTATGTCTAAAAATTCATTTAAACGTGCTGCTGCTCTGCTGGTAGGAGCGGCCAGTATTACACGTAATTGAATTTTATCATCATTTAGTGCAGCCAGTACTGCTAGTAATTTTGCTATAATAAAAGTTTTACCAGTACCAGGCCCACCGGAAATTAGAGACACTGAACGTGTAATAGAAATCGCTACAGCAATTTTCTGCCAATTAATATCAGAACTATTACTAGGGAAATATTCATCTAATATCACAGCAATTTTATTTTTTGAAGTGTTTACGGGATAAGGTTTTATTTGGTGAAAAAATTGTGCCACTATGTATTCATCATGCCACATACGTTGTAAATAAAGACGCTGATTATCTAAAACTAATGGCGTAGGACGAGTGCCGTCGCTAACTGTCGATGATGCCGCTAACAGTAATTTCTGCCATTGCTTAGGTGATGATGGACTACCGGCTTTGTTCCATGCCTTTTCTGCTAATATAGGGCACTGATTATCAAATAAATAAATTGGAGTGAGACATTCTAGAGGTAGGTATGCATAACCATTACCAACATACACACTCAAACAAGCGCTTGCAAGCATTAATGCTGGTTCAAAAGGTTTGGCTATCATGTAAGCAAAATGGATATCCAATGATCGACATAGACGTAATTGTTTAGCGGTAATAAGAATATCTTTCATTTCTAAATTTTCTGTTGTTACTATACTGTACCGGTAAAAAGATTATCAATCTTATTAATTAAATTTTCTTTTGGTCGACAGTAATATATACCATTACTTGGAGATGCTATATCATCAATGCCACGCAAAAATAAATAAAATACTCCTCCAAAGTTGGATTGATAATTATATTTTATCAAACGGTGACGCAAAAAACGATCCAACGCTAAAGTATAAATCTGATATTGAAGTTCATATCGATTAATGATCATAGCTTGTTCCATTTTTAATTGAGTATAAGAAGTACTGTCCTTTCCTAACCAATTAGATTTAAAATCTAGTAAATAATAAAGATCTTTCCAACGAAAAATGAGATCAATACATCCTTGTAGCATTCCTTTAATCTGTGGAAATGTTAGTGAAGGACATCGTGTTGATAGAGGATCATAATTCTTACATAATTGATCTAAATCACGTGAATTAACTTCAGACTCTATAGATAGATGAAATTGTAATTCACTTTGTCTATTATTATTAGAGAGGCATGAAAGAGATGGTAAGTCTCCATTCAATGGTATTGAAATGACGTTTGTTATCCAATTAGTAATTGTTGGTATCCAAATTGTATCGATGCCATGTTGAATAAAATAATGGTATAATCCCTGAGAGTTAACTGGTTGAGTAAAATCCAGTTTTTCTAACACACTATGTAAAAATGTTCCGAACAATGCACCACGAGGAAAAGTATGTGGTGTCAGTTGTTGTTTGTTCAGTGATTCCTCTGCCTCTACTGTTTTCATATGAAGTTGGGATGAAAAATATGCTACTGCCGAAGTAGTATGTTGTCGAAGATTGGTATAACTTATTACATTCCACGATCTATTCAATTTTTTAGGCCAATCTTGGGCACAGAGCGGTAACTGTAACATCTTGGCCGATTTTAGAATTTTCTTGGATAAAACAACAATATCTTCATTGAAAGTGATATTTCCATTGGAATTTTTTGCTAATGTTACTAGCTGTGTTCGTAAATAATCAGCGTTGCCTGATTGCGCTTGTTGAATTAAATAACCTAATGCGCTTAAATGTAAATCGCTACAGCCATTTTTTCTTCGATTACTACGAAATAATGGCGCAATACCAAGACTACAATGATAGGTAGAACGTGTTATTGCTACATATAGTAACCGAAGATCTTCGGCTAGACGCTCTTCTTCTGCCAAGCGAAGACTATCAGGCGTTGCTTTTAGATCTAACAAAATTTGATAAGACTGACGATCATGAAATAGTGGCTTTTTTTGTGGACGAAAACAAGCGGGAAATGGAAAAAATACTATTGGAAATTCGAGTCCTTTAGATTTATGTATGCTGATTATTTGTACTACGTGGCGATCATGTTCCAGTCGTAACTGTTGATTTTCCGCCTCAGAATTTGGAGATCTAATTTGTAATGTTAACCAACGTAATATAGCAAATTTACTTTCTATCCGAATAGATGCTTCTTGTATCAGTTCACTTAAATGTAGTACGTCGGTTAGCCTACGTTCTCCATCGTCAATAGCAAGCAATCTGTGAACAATGTTAAAATCTTTGATTATCTGACGTAACATTGGAAAGATACCATATCTTTTCCAATACAGGTTATAACCGATAAATTTGTTAGTATATTGTTCCCAATATTTCTCATTTTTATTCAGAGAATCAATAGTGACAGCATCAAATCCCAGTAAACTAGTAGCTAATGCCCGACGCAACATGTTATGCTTTTCCGGCATTAACACGCCTTGTAAAATCCATAGCAATTCTTGTGCTTCTATCTTTTCAAAAACACTTTTTCGTTTAGAGAGATAGACTGCTGGTATCATCAATGCTTTAAGTGCATCATGAATTATTTCTGCCTCATTATGATTGCGAACGAGTACTACAATATCTGATGCTTGTAACGATCTTTTACCCATATGGTTTTCAAGCCATGCTTCACCCTTTTTTGAAATATTAAGCCAATTATTAATAGTGGCAGCACATTGTCGAGACATATATTTTTTATATTCGTCAAATCCTATGCTCGTTCCCGGCTGTAGCCAAATATGCAGTGCTGGTGGTGATTGCTTTTGTAACATTAAACGTAATTTAATATTTCGCTCTGCTGCCATTACTGGAGAAAAAGGAATGGCATCAAAAATAAATGGAATAGGTAACAGTTGAAATAGTTGATTGATAGCATGAATCATACCAGGACTGGAACGCCAGTTAACATCTAACGTATAATGAGTTTTAGCTTCATTTCGAACTTTTATATAAGTAAAAATATCTGCTCCACGAAATGCATAAATGGCTTGCTTTGGATCACCTATTAGCAATAAGCCGCCATTAGAATGGCTATTGTAAATCTGACGAAAAATACGATATTGACGAGGATCAGTATCTTGAAATTCATCAATCATGGCTATTGGATAGCGATTACGTATTGATGTAGCCAATTCCTTGTGAACATCACTAGTCAATACTTGATCTAAGTAATTAAGTAAATCATCAAATCCTATTTCTGCACGTTGTTTTTTTTCATGTTCAAGTTGTTGTCGTATTTCTTTAAGTGCTAGTGCAAATACTAACTCACGTAAAGAATGCTTTGTCTGATAAAATAATTCTATTAGTTGAAATAAAAAGTGTTGAGGTGGTTCTCCAGATAGAGTGTTCTCTTTCAATATTGAATATTTGAAGTATCTTAATTCGTTTGGTATGTAATAATTAATAGTGGGTTGTTCTGACCACTGATTAATTTTTAAAAACCAAGATGATATATGTTTGATGCTGTACAATCGATGATTAAGATTATGGTATTTAATAATTGTCCTGATTCTATCTACTTCCATACACCACTGTGCTTTTAAATCACTAATATCTTTAATGATACGTGCATGGCACTGTACAATTGATGTATAAGTATCATTTGAATTTTTTAGTAGTGGCCATTCGCCTTGTAGATATGGATTTAGATCTGATAATAGTTTGTCCGGACTGTCCCAGTATTGTAGTACTATATTTGCAATTTCTACGGGAAGTGTATAGCAATGACGTCGCCAGAAATCTTGAATGATTTGTTGTTTTAAGCATCTTTCATCGTCTAGCAGGGTATGTCGGAATAATAATCCACATTCTAAAGAACATTGATTGAGTATACGTTGGCAAAAACTATGAATGGTATAAATTGCTGCTTTATCTATCTGTTTCTCCGCAATTAGCAAGTGCAAAGCTGCCATTTTATGATTTTTTATTTGTGACAATATTGGATCGTCTCGAAGTCCATTAATACATGCTAGACGAATACGATGTATATTTTCTCGTATACGACAACGTAATTCTTCAGTAGCTGCTTCAGTGAATGTCACTACCAGAATTTCTTCGACGCCTAGTGGATGTTCCTCAGCACTTTGGTTATCTAAACCTAAAAGTAACTGTAAATAAAGCATAACTAACGTATGTGTTTTTCCAGTTCCTGCTGAAGCTTCAATTAAATGAATACCTTTGATTGGTAATGTTAATAAGTTAACATATTGAGGATTAGTCAAATAATAAATTATCCTTTTTTACAGATATAATCTCTTTCAATAGTATCTTATTAAGGAATTAAATCCAGTAATAAATTAAATAGTTATTTGTGATTAAAATTATAGTTAAGTCCTGTCATATTTGTGGGATGCATAAGACATTAATAATGTTACTCGAACATTTTCATGATAACAATCATATATTTCTTGAATTTGATTTATATAAGATAGATAGTTTTATATGAAAATATATAGTTATATTTAGAGTATTAGTAAAAATAAAAAACTATGAGAACAACAGAATTTGACTTTTCAAAAACTAATTATGTTAAACAATGAAAATGTGAAATGCTAAATTAAACTTTGTTATAAAAGAGCAATGAGAGCTCATTTGACAATTAAGATAATGACTAAAAATTTTAATAATGATTGAGTAATACAATGAAAACGTAATATTACAATTTAGTTCATTTGTGTTATATAGTCGCTTATATAATCAAATAATTATGTTTAATTGAAGATTAGTATAAATACTTTTTACCTATTGTACATTATGTACCTTTATCTAATTTTATTCACTTAGGACAATTCTAATACATTGTACTATACTAATAGTAATTTTATCAAGGTAATTAAAACCTATTTATTTTACTTTACACAGCATGATATCTAATCAATACTTATTTTTCAGCATTATATTTTAATGCTCAAGTTATCAATAATGTGAATTAGTTAGTGTGGAATACTTGTTAAATCAAAGATATTTATACACGGCATTTCTGATATAATGTTCATTACAATTGAAAAAGGTTAGTATTCATATTTTATGAATGCTTATTATAATATAATTAAAATCATTAAATTAATATCAATTAAATATTATCTTAAAAAAAAGTGCTTCTCTCATAGAGAAGAGTATTTCTCATTAATTCAATTTAAAGCATTAATTAAAATATATACTAATAAATTATTTGATGTAATTTATGTACACTATGTGATAAAACATAAAATTAATTAGATATATACATATTATAATACTAATAAATTAACTATAAAAAATTAATAATGTTGATCAACATCTCAGGTCAGTATTGTTATTATTAACATATTATATTATATGTAATGACTTATTAATGTACTTTATACTTATAAAATAACAATACAAAATTTGACTATGCATGGATATTTATTTTAAGGCATCATTGCTTTAACTTTTTAAATAACTTTTCTAATATAAAAACCAAAATTTAGTGTATGTTTTAAAAACGATTTATTAATATTTGTTAGACGTAATGTATCTACATATAGTGAGCAATATGTGTATAAAGGATTTAAATTTATAAAAATTGCCAATATAGTATGTTTTTATTAAAAATAAAATTTATATACATATTTCACCAAAATAAAAAACAATTAACTATCAACTATTATTTTAGTTGGTATTAATTTTTAAATAGTAAGCCTACACTTTTATAATTCATAAAGCAACTTTTCATATATAATGAACACATTAATTGTTTGATAGGAAATTATGATATTTAAATTAGATCTATATATTATATTTTAAAGCCTTTCGTTGCCATATTAGAACAAAACAGTGGCAGTAAGACATTTTTTGCTGTTTCAATCATTTCATTAATATGTTGATCATCTAGATTTCGTATAATTCTGTTCACATAAGGATCATTATTCTCTCTGAATGCAAAATTATTTTGTCGCCACGTTTGAAAAATTTTATCTCGTGCTTGTTGTTGTCGAATATCTCTCCAATCAATACATTTTGTTTTTTGATTGAAACAGTGATTCAACCAAATTTCACAACCAGGATTGAACAATAATAATGGAGACATCATCCCTTGATGATATACCGAGATAAGAGAAGCCAAAAATATTTGTGCTTTCTCAGAAGAGAAGTGTGGATAATGCCATTCGCCAATAGAACCAAAAAATCGGCTTTCACCTTTTCCTCCCATAGCACAATATATTAGATGTTCTAGCCAAAGTAGAAGACCATCTTTTAATGAAAGATGTCTTGGACTCCAACGCAGTAAACCATTTTCTTGTACTCGAAATAGTCGACCAAAAAGCGTGACATTATTCAATGTTAAATAAATATTCATATCCTGATGCAATGGTTGATAATGTATTCGTATCTGCTTTGCTAACCGGGTCATTTGTTGGCATTGTTTTATCCAATATAGTTCTCCGAATACCCCAAAAGGAAGTAGACCAGCAGTTTTAGCTTGATGAAACAGTAGGTCAGTATTCTTTCCTTCAACAAGAGCATTCAACAATTGATTATTTAGCTGATAGCGAGTTATTTTATTGATAATAAAAGGTTCATCCGAAATAAGCTCTGGAGTAGTTTCACTAAATGAAATTTCCAATCTTTTCTGAAACCAAGCACGTATTGGATGGCTGTAAAAAAAATAGAGATCATCAAATGATATAATTTTATAAGATATTTTTGTTAATGGATTACTACTAAAATTTGAATAAGATATTTGTTTATGATTAGTGGCAGGAAGCCATTCGTTAGCAAAACTTTGGAATTTTCGGCCAGGAAAAAAATTTCCTGGTGCAAAAGGCATTCGAGTATGTCTATGCCATAAATATTTTTGTACATGATCAGAGTTGACGATAGAATCCACATGTTCATCATTAGGACAGTAAAAATTTTGTTCAATGTAATCACAGAGGTCACTGACTAACACGGATGGATAACGTAATGTGTTATTTCGTATGGAACAGCCAATAAAGCTGATATATAATCGCTGTTGTGCTGATAATAAAGCTTCTAAAAAAAGATAACGATCTTCGTCATTCTGATTTAAATCACCTTGTCGAGGATGCTTTATCATTAAATCAAATCCTGTTGATGAAAATGCACGCGGATACATACCGTCATTCATACCCAATAGACAGATAACGCGAAATGGAATAAAACTCATTGGCATAAATGTACAGAAACTGATTGAATCACCTGAAAAGCTTTGATTAATTCGTTCCTGATTGAGCCAAACATCTAATTCATCACGTAACAGTATTATTGGTATCGGTTGATTATATCCTATTTCTAAACCACTTTGTAGGACATGCTCCCAATGAGTTTCCAAAATAGATAGCGCTGTTTGAGCTGTAGTATCAAGAATAAAAAAATCATTTATCATTTTTCTTAAGCATATCAGCCATTTATCTAAAGGATGATGCTGGGTAAGTATATTGCGCCAGTGTTGTAATTGTGCTATAAATTCTGCTAAGAGTCCCACTAGATTAGCTAATAAACCATTAGTTTCATCATAAGGTAATATTCCTCGCCAAGTTCCGCAATTACTATCCATAGCATAACCTAGCAACATGCGTTCTAGGCCAAATTTCCAAGTGTGTTGTCCAGTAGTAGGTAACATTAACTCATGTAATGAGTCGTCATCAAGTCCCCAACGAATGCCTGAGTTTACTATCCATCGATATAATAATTGAAGTTCCTGCTCGTTAATTGAAAAACGAGCTGCTATTTGAGGTACCTCTAAAAATCCTAATACTTGTTCTGCAGTGAACCGACTACAAGGTAAATCCAATAAATTAAGAAACGTTGTTAGTATTGGATGAATATCTCTTGCTTTTTTATCAGAAATCATAAAAGGTAATGAAAGTTGTTCAGTACCGTTATTAAATACTGCTTGTATGGCTGGGATGTAAAGATCGATGTCGGATATTATCACAATAATGTCCTTTGGACATAGTGTGGGATCTTGAACGATCATTGCCAATAAATTATCATGTAAAACTTCAACTTCTCTTTGCGGACTGTGGCATACGTGTATGCTTATAGAGACATCATCTGGACGTAATAATTGTTTATAGCTATTATCTTCTAAGGTCTTTTGTTTTAAGTTAATTATTGTGTGATCTTCTAATTCTAAAATATCATGTTGTATTTGACCTAAGAGAAAGTTTTTCGTTGGCTCAACAAATGCATCTATATTTTGAACATCATTCATCTGTGACAGCAAATCAAGATTATCATATCCTTGTTTTCCCCATGAGATAAGTAGGGGATGACTGAGTTTAAGGCATGCATCAAGCAAATTAGGCTGATCATAGAATGCTCTATTCATTTTTAAAATAGATTGTATTGGAATATTTTCCCAATAATGACGAGAAGGATTAAAACATAAAAAATGAATATCAATATGACGACTTAATGCTTGCAATATTTGTAGATAGATTGGAGGTAATATAGAAATTCCACAGATAAAAATTCGATCTGGCAATTCTATGGGCCGTGTTTGACACTCTGTTAAGATACGGATTATATGTTGATATATATCAGTTGTATGCTGAAAAAATCTATCATTCTTTTTTGTTTTTTCCATCAATGCCCGCCACAGTGTGGCTTGCCAACGTTGTTCTCTACCTAATCCAGAGACATATTTTCCATTACTCCAGCTTTCTAACCAATCTGGACGAAATACTAAATATTTGTTAAATAAATCTGCAATTTGACTGGCGAACTGAAAGCATTTTCGACTATCAGTACCATTATTCAAATAAGCTTTAATTACTGAGAAATCTGGCTCTTCATATAAACGTGGCAGCAATGTCATTAACTGCCAAGTTATCGCTGTTTTTGAAAAAACATCTTCATTTGGAACATTTGGCAATATACGGGTTAATTTTTCCCAAATAAAATCTGCTGGCAAAAAATATTTAATGTTAGCAGCAATGCCAAATTGTGATGCTAAAGATATTTGTATCCATTGTGCTATGTTGTGATTTTTTATCAAAATTATTTCAGGTTGAAATGGATTTTGAATTAATTTTCTTTTTATTAACTCAGCTGTTAAAGTATTAAGAATATCCAGCTGATTAGAATGATAAACGATAAACATTAATATTTTAATTATGGGTTAATTTATTTTAAGTATTGGATGAGATTAGAAATTTCATTTTTTATGATATTGGAATTTGATTAGTTCGAAATAAAAATGCTCATTCAAATTCTATTACTTAGATGTAAAAAATTATTTTTTCAATGAAATTTGATAAAAATTGTATTTTTTTGATTTGTATATAACAATCATAGTTACTAAATATTAAGTGTGAGGATGACTATCAAATAAATACAACAGATTGTCACATTTTTTATATTTTTCACTAATCTAGTACTTCAGGATAACATCCTTTTTTTGAATTATTTTTTGCTATCATATTGATATATTATTATAGTGGTTCTCTGCTTATTAACTTTAATTGTATTAATACAATAAGCATAAATTAAAAACATATCAATGCTATTGGTATATTAAAATTATATAAATATAAATATATATAAACATCTTAATTCTATAAGATAAAAACTATTTTTTTAATAAACATTAAAGTCATGATTAAGTAATTATGAATTTTATAAAAGAGAATATTATGACATTCAATGAGACAAGAAGACATTCAAAACATTCATAAGTCCTATTAGTCCATAAATCCTATTAGTCAAGGGACTGAGTTGAGTATATGCTATTATCTTAATGGAGACTACTGCGTATATCCTATACATTAACAGTTTATTACTAATGTGAAATCATAACTGATGATTTTTATCCACATAAGTATTAATAATCCCATTAGTTAATTAAATTAGCTCTATATTAGATCAAAAATATTTAACTCAAGTTAAATATAAAAGAATGTAAATTCGGCGAATACTTGCTTAAATTTAAGTGTATCTGCATTATATTGATATAGTTAGATGGATAATTATAGTATCGCTGAATATATGTTAGTACAAATATTTAATAATAGCTTCTTATCATAATTAGTTAATTCTTACTTCAAAATAATAATTAATTAATTGTAATAACATCAAATAATATTCTTACGTCCAACTAAAATTTCTAACAGTTGTTCATCGTAATATTCACCTACTTATAGATTAATCATACTTATTGTTTTATTAGTAATAGAAACCACTAATACACATACACTTTTATTAGAAGTAATGGTCATAATTTCATTCTTACAAGAGATATTATAAATAAGAATGTTAGAAGTAAAATTCCTACAAATTTATTTTATATTAATATAATGTTGGTTGAAAACATTATTTTTAGATAACTCTAAATATCGAGACAATTAAACTTACAAAAATTTATAATCTATGATGTGATTATATTACTAATATCTTGTATGATAATTGTAAAAAAATCGAAACCATTGACTGTGATCTATTTGCAGCGCTGTTAACTGAACTTTAAGTGCAATGAAATAAATTTAATTATTTGAATATCTTCATCGTTTAGAAAAAATAGTTTTTTATTTAAAAAATAAAATAGTTTAAAATTTAAATGAGGTTTATTAGATAGATTTAATAGAATTTATTGCCAGATTTAAAACTTATCTGAAAGCCGAAAAAATATGGTATAAGTACCTTTCTTTTATCATTGGTTAACTTTATAGAATTTTGTCCAATATTAATGCATCACAAAATAATCTATTACTATGCAAAAAACAGCTAAGTACACAGTTTTAAAGATTAAAGTTTTCTACCAACAAAATCAACGAATGAACCCCCACTTACTATCAAAAATAAACATGACAAATATACTATAAACAATGTACGTTCACTTTTAGTTAAGTAATTAAGACCGTTTTTTTAACATGTCAGGACTATTCTTGTTATATCAAGAATAGCTTACAAGCATTTTGATTCCAACTTTTATGTAATGTCCATATATACATTTACCTTCTCCAAAGTAAAAAATAATTTTAAGATCCTTAAACTATAATTTTCTCATCTGTGTTTGGAACATAAACGTGATAAAAATTCACATAAACCTGATGGTTTACTATGTGTGTTTGTAGTGCATAATAATGCACTAAATTCTGATTCTAGTTGTTCAAATCGCGTCAAATAGTCGGCAGGACTCAATTCTTCTGATAGTCTACGAAGATATTCAAAAGCAAGTTGGCGAGCAGTTGGTTTATTTTCCATATAAGATTTCCCTTTCGTAAAAGTGTGTGTAAAAAAATTAATAGAAAAAATTATTTTAATATTGTTATAACTAAGTCTAATTTCATGGTGTTCTGGTTGTATCCTGTTAATAAATGTACAAATGTACTTAATGAACTATTGAATTCCCACTTATAAAAAAACTAAATATCTGTGCCAAATACAATATCTATAAGTGTATCATTTAATTACCAATTAATATCTTAAAATCAATATTCATCCTGATTATAGATTGAATATCGATTGCGAAATACCATATACCGATATGTATGATCATATCATAGTTTTCAAATAAATAACATATCTTCTTATCTCCATTTCTCATGGATGGATGTTATAATAAAAATGATTTATCGAAAACAAAACAAATAGAGTTTTAATTATTCGGTTTTCTGATTTATAGAATATCATTTAAATTAAATATCACCGTAAAGATCACATAATTATAGAATTGGATATCTAATTATGTGTAATATGTCATTAGACTATAAATCTTCAATTTTATTTATGAAATGATCCAAATTTTAATTTTGAAATTTATGTTCACTTTACTTGTATTGTTAATAGAATTATATTAATATGAAAAGATTAAGATCTCTGATGTTAAAATTTAAGGAAATATGTCTCAAAGACAGTTGAATCAAAATTATAATATGTTCTCAGACACTATGTAATTGAATATCCAGATTTTTTCTCTATGTGATAAAATTAGGTCTTCTAACTGCCAAAATCATGGTGTCTAAAAGTTATATTAATAGACATTACCTAGTAGTAAACGTTACTTTGAATATAAAAAATCATGAAATAGATTAAGGTAAAATTATATTATATTTTTTTATTGAGCTATTCTGTTGACTAGTTCCATAATATTTACAACATTGTAGTTAATTAAACTAATGTACTACTTCAAATGTGCGTATGTACGTAGCACGTAAACAAATGTACGTACATTTCTCTGATTATGATGCTTAGAAGCTGCTGTTACAAAAGTTTTTGTTCATTCATTAATTAATTTGATGTTATTCTTTATGTGCCTATAATTTTATACGTTAGTTTTTATAGGGATTGTTATTTTTAATTTTTTATCATACATCTATATGCTGCATTATGATTTCACTTGAGACATATACAACATTATGATAATATGAATTTATCACTGCTTTTTTACATTAAAATTTTAACATTCATAGGTGTGATCTTAACTGAAGTGAGAAGTATGCATTACATCGATAATGTAATGGTACGTAAAGTTTATTACGTAAGCAATGAATTTTCCTTATGCTTGCTTTTTGAAATGAAATTAAATACAATAGTTCGCTGTGATTCTAAATATCAATTGAAGTAATCATCAACTGATAGTTAAGTTATTTCGAACTTCTTATACTATAATCAGAAGTCACTCAACATAAAAGACGAGTACTAATAATTGTATACCCATTAGTTATGATGGGTATGAATGTTTCCTTACGCTTATACATAATTGGAACTCCGGCTCATGCAGAACCAAAGGATCCGCATCCGTTTAAAAGCCTTTGATCATCGTTTAATTGATCAATCAACTATGGAAATTGTCGAAACTGCTAAACGTACTGGTGCTCAAGTACGTGGTCCGATACCATTGCCTACTCATAAAGAACGATTTACTGTTTTGATTTCACCACATGTAAATAAAGATGCACGAGATCAGTATGAAATTCGTACGCACAAGCGCTTGGTTGACATTGTTGAACCTACTGAAAAAACTGTTGATGCTTTAATGCGTTTAGATTTAGCAGCTGGTGTAGATGTGCAAATTAGCTTAGGCTAATTAGAATATTAAGTATTATGAGGTTAAAATAATGCACGGTTTAATCGGACGCAAAATAGGTATGACTCGAATTTTTACTGAAAATGGTGTTTCTATTCCAGTTACTATTATTGAAATTCAAGCTAACCGCATAACTCAAATCAAAGATCTAAAAAGCGATGGATACCATGCAATTCAGCTTACAACTGGTGATAAAAAGAACAATAAAGTAAAAAAATCAGAAGCAGGTCATTTTTTAAAATCAGGTGTTAGAGCTGGCCGAGGATTATGGGAGTTTCGCATTAAAGATATAGAAAAAACGATTGTTGTTGCTGGTCAAAGCATCGCGGTTGAATATTTTCTTAATATTAAAAAAGTTGATGTTACTGGCGTCTCAAAAGGTAAAGGATTTTCTGGTAGCGTAAAACGCTGGAATTTTCGAACTCAAGATGCAAGTCACGGTAATTCATTGTCCCACCGAGTTCCAGGTTCTATTGGTCAAAACCAAACTCCAGGAAAAGTATTTAAAGGCAAAAAAATGGCAGGTCAATTAGGTAATGAACGTGTTACCGTTCAAAACTTAGATATAATTCGTGTTGATATACACAATAATTTCATATTGGTTAAAGGTGCTGTACCAGGATCAACTGGTGGTGATCTGATCGTTAAACCAGCTATTAAAATGTAACTTTAAGGAGATAGACAGTGGAATTGGTATTAGAAGATGTAAAAACTACGCTGACTGTTTCTGAAACTGTGTTCGGATGCCATTTCAATGAACCATTGGTTCACCAAGTCGTGGAAGCCTATATGGCAAGTGCACGTCAAGGAACTTGTGCTCAAAAAAATCGTTCTGAAGTCACTGGTTCCAATAAAAAACCCTGGCGTCAGAAAGGAAGTGGACGCGCACGTTCTGGTAGTTTAAAAAGTCCAATTTGGCGCTCTGGTGGTGTAACTTTTGCTGCAAAAACACGAGATTATACCCAAAAAGTAAATAAAAAAATGTATCGTGGGGCATTAAGAAGCATTTTATCAGAACTTATACGCCAGGAGCGTTTGTTTGTGTTTAAACAATTTTCTATCGAAGTGCCAAAAACTAAAACACTAGTAGAAAAATTGAAAGACATAAACTTAGTACAGAACATATTAATTATTACATCTACGTTAGATAAAACATTATTTTTGGCTGCGCGTAACCTTCATAAAGTACATGTACATGACACTTCAAGTATCAATCCTATAAATTTGATTTCTTGTGGTACAGTTGTTATGACAACTAATGCTATTAGACACATTGAGGATATTCTAGTATGATTAATGAAGAGCGTTATTTAAAAGTATTACGTGCATCTCACCTATCTGAAAAGGCATCATCTAGGATGGAGAAGTTTCATACTATTGTTTTCAAAGTTGCTAAAGATGCGAATAAGTCAGAAATTAAAGCTGCTGTACATACATTATTTGAGGTTGAAGTTAATAACGTGCATACTCTCATTATTAAAGGTAAACGAAAACGTCATGGACAACGTATTGGTCGCCGCATCAACTGGAAAAAAGCTTATGTTACTCTTAAACAAGGCCAAAATATAGATTTCATTAGCAATGCTGAATCATTTAAAGGAAATTAAGAACGGTGGCAATTATTCATTGTAAACCGACATCGCCAGGTCGTCGTCATGTGATTAAAATAGTTCATTCTGAACTTCATAAAGGCAAGCCCCATATACCCTTGTTAGAAACTATTAGCAAATCTGGTGGTCGTAATAATAATGGACGTATCACTACACGTCATATCGGTGGTGGACATAAGCGATACTATCGTTTAATTGATTTTAAGCGTAATAAAGATAATATTCCTGCTATTGTAGAACGTTTAGAATACGATCCAAATCGTTCCGCTAACATTGCGCTGATTTTATATAAAGATGGTGAACGCCGCTATATCTTAGCGCCAAAAGGACTAACAATTAACGATCAAATTCACTCTGGCGCTGGTGCGACAATCAAAATAGGTAATACTTTGCCGATGCAAAATATTCCTCTTGGTTCAATAATACATAATATAGAAATGAAACCAGGTAAAGGTGGTCAACTGGCACGTTCTGCCGGTGCTTATGCTCAAATAGTGGCTCGAGACACTGCATATGTGTCATTACGTTTACGTTCTGGTGAAATAAGAAGACTTCAGTCAGTATGCCGTGCAACCATAGGAGAAGTCGGTAATGCTGAAAATATGCTACGTGTATTGGGTAAAGCTGGTGCTAGTCGATGGCGAAATATTCGTCCAACTGTTCGTGGTACAGCAATGAATCCGGTTGATCACCCACACGGTGGTGGTGAGGGTCGAAATTTCGGAAAGCATCCAGTGTCTCCCTGGGGTGTTCAGACTAAAGGTAAGAAAACACGCAATAATAAACGCACTGACAAATTTATCATGCGTCGACGCATTAAATAATATTAGAGGATAAATAATAATGCCACGTTCTCTCAAAAAAGGTCCATTTATCGACCTACATTTGCTAAAAAAAGTAGAGAAAGCAGTGGAAAGCAGTGATAAAAGACCCATTCGTACTTGGTCTCGTCGTTCAACAATTTTTCCTAAAATGATTGGGTTAACTATTGCTGTTCATAATGGACGGCAACATGTACCGATTTTTATTGCCGATGAAATGATTGGTCACAAATTAGGTGAATTTGCTCCGACACGTACTTATCGTGGCCATGCAGCTGATAAAAAAGCTAAGAAACGATAATATAGGAAATAATAGATTACATGGAAACTGTCGCTCAGCATCGTCGAGCTCGTTCTTCTGCACAAAAAGTTCGGCTAGTAGCTGACTTAATACGCGGAAAGAAAGTGTCACGAGCTTTAGAAATTCTAACTTATACTAATAAAAAAGCAGCTGGTTTAATCAAAAAAGTATTGGAATCTGCTATTTCTAATGCTGAACATAATGATGGTGCAGATGTCAACGACTTAAAAATTAAAAAAATTTTCGTCGATACAGGCCCAAGTATAAAGCGCGTTATGCCTCGTGCTAAAGGTCGCGCAGACCGTATTTTAAAACGCACTAGTCATATTACTATAATTGTATCCGATCATTAATAATCTGGAGATTAGAAGATGGGTCAAAAAGTACATCCAAATGGTCTACGATTAGGTATTGTTAAATCTTGGAATTCTACTTGGTATGCAAATACCAAAGAGTTTGCTAATAATCTAGAAAGTGATTTTAAAGTTCGACAGTTTTTGAATACAGAATTATCAAGTGCTGCAATTTCTAGAGTGTTAATTGAACGTCCAGCTAAAAGCATTCGCGTTACAATTTATACTGCTCGTCCAGGCATTGTGATCGGCAAGAAAGGTGAAGACGTTGAAAAATTGAGAAAGATAATAGCAGAACTTACTGGTGTTCCAGCACAAATTAATATCACTGAAATTCGTAAACCAGAGTTAGATGCGAAGTTAGTTGCCAAGAGTATTGCCTCACAGTTAGAACGCCGAATTATGTTCCGACGCGCAATGAAGCGCGCAGTACAAAATGCTATGCGACTAGGCGCCAAAGGAATCAAAGTTGAAATTAGTGGTCGTCTTGGAGGTACGGAAATTGCCCGTACTGAATGGTATCGAGAAGGTCGTGTTCCTTTACATACTTTGCGTGCAGATATCGATTATAGTATTGCTGAAGCATATACAACTTATGGTGTTATTGGTGTAAAAGTATGGATTTTTAAAGGTGAGATTCTTGGTGGTATGGTTGCTATTGACCCACCAGAACAACTATCTCCACTGAAAAAACAACCTCGTAAAAATCGCAAGTAAGGAGAGTTGTAATGTTACAACCAAAACATACAAAATTCCGAAAAATGCAAAAGGGTCGTAACCGTGGTTTGTCAATTGGTATGGATATCAACTTCGGTATGTTTGGTCTTAAGGCCATCGACCGCGGTCGTTTAACTGCTTGTCAAATTGAATCAGCACGTCGTGCGATGACACGGGCAATTAAGCGTCAAGGGAAAATATGGATCCGGATTTTTCCAGATAAACCGATTACGAAAAAACCGCTTGAAGTGCGTATGGGTAAAGGTAAAGGTAATGTGGAATATTGGGTCTCTTTGATTAAGCCAGGTAGAATTCTTTACGAAATGGATGGGATTACAGAAGAACTAGCTCGCGAAGCTTTCAAACTTGCAGCTGCAAAACTACCAATTAAAACTGCATTTATAAGCAAAATGATGATATTGTAATGATGAAAATACAGAAGCTACGTGAAAAAAACGTTAGTGCGCTTAAAATGACATTAATTAGCCTATTACGAGAACAATTTAACTTACGTATGCAAATTACGAGTAGTCAGACAAAACAAACTCATTTGTTAAGACAGGTACGTCGTAATATTGCACGTATCAACATGTTATTAACTGAAAAACAGAAAAATAATGAACAGTAAAATGCGTACACTACAAGGTAGAGTCATTAATGATAAGATGGAAAAGTCTATTACTGTTACTCTTGAACGTTTTATAAAACATCCAATTTATGGAAAATTCATAAAACGTACTACTAATCTTCATGTGCATGATGAAAATAATGATAGTAAAATCGGAGATATCGTTGAAATTAGAGAATCCCGTCCAATTTCTAAAACTAAATTTTGGAAATTGATTCGTATTGTAGAAAAATCGATTATATAAAGTTGAATGATTTTTGATTTAACTTTAACAAACATTTATTCTTATATTAAAGAATTTTTTCTACTTATATAAATTGTAGAAATGGGTGTTATGTTGCCGTATTTCATTATAATTTTTATTATACTTACATCAAACAAATTTATCTTTTAGATAGATTTATGTTATTAATATAAAGTTTGACATCAATGGATTACTATCATGATTCAAGAACAAACGATGTTAACAGTAGCAGATAACTCTGGTGCACGACGCGTAATGTGCATTAAAGTACTAGGTGGTTCACGACGTAGATATGCAGGTATTTGCGATGTAATAAAAATTACTATTAAAGAAGCGATTCCTCGTGGAAAAGTAAAAAAAGGCGATGTTCTGAAAGCTGTTATAGTACGCACAAAAAAAGGTGTGCGCCGTTCTGATGGTTCTGTTGTTCGATTTGATGAAAATGCTTGTGTCTTATTAAATAATAATGAACAGCCCATAGGCACACGCATTTTTGGACCGATAACTCGTGAGTTACGTATTGAAAAATTCATGAAAATTATTTCGTTAGCCCCTGAGGTGCTTTGAGGAATAGAATTATGGCAGCAAAAATTCGTTGTGGTGATGAAGTTATTGTACTCAATGGTAGAGATAAAGGAAAACGTGGTAAAGTAATACATGTTCTTTCCACAGGAAAAGCTGTTGTAGAAGGTATTCATCTTGTAAAAAAACATCAAAAACCACTTCCAGCTATGAATCGGCTGGGTGGTATTGTTGAAATAGAATCAGTAATTGATCTTTCAAATCTTGCAGTTTTTAACACCGTTACCAATAAAGCTGAACGCATTGGTTTTAGAATCAACAATGGAAAAAAAATGAGATTTTTAAAATCTAACGGTCAATTGATTGAGTAATATGGAGTGATAAAATGGTAAAATTGTACGATTTTTACAAAAATAAAATAATATATCAACTGATGGAACAGTTTGACTATCATTCTATCATGCAAGTTCCGCGAATCGAAAAGATCACATTAAATACAGGTGTAGGTAACGCCGTTACGGATAAGAAATTTTTAGATAGCGCCATAACTGATTTAACTGTAATTTCTGGTCAAAAACCAATTGTTACAAAAGCAAAAAAGTCTATATCTGGATTCAAAATCCGACAGGGCTATCCGATAGGTTGCAAGGTAACCATGCGTAGTAAACGCATGTGGGAATTTTTTGAACGATTAATCTTTGTTGCTATACCACGTATTCGTGATTTTCGTGGTTTTTCTGAAAAATCATTTGATGGTCGAGGTAATTATAGCATGGGTATACGTGAACAAATAATTTTCCCGGAAGTTCATTATGATAAAATAGATAGTATTCGTGGTTTGGATATTACTATTACTACTACTGCAAGATTTGATGATGAAGGCCGTGCACTGTTAACTGCTTTTAATTTTCCTTTCCGAAAAGAAAGTAGGGTTGTTACACATCATGGCTAAACAATGTATGAAAGTACGTGAAGTTAAACGAATGAAATTAGCATGTAAGCTATTTAAAAAGCGTATAATACTTAAAACTGTCATTTCTAATGTTCATATTTCTAATGAAGAGCGTTGGAACGCAATGCTTAAGCTACAAACTTTACCACGCGATTCTAGTCCATCTCGTCAGCGCAATCGTTGTCGTCAAACTGGTCGACCACATGCCTTTCTTAGAAAATTTGGATTAAGCCGTATTAAGGTCCGTGAAGCTGCTATGCGTGGTGAAATTCCGGGCTTAAGAAAGGCTAGTTGGTAATTGATCTATGAATTTACGAGGATAAAATATATGAGTATGCAAGATCCAGTTGCAGATATGTTAACTCGTATCCGTAATGGTCAGTCAGCAAATAAATCTGTGATTTCTATTCCTGCTTCTAAACTTAAAATTGAAATCGTTAATTTATTGAAAAAAGAAGGTTTTATTAGAGATTATAAAATTGAAGGTGATATTAAACCTAACCTTAAATTAGAACTTAAATATTACCAAAGTAAACCTGTAATAGAATATATAAAGCGTGTCAGTCGACCTGGTTTACGCATCTATAAGAAAAAAAATGCATTACCGAAAGTAATGGCGGGTATGGGTGTCGTAGTTGTTTCTACTTCTAAAGGTATCATGACTGATCGTACAGCTCGTCAAGTCGGTCTTGGCGGAGAAATCATCTGCTACGTAGTTTAATTATGAGGAAAACATGTCTCGTGTTGCTAAAGTACCTATCGTTATTCCTCCAAATGTTGAGATAACAATTAACGAGCAGAACGTTTTAGTTAAAGGTCCAAATGGAGAATTAATTTATACTGTCCATGAAATTGTTCGTATTCATAAAATTGATGGTCAGTTGACCTTTATTCCATGTGATGAAGAAGGTCGTCGCCATATCAATGGTTGGATATTAGCAGGTACTACACGTGCATTACTGAATAGTATGATCATTGGTGTAACTGAAGGATTTACTAAAAAAATACAGCTGATAGGCGTAGGTTATCGTGCTATTATCAAAAATAAAGTCTTGAGTTTATTTTTAGGGTTTTCTCATCATATTAATTATATTTTACCAAATGATGTTATTGCAGAATGTCCAAGTCAAACTGAAATTATACTAAAAGGTATAAACAAACAAGTTATTGGTCAAGTAGCTGCGGATTTGCGGTCTTTTCGCCGTCCGGAACCTTATAAAGGTAAAGGCATTCGTTATGCCAATGAAGTTGTACATACTAAAGAAGCCAAAAAGAAATAAGATTATTTAAAATAATCATGATGAAGGTAAGAAATATTAATGGATAAGCGAGCAGCTCGTATCCGTCGTGCAGTTCGCACGCGACGAAAAATTCAAGAATTAGGTGCTATACGCCTAGTGGTACACCGTACTTCACGTCATATTTATGCACAAATTATTGCACCGAATGGTTCTGAAGTTCTAATCGCCGCTTCTACTATAGAAAAGGATATTTCGAAAACATTAAAAGGTACCGGAAACAAAGATGCTGCTATTGTTGTAGGTAAAATAATCGCAGAGCGCGCATTACAAAAAGGTATTCATAATGTAGCCTTTGACCGTTCCGGTTTTCAATACCATGGTCGAATTCATGCACTGGCAAACGCCGCTCGTGAAGCTGGACTACGGTTCTAAATCAGTGGTATAAATAATGATACATATTGAAAAACAATTTGCTGAATTACAAGAAAAATTAATTGCAGTAAATCGTGTATCTAAAACCGTAAAAGGCGGTCGTATTTTTAGTTTTACAGCACTGACAGTTGTTGGTAATGGTAATGGTCGTCTTGGTTTTGGATATGGTAAAGCAAGAGAAGTTCCAGCAGCAATACAAAAAGCAATGGAAAAAGCCCGTCGTAACATGCTAAATATTACACTAAAAAATGGCACTTTGCAACATGCAGTAAAAGGTATACATACAGGATCTCACGTATTTATGCAGCCGGCTTCTGAAGGCACCGGTATTATTGCAGGTGGTGCTATGCGCGCTGTTTTAGAAGTTGCAGGAGTTCATAATGTATTAGCAAAAGCTTATGGTTCAACTAATGCAATCAATATAGTACGTGCAACTGTTCATGCTCTTAGCATGATGCAATCTCCCAAAATAATTGCAGCTAAACGTGGTAAATCTGTTAAAGAAATTTTAGGTTAATCATGCAAAAAATTATTAAGATCATTCAAACTTGTAGTTCTATCGGGCGACTACCTAAACACAAAGCAACTCTAATTGGTTTAGGATTGCGCCGTATAGGTCAAGTTGTTGAACGTGAAGATACCCCTGCAGTGCGTGGTATGATTAAATCAATTTCCTATATGGTTAAAATCAAGGAGTAAGAGATGTATTTAAATACTCTATCTCCGGCTAAAGATTCCAAACACTACTCTAAGCGTCCGGGACGTGGTGTGGGATCTGGTTTAGGAAAAACTGCTGGTCGTGGTCACAAGGGACAAAAATCTCGTTCAGGTAGCCGTATACGTCGAGGTTTTGAAGGAGGCCAGACGCCTCTATATCGTCGTCTTCCAAAGTTCGGGTTCACTTCGCGTAGGTCTATGATTACTACAGAGATTCGTTTATCCGATTTAACACAAATTGGCATTGGAAGAAAAATAATTGATCTAGATACACTAAAAGTTACTAATATTGTGCGAAGCCACGTTCGTTTCGTTAAAATTATTTTATCTGGTGAAATTAAACAGGTTGTGATTATACGTGGATTACGTGTCACTAAAGGTGCCCGTGCTGCAATCGAAGCCGTTGGTGGTAAAATTGAGGAATAAATAGCGAATGGTTAAACAATCAGGGGCTTTTTTTAAAAACACTCATGATAAACTTAGAGGGTTAAAACATAAATTATTGTTTGTTATTGGATCTCTGATTGTTTTTCGTATAGGTTCCTTTATTCCAATTCCTGGTATTGATTCTACAATACTTTCAAATTTACTGGAACAACAACGAGGTACTATCATTGAAATGTTCAATATGTTCTCTGGTGGCGCTCTTAACCGTGCTTCAATTTTTGCCTTAGGAATTATGCCTTATATTTCAGCATCTATTATAATTCAATTATTAACGGCATTACATCCAACATTATCAGAGATAAAAAAAGAAGGTGAAACTGGAAGACGAAAAATTGATCAATACACTCGATATAGTACATTACTATTAGCTATATTTCAATCAGTTGGTATTGTTACTTGTTTACCACATATACCTGGAATGCAAGGTTTAGTTATTAATACAGGTTTTACGTTTTATTTTGTTGCAATTATAAGTTTAGTATGTGGAACAATATTCTTAATGTGGTTAGGTGAACAGATTACTGAACGAGGTATCGGAAATGGAATCTCAATTATTATTTTTTCAGGTATCGTAGCAGGATTACCTCCTGCCATTGGCCATACAATAGAAGAAGCTAGACGAGGTGATTTACATTTTTTATTATTATTGTTTATTGTTATACTTATCTTAATGGTAACTTCTTTTGTCGTATTTATTGAACGGGGTCAACGTCGCATTGTTGTTAATTATCCTCATAGACAGCACGGACGTCGTGTGTATGCAGCCCAAAACACACATTTACCACTAAAAGTAAATATGGCCGGCGTTATTCCAGCAATTTTTGCTTCTAGTATTCTTCTTTTTCCGGCTACTCTCACATCTTGGTTTGGGGGTAGCACAGGTTGGAAATGGTTGACTGTTATTTCACTTTATTTACAACCTGGACAACCACTGTATGTATTATTATATGTAAGTACTATTATATTTTTCTGTTTTTTTTATACAACGTTAGTTTTTAATCCACGTGAAACAGCAGACAATTTAAAGAAGTCAGGCGCTTTTATACCAGGCATTCGTCCTGGTGAGCAAACGGCTAAATATATTGATAAAGTGATGACTCGTTTAACTCTATTTGGTGCTATGTACGTTACTTTTATTTGTCTAATACCAGAATTTATGCGTGACGCAATGCAGGTGCCTTTTTATTTTGGAGGTACATCGCTATTAATCGTGGTTGTAGTAATTATGGATTTTATATCTCAGATACAGACTGTAATGATGTCGAATCAGTATGAATCTATTTTGAAAAAAGCAAATTTAAAGGGGTATAACCATCGATAAATTAACTAATTTAGTTGATATTTTTAAAAGCACGAATTAGTTGGTAATTTTAAAAAATACGGAGAGTACAATGAAAGTACGTACTTCTGTTAAAAAGTTATGTCGCAGCTGCAAAATTGTTAAACGTAATCGAATAGTTTATGTGACTTGCAATGCCGACTTTAAGCATAAACAACGACAAGGCTAATCTTGTTAACATTTTCTTGAAAAATTATAGTAATTTAGCTAAATTGACCAGTTAGCTAATTCTAGTTACCATAATTTATAATATTGTTTAAATTTTTAAAGGACAATGCTTTTTATAGTATTGTTTTTAAACACGAAAATAATAGGAGTAAAAGTGGCCCGTGTAGCAGGTATAAATATTCCTGATCATAAACATACTGTTATTGCATTAATGTCAATCTATGGTATTGGTAAAACTCGCTCACAAAATATTTGTACAACTGTGGAAATTACTGGAAATACTAAAATTAGTGAGCTATCTGAGACACAACTTGATGCATTGCGTGATGCAGTATCCAAATTTGTTGTAGAGGGTGATTTACGTCGTGAAGTCAGCTTGAATATAAAGCGCTTGATGGATCTTGGCACTTATCGTGGTTTACGTCATCGTCGTAGTCTTCCAGTCCATGGACAACGTACCAAAACGAATGCACGTACTCGTAAAGGTCCGCGAAAAATAATTAAGAAATAATCAGGATAAATCAATTAATGGCTAAAGCTCCTGTTCGTATACATAAACGCATTAAAAAGCAAATCTTGGATGGTATAGCTCATGTCTATGCTTCTTTTAATAATACTATTGTTACTATTACTGATCGACAAGGAAATGCCTTGGGTTGGGCAACTTCCGGTGATTCTGGTTTCCGTGGTTCTCGTAAATCTACTCCTTTTGCCGCACAAGTCGCCGCGGAGCGTTGTGCTGAGGCTGTAAAAGAATATGGAATTAAAAATTTAGAAGTTATGATTAACGGACCGGGCCCAGGTCGCGAATCCACTATTCGCGCATTAAATGCGGCCGGATTTCGTATTACTAATATCACTGATGTTACTCCAATTCCCCATAACGGTTGTCGGCCACCTAAAAAGCGCCGTGTATGATATTACTTTTAGGTTTAGTTGGAAAAAATAAAATGGCAAGATATTTAGGTCCTAAACTAAAACTCAGTCGTCGTCAAGGTACCGATCTTTTTCTAAAATCCGGCGTTCGTTCAATTGATTCTAAATGTAAAATTGGGCAATTACCTGGTCAGCAGAGTATACGCAAGCCACGTCTTTCAGATTATGGATTACAATTACGTGAAAAACAAAAAGTTCGACGTATTTATGGTATATTAGAACGTCCATTTCGAAACTACTATAAAAAAGCAGCACGGTTAAAAGGTAATACTGGTGAAAATTTATTACAGTTATTGGAATCTCGTCTAGATAATGTTGTTTATCGTATAGGGTTCGGCACTACTCGCGCAGAATCACGACAATTGATTAGCCATAAAGCAATTATGGTAAATAAACATATTATTAATATTGCTTCTTATCAAGTTGTTACTAACGATGTGATTAAAATTTGTGAAAAAGCAAAACAGCAATCTCGCATTCGTGCTTCATTAGAGTTGGCTGAGCAACGTGAAAAGCCAACTTGGCTTGAAATTGATGCTACTAAGATGGAAGGAATATTTAAACATATTCCAGAACGTGCTGATCTGTCAGCAGACATTAATGAACACCTAATTGTTGAATTATATTCTAAGTAAAGCTTAAGTAGTAAAGAGAGGAGATCATGCAGGGTTCTGTGACAGATTTTTTAAAACCGCGCTTAGTAGATATCGAGCAAATTAGTTCTACGCATACTAAGGTAACGCTTGAACCTTTGGAGCGTGGCTTTGGTCATACATTGGGCAATGCGTTGCGTCGTGTTCTTCTTTCATCTATGCCAGGATGTGCAGTAACTGAAGTTGAAATTGATGGAGTACTACACGAATACAGTACCAAAGAGGGTGTACAGGAAGATATTTTAGAAGTTCTGTTAAATTTGAAAGAACTTTCAATAAAAATTCAAGATAAAAATGAAGTTATTTTAACTCTAAGTAAATCTGGTATTGGTCCTGTCATTGCAGCTGATATTAAACATGATGGAAATGTAGAAATTGTTAAGCCACAGCATCTTATATGTCATCTAACAGATAATAATGCATCTATTAATATGCGCATTAAGGTTCAACGTGGACGTGGTTATATTCCAGCATCTGCTAGAATGCATTTGTTAGATGCAGATGAACGATTAATAGGTCGTTTATTAGTAGATGCATGTTATAGTCCGATTGAACGTATCGTTTATAACGTGGAAGCAGCTCGCGTTGAACAACGTACAGATTTAGATAAATTAGTTATTGATATGGAAACTAATGGAACAATTGATCCTGAAGAAGCAATTCGACGTGCAGCTACGATTTTAGCTGAACAATTAGAATCGTTTGTTGACTTACGTGATGTACGTATCCCAGAAGTTAAAGTAGAAGAACCAGAGTTTGACCCGATTTTATTGCGTCCTGTCGATGATTTAGAATTAACAGTTCGATCTGCTAATTGTCTTAAAGCAGAATCTATCCATTACATTGGTGATTTAGTACAGTGCACTGAAGTTGAATTACTCAAAACACCTAACCTTGGTAAAAAATCTCTTACTGAAATTAAAGATATACTAGCTTCTCGAGGATTATCTCTTGGTATGCGGTTAGAAAATTGGCCTCCAATGATTATTACTAATGAATGATTTTTATTATAATTTAATATATTGCTTGAAAGGGTAAAATTTATGCGCCATCGTAAAAGTGGTCGTCGACTAAATCGTAACAGTAGTCATCGTCAAGCAATGTTACGAAATATGGCCGTATCCTTAATGCGGCATGAAATAATTAAGACGACTCTACCGAAAGCAAAAGAGTTGCGGCGAACCGTTGAGTCGTTAATTAAAGTTGCTAATGTTGATAGCGTTGCGAATCGTCGTTTAGTCTTTGCTCGTACTCGTAATAACGAGGTAGTAGCAAAGTTATTTAATGAATTACGTGTTCGTTTTATTAATTGTAATGGTGGTTATACTCGTATTTTAAAGAGTGGATTTCGTACAGGCGATAATGCAATAATGGCATATATTGAGTTTATAGATCGCACGAAAACAACATCGCCCGTAGAAAAAGTAGTTATAAAATAATTAATCTATTTAGATTTTTTATAAATGTGCTGCGACCATTTATATTAATAAAAATTATATTCAATATGTAATCATAAAAAGTAGAGCTCTGTTTATATAAATTTTATAGGCTATATGATGTTTTTCCTAGAAAAAGCTGATAATTTTTTACTTTTTAAAATGTTTACTTTCTAAGTAGCCAATGTTTACAAGAAACTAAAATATTTTAATTATTGAGTTGAGATAACTTGTGGTTTATTTAAAATTTATTTGTAAATATTTCTATGTTTGATAGATAACAATAAAGATCATCTACAGTATTTTTTATTAGATTTGTACGATTGTTTTTTCTTCACTTACTTTGATTTCAATAGCTCTATGGTATAAATATAACCATATATAGCAAAGCTTTCTATAGTATTTCAATACTACGAAAGACCATTTATGTACGCTTGTTAAAATATTTTTTTGCTTATCATTGATGAGTCTAGTTAACTTCATATTTCTTATGAGGCTAACTTATACCATGGATATATAGAGCACTATCCTAGAATATTCCGAAGTTTAATCTGCTAATAATTTTTATTATTTACGGTAATAATCGATCGATTATCTTCTAATATATTGCTATAAAACCTGTCATTGACAATATCCATATCATGGATATAATAGTAGCATTATAATAATCCATATTATTTTTACTACTTCCAATAGGCAGTATCCGCATGTTCTATATGCATCTATTTTTAGATACAAGTAAGTATGAAAATACCATTGGTGTATCATGTAGATAAGATATAGACAAGAATAAAATAATGCATGCTTATACTACCTTGAGTAAGTAATTATAAAGATTCTTGATCTTCTTCGACAACTGAAATACTATAAATTTAGTTCTTTTATTGTTGACATGGAGAAGAATAGGAACAATCAACTATGTAATCTTTTTTTACTCTATAATTTTTTTCAGATAGAAGTCATTAACGGATACTGATTAGTATATCTTGTAAATTAAAATGTTACTTACAGTACTATTATACTTTTCATATTATTAAATTTCTATGGTTAATTTTTATTAATATAAAATAATTATTAGTACAGATATAACAGGATAAGGCATATAAATATAATTAACTCAATTAGTTTAATATAACTATCTATATATGTACTATTTTTTAATTGTATTAAACTCATAGTATCGTTATTAATTGATACATATCTCTATTTAAATGCATCATTATGCTATGTATGCTTATGTTCATATTTTATTACTTTAACATTTTAAAAAGATTGTATATAGAGATAGCAAATTTTGTTTATGAAACCAGTATCAAAGAACTAATGTTTGCAATAAGTTCTATGTTCTGATGATTCTATTTTAGCTATTCCAGCTTCTAGGATAGAAATAAGCTGTTTGGCAATGTCAGTCGTAAGCCATAATGTTCGATCAACTTTTATATCAGTAGCAGTTTGACCCGGAGAATTAATATAATGTAGTCGAATCATCATAGCATCATAATCGTCTACTGTACTAATATCCCAGCCGACTAGTAGATGTGTATGAATGATTTCATTTGTTCTGTTCATTTTTTGCCTTGTATAAAATTTATTATGAGTTGTTGAATAGACTAATGAAGTTTTAGCACTACTAATATTTAGTATACCCTATTTTTATCGTTTTATTTGATCAAAATTTTTAATGGAAAATTACTTAGGTAAAACAGATATAATTTTTATAAAAATTACTGTTGAAAACAATAAAAATTGTTGCTATTTGATATGATACGTTAATAAATAATTCTATTAATTTATTTAAAATAAAGATAAAAAATCATTAATTTTTCTGTATCACACTAAACATATTATGAATTTGTTAATTTAATTAATTCATAAAAATTATCTATTTATTTTATTTTAAATAAATGATATATTATTTACATAATTAAATTATATAATTTAATTTTTTTAAAAATTCAAAAAATATAGTTGTCAATCTATATGACTGGAATAGAAGTAGTTTTACAAAATAAAATACTATACTTATATATTATTTTAGATATATAAAAAATATATTTTATAATTTTTATACTACAATAAATTTACATTAGTAAATTTGGATGAATCAAGTAGATATATTATATAAAATATATTATTTAATTTTATTATCTTCATAAAATTATTGTATTAGAAATAATGTATTTAATTTGAATATATATTCAAATTAAACATTTTTCTTTTTTCCATATAAATAATATCATTTACTTGAAAATTTCAATTATAAGAGATAGAGTCCTGCTAACTAAGATATTCTTAGTTATTAGAATAATAGTTATAGTTATTAATAAATAGTTTTAAAAAATAAAGATAAAATCAATAATAATGTTAAAAAAGCAATTTTAAAGGAACTTGGTATATATTAGTAATATAATTTGTCATATCCGATCATATATAATGTATTGTATTCCTATGGATCCCTATTTATTAGAATGGTTTATTTATTAAATAAATAAGATATTAATTTTATATATTTTAGAAGAAATCATATTTTACTAAAAAATAAAATACTACCCGTCAGTATAACATAAAACAGTAATATTATATTAATAATAAATAGTATTAAAGTTAGTTATTGATTAAAATATAAAATATTATATAATTTAATCAGTGAAGATATTAATTTAAATAAATATCATATAATATAGTAAATTATTAATTTTAGAAAAATTAATAATTTCAATTAAAAAGCGATATATACCGATATAGTTAATAATGATATCCATCACATCATAAAAATAGTGGAAATTATTTCCAATATAACGGTTTTATTAAATTTAAAGTGATTTTAAAAAAATTTTGTTAATACAATATATTGTAAAATATATCTTAAGAAAGCATTTATTTAAATTTAAAAAATTATTTTTTCAAGCTAATCTTTATATGCTTCAATGTTAGTATGATTAGTCATGAATATATAATAGATATACAATAGTATTAATTTAAATTGACGATACTATCATATATAAACTAGTAAAAATAAAAATTTTCTATAATACGTATAAAGATCACTAAGATAATTAATATGAGATCTGAAATTAACTCTTTCAATCATATTGGAATTTAGCTTTTTATAGTATAAATAATAAAATTATTTACAACACATTAATATTCATATATTATTATATATAATATAATTATTATATTGTTAATTTATAATATACAAAATGTGTCAATTAACCATTATAGACATAATAGACATATAATCTATAATTTTTTCAATCAATTAAGCAACTTAAAAAATTAAAAAATAAAACACATTTTATTTAAAACTTACTATTCTACCTTCTACTCATTTCAAATGATTTCATGTATAAGTTTAACGGAGCGAATAATTAATGTCAAGATATGATATGAATATTGAACAATATGATATTGAATTATGGAAAGCTATGGCTCAGGAAATGGTACGCCAAGAAGAACATATTGAGTTAATTGCATCTGAAAACTATACTAGTAAGCGTGTTATGGAAGCACAGGGTTCTCAATTGACAAATAAATATGCTGAAGGTTATCCGGATAAACGTTACTATGGCGGATGTCAATATATTGATATAGTGGAGCAATTGGCTATTGACCGTGCTAAGACATTATTTGGAGCAGATTATGCCAACGTGCAACCTCATTCAGGCTCGCAAGCCAATTTTTCTGTTTACACAGCTTTGCTAAAACCAGGTGATACTATATTAGGTATGCATTTAACACACGGAGGTCATTTAACACATGGATCTTCAATCAATTTTTCTGGTGCATTATATAAGACTATATCCTATGGTGTTAATGAATATTGTCAAATAGACTATGAACAATTAGCTAAATTAACCAAACAACATCAACCAAAGATGATTATTGGTGGATTTTCTGCTTACTCTCGCATAGTTAATTGGGCTAAAATGCGTGAAATCGCTGACACTATCGGCGCTTATTTTGTTGTAGATATGGCGCATATAGCGGGATTGGTTGCTGCTAATATTTATCCAAATCCACTTCCTCATGCTCATGTAGTAACTACAACTACCCACAAAACGCTTGCTGGACCTCGTGGCGGTATGATTTTAGCAAAGAACGGTAGCTTAGCACTATACAAAAAACTAAATGCTTCCGTTTTTCCTGGAGCTCAGGGAGGACCATTCATGCATGCTATTGCTGCAAAAGCAGTTGCGTTGAAAGAGGCTATGCAACCCGAGTTCAAAGTCTATCAGAAACAAGTAATTAAAAATGCTAAAGCAATGGTAACGGTATTTTTGTCTAGAAATTTTCACATTATATCAGGTGGAACTGATAATCATCTATTTTTATTGGATTTAGTGGATAAAAATATCACTGGTCAAAAAGCAGACGAAATACTCAGCCGAGCCAATATTACTGTCAATAAAAATTGTATACCAAACGATTTGAAAAGTCCACTCGTTACTTCAGGAATACGAATTGGAACACCTGCAGTCACCAGACGTGGTTTTATAGAAACCGATGTACTTGCACTAGCAAGCTGGATATGTGACATTCTAGATAATATTAACGATGAAGAATGTATTCAACATATTAAAAATAAAGTTTTAAATATTTGTGCTCGTTATCCAGTATATCTATAAAAATAGATGGTTGGCTATTCCTGCTTGTTAGCATACTGTAGAATGGAATTTTCTACAGTTTTAAAAACTAATTCTTAATTAAAATAAAATTTTGTTATCTTAAAAAAGAAATGAATGAATATGAGGATATAAAGATCTGAATATATAACACATACGTTTAAACTAATTTAAAATTTAAAGTGAAAGATTGCAATAATTTCATTGAAATAATAAAACACACAAAGTGTTAGCTCATTATGCATTGATAGAACATGGAATTTATTTTGATTTTGAGCATTAGTTTTATTATATGTGCAATAGAACAAAATTTAACTGATGATAAAACATAACTACATTGCCTTTAAACATAAGAAAACTAAACTTATAAAAAGACTTTTTAATTAAAATTTTAAATTAATGAACTTGATTTTTTTACATCATAGCTTTTTCTTGACCAGAAATACACATTTCTGATAGAAGTATGGATCCACAATGAATGCTGCTTCGAGTATCTATATCCTTACCAATACCGACTATATTGCTTAACATTTTTTTCAAATTTCCAGCAATAGTAATTTCGCTGACTGGATAAGCTATTTCACCATTTTCAACCCAAAAACCAGCAGCACCACGAGAATAGTCACCTGTGATAATATTCACGCCTTGTCCCATCAATTCAGTCACAACCAAACCGCGCTTCATTATTTTAAGTAACTCAGAAAAATTCATATTTTGATGCGAAGAGACAATCCAATTACAGATGCCACCGGCATGCCCGGTACTTTTTAAGTCTAGTTTTCGCGCTGCATAGCTATCAAGAAGCCAAGTATTTAATATTCCGTCTTTTATAATAATACGATCACATGTTTTCACGCCTTCATTATCGAATGGTGAAGATGATAAACCTTTAGGCATATGAGGACGTTCATTAATAGAAAACCACTTTGGTAGAATCATTTTACCTAAATCATTAAGTAAAAAAGTAGATTTTCGGTATACGTTACGACCGCTGATTGCAGATGCTAGATGTTCAAAAAGCCCAGCAGCTACTTCTGAAGAAAATAAAACCGGAACTTCTTCCATTGTTGGCAATTTTCGTGAATTAATACGTGCTATAGTACGATGAGCACATTCTTCTCCCACTGTACATGGTGAACGTAGATCATCGATGGCACGTCCAAGAGTGTAGGCGTAATCACGTTCCATTTGTCCTTCACTTACTGCTATTACACTACAGGAGAGAGAATAATGAGTACTATTGTAGCTTTTTAACATACCATAGCTATTTCCGAATACACGGGTACTAAAATAACTATTGAAATTACCTCCTTCTGTATGAAGGATACGTTTGTCATTATTAAGTGCCGCTTGTTCACTTTCAGCTGCTAGTGTAACAACATATTCAAGATTCAGATTTGTAGGATGAAAGATATTCAAGTCTGGTAGAGCCTCTAAGGCTAGTAAAGATTTTTCTGCAGGTCCTGACGCCGGATCAGGTGACGTATACTGAGCTATCTCTCGTGCAGCCTCCACGGTACGAGCAATCGCTTCAGGTCTAAGGTCTGTAGAGGAAGCACTACCTTTACAATGCTTATTGTACACGGTAATATATAGTGCACCATCATTTTTAAACTTAATTTTATCTATTTCACCATAACGGGTACTAATTTCAATACCGGTAACTTTATTTATTGATACTTCCACTGCATTTGAATTAGAATGCGCTAAGTTCAGCGCATGAAGACATGCAGTTTCCAACTTCGTTCGCTGATTATCAATTTGATTGACTGACATCATTATATTATTTTTACTCATTATAGTTTTCCGCTAAAAAAATGTTTTTTATATTTCACGCATCATGAATGATATGATAATAAGTATTGAGCGTCATTATATTATATTAGAATGGTATTATTCGTACATTAGAATGCAAGAGAAAACTATATTCTTATCGAGAATATAGTTTTTTATTAGAATTGATCATACATTATATTATGATGTTTATTGCGTACTCTTCCATCTATTTATTCTAACATTAACTAAATTATAATAAACTATAAATATAATCTATTGTTATGATTTTTTCAAAATAAAATTCTCAAGAAGATTCTATGAATGGCCATAAAATTATGCACTAGCCTCAATAAGCTTAAAACGTATAAATAATATAAATAGTATAGATAACTTTAATATAATAAAACTATTATAAAATTTTTAATAACTCAGATTGTCATTGTAAATTACTACATACATAAAGAATTAATAGTATATTAAAAGTGCCTTTATTAAGTTAAATAACTTTGTTTTATTTAAATTAATGCAGTATTAGAAGTTAAAAAGTTTTATAATAAACCAATTACAATAATCACTATAATTTTTATTAATTGACAAAGAAAACAGAAAGAAAAACCTATTATTTAATACTATAGTAGTTTATTCGAAATATTCGACTCGTACAAAGTTTATTAATGAAAATATTGAATAGCTGATGATTGCTTAACAGCAAATAATTACTATTACAGTCTTACATTTATAGATTGTTGAATGATACTAGAAATGTTTCCGTAAGATATGTTACTTAACATATCTTAGATTAATAATCTTATTTTATAAATTATGAGTACTTCAAGTAAAATATTTTGTTTTCAATTAATACTGTATTGATATAATACAATACAGTGCTTTATCTTTAAATAATTTCTATTATAAAAATACAGTTAATTGAATTAAATTCACGCATTTGCAATAGTATGTAAAAACTGTTCATTTTTAACTATAACAGATTCGATTGATCTCACTAATTTGGATAGATTAAAAAACCGTTATCTTTTTTATCTTTATTACTTAACAATATAATGATTATTATGCATCATAGTTATAACAATTGTGACTGTTATGATTAACACTGATATGATTTGATTTTTTAATAAAACGTACGATAATGTTTAAATCAAAAGCACTTAAATTATACTTAGTGCATTGGATTAATTTTTAGATTCTTATTAATTTTTTCTTTTTATTAACAAAATATTATGAAGATTATATAAAATGGTTCCCAACAACCTATTATTTTAAAATATTTAAAATATTATGGATATGTAATTATCATATATTTTGTTGAATATGAAATATTTGATTGATCAAAATCATTCATATTATATGAAATTATTTTCAGTACCAAATGATAGACATATTTATATAAAGTATAAAATATAATGCTATCCATATAAATATTATGTAGTAATGATGTATAGATATTTTATATAGATGTTAAACTATTGAACACAGAATTATCTATTCGTGAACTTATTTTATTTACTTTTTTTCAATGCATTGTGTTTTTTATTATTTTTTTGTTTATAATATTGTGTAGAAATTAACGTATTACGCTGAGTAATAAACGGATTATTAGCTTCATTAGTTTGAATACGAATTGGAGTCCCCATTAAATTCAATGAACGACGGAAATATCCCATTAAATAACGTTTATAGGAGTCTGACAAACGTTTGACCTGTACACCATGAATCACTATAACAGGTGGATTATAACCTCCTACATGGGCGTATTTTGGTTTTATGCTCCGTCCATGAATCAACGGTGGTGGATATTCATCTATTGCCATATGCATGACGCGAGTTAATAATGCTGTACTTATTCGTTTAGTCGCACATTGATAAGCTTCATTTACTGATTTGAATAAATTATTAACGCCGTTTCCTTGCAACGCTGAAATGAAATGGAACCGAGAAAAATCGATAAAGTTTAGTCGAAAATTAAGCATATACTTAAAATTATTTTTTACTTCGATAGATACACCGTCCCACTTATTGATTGCAATCACCATGGATCTACCGCTGTTAATAATATAGTTTAGTAAAGATAAATCTTGATTAGTAATACCTGCATGAGCATCTATTAACAATATTACTACGTTTGCATCATCAATAGCCCGAAATGCTTTGATGATTGAAAATTTTTCTATTACTTCCGTAATATTACTACGTTTTCGTACACCTGCAGTATCAATTAAGATATATTTCTTTCCATCATATACCACAGGTATATAAATACTATCACGTGTAGTACCAGGTTGGTTGTAAACTAATAGTCGTTCTTCATCTAAAATATAATTAATTAATGTTGATTTGCCTACGTTAGGACGACCAACGATAGCTAATTTTACATATGGCGTTTGTAAATTGAACATTTTTTTTTTCTTTTTATAATATGTATCAACATCTTCTAATAAAAAATTACAACAATCTTGTTTATAATCAGAACGTACTAGCAAGTTATTTTCTTTTGTTAAAAGTAGTAGGATTTGTTCAAGTAATTTTCTAATGCCATGTCCATAAGAAGCAGAAATAGAAGCAATGCAATTAATTCCTAATTTATAAAAATCTTCTGCAACACTATTAAAATAGATGCCATCAATTTTATTAACAACAATTATCGTAGTTTTTTGTTTTTTTCTTAAATAATCAGCAATATTATGATCAGAAGCCATTAATCCAGTGTGACCATCTACTATAAATAGTACGATATCAGCTTCTTCGATAGCAATAAAAGATTGCCTGATTATATATTTTTCCAATTCTTCTGTTATAATGTCAATGCCACCTGTATCAATAATAATACATTCATTATTTTCCCATTTTATACGACCATATTTACGATCTCGAGTTAGTCCAGGAAAATTTGTTACCAGCGCATCATGAGTACGTGTTAGTCGATTAAATAAAGTAGATTTTCCTACGTTTGATCGCCCGACTAATGCTATAACAGGCATCATAATTATAAACCTCTTCTTTAAGGAATCAGAAATAAAACAATGAATACTATTCAAATTAAATTGAATAAAATCATTTTAAATGTGTCAAGGAGTTTCAAATTTATTTATACATTAAGTTTTTATGAAATATATTTATTGATCTATGTATTTTTTACACATCAAACAGACTAGTAGGAATATCATTTGATAAAGAAGAAAACATATCTTTTAAATTGATATTTAGTATCGTGTTTTTTCATGAATAATCCAATTCGATCTAATCGATAAAAAGAAATAAATTAGAACTTATTTTAAACCTTATTAAGTTAAGGATCGCTCGATTGTTTCTTTAATTAACTATTGATAATTTAAGTTAATTATTTATGGTAAATTATACAAGTACATTTAGCCATCAAAGATATCACCTAATAATTTTGATATTAATGATTTATCTCTGTGGTAAATTATGATTATTTCTTAATTTTACATATAGTTTTAAACTATTAAACAATGATTTTATTTTATTGCATAATAGTTAATATTGAACTTTAAGTATAATAATGTTATTATTAGTTTTAAAATAATAAAATCCAATATATTACAGACAATATTTAATAACTACATAGTAATTCAGTATTAAACCAAATTTAAAAGAAAAAAATAATTTTATTATTATCTTTACTTTTTTAAAATTGTAACTATAAAATATTGAAATTTTATCTATTAACCATTATTACAATATATTATATGTATATTTATTCACAACTTAATTAAGTGAATATATTATTATCATATATGATAATATTTACTTTATCCATAAAAATTAATTTTTATTAATTAATTAGTAAATTAAAAATTATTTTTACAATTATAACTTAGTTTAATATCGGTTAAATTTGAATGATATTAATTAAAGTAATGATCTATTGTACATAATTTTATTTAATATATAACAATAACATATTATCACTGAATAATAATTAGGTGGATTCATGGTAAATAAAAGCATAAACTTTCCCATTTCTCGTCTGTACAATAAGTTTGTTACGAGCAATAATAGGTGAATTTAAAATCCCTGAGTTATCGACTTTCTTATGAGCTAAAATTCGACCATCATCAGTACTAAGCCAATGCAAATACCCCTTTGAGTCTCCTGTTACAATGTAATTGTTATATAATACTGGAGAAATTAAATTATGATGTTGTAGTGCATTTTGCCTCCATATAACATCTCCATTTTGGATATCGACTGCAATTACTTGGTTATCTTGATTGATTAAATAAATATAACCATGATTTACTAACAGGTTATTAATAGACCCTATATTACGTGACCATATAATTTGTCCAGAACGAAGATCTAGTGCTACTAAGTTTCCATTGTAAGCTATCGCATACACAATTTCATTTATTATCACTGGTGTAATTTTTACATCATGAAGCTGAGCAATTTCATTATCGTCGGCATTTTGTTTAGAGATTTTTTGTTTCCAAATGAGTTGACCTTGATCCATTGATATTGCGCTTACATTACCGTCACTTCCACCTACAATAGCGGCACCAAAAGCTATAGCCGGGGAAGATTCACCATATAATTTCAATGGCGAAATATTTAAGTTGACGGTCCACTGAAGTCTTCCATCAGATTCATTAAGTGCCTGCAACATGCCATTACCAGTATGTATGAGTACCACACCATCATCACTGACTACTGGTTTTGATACAGCTTCACCAGCCACTGTTGTCATCCAAGAAATACTACCATCGTGCACATGTAATGCATAAACTTTAGCCAATTCACTACCTATGTACACATGATGTCGTGCTACTGTTATACCACCAGCAAGTTTTGCTGGATGTCTTTTCCAAAAAGAGTTGGTATGGATAGATAAATCTAATGACCAAATTTCTTTACCGGTATTTATATCCAGAGCTTTTACTAAGCCATTTCTATCAGCAGCAAAAATATATGTATCCTGCCAAGCAAGTTGAAGATTAGAATAGAAATTATTACTCCCTTGTCCTACTGAACAGTGCCATGCTTTTACTACTTTAAATTGATTATCTAATTTGGATAATTGTGACGCAATAACTACATTGTAGTCACTTCCAGTGAAGATACATCCACCGAATAAGTAAAACAATAAAAATAACATAAATATAGTATTATGTAAGTTCATAGCATCTCTTTCATTTAGATAGATTTTTTCTATTATTATAGATGAACAAAATATAACATATATCAAATCATATTTTTTAAGTTTAGAGAAGCCAATATGTTACGTTAAAAATAACTATGTATTATAGGCCCTTACTTTTAAAATATTAGTAAAATCAATATATCAATAATAACTTTCCTAGTGCAATACTCCTTCATAACATTATCTAATTAGTTAATTCTAGTAGTTAATTCTAGTATCGACTAGAATCAATTAACCCCATGAGTTTGAATAAATATTCCAAATTAATAACAATGTATCTTTAACTTTTTTATGCTATGTATATTGTGTTATTTATTATAGATATTATTGTATTTCTACAGAGTAGATAATAATATCCTATTATATTTGATTTGATATTGATTTGTGTCGTCATTGGTTGACGTAATAAATATCTATAGGAACATGGATAAGTAAATTACAACAATAAGATACAGTGATCATGTTTGGTTATATTGTTTTAAATTAAGGCAATAGAAATTAATCATGTCGTTGATTAAATATAGACGCTAAGCGAATAGCTATATCACTTTGGTTTAGTACTTCTTGATTTCCTGTAGTCAAATCCTTCAGCATCACCTGCTGTTCTGATATTCTTTTTTCCTCTACTACCAATGCTATACGTGCACCATATTTATCAGCACGACTAAGTTGATTTTTAAAACTTCCTCCACCATGATTAGTCATCAATCTCAAAGCGGGAAATGTATTACGTAATCGTTCAGCTAACTTCAGTGCTATACCTTCGACGTTATCGCCTACAGCTATTAAGTAGGCATCTACACGAGGAAGAGAAATGCAACTTGGATTAGCTATTTTCACTAACGATACTAATCGTTCCAAACCCATTGCGCATCCAATAGCAGGAGTAGGATAACTACCTAAGTATTCTACTAAACTATCGTAACGGCCACCTCCGCATATTGTGCCTTGCGCTCCAAGATCAGTTGTGATCCATTCAAAAACCGTTCGATTATAGTAAGTTAGTCCGCGTACTAAACGCGGATTGATCGTATAAGGAATACCAGCTAAGTCTAATAGCTGACATAATTTAAAGAAATGGATTCGAGAATCATGTTCTAAATAATCAGTAGTAAGCATTGGTGCATCATTAAGCAATATCTGTATCTTTGGATTTTTGCTATCTAAAATTCGCATCGGATTGGTATGTATCCGTCGACGGGAATCATCATCAAGATATGCTTCGTTACGCATTAAAAATGTTACTAATGCTTTACGATATTGTACACGTTCTTCTAATGAACCAATAGAGTTAATTTCTAAACGTACATGTTCATTGATACCTAATATATTCCACCAACGAGCTGTAAGCAGTATCAATTCAGCATCAACGTCTGGTCCTTTTTGTCCAAAAACTTCGACACCTATTTGATGGAATTGTCGATAGCGACCTTGTTGTGGCCGTTCATAGCGAAACATTGGCCCAATGTACCAAAAACGTTGCTCTTGGTTATATAATAAGCCATGTTCAATTCCTGCACGCACACAACCAGCCGTTCCTTCCGGACGAAGGGTTAAGCTATTTCCTTTTCGATCAAAAAAAGTATACATTTCTTTTTCTATTATATCTGTTTTTTTATCAATAGCCCGTGTAAATAATAGAGTTTGTTCAATAATCGGTAGTCGGATTTCACTATAACCATAACTTTTCAGTACCTTTTGTACTGCCATTTCTATGCGATTCCAAGAAGCTATTTCTTCTGGTAAATAGTCTTTCATACCGCGAATCGCTCCGATATTATTACTCATACTTGTATCGTACCTACTTTATTTTTCTTTAAAATGATAGGATATACGGTTTTTCTTGTCTAAAATGGTTGCTTTTGCGCGGATACGGGCTTCTAATTGCTCTGTTATCGTTTCATTATTGAAACGTTCATGTTGATGCATGCCATCTTCATATAAACTACTTTTGTTTCGACCACCAGTTATTCCAAGCGTAGAATGCATAGCTTCACCGGGTCCGTTTACAATACAACCAATAATAGACACATCCATTGGAGTAACAATATCTTCTAGATTCTGCTCTAAGGTATTTACAGTACCGATTACATCAAATTCTTGTCGTGCACATGTTGGACAAGCAATAAAGTTGATTCCACGTGAACGAATACGTAAGGCTTTTAAGATATCAAATCCAACTCTTACTTCTTCTTTTGGATCTGCTGCGAGAGAAATACGTATTGTATCTCCAATCCCTTCACTTAATAATAAACCTAATCCAATTGCTGATTTTACTGTCCCACTTCGGGTTCCGCCAGCTTCAGTGATACCTAGATGCAGCGGTTGTTCAATACGATCTGCCAAAAGTCGATAAGCCTGTACTGCCAGAAAGACATCTGAGGCTTTGACACTCACCTTGAACTGATTAAAGTTAAGCTTTTCAAGAATATCCACATGTCGCATGGCAGATTCTAAAAGAGCTTCTGGTGTTGGTTCACGATATTTCTCTTGCAAGTGTCGCTCCAATGAACCGGCATTAATACCAATTCGAATCGGTATATTTTTATCTTTTGCACAATCTATGACAGAGCAAATGCGAGCCTTATTACCGATATTACCAGGATTAATTCGTAGGCAATCTACACCATATTGTGCAACTTTTAGCGCTATGCGATAATCAAAATGGATGTCGGATATAAGTGGTACATTAACCCTATTTTTAATAAATTTAAAAGCTTCAGCAGCATCCATAGTCGGTATAGATATACGTACTATATCAACACCAAGACGTTCTAACGATTTAATTTGTTGTACTGTTGCTTCAACGTCTGTCGTATAAGTATTGGTCATTGATTGTACTGAAATAGGGGCACCATCACCTATTGGTACTTTTCCAACGTAAATACGTTTTGATTTTCGACGGATAATAGGTGCGGAATTATGCATGATTTTCTCCAATTTTTCGATTGAAAAATTCTATTTTACTGCGTATCTAAAGTTAGTTAAGCAACCTGCTTTCATTTAACAAATCGGCTTAAATTTACTTTAATATCGAACGTGTTGTACTTGGGACTATTACCAAGCATTAGCTTCTATGGTGCGTAATCGTTTAAATTAAATTTATTTCTATAATGCCGTATATATGCCGTATAGCATTACTAAAGAGTTTTTTATAATCAGCATTAACAGCTAGCCAGACGTTGTTGGTAGAGTGCGTGATTAGAGAGTACTTATTGGTATACACAGTTTTTATTTTAAATAGATGGGAAATATTAACTGATGATATTAATTTAGTATTATTACGATTATTAATTAAAAGATCTATCTTTAGTTTTTGACTCTGAGTTTCATCACTTTGTGAAGTTAAAATTATCTCTTCCCATGCTAATAATTCAGAGGAATATTGCTCGGTCACACGAGTAAGAATTGATGTTTGGGATTGATTATTTTGTTTCCAGCAAGTAAGTACTAGCCCAATTATTACAAATAGAATTAACCAGGCTAGTATCATTAACCAACTGCCATATTTTTGACTAATTTTTTTCATTGAAAAATTTTGTGTTGATTCTATCGTTGAATCTTTAATCGGAGCTTGTATATGAGTTATTGGCACAAGTTCTGCTTCAGAAAGGTGGACCAATTTTGCATACGAACGAATATAGCCGTGTAAAAATGTTGCAGCAAGATTAGGGTTGGAATAACCTTGTTCGATGTCCTGTATAGTGGAAACTTTTAAGCATAAACGTTCAGCTACAGCTTGTTGGCTTAATCCCATTTTTTTTCTAGCTTGGCGTAAACGTCCACCTGTGGTACTTAGTTCTGTTTGATATTGGAGGGATTCAATATTCATTGGTTAGGAAATGACTGGTATTGTTAGATTATAAATCATTGGTTGTAAGCCTTCTACCATAACGACATAAATCGTTAATTAAGCTAACTGACATAATCAAATTAACCTATAATTAATAAATTATATTTCTATCCGACGATATACATATTGTTATGTGTTCCCCTATATTTCATATTTTATATAGGTATAATATTACTTATGCTAAATTATATAAACGAAAACATCAATAAAATAAATACCTTTCTTTTACATTTATGTAAAAATAGAAATTTACACACATTAATTAAATCTTTAGTAAAGCATTATTTTTTACAATATGTAACAATGCCTTATCCTTGTCATATATAGAACATATACTTTTACACGAAATTAAAACAGTAAATTGTTACTATTAAAAATTCGATTTCTTAGTTGATATCATCAATGATATGTAATATCACTATCCATACAGATAGAATTTCGTTACGTTAGATTTTGCATGTTATTTTATATGTTATTTTAATTGCTGTAATATGTAATTACAAATATTTCAATAATAATTTTCGTTTATTATATTAATAATAATTTGAAATATTTAGGTATAATATCTGTTAGCTTTCTAACGAAATATAAATTTAGTGAAACGTATCCTATTTTTTATTTTTTTAAATTAATTACTTTAACTACTAGAAATAAGCAAAGTTTGTATAACGCTAGATAAATATCTCAGTGTATCACTGGCCATTATATTTTGTGACTAAGTGCTTGTATCATTGATCTGATGATGCGTACTATATCTAGTACGATTTATAATTTTACCTACAAGTTGGCCACAAGCGGCATTAATGTCATTTCCTCGAATCTTACGAACTATAGTGATAAATCCATGATTTTTCAAGATTTGTGCAAAACGATCCACTTGAGTTTTAGGACTACACTGATAAGGTGCATTTGGAAATATATTCCAAGGAATAAGGTTAATTTTACATGGCGTATTTTTTAAACATTGAGCCAATTGATGCGCATGTGTGATGTCGTCGTTAATATGATCAAGCATCACATATTCTACTGTCACACGACTCTGATTAGCTTTCGATTTATTAAGATAGCAATGCACTGCTGACAAGCAAGTTTCAATATTATACTTTCGATTAATAGGCATAATTTGATCACGAATCATATCATTAGGTGCGTGAAGCGAGATCGCCAATGATACGTCTATCATGTTGCCGAGTTTCTCGAGAGCAGGAGCTACACCAGCAGTTGATAATGTCACTTTATGTTTTGATAATCCAAAACCAAAATCATGTAACATAATTTTAATTGCTGATACCACATTATTTAAATTTAGTAATGGTTCTCCCATCCCCATCATCACTATGTTAGAAATGGGGCGATAACTGTTGATTTTATCTATTTTTATGATTTTAATTGCACGCCAAACCTGACCAATAATTTCAAATACACGTAAATTTCGGTTGAATCCCTGTTGAGCAGTTGAACAAAAAGTACATTGTAGCGCACAGCCTACTTGAGATGAAATGCATAAGGTCGCACGGTTATCTTCTGGAATATATACTGTCTCAACGATCTGTTGATGATCAATTTTCATAGCCCATTTAATAGTACCGTCAGATGAACGTTGTTCTCTAATGATCTCTGGTGCATGAATTATCGCTTGTACTTTTAACTTTTCACGGAGTGATTGTTGAATATCAGTCATTTGATCAAAGTTATCACAGCAATAGTGATATATCCATTTCATTACTTGATCAGCACGAAATGGTTTTTCTTTCAATGTTATAAAAAAATCACGCAGCTGCTGTTGATTCATATCAAGTAAATTTTGTTTTGGATTATCTGTGCATGTATTAGCAGCTATGATAGAATGTGTTTTAATGAGAGTCTTTTGTAAATAATTGTAATTGGATATCATTTTATAAGCCTGGTTATACTTTTATATACGTTATATATATAATATTTCGATCGAATGTCGATTATATTATTTTAGTCGAACGTGTAAAAGCATAGATTTTAATTTTAATGCCTGACAGTTTACGGGTTACACATTAATGGCATCTGTTGTTTTATTTTTATGAGTAATTAGTTCGTATACGTGAAAAATATTCTTCGTCAGTAAAGAAATAAGCAATTTCTCGTGTAGCAGAGTGGAAAGAATCTGAGCCATGTACCGTGTTTTCGATTACGCTATTAGCGTAATCAGCACGTAGAGTTCCGACTAATGCATTCATAGGATCTGTAGCACCTATGATTTTACGATTTTGTCGAACAGCATTTTTTCCTTCTAAAACTTGCACGAAAATAGGGCCAGAGATCATAAAAACTACCAAATCATTAAAGAATGATTTATTTTTATGCTCAGCATAAAATCCTTCTGCCTGTTCACGATGTAAGCGCAACATTTTAGCGCCAATCACGGTCAAACCAATATTTTCAAAGCGATTAATGATCGTACCAATAATATTTTTGGCAACAGCATCTGGCTTAATAATTGATAAAGTACGTTCAATTGTCATAAAAATCCCCTAGATTTGTGCATTATGTAATTATAATATTAATTATATCTGAATAAAAACATGAGTCTATAGATTATAAAGTTATATAAGATTATTGTAATTAATATAAAAGTAATATTTGATATTTAAAATATTTAAGTAGATGTATTTATATTATGTAAGTTAAAACTTAGTATGTGTTTTATTAATTTGATTGAATCATTAAGATATTTATCTTATATTTATGTATTTACGTATTTGTTTACGATTAGGTGATCTAATAAATCACTTGAATATTGTTCGTATTGCGACACACAATATATATTGTATAATGTTAAACTACTAATCTTATACTGGTTAGGTTAATATAACATATGGTTGAATTATATTAATAATTTCTATATTAGAAAAATAATCTATAATCGTTAGATGCCATTATTTTTGTATAAAAATCAGTTTTAAATAATTTAATTGACACATTGAATTAATAATTAAAATTATAAACTCTTAAAAGTTAGAAGTAACACTCTAAAATAAATGAACTTTTTAAAATAAAAATTTTTACATTTAAATGTGGTTATTTTCATATATTACTATATATTCCATCTATTTTATTAAAATGCAATTAGTTTTATATTTTATCATTATAAAATTTTTTACGATTATTTATGGTTACTTTTTACTATTATTTTATTAATATTGTTTAAGGTGCTTTAAACTTTGATCCAGTAAATACTGAATTTTGATTCAATTTCAACTAGTTTATAGATATTAAATTTAATATAAAAAGTATTACTACTTAAGGAAGTAACATTTAATTTTAAATATTAAAATTGTATATATTGTTTTATAGATTAAGTATGAGCATACATCGTTTTTATTTCTATCAAACCATATATTAGATATGATTTTTGATCAATTAACAATATTTATGTTCGAACATTCTCTTATATAAGAATTATGCAAACCCTATCGTTATTATCTTAATACAATCCTAATTGTATTTGTTATTATATGGAATATAAGTGCATTAGTTATTCTATATGTTTAATATCTTAACACGATTGTATTTACTATCAGTCTTAACTTAAAATTATCGAATTTACTAGTATGATAGTGACGTGATTGTCCTCGGATTGTGTGAATTTTTTGAAGGAAAAGAACGTAATATTGAAATTATAGTATATTTGACTTATATATTTTCAAAACAATATAAAATATAATGTTTTTATTTATACAATAGTATATCCTTTATATTTTTTAAAATACTGACTTTATCATAAATAAACTGTTTAATTAAGTGATTTCCTAAAAAACTAATGTGAAATACAGTTATATATTGTTATAATCCAATTAATTAACGTATATCTGTAGTGAATTCAATTCATCATGTTAATTAAGATTTTAATACCTTATTTTTGATATTGATAATATACGAATTGTGTATATAAACATTAGGTTAATTTTTTATTTCTTAATACATAACATCACCTTAGTTATACTAGTAATAGTTATTTCTTCTGCTATATTTATAGCCATAGCTTATGTTAAATTCATCCTTGTCATATTTTCAAAATAATTAAACTTGTTGTACTAAATCACTTATATGGTGCCATATTAACATAATATAACTATCGGGAGGAGGAAACTGTCACACTAATTAGATATGAAATATACCAATATAGATTATTTTTATGAGTTTTCCAATTATATTGTTTTGATGACAGAATTGATAAAGCAGTATGTATCGATACAATATCTTCAATGTTGTTAAGATAATCATATCTACATTATGTAATATACAATAGATTTTATAATAACATAAATTGTGCAAAAATTGGTTTTTTCAATGTTAAATTACTAAACTTAGTTTAATGAAGCGATTAAATTAGTTATAGAACAAATAGATTAATAGGTCCATGGTAAGACAAATAATTTTTTGTATATATGTAAACTATGTTTTCTCTGTCATTTAAAATCCATGGATAAATAAGAATGATGTTTTTTAAAAACATAGTTTTAATAAATTATGTAAAATGAAATTTTGTTTTTTCAAAAAATTAATTATCAATTATAATAAAATATTCCTATTTAAATTAAGTCTTTTATTTTCACATAAAAATAAGACTAATTCGATTTTTTACTAGTGTGCATTATCATATTTTTTATTTCAATTACGTATAGATACTGAGTGATGAATCATTAAAATTAATTGGTTTTATGATCTTTTTTAAATGAAAAACATGTTTTAGACTGATCTTCATACGGACATGGTCAATCATGTCCGGTTATTGGAAATTGCATGCCGCTACAATGAGCATAATAAAATTGTGGTTATTTTTAAATTAAGGTACAAATGGCTAATTTTATAATTAGGATGGTCTGTTATTCAATCGAGTGATAGATATATAATTCATGTTAGTAATGCACAACTAATAGTTAGCAAAATATGTCTGAAATAATATGTTAATAGTACTTACATAGTATTATCAATTAATTGAGAAACTTCAGGAAAGTAATCTTATTATATAACATTACTTTCTCTTTTTAAAAATGAAATCTATGTGTATAGCATCATGTCTTTTTGATTAAAAATATTTGTCTAATTTTCTATAATCATTAGTCAATTCAACAATATTGTTGTTAATGCATTATTTTGATTGATGTTTTTGAATAGTATACTAGTAAGCTAATATGAAATATTGTTTTTATCTTTAGTTATGTAAAAATTTTTCATACAGTATCAATTTTTCAGAGAAGTAAATAATATTATGAGATAGTATTCTCATTTAGTTATTTGACACATGTCTAATCTGTTTATCATTTATTAGCTCTTTGAACATTGATAACAAGAAATTATTAGTTTTTAACTGTAAGAAAGTAGATAAAATCATTTTGAATTATTACGAACAATTCATATTCAATTATATTTGAATCGTTCTTTACGATTAATCAGTAAGATGTTAAATTAATTGTGTTTATAATGTTTGTTAGCTCACTGTGTGGGTACTTTTATAGTCAATAAGGTAAAAAGTTATATTCTGAGCATGAGGACGATCAGACGAAACGTCTTGACTTTTATATTGAAACTTTGAAACAAAGACTGGACGCAATTAATCAGCTTCGGATAAATCGCGCCTTATCTGCTATGGGGCCGATATTTCAACATGTCTATAATTTGTTACCAACTTTATTGCACTTCCATCATCCAATGCTTCCAGGATACCTAGATGGTAATGTACCTTATGGTATTTGTTCTTATGTCCCTGATGAGACTCAGCGCTCTTGGATAAATAATATAAGTCGGAAAATGAGTATGTCATTTTCCATATCAAATCATGAAGAACAACCAATCACTGGCGTTTATTCTATGGGAAGTACTTCTTCTATTGGGCAGAATATCCATTCTGATCTTGATATTTGGGTATGCTATCAATCTTGGCTAGATACTGAAGAACGTACTCAATTACAACATAAATGTCATTTGCTTGAACAATGGGCTATTTGCCAAGGTGTAGATGTTAATTTTTTTTTAATTAATGAGCATTATTTTCGACATCACAACAAAAACATGTTGAAAGATGAATTTTACGGTTCAACACATCATATGCTTTTACTAGATGAGTTTTATCGTACTGCAGTACGTTTGGGTGGAAAACGTATTCTATGGAATATAGTACCTGGAAAAGAAGAAGCTAATTATGATGAATATGTTTTATCATTGTATACTTGCGGTGCATTAATACCTAATGAATGGCTTAATCTAGGAGGCCTTGGTGGCACATTATCTATAGAAGAATATTTTGAGTCTAGCCTATATCATCTATATCAAAGTACTATTTCACCTTATAAAGCTGTTTTAAAAACATTATTATTAGAAGCATACTCTTGGGAGTATCCCCATACTAAATTTTTATCAATAAATATTAAACAACATTTACATGACGGTGAGATAGTATCCTTTGGTCTTGATCCCTACTGTATGATGTTAGAACGGATCACTTATTATTTAATACAAATTAATGATACGACGCGGTTAGATATAGTCCGATGCTGCTTTTATTTAAAAATCCGTGAAACGTTATCACAATCTGTAAACAATATACTTTGGAGACGAGAGATTCTAATACAATTAGTAAAAAATTGGGGATGGAATGAAGAAAGATTAATTATGCTTGATAATCTTGCTAATTTGAAAGTTGGCAAAATACGTCAAACTCATAACGAGATTTTAGACATCATGATGAATAGCTATAATAATTTGATTCAATTCGCTCATCGAAACAATTTAAGTATACAAGCTATCCTAAAAATATTGGCGCGTTGATTTATAAATCCTAATAATTATTTCGATAATTATTTTAAGCTCAAATTATTAAATTTAAGGATAAAACTTATTAGAACTAATCTAAATTTTGTCATGTTCTTAATAAACAATAACCTTCAACATATTAATTATAGTAATATGATTAATTATCTCCATTATTAATGGATTTTATCATTAACAATTAAATTATAGTAATATATTTACAATATGAGTATTGAATTGTCAGTATTGAACTAATTGATAATTTTGAAAGTTAAAAAAATTTTTTAAGAATTACATTCTCTATATCAAATGAAATTTGGTAAAATATTAAAGATATTTAAGCAATATTAATTTCAATATAATCAATGTAATATTTGTACTGTAAATATTATTGAATTTAATGTATTAAATCTATACATTTTATATATAATTATTAATTAATATTATAAATTAATAATTATCTTCAATAATCAAAAATTGATTATAGTATCAATATACAAATAACCTGATTTCGTTTAATGTTGGCTATCAAGAATAGTATATTAAATTATTTAATTCAAAAAAATAAGAAAATTAGTCTTAATTCTTACAAGTATTGTTTATTTTAATAAAAGCCATAAATAATTTTTATACGTAAAAATACGTGCATTACACGATTGTTAAGATTTAGTTATTAACTAGTAACGATATTTCATTACAATCATAATATCTATTATTTTTTTATTGATATATAGAAATGAATATTAAGTACATAAAGCATACTATAATTAAAATAATTTATTGTATAATACAGTATATTATTATTAATAATCTACTATACAAAAATAGTAACTTATACTAATATATAAATATTTTAAGTTAATAAACTTAGTTTAGCTCGATATTATAATGTTAATAAAAATGTTAATAAAAATGTAACGTTAGCTTTGAATATAAGTTATTGATATTAGTATCGTCATATAACTATATTCATGCTAATAATAGAATGTATTGTGTTACGTTATTCAGATAGAAAATATGAGGATATTATGCGATTTTCTAAAATGCATGGTTTAGGTAATGATTTCATGGTTGTAGATGCTATAACGCAAAATCTTTGTTTTTCATCTGAAATAATTCGTCGTCTCTCAGATAGACATTATGGTGTTGGATTTGATCAATTGTTGTTAGTAGAACCACCATATGATCCAGATTTAGATTTTCACTACCGTATTTTTAATGCAGATGGTAATGAAGTCGCACAATGTGGCAATGGTGCCCGTTGTTTTGCTCATTTTGTACGTATGAAGAAGTTAATAAATAAACTTGAAATTCATGTTAGTACTCAAAGTGGACGTATGGTTTTAACCATTACTGAAGATAATTTAATATGTGTCAATATGGGAGAACCTAATTTTAATCCCCAACAAATACCATTTTGTACAGAACGAGCCGAAAAAATTTATATTTTTCGTGCCGCAGAACAAACTATATTATGTGGTGTAGTTTCTATAGGTAATCCGCATTGTGTGATTGTCGTAGACAATGTAGAAACAGCGCAAGTTTCAACACTTGGTCCAGTACTAGAAAATCACGAACGTTTCGCTGAATGGGTTAATGTTGGATTTATGCAAGTCATCAATCGTGGTCACATTCGATTAAGAGTGTATGAACGAGGTGCTGGAGAAACACAGGCTTGTGGTAGCGGTGCTTGTGCTGCTGCTGCAGTAGGGATTACACAAGGACATCTAGCAGAACAAGTACGAGTTGATCTTCCAGGAGGACAGCTTGCAATTAATTGGCGCGGCCCCGGTCATCCATTGTTTATGACTGGACCAGCTGCTCACATTTATGACGGGTTTATCCATCTATAAAATAAATAGAAAAAGAAATATGCATATTCTATCAATATAGAACTTCAAGATAATGTTAATATATTCCCTATTATTCATCAATAATATCTATCTATTAGATAATAAATTTGTTAAACGTAATTTGTATTTTATTGTTACATTAAAAACAACGACATTATTTAAATAATGAAATAATATTCAATAATTTGAACACTCAAAAAAACTTATCATAAATCACGAATAATTTTATTACTAAAGAATTTATTTTGATTGAATGTTTTTATTTTAAAATATTTTTTTATATTTTTTGACTCACTAAATGCATATAGTTAAAATTAAGTGTTACTTTCATATATCGTGATTTTTAATACAAATTTATGCACTACCTACACATAGGTATAAAAGAACATAATATTACTGTTGAATTTTCATGTATTTCGTTATAAGAATTACATTTAAAAAAAGATTTTTAAATAAAGATATTTAAATAAAAAACATAAAACACCAATGTAATATTAAATATTATGCTGATAACGAAAATAATAATGTTTAAATTAAAATATAAAACTATTATGATTAGGTAATAGAAAATGTATGTTTATTGTTTTTTTGAACATCATGTTCATTTTCTCTTTGATTTCAATGAAATATTTTTAATATTTAATAATTATTTTTATCAATCAAATATTTATATAATTTTAAGGATGTTGTTATCCTATATTATAGATGGACTATAAATAAATTTCAAGCATCTACATATTGATTTAATACTATAATTAAACAGATTCATTTAATGAAAAAGTATTGCTTTGTCAAATTTATTTGAAATCAATGCCAGCTTTACACAGATATACAATCTATATATACTTAAAATATTCTAAAATCAATTTTTATTTTTCTACATTTTATTAGAATTATTAGCGTTATTTGAAATACATCGCATGTTGTATCAACATTGTATACAACATTAAAAAAGATTACATTAAATAACAAATATAAAATCTAGATATTTTTATCAAAATATGATAAAATTAGACAAGACATTTTACTATGATTTTAGCACTATTAGGAAATATTCGAAAATAAATTTCATTATCATTGATGCACAGTTTTATATCTATAGTTTTATAGTAAATATTTCTAGTAATTTTTACAAGTAACTTAATTATTTTTTATGTTGAAAATTATTCATGAATGTTTCTAATTTATTCAAAAATTTAAATGATAATCAACGGAAAGCTGTAGTTTCATCGCGTAATAATATGTTAGTACTAGCCGGAGCTGGAAGTGGTAAAACTCGAGTACTGGTATACCGAGTTGCTTGGCTTCTATTAGTTGAAAAATGTTCTCCTGCTTCTATTATAGCAGTAACATTTACTACTAAGGCAGTAGGAGAAATGCGTAATCGCATTGAATTTCTACTGAAAAGCAAACAAAATAATATGTGGATTGGTACTTTTCATAGTATTGCCCATCGCTTGTTACGTTACCATTATATAGACACTAATCTACCGCAAAACTTTCAAATTATTGACAAGGAAGATCAATTACAGTTAATCAAACGATTGATACGAACTATGAACCTAAATGAAAAAACATGGTTACCACGTCAGATAATGTGGTATATTGATACTAAAAAGGAGAAAGGATTACGTCCACATCATATTAAATTCTCAGAAAATTTAATAGACAACACTTACCAAAAAATCTACCGAACTTATCAAGATATGTGTGATCGTGCTGGCATAGTAGATTTTTCTGAATTGCTACTACGTGCTTATGAATTATGGCTGCATAAACCACACATTTTATATCATTATCAAAAGCGTTTTTCTAATATTCTTATAGATGAATTTCAGGATACTAACCAAATTCAGTATTCTTGGATTCGTATGTTAGCAGGCTATGACAATAGTGTCATGAGTGTTGGTGACGATGATCAATCAATTTATGGTTGGCGTGGAGCACAGGTTGCAAACATTCATCGTTTTCTTCATGAATTTCCAAATGTTCGAACTATTGTTTTGGAACAGAACTACCGTTCTACCAGCAATATTTTAAAAATAGCAAATACCCTGATTGCCCATAATGGCAATAGATTAGCCAAAAGTTTATGGACAGCGAGTGATATAGGTGAGCCTATTGTGCTTTATTGTGCATTTAACGAATTAGATGAAGCGAATTTTGTTGTTAACTGTATTAAAGCTGATCAAAAAAAAGGACTAGTACTTAAAGATTGTGCTATTCTTTATCGCAGTAACGCGCAATCACGCGTGTTAGAAGAAGCATTGCTTCAAATAGGATTACCATATCACATTTATGGAAGTGTACGGTTTTTTGAACGTCAAGAAATAAAAGATGTACTTGCCTATTTGCGACTTATCGTCAATCGTCATGATGACGCCGCATATGAACGAATCGTTAATAGGCCAACACGTGGTCTTGGTGACCGTACATTAAATTTAATAAGACACATTGCTCAAAATCGACAAATTACGTTGTGGAAAGCTAGTCAAGTACTGCTACAAGAAAAAATGTTATCAGGCAGAACTGCATCTGCATTGCAAAAATTTCTTAATTTACTAGACATGTTAGAATCAGAGACAATAGAATTACCATTGCATGTACAAACCGATGTAGTGATTAAAAATTCTGGTCTTTGGAAGATGTATGAATGTATACAAGGAGATAACAGTCAAACTCGTATTGATAATCTTGCAGAATTAGTGACTGCTACTCGCCAATTTAGTGTTAACAATAATAAAGATAAAGATTTATTATCTTTATTCTTGTCACATACTCTTCTAGATGAAGGAGTAGGCCAGGAAAATATCCATCAAAATGCAGTGAAATTAATGACGTTACATTCTTCTAAAGGATTAGAGTTTTCTCAAGTATTTATTGTTGGTATGGAAGAAGGCATGCTACCAAACATGATGTCGTTAGATCAAAGTGAACGTATAGAAGAAGAGCGTCGTTTGGTATATGTAGGAATTACTCGCGCAATGAAAAAGCTGATAATTACTTATGCTAAGAATCGAAGATTATATGGAAAAGACATAAACCATCAACCTTCTCGTTTTATTGATGAAATGCCAACTGCATGCATTAAAGAAGTGCAGCTATGCAATTATGTCACCCATTTAGCTGACAATCCGTGCATAAATGTGCTAACTAAGGAAGAAAATTTCAGCAATTTTAAATTTGGCCAGCGAGTTCTCCATCCACAATTTGGTGAAGGTAGAATAATTAATTTCAAAGGAAGTGGTAAACATAGTCGATTTCAAATTGATTTTCGACATAAAGGCACTAAATGGTTAATAGCAACTTATCCTTTTTTAAAAAAAATATAATGCTGGAAAATAAGGTACACTTTGTACACTATTATATTTTATATAAACTGATTAAATGGTGTTTCACATTATTAACAGATTTTTTTATCTCAGGAAAGGTTACGCCTTGAATATCCCTGGTAGTAGATACTGGCTCATTAATCTGTCTATTACATAATCACGCTAAGTTATCTTATACGGCTGACACTGTCATTGGTTATTATCAGCGACTTATAGTTTAGTGTCGCATAGAGTCAAATCTTTGATACTTTGATATTCAATGGTACTGTTATGTTACCTTATATTACTATATACTGATGCGTTTTCCATTCCTTATCTCATAGGATAATTAAGGCGTATGCTTCATGCATTTCAATTAGATAACTATCGGTTGTCACGTCTTGACGCTGACAAACCAGGAACTTTATTTAAATCAGTTTGGATAGATTTGATAGAACCTGGAGATGAGGAACGAAATCGGATCCAACATGAATTGGGTCAGAGTTTAGAAACATGCCTTGAATTAGAGGATATTGAGGCATCGGCTCGGTTTTTTGAAGACGAAGATGGTTTACATATTCACTCTTTTTTCTTTTATGCCGATTCTGATGATCATGCCGGAAACACTACTGTAGCATTTACTGTTCGCAATGGTCGACTTTATACTTTACGTGAACGTGAATTGCCAGCATTTCGATTGTATCGAATGCGCACTCGTAGTCAGACATTGATTGATGGAAATGCTTATGAATTATTATTGGATTTATTTGAAACAAAAATTGAGCAGTTAGCAGATGAAATTGAAAATATTTACAGTGATTTAGAAGCACTCAGTTTAGTCATTATGGAAGGACATCAAGATGATGAATATGATAAAGCACTTTCCACACTTGCTGAGTTAGAAGACGTAGGATGGAAGGTTAGATTATGCCTAATGGATACACAGCGTGCACTGAACTTTTTAGTCCGAAAAACACGTCTACCATCGGGACAATTAGAACAAGCACGGGAAATTTTACGCGATATTGAATCTTTATTGCCTCATAATGAATCGTTATTTCAGAAAGTAAATTTTTTAATGCAGGCAGCAATGGGTTTCATCAATATAGAACAAAATCGTATTATCAAAATTTTTTCGGTTGTATCGGTTATTTTCTTACCACCAACGTTGATTGCGTCTAGCTATGGGATGAACTTTGAATTCATGCCAGAACTCAAATGGTCTTTTGGTTACCCTGGTGCCATCCTTTCAATGATTTTAGTGGGTTTAGTACCTTATATTTATTTTAAACGTAAAAATTGGCTATAACTACAAATATTTATTAATGTAGATAACATGGCTTAATAATATTAAGATTAATCTTAATTAATTAGGTTAGTATTTAACCTTATAAAAAAATAAACTTCAAATTATTATCTACTATTTAAATTTAAGTCCGATATTGGATGGATAACTAATATTCACTAATTTATGATTATGTGCATTTTAGTTAACACAATAACTATCATTTAATGATAATTATTACTATCTAACTAAATTATTTTAGTTATAATTCTTTTTTTATAATAAATTTTATTTCTTATTATCTATTTTATAATAGTGATTGATGTATTTGTTACAAAAATAAATTTCATAATAGATAATGAGGTAAAGATAATTAAACTTTTATACTGTATAAAAAAATAACTATAGAATGAAATTCTGATGATATTTATTATTAAATAATAAGTATCATACTCTTTATAAAAAAGAGATTGACATCTCATCATTGAATTTTTAATTCATTTTAAATTTTAATAAATATTGATTTCACATAAAAAATACTCTATTCTAATATTACTATTTAAATGTTAAATCCTATGATTTAGGACATAAATTGTCTTGTTCATTGTCATTTGATAAGTATTTTATAAGCATTCTATTTACATTTTTTTAAATTTATTCCATAAAATTACATTCTATGTATATAGTAAATTACATTATCTTCTTAAGATAAATATAAAATTGAAAAATTATTTGAATTTAATGTTAATCTACATCTATGATTTATAAATTAACAATTTTGTTTAAATAACTTCGATAATTTAATTTATATGTAAATAGTTATAATGCAAAATAAAATATTGCTAGAAAATTACAAACTAACTAAAATATCTAGTAATAGATTACTACTTAATATTAATATCTACTTCTAGTAGAAGTCATTGATTCATTATATTTTATATGGAATATATACATTTTAAGATTATATCTTAGTTTAAGAATTCTGATCAATACTTCAATATTATTTGAAAACTATCAAAGTTATAATATAGGTTAATCAAAAAAATTTTATCTAATATTATTAATGATAATTCTGCTAAATTTAATAAAATTATTAGAGTGATTGACTATGTTAAAATATCTTTATGATTATAAAGATCAAATATTTATATACATAGAATAGCGTCAGCATATTGATGCATTTATAGTGTAGTAGACTATATAGAATATTATTAATATATAAAAAATTATTATTAATGATATATTATAAATTAATTAAATATTTATTAATGAATAGAATGACTATTCTCTATTATGAATAGAGGTTTTATATATTTTTTAATTTTTATTATTTTTAATAATTAAAAAGGTATTTTCCATTGCAAAAAATTTACAATAAATAATTGTCAATCTTTTAAATTTAAATATTTAACACGATTAAAATTCATCTTTTTTCCAAAAAGATTTCTCCTTGATCTGTAGGACACATGATTTTTTTAAAAACATTATTTTAATTATATGGACATATAAGAATTTAATTCTTTTTCAAGAAAATATAGTATATATACTATTTACATCTAGTATATATATCATATAGTAATTCCAATCACAATTGACCATAAAATTATCCCCCCCTTATAGTTTATAAGGATTGTATGAATTCAATGTTATTGAATATTTTACCTAATAGGGTATCTAGATTGACTATCGTCGAAAACAACTAAATTCAAATTACTGTTGAATAGTGCCAATTATGATCATGATAGACTAATAATGATGTAATTCATATTAATTATAGAATCAATATTAGTTAGAAGGATCTATAGTATAAATTGCTAATTAATTAATAAATAATGTTTGATAGAGGCTAATATAATCTTTTTAAAAATATTTTATCTATAACGTCTTAATATCACATCTTATGTGATAATGTTATCTACGATAATACATATGACTCTTTTATAATACATATATAATACATATTTATAATACATAAAATCTATAGCATTGTAAAAGTAAATAGCTATTTCATTAAGCTTTGTCTGCTCATTATAAAATAACTATACTAAGAATAGTATATATAGTATATAATCTATTATATAATTCATTAAACTTAAACTATTAAAATATAATGTTAGAAATTAATCATAGCAATATAGATATATGTTCTATAGCTTAGAGCATGATATACTATTTATCATTATAAAATATAATATATAAATCATCATAAATAATGATAGATAATAGATAATAGTAACCATATATCAAACAAAATATATATATTCCATTTTTTGAGAAAATATTAATTAAATATTACACGTGTAATAATGCTTCATGTAATCAATCAATTGATTCTTTTATCAAGGTATATATAGGAAAAGTAAATGATAGAAAACATGTTTTCTCAATTAGCTCATTTTGTATGCAACTATATCCTTTAAATATATTAGATAAAAGTTAATCTATTTAATAGATAATGCATTAGCGTTATACAAAATAGGTATAGACATAGTAAACAATTAATAGATTAGCATCTTTAATAATTCTATTATATTTAACAATCAATATGCAATCAAAAAAAGATAATATCGTTACTTCTGATATAATCAGAATCTGACACTCGATTGTGTAATGTAATTCAGGGATAAAACCAAGTAAACGTTTTTTACCTAACTTGAGTATAAACTTTTAAGTGAAAATCAAAAAATGTACATGAACAAATGTGCATTTCACGTGTATTACGTTATTTCTAATATAGTCTATAATATATTCATTTGATACTGTATAATAACATAATATACTAGATATCCTCCGATATATTCTTAATTTTTAAAAAAATGAACAAGGTGCGATCTCTCTTGCTGCTTAATTAGGAGTTACAATGGCTATTGACGAGAAAAAAAAAAAGGCGCTAGCGGCAGTATTAGACCAAATTGAAAAACAGTTTGGAAAAGGTTCCATTATGCGTCTAGGTGAAGATCGTTCCATGGACGTTGAAACCATTTCCACGGGTTCTCTATCTTTAGATATTGCGTTGGGTACTGGGGGATTGCCCATGGGTCGTATTGTTGAAATTTATGGACCTGAAGCGTCAGGTAAAACTACTCTGACATTACAAGTTATTGCTACAGCACAAAAAGAAAGAAAAACTTGTGCCTTTATCGACGCTGAACATGCTCTAGATCCTATTTATGCTAAAAAATTAGGCGTGGATATCGATAATCTTCTTTGTTCTCAGCCAGATACTGGTGAACAAGCATTAGAGATATGCGGTGCGCTAACTCGGTCCGGTGCTGTCGATGTGATTATTGTGGATTCTGTAGCTGCATTGACTCCGAAAGCGGAAATTGAAGGTGAAATTGGTGATTCTCACATGGGTCTTGCAGCCCGCATGATGAGTCAAGCAATGCGTAAATTAGCAGGAAATTTAAAAAATGCTAATACTTTGTTGATTTTTATTAATCAGATTCGTATGAAGATTGGTGTTCTATTTGGTAATCCAGAAACTACGACTGGTGGTAATGCACTTAAATTTTATGCCTCCGTTCGTCTAGATATTCGCCGTATCGGATCAGTAAAAACAGGAGATATAATAGTAGGTAGTGAAACCCGTGTTAAAGTAGTAAAAAATAAAGTAGCTGCACCGTTTAAACAAGCTGAATTTCAAATTATGTATGGAGAAGGCATTAATATTTTTGATGAATTACTCGAACTTGGAGTTAAATATAAACTTATTGAAAAAGCAGGTGCATGGTATAGTTACCGTGGAGAAAAAATTGGCCAGGGAAAAATGAACGCATGTAATTTTTTAAAAGAACATAAAGAAATCTTTACTAATTTAAATACAACATTAAGATCAATGTTATTACATAACGTTAATTATAACAGCTTAGTTAATCATTCTACAGCTGTAGAAAATATAGAAATTAGTAAACAAAATGAATAGTGTTAGATGTGGTTCCCTAAACAACGATAGAGACTACAGATCGCCAATAACAATTTCTATGATTTTAGGAACATATTTCAGGCATTGCATACAGAAAGTTAGAGAGGCGGGCTAATAATGATGTGCGTTATACTTGAGATAATTAATTTATAAATAAAATAATTAAAATTAATCTTTATGTACAAATCAAAAAGATAGGCGACATAAACATACCATAATATACTTTTTTCAAAAAAAAGTTTTGTATATAGAGTGTAACGTGGTGATATAAATCACAAAGTTGATTCGTCATTAACTAATGATATATTTCGCCGAAGTTGAAGTATAGTGTTATTTCTTATCTAAAGATATCTAACAATAGCATTTATTATTTAATATTCAATATTGAATTTTATTCACATAATTTTGAGAACACTATGAGCAAGAGTACTACTGAAATCCGTCAAACATTTTTAGAATTTTTCCATAGCAAAAATCACCAAATAGTAAAAAGCAGTTCTCTAGTGCCTGATAAAGATAAAACATTGCTGTTTACCAATGCCGGTATGAACCAATTCAAAGATGTTTTTTTAGGTTTAAAACATCCTTTTTATCGATGTGTTACAACGTCACAACGCTGTGTTCGGGCAGGTGGAAAACACAACGATTTAGACAAAGTCGGTTATACCGCCCGTCATCTCACATTTTTCGAAATGTTAGGTAATTTTAGCTTCGGTAGCTATTTTAAACGTAACACTATTCAGTGGGCTTGGGAATTGTTAACAAGTTCAAAATGGTTTAATTTACCAAAAGAAAAGCTTTGGGTCACAGTATATTTCACTGATAGTGAAACTTATCAAATTTGGTCTAATGAGATAGGATTATCGAGCGATCGCATTATCAGTATTGGTGATAACAGGGGTAAAATATATGAATCAGACAATTTTTGGCAAATGAGTGATACTGGTCCTTGTGGACCATCTTCGGAAATTTTCTATGATCATGGCAAACATATTTCAGGTAGTCTTCCTGGTAGCCTCAACGAAGAAGAAGGAGATCGTTATACTGAAATTTGGAATTTGGTATTTATGCAATTTGATCGACAAGCTGATGGCACACTATTACCTTTACCAAAACCTTCAGTAGATACAGGAATGGGATTAGAGCGTATTGCAGGAGTATTGCAAAATGTCCATTCTAACTATGATATCGACATATTTAAATATCTTATTGCTGCTGCAGCAGAAATAACAGGGGCCGAAGATTTAAATAGCAAATCTCTGTGCGTTATTGCAGATCATATTCGATCTTGTGCTTTTTTAATTAGTGATGGTATTCTTCCTTCAAATGAAGGAAGAGGATATGTATTACGTCGAATAATTCGACGTGCAGTTCGTCATGGTAGCATGTTAGGTGCTAAACATACCTTTTTTTATAAGTTAGTTTCTCCATTAATTTCAGTAATGGGTTGTACTGAAGATTATTTAAAACGACAGCAGTTAATAATAGAGCAAGTATTACAATCGGAGGAAGAACAATTTTTCCGTACTTTAAAACGAGGTCTAGCTCTTTTAGATAAAGAGTTGTCTAAACTTAGTGGAAATATTCTTGATGGTGATATCGCTTTTCGATTATACGATACCTATGGTTTTCCTCTGGATATGACTGCCGACATATGTCGTGAACATAATCTTTATGTTGATGAGCGAGGATTTAATCATGCCATGGAGTTGCAGCGCCACCGTGCTCGTCAAAAATCTATCAAACTGAACAATCATACAGAATTTTGATGATGTATTATATACCGACTGGAGTATAATTCTTTTGAATGTCAATATCTAAAACATTGAGGTTAGTGAGGTAATTTCTATTACCTAAAATGATCAAGATTATATCTGAAGTAATAGGTAATAAAAAACATAACACAATTATTTATCATTTTAATACACATAGTTGCGAAACATTAACAAAATACATATACAGTGGCTTGATAGATCTAATATGATATTGAAGTTGTATCGGTTTTAAACCTTTCTTCTACCTATCTTTTATACGCCTATTTGTATCAAATACTTAATATGTAACCTAGACAGATTGATTAATCGCTTCCGATTACTATAAGGTTTAATCGTTTTGCATAATAATGATTATGCAATCAAATCATAAGTCGTCAAGTTAAGGGAACAGTTAACCAATACATCCTGATTGAATCATCTAAAAATATATCAATAAAAAAATTTGTTTTACGCAATTATATAAATAGTAGAGCTTACAGATAAGAAAAATTTCTACTACTATTTTAGTAGAAATATTAAATATAATGCAGAATAATTTACATTACATGAAACAAATTAATTATTAGCAATAAAATTAGTAAACTGAGCAAGAGACAGACTAAATGTAATATATGAAACATTAAAAGAATAAGTATTCTACTTATTAGAATAGCTAGAAAATATCAAATCTAAAATATTACATACCATGGTGAATGGTCTAAAAAAACTAATTAATAATTAGAAATTTTACTTTTATTTTTCTATCGAAAAATAAAATGTTTTGATTATTTTATTAAGAGATAGAACTGATTATATTGAAGTTAATATGATAATTACCGACGCTTTTGTATAGAATCTTAGACAATGGTAGTTGAACCTAATATAAATAGGAAATAACGATGTCAATGGATTACTAATGACTTTAATACAGTGTTTGATATAATTACTAGTCAATACATGATAAAAAATCAAATTTTTATTGAAACAATCCTAATTAATCATCACCAAAATCAATATAATTATATTGACTATAATATATATCAATATGGGAAAAGAACTCATTTTATGCTGCAATATAAACGAATTCTTCTAAAAGAAGAATATATATATTAAAAAATAAATACATGTATTATATCTAACATTATAACTAATTTCTTATTAAAATTTAAATTTTAATAATACAATGTATGTGAAGTATGTTACGAGTAACATAATGGTTTTTTTAAAAGTAAAAAGAATTTGACTTATTAAGTTTAAAAAGTAGTATATACAATATATATATGTTATAGTGCTTCAAGCGCCCATAAGTGAGGTGGCCGAGAGGCTAAAGGCGCTCCCCTGCTAAGGGAGTATATAGTTAACGAACTGTATCGAGGGTTCGAATCCCTCCCTCACTGCCATTGTTATGCATCCGTAGCTCAGCTGGATAGAGTACTCGGCTACGAACCGAGCGGTCGGAGGTTCAAATCCTCCCGGATGTATCATTCTTAATATTTTTTAATACATTAAAACATTGTCTTCTTGTTATTTGCTCAGTATTTCTATGCTATCTGTAGATATAGGTGCTAATAGACGGAAGATCGCCTATGATCAGACAGTTTATAACTAAAAACTATGCGAAAAGAGAAATATTCTTGCTATTGGAATCAATAATGATGTTATCAAACTGCGCTTAAATGAACACTTATTTTACGGTATTGGATGAGAAATGATCTATGATAAGTACCAAGGATTAATTTTTGATATGGATGGTACATTAATCTATACGGAAGCTACGCATAGAAAAGCATGGAAGCAAGTATTAGAACCACATGGCATGCATTTCGACGAAGCAAAAGTAGTTCCGTTCAATGGATCGCCAACCTGGCGTATTGCAAAAATGATTATTGAAAGTCATCAAGTAAATATTGATCCTTATCAATTAGCTCGTGAAAAGACCAAAGCATTAAATGCTATTTTATTTGATGATGTTTCCATATTACCCATCATCGATATAGTCAAGAACTATTATGGTAAACGTCCAATGGCAATTGGTACCGGTAGCGAACATTCGATGGCAGAAGCTTTATTGCGTCATCTTGATCTTTTACACTATTTTGATGTTATTGTTGGAGCTGATGATGTAACCCATCACAAACCTAATCCACAAACATTTTTACGCTGCGCAGAATTAATTGGTGTTCCCCCAGAATGTTGTATAGTATTTGAAGATGCTGATTTTGGTATCATGGCCGCACAAGCTGCCAATATGGCGTATGTCGATGTTCGAATTTCAGACTATAAACATTCTTAGTAAGAAGACTGTATCAGTATTGGATTTCTTAAATTAATTTTAAAATTATTATCTATACGGGTGATTAATTTGATCCCAAATGTATCAAATGCGCTTGCCTGGCTAGAATATAATCCCCAAGCCCTAAAGGGCATTCGTCGAGGCATAGAGCGTGAAGCGCTACGTATTAATGTAGATGGAAGTTTAGCAACAACCTTCCATCCTAAAGCGCTGGGTTCGGCATTGACCCATAAATATATTACTACTGATTTTGCTGAAGCATTATTAGAATTTGTCACGCCAGTGAACGATGATATAGATCGTACGCTAACGATATTACGGGATATTCATCGTTATGTAATTCGCCATTTAGGAGAAGAACGATTATGGCCGATGAGTATGCCATTTTTTGTTAATAATCACCATCAGCCTATTGTGTTGGCTCAATATGGCTGTTCTAACATAGGACGTATGAAAACGCTATATCGACACGGGCTCAAAAATCGTTATAGTGCACTAATGCAGATGATTTCTGGCATACACTATAATTTTTCATTACCACTAACTTTTTGGAAAACCTATTCTGGCGTAACTGATGAGTTAAGTGGTCAAAAAATAATTTCTAATGGATACTTACAATTAATTCGAAATTATTATCGATTTGGCTGGATTATTCCTTATTTTTTCGGAGCTTCACAAGGTGTGACCAGATCATTTTTACGTGGTCGTACTACAAATTTACGCTTTAAAAAAGGGCCGTCTGATCTTATGTATTTGCCATATTCCACATCATTACGTTTAGGTGATATAGGATATATGAACCATCTTCAAAATCAGCTTGATATTACTTTTAATGATTTAGATGAATATATTTTTAGCCTGAAACAGGCAATGGAAAGACCATCTATTGATTACCAAAAAATAGGACTGCAGAAAGATGGTCGATATCTACAACTCAATACTAATATGTTACAGACTGAAAATGAACTATATACGCCCATACGTCCTAAACGGGTCACGCAGGGAAATGAATCAACATTGGATGCGCTGGTGCGCGGGGGAATTCAATATATTGAAGTACGTTCATTAGATATTAACCCCTTTTCATCAATAGGAATTGATGAAGAGCAAGTACGTTTTTTAGATCTTTTTTTAGTTTGGTGTACATTAGCTAAAGCGCCTATAATGAATTCAAAAGAGTTATTATTAACTCGGATAAATTGGAATCGTGTAATCTTGGAAGGTCTTAAACCTGGTTTAATGCTTTTCATTAACCATTATGGTGATCAACAGTCACTAGCTAGTATTGGTAAGCTATTATTCAAAGATTTACGTCGCTTGGCTAAAATTTTAGATCAAAATGATAGTGGTAATATGAGTTACCAGAAAGTCTGCGACAAACTTGTTAAAGCACTGGATTGTCCTAACCTTACTTTATCCTCTAGATTTCTAAATAAATTAATTCAACATGGTATGGGTAAATTAGGACTCATTTTAGCTAATGATTACCGACAAACTCTGCTCAAGGAGCCATTACAGGTAATGAGTACAGCTGAATTTAACAAAGAACAATTGCAATCCTGGTGTCGACAACGTGCGTTAGAAGAAACAGATATCTTGAGTTTTGATGACTTTTTGGCAAAAAACAAGTTTCCTAAATTCTAATATTGTTCCACATGAGATATTTTTAATACTTAATTAATGAATTAATGAACAGGATTAAAATAGAATATTTTTTAATTAGATAATTAAAAAATATTCTTATTAAATCATTAGCTTGTTGTATTAAATATGTATTATTCCAATCTTTGCTGTGAGACCAATTTGTGAATCTATCGACTAAGTAAAGCATTGCTGATCCGATTAAGATTCCACGTAGAATACCGAAACATATACCTAATACCCGATCAACATGAGATAAATCAGTCTGCTTGATCATTAAATAAATTATATGATTAATATATCCTCCTATAATAAGAGTAATTAAAAAAACTAGGATTATTGCAGTCGCATTTTGTATAATTACCTGTTCAAAAAAATGTGAAAAAACCCAATGCGCGGCATAATGATAATAATGACTTGTAATAAAAATCGCACTAGCCCAATTTACTAAGGATAATACCTCTCGGACAAGACCACGAATAAAACTTATGAAAGTAGACAAAAAAATAACAGCAATTATTACATAATCAAGCCAGATCATCTGTATCCTTTTGAGTTGTATGTTCAATTAGCTAATAATTTTAAATACGTACTGATAAATACGTACTGATGGGAACATTATATTAGTGTCCTTCATCCACTTAAAACCATCAAAGTTCATTAAATCTAACAGTACAATTAAATTACTATTATTATGATTCATTTATTATGATTCATTTTTTACAAAAAAATGCTTATTTATTGATAATGTAGTATGAAAGATAAGGACATAGTCGACCATTAAGACCACTTAACTGGTTTAATTCAATAAGTATATTTTTAAATTTTTTTAGAACCATCTGGCCCCAATAAAAATTCAGTTAATTTTTCCTATTACTAGCTCTGATGGTAGGGTATAGACGCGATAACCACAGATAATCTTCAGTTTGTCACGATCTCTTTGACTTTATTTGCATTTTTTAATGCACCCAACTGTACTATCCTGATTGTGAATCAACATCTTTTTTTGGGTTGAAAAAACATATTCAGATTTATTTTATTCTTAAATATTTCTAATTTTAACAGTTCTTTATTTAATTTTTGAATTTTTTTTTCTCTTTGTGCTGATGTAAGTTGTTTAGATTGTTTGTCGAAAAACATAAAATTTTTTGGGTAACTACCTAAATTAAAACATTGATCTTCGCTCAATTCTACATCCATTGTTCGATGAACCAATTGCTGATTGTTAGTTAAAAATCTTTGATGACTACCAGAGAATAATGGAACTAATGGAATAGAATAAAAACTATCGTGGCAACACTTTTTTCTACCATTTAAAAGATTAGGTAGTATGGCAATATTCAAAAAAATCAGTACAACAGTTCCGACTAGTCGATTTTGAAACTTATTATTTGTTGTCATGGCATTGTTTCCCTTTTACATAGGACATAACTGATGCTACAATCCGAAAGGAACCGAATACTATTATACAATCTTCAGGTGTGGAATCCAACATTGCTTGATGCCAAGCATGTTCCGTTTTTTCAAATTGTTTGATATGTTCACCATCATCAAAATAAGTAGCTAATAGCGAGGCACTTGCAGCTCTCGGATCATCAAGCGATACACAATACCAAACTTTGACTTGATCGCGTAGACAGTCTAATGTTCCAGCAATATCTTTATCTGCTAACATTCCTACTATTGCGTGTACTATACCAATAGTGGGAGATAATAATTCTTTTAACCGTATTGAGAGATAATGAGCAGCATGTGGATTATGTGCTACATCTAATATTATTAACGGTGACCGACTGATACATTGAAATCTTCCTGGTAGAAAAGTATTACGTAGCCCTGCATGAATAACAATTTCTGGTACTATAAAAGGTAAACATTGAATTGTAGCTATTGCCGTAGCAGCGTTGTTCAACGGAATATTTGGTAAAGGCAAATTTAGTAAAATTCGTCGTTCTTTATCCCACCAATCCCATCCATTTTTTTTTAAAAACCACCACCAGTCACGGTTATAAGCATACAATATAGCACCATTATCTAATACAACAGCATCAAAGGTGGTAGGTCGGTCAGGCTCTCCTACTACTATTGGCTTATTCCGACATACAATTCCTGCTTTTTCCTGTGCGATACTTTCACGATTGGTTCCCAAATATTCAGTATGATCGAGTGCAATACTAGTAATTACAGCAACATCAGCAGAAATGATGTTAGTTGCATCTAGTCGGCCACCTAAGCCAACCTCTAAAATAACAACATCTAATTTTGATTCCTGAAAAATCTGTAATGCTGCTAAAGTTCCAAATTCAAAAATACTTAATGGTGTTTTTCCTCGACTAGCTTCAATTTTAGAAAATGCAATACTATGTATAGATTCTGATAATTCTTTACCTTGAATTCGTATACGTTCAGTATACTTTAATAGGTGAGGAGAACTATACACTCCCACTCGCAAGCCTATAGTTAATAAAATTACTTCAATAAGATGGCATGTAGTACCTTTTCCATTTGTACCTCCCACAATAATAACTTGTGACGCTGGATGCATTAAACCTAGTATAGTAGCAATATAACGTATACGATCTAGGCTCAAATCAATGGATTTATAGTGAAGATGTGCAATATAATATAGCCAAGCATCCAACGGTGATGTGGCTTGGGGAATCGCTAATTTTCCCATAAAAATATCCAATTTCATGCTTAAATTATATTAAGACAATATAGCCTTAATATAGAACTTTAAGTATTACGATGAAAAACTTTTTATACTAAATTATATTATTTCATATTAGTTTAATCAGAGATCTATATTAGATTGCAATTGATCTTTTGGTGCAGGATAATGAGTCATTTTTGCTAACAAACTAGCAAGGCGCCAGCGCATTTCTGGCCTACGTACGATAAGATCAATAGCACCTTTTTCTAAAAGAAACTCACTTCTCTGAAAGCCAATTGGTAGTTTCTCACGCACGGTTTGTTCTATTACTCGTAGACCTGCAAAGCCAATCATTGCCTTTGGTTCAGCGATATTTACATCTCCTAACATTGCTAGGCTAGCAGAAACACCACCCATTGTAGGATCAACTAATACTGAAATATAAGGTAAACAACGCTTATGCAACTGTGCCAATGCAGCGCTTGTTTTAGCCATTTGCATTAATGATAGTAATGCTTCTTGCATACGTGCACCCCCACTAGAAGAAAAGCATATTAGAGGACAGTTATCTTTTTGTGCTTCTTCCACTGCACGAACAAATCTAGCGCCAACTACTGAAGACATGGATCCACCTATAAAAGCAAACTCAAAGGATGCAGTTATTACAGGCATGCCGTACAATGTACCTTTCATCACCACTAATGCATCTTTTTCATTAGTGATTTTTTGAGCTGCTGTCAGGCGATCTTTATATTTTTTTAAATCTTTAAACTTTAAAATATCTCTTGGCTCTAATTCACTACCAAGTTCAGAAGAACTATTTTTATCTAAAAAAGCATAAAGACGTGCGCGCGCTCTCATTCTCATATGGTGATCACATTTAGGACACACTTCTAAATTGCGCTCTAGCTCTGCACGGTATAATACTTGTTTACAACTATCACATTTAGTCCATACACCTTCGGGAATATTGGCCCTACGCACTGGAGAGACAGTATTCTTATTTAGAATTCGTTCAAGCCAATTCATTAATGACCTTGTATTGTGTTTAAGTTATAGAACTTGTTGATCATCCCATTAGATGGTTCGCAATTTGTTAAAAAATTGTGTTTTATTCACACTGCCTAACAAACTAAAATGAACCTTATGTATCCATTACATATAATACCCAATATCGTAAATTTGTGGTATTGTAGTGACATGTAAATTGATACACCACTATTATGGTAATGATAAACTGTATTTTTTATCATTATATTGCTAAACCATCTCTATTTATATAGATAAATTGAGCTTTTTATTTTGTTCATACACCGCCCGTTAAGTATACAGATGTTTTATTTAAAGTTCAATAGAAAAGAATGACATGTGTAAAAATTAAATATTTTAAAAAATAATAAAATTTATAAAGTCATGTTTTAAACATATTTATTGATAAACGACTCAATGAAACAGTACGCAGTATGGATACTTAAAAAGTTGTTTTTTTGAATATCTAATATAATAACTATCAGATTACTTTTCAATAACAGCCATTTTAAACCATAAATTAAATGTTTATATGTAAATCAGATTAATCATCTTAAATTTATAATTATTTGAGTGATACACGGAAAAATTATTTTTTAGTTTAATTAATAGAATTATTTGATTTAGTAACATAGAGTTCATAACTTACATATCCACATAAATATAATAACTGGTTATGTATGATAATTTTTAATTCAACAAAAATACACAAGATGACATATTGTTATATTATTATATCATAAATAATAATTCTATGGATGATCTTGGTAAAGAAAAATGAGATGGATATTTTACTTCTGTTAAATAGAGCCCCTCTGCTGGCGCAGTAGGACCAGCCAGAATACGTTGACGAAGCATTAGTAAATCACGTATCCAATATTCCGGTTTATTGCCACATCCCACTTCCATTAAGCTACCTATAATATTACGAACCATACGATATACAAAAGCATTCGCTTTAATATCGGTTACCAAATATCGTCCATGACGAATAATTCGTAAATAAGTCATGTTACGACGAGGACTATGTGACTGACATTGCGACGTTTGAAAAGAAGTAAAATCATTTTCTCCTAATAAACATTGTCCAGCACGCTCCATTTTTTTGTCATCCAAGGGACGAGAAAAATAAGTAATGTTGTTCTTTAACAATGCTGGTCGTATGTGATTATTATAAATAATATAGCGGTAACTACGAGAGATAGCACTGAAACGTGCATGGAAATCGTTCATTACAGGAACCACCCAATGCACAGCAATATCCTCTGGAAGTTTAGTGTTGATACCAAAAAGCCAAGCATCGGCTGATCTTTGTACGTTGGTTTCAAAATGTGCTACTTGTCCGATAGCATGAACGCCAGCATCAGTTCGTCCTGCACAACATACCGTAATTGGTTCATTAGCAATGGTGGATAAAGCATATTCAAGAGATGATTGTATGCTAGGAACTTCTTTTTGTTTCTGCCAACCATGATAAAATCTACCATCATATTCAATACCGAGCGCAAATTTCACTATAAACCTCGTTAGGAGACCTTTTTAAACCACATGATTTCACTTAATTAGTAGTTTTTATATTATTTATTAAAAATTTAGGATATTAATTGCTAATTAAAAACATAAAATCGAAGGAGGTGATGATTTTTGTTACAAAAAAGAATATAATGCTTTGCTTTTTTAAAATGAAAAAATTATTAAAATGAGTCGTTTTGGATTGGTGATTAAGATTCACTTCTTTAAATATTATTTAAATTACATTTACCTTAGGTATTAATTATAAAATAGATAATGCAACTCATCTAAAATAGATGTACATATTGGTAATCAAAATTATCAATAATTTACAGTATGAGTATTCATTGATAATTAGTACCTTTATATGTACTGATTATCCGATTAGATAGAGCAATATTATAGTTTTTAATCTTTTTTTAAAAGAAGACCATCATATTAAGATCAAAGATATCAATATAATTGATTTCGATGGAAAACGGCCAAATCAATTAATGATTTTTTAATATATTACTAAAACATGTGAGATTATTAACTAATTACATTGCTATGCATGTAAATTGCCTGACAAAGTCAATATGCAATATTAATTATTGCCTTCATATTGTATCCTAAAAATAAATATATTTAATAAAAAGTATGTATTTTAAAAAATAGAACATCAAGACAACTATAAATTAACATATAATTTTTATATTGCTTTATATAATTCATAGTTAACATTAATTTTAATTAAAATAAGGTAATTTAATGCATTACAAAGTATACAAACGAGAGCTAAAGCCTAACTGCATAAGTTTGTCTGCGCTAGTTCTATCACTGGTTTCTACAAAAAGTGACGACCATTCGCGGCGATGATAATAATTTTTTCGTAAGTAGTCAAATTCACTAGATAGACCGCTAAATCGTCGTAATCGGATATCATCATGACATATATTATATATTGAATGCACTAATAAACGTAGTACCTCTTCATTAAGCTTGCCGTGCATACGAATACGCTCTAACAATGGAAATGGCAATAATGATTTTGAATTAATTCGCATTGTATTGCCGAGAAACTTGCTATATGCATTAAATATTTGAGCAGTACCTCTTGCTTTTCCTTCTAATGTATAACCTGCAATATGAGCTGTGCCAATATCAATATAAGATAATAAAAAAGGCAACGATGGAATCAATTCCCAGACATCTAAAATCACTCGAAACGATTTACCTTTTTCGAGTATTCGAAAAAGTGCAGTATTATCTATTACTTCACCACGGCAAGTATTTATTAAAATGCAGTGATCTGGTAAGGCAGCTAGAATCTGTTCATCTATTAAATGCCATGTGGCATATCGACCTGTACGAGTTAAAGGCGTATGTAAACTCAATACGTCTACCTGATTAATTAATGTTTCTAAAGAATACCAGTTACCTGGTTCTCCTTTTTCAGCCAGTAGAGGATCACATAGCAAAGTTCGTACTCCAAATGCGCTTAATCTATGATGTAAACAACTTCCAATATTACCGACACCAACAATTCCTATGGTTTTTTCACTAAGACTAAAATTATCACGCTGAGCTAACCATAAAAGCGCAGAAAAGACATATTCTACTACAGCAATAGCATTGCAACCTTCTGCTGCAGAAAATTCGATACCTTCTTCTACCAACCAATCTATATCAATATGATCAGTTCCAGAGGTCACAGTTCCTACAAATTGTATTCGGCTACCATTAAGTAATGCATTATCAACACGAGTCACTGAATTTACTATTAATGCATCCGCTAGCATTATCGATGAGGTAGAAATGGCTTTACTTGTTATCGTTTCTACGCATCCTAAATAACTGAATAATCTCTTGGCATAAAGTATACTTTCATCTACTAAAATTTTCACATTTATCTCCATTAGAATACTATTTATGTAAATTTTAAAGAGAAAATATTTTGTCAGTAAATTTAAAAAGTTTTCAACTTTTAACACTCTATATTTTAACTTACTAATTAAATTAGTATTTTAACTATATATAAAGTTTTTATAAAAATATTTTTTAAATATTAAGTATGCTTTACTAGAATTAATATTCTATTATTAATTTTTACAGTAGCTGAAAAACATTATTATATGACCATTCTAAAGTTTTATCGCAGTTTCACGTAAAATTTCTTCCGTGCTATCTTGCATCTACAAATTAATAATAAGCCATGAGTACAACTCAATAGTTATTGAAAATATAAAAATAGTAAACGATATCCCATCACATAATAAAAATTTCGCGATAATTTATCTTATAATAAACACTTTATCTAAAGTAAGATCATTGTATAGTTAAACATATAAAGCAGTAAAAAACAGACTAAACATTAAAAAATACTACTGAATATTTACTGACCACTAAGATTTAAAAATAAATTTTTTATAGTTATTTGGTTTTTTAAAGTATACAACCAAGTAGATTGTCTATATTTCTATCATTCTTATATCAAAAATTAATAATTCATTAATAGTAATAATATAGAAAATATTCTGCTAATAATATTTACGCATCACTAATGTTGCATTAGTTCCACCAAATCCAAAACTATTGCTCATTGCAGTAGTTAATTTACATTTGGTTGATTTTGTAATTAAGTTCATATCTTTGACCTGAGGGTCTAAAGTTTCAATATTGATGCTCGGGGCAATAAAACCATGTTCTAACATTAGCAAGGTAAAAATTAGTTCATGAACTCCAGCTGCGCCAAGGGAATGACCAGTCATAGATTTTGTAGAAGAAAAAGCTGGATGTTGGCTACCAAACGTTTTACGTATAGCCCAAATTTCTTTGATATCTCCAATTGGAGTAGAAGTACCATGCACATTAAGATACTCCACTGGAGTGTGTACATCTTGTAATGCCATTTTCATACAACGGATCGCACCTTCACCTGAAGGAACCACCATATCAGTGCCGTCAGAAGTTGCACCATAACCGATAATTTCAGCATAAATATATGCATGACGAGATAGTGCATGTTCTAACTCTTCTATCACGACGATGCCGCCTCCTCCAGAAATTACAAATCCGTCTCGATTAACATCATAGGTACGAGAAGCTTTTTCAGGTGTTTCATTATAGCAGGTAGATAATGCGCCCATAGCATCAAATTCGCAAGCCATTTCCCAACAAAGTTCTTCTCCGCCGCCAGCAAAAATCACATCTTGTTTACCAAATTGGATCAATTCTACTGCATTACCGATACAATGTGTGGAAGTAGAACAAGCGGAGCTAATAGAATAATTAACACCGCGAATTCTAAACGGTGTTGCTAAACATGCTGATATACCAGAAGCCATTGCTTTTGTTACCATATAAGGGCCTACACCACGTAGACCACGTGTGCGCATACCATTGGATCCAGCAACTTGATTATGTGGTGAACCACCTCCAGATCCTACAATAAGACCTGTTCGATTATTAGAGATCATTTCAGAAGTCAGCTTTGAGTCAATGATAGCCTGTTCCATAGATAGATAAGCATAGATGGAGGCATCGCTCATAAAACGTGCTATTTTTCGATGAATAATCTTGGTAGTATCAAGCTTAATATTACCCCATATATGACTACGCATACCTGAATTTTTTAATTCTTGAGAAAAAGTAATTCCAGAACGGCCATTTTGTAAAGAATTTAACACTTCTTGTTGGTTATTACCTATACTTGATACGATTCCCAAACCGGTAATCACAGCACGTTTCATGTAATACCTCTTTGAATAAATATGCAAAATTAGTTAAATTTGCAGTTTCTATCTGAACAGGTTTGATTGCTAGATCAGTTCAATATCTAGATTAAAAAGTATATTTAGTTGATATTTAAATATTTTTGCTATCTATGCGCAATATAATTATATATTGTAATACTACAAACATTTTGTATTATGTTTCGATAGCCAAGATACATTGCATACAAAATTATAAATTTTATATCTTACATGCAATAAATTGCATGAGAAGTTGTTTCGTTTTGGAAAAAGTCTTTAACAATCATGTTTTATAATTTCAAAACACTAGTATCATTTATTATATGACGATAATTTAATTTATAGTCATACTAAACATCATTAATTAATAATTTTATTGATGCTTTAAATTATTACGTGAAAATATATCTAATATTTATTAGTATTGTTTGTTTTTTTAATTTACTTTTTATGTAATAAAAATTTTATTTTCTTATCCTCAATATTGAAGATAATTAAATTTATTTAAGGATAGTTTTTTATAACATTACTCTTAAGTAATCTCAGTCTCTAGTAAGAGAGATTGATGTGACATTATAATTTATGAGTTATCATGTCTCCTATAAAATAGGATATTTTTTAAATAAGGCCATGATATGGCATATTTTATTAAATTGTGCAGAAACAATCATTTGATCGCATTTATAAATTAGAATGATCTAATAAATATTAGAAAAGTAATCGATCATTCCGTATAGATCATACTACGTCTAGTAGTGCAATATAACTTTATTTAATGTTTAAAATTACAAACAAGATATAAGTAATAATAATGTGATTAATTTATTAAATGATCTAACAATCTATTAATTACTAATAAAGATGATAAAACCACGTTATAACAACATTTAAAATTAAGTAATCCCAATTGTTATATTGGTAACAATTTTAGTCAAAAATACAAGTTTAAAATTTTAATCTTATGTTCTAGTTTATTGATATAGGTGGAACAACATCTGCACACTGTGCACGATTCCTTAAAAAATGATCCATTATAACTATAGCCATCATTGCCTCTGCTATTGGAACAGCACGTATACCAACGCACGGGTCATGACGGCCTCGTGTAATCAAATCTACCGCTTCACCATTACGATTTATAGTTCGACCAGGAACTGTAATGCTTGATGTGGGCTTTAGGGCAAGGTGAACTATTATTGGTTGACCGCTACTAATACCTCCAAGTATACCACCAGAGTGATTGCTTTGAAAACCGGTCGGTGTGAGTTCATCGCGATTTTCGCTACCGTATTTACTGATCACTGAAAAACCATCGCCTATTTCTACTCCTTTTACTGCATTAATGCTCATCAATGCATGAGCTAAATCAGCATCCAATCGATCAAATACTGGCTCACCTAAACCAGCTGGAAATTTATTTGCTATTACTGTTATTTTAGCACCGATAGAATCACCTGATTTTTTTAAATTACGCATCAATGTATCCAAAGCTGCAAGTTGTGATCTATCAGGACAGAAAAATGGATTTTTTTCTACTTGTTCCCAATCTTTTAGTTTACACTGAATATCACCAATTTGTGCCAAAAAACCGCGTATCCGTCCCCCAAATTGTTGCGATAAATATTTTTTTGCAATAGCACCAGCTGCTACACGCATGGCAGTTTCTCTTGCTGATGAACGTCCACCACCACGGTAATCACGCCGTCCATATTTCTGTTCATAACTATAATCAGCATGACCTGGACGATAGAGATCTTTAATCGTGCTGTAATCTTGAGAACGTTGATCAGTATTTTCAATTAACAATCCTATACTTGTTCCTGTAGTAATTCCTTCAAACACTCCAGATAAAATTTTTATGCGATCTAACTCACGTCGTTGTGTAGTATAACGTGATGTACCAGGACGTCGGCGATTCAGATCAAACTGTAAATCTTCTTCACAAAGATGTAGTCCCGGTGGCACGCCGTCTACGATTCCACCTATAGCTACACCATGAGATTCACCAAAGGTAGTAACTCGAAAAAATTGCCCAATACTATTTCCTGCCATTGGGATTCCTTATTAAATTCCTAAATGATAAATATATTCCAGTCGTTTCAGGCTGGTCTAGATACATACATATTTTAATTACAATAGAGCTTAAATAAATCGTTATGTTTTAGTAACTGTTTTTGCGTAAGCATAAACACTCCATGTCCACCATGAGACAATTCCAACCAACGAAAGGGTACTTTGGGATAGCAATTGATTAGATGTACCATGCTATTTCCTACCTCACAGATTAGAATACCATCTTCAGCTAAATAGTCAGACGCACAAGCTAAAATTCGTCGTACTGACTTAAGACCATTATATCCAGCATCTAGACTCAAAACTGGTTCAGTGTGAAATTCCTTTGGTCGATTATCCATATCTTCTTGATCTACATAGGGTGGATTAGTTACTATGATGTCATAAGTTAGAGGAGATAAATCATTAAATAAATCAGAACATATCGGAAATACCCTATGTTCTAAATTATGTTTTTTAATATTGTGCTCTGCTATAACTAACGCGTTAGATGAAATGTCAATTGCATCTACTTCCGCATCTGGATACAGATAGGCACAAGCAATTGCAATACATCCACTGCCAGTACACATATCAAGAATATGTTTCGGAGGATAAGACAGAAGTTCCCTAAAATGATCAGTAATTAGTTCACCTATTGGTGAACGAGGAATATAAACTCGCTCATCAACAAAAAATTCTAGACCACAGAACCAGGCTTTATTAGTTAAATATGATACAGGAACCCTGTCGTTTATTCTTCGTATTACCAATTCAACTATCCGTGTGCGTTCATTTACAGTCAGACGACTGTTATACATTTCTTGTGGAAAATCTAACGGCAGAAATAATGTAGGTAATATTAATTTTAATGTTTCATCCCAAGGATGGTCGGCACCATGACCGTAATGAATTTGAGATGCATTAAACTGGCTAACTGTCCAGCGGATCATATCTTGTATAGTATACATTTCTACTATAGCTTGATCAGAATCAGTTTTTTTTAACATGTTTTAATTTTCCTTACAACTTTTTAATTAAGTATTATTTTCCATTATTTGCATAAATAATGTATCTCTTAATACAAAGATTAGACATCAGGAAAAATATGCTAATTGCTGTTAATTATAGAACTACATGTTAGATCAAACTTATCTAATATAATAATATCTTGAAATGAAATAATTAGATAAAATTTAAATAGCAAAGAACAAATAAGTAATTCAGGAAAATAGTCTGACCAGATAAAAGTAAAAAGTAGTATACCTATTGAATGAACATATTATGATGTCCTTATGATGTTGATTAATGTACTAATAAATAACTTAAATTTCTTAAATTCATCATTGTGCTCAAGTCTTGATTTTTAACAGATAAGTATCGTATATAATATATAATCAGGCGTATTGTTTTGGAATAGACATTCCCGACCTATTGATTAATTAATCAAATTATTTTTAATAAATCAAAGTCGAAATATAAACATAAATAAAAAAATAAAATCAAGCCATTGGGCACAAAAACAGCCAGTTGAACACTATAACATAAACACATAGCTTCCATATACAAACATTTTAAATGTAAAAGCCATTTTTTTATAGTGAAAAGGCTTATATATTGTAATTTTTTACTGCTCATTGAAAATACATTAATAATAAGTATTATTTATTTAGTTGCATAAATGGAACAAAATTGTTAGCATACATAAACAGTGGGTTACTATATGTCATGAATGACAGCTAAGATCAATCATATTGAAAATAAAAATATTGGTAGGTAGTGTAAAGTTATCAAATTATCAGAAAGTAATCATAACCATTGTAAATAGGACTGGTGATAGCGCCTTATGGATATTGACATTCGGTTCTATTAAAAATTAGAGCAGAAAATTGCATTTCGTACTTTGATTCTAATCAATGCTATATTTTAAAAAATTTTTTAGAAGAAAGACAATACATATTGTATATTTTATATGTATAATTAATTGTATTAGAAAATAGTAGATTCGTTATTAGATGATTAATTGTCAATTTTGATTTTAAAATCACTATAAAAAAATTAGTTGAAATAATATTATATTTATATTACTATTATATCAGTAATATTCTATTTTGCATTGTGCTGTGGAATCTATAAATATTTAGTGATATATTTTAGTGTTATGGAATACAAGTATAAAATATTTATGTGTTATTGTATTATGTAGATTGTATTATGTAGATAGCATGCTTAGTTTAGTTAAGATGATGTTCAAGAGATAAGTAAAGCAATTAGTGTTCTTAATAAACATGTTACATTCATATTACCCTGCTGTACTGGCTGTACTGGTATAAACATAGTTTTATTACTACAACATTTATTGTTTATAGTCATTTAGAAAAAAGTTAACATTGCAATAGCTAAATAAGCTAAAATACGAGACCATTTAGTTACTAATTTTTTAGTGATTTTCTATAATATGAACGTATTACAACATGCGACATAATACATGTTACAAGATTACAAGATAAGTAAAATTTAAAGAAGTTGCATCGAAATTACTAAGGTGTATATTGCGCATCAATAGACGCGGGGTGGAGCAGTCTGGTAGCTCGTCGGGCTCATAACCCGAAGGTCGTCGGTTCGAATCCGATCCCCGCAACCACATATTATGTTCACATTGCTAATTATAAGTGATGTGTCGTTCTTTTCTTAATTTTAGTGTTATTTAAATAATGCAAAATTTAACTTTTTGAATTATATTAAAATTTGTAGTTCATATTACGTCTTACGTCATTACGACGTGATAATGCTTTTCGATTCATTTTGATTCATTGCATTATACAACAAGCTAAACAAGCAACAGCATCGTTTGAAATATAATATATTTTGAACATTAAACATTAAATAAGCAGCTAACTTTCTTCAAAACAAAAAAGTAAATCGCGGTTTTTTAAATCGTTAAAAAATCATATGTATGAAAGTAAATTTATTTCATATAAATACTATTAACTTTAGTTAGAATGTTAGCCTATCGATGTATCGATACATGATAAATTAAAAGGAAGTTAACGAGTACCATAAACCACTATGGTTTTACCATGGGCAGAAATGAGATCTTGACTTTCAAGTATTTTTAAAATTCGACCAACTGTTTCTCGAGAACATCCGACGATCTGTCCGATTTCCTGTCGAGTAATTTTGATTTGCATCCCATCTGGATGGGTTATAGCATCTGGCTGTTTGGCTAAGTTTAATAATGTTTGAGCGATTCGTCCTGTTACATCTAAAAAAGCTAAATTACCTACTTTTTCTGAAGTAATTTGTAGTCTACTAGCCAGTTGCGCCGATAGACGAAGTAAGATATCCGGATTAATTTGAATTAGTTGCCGAAATTTTGTATAAGAAATTTCAGCTACTTCGCAGATTGTCTTAGTACGTACCCAGGCGCTTCGTACCTGATCCTCTTCAAATAATCCTACTTCACCAATGAAATCACCTTGGTTAAGGTATGAAAGAATCATTTCTTTTCCTTCGTCATCCTTAATGAATACCACAACGGACCCTTTAACGATATAGTAAAGAATTCCTGCTTTTTCACCTTGATGAATCAGAGTACTTTTTGATAAATATCTATGAATATGGCAATGAGACAAAAACCATTCAAGAGTTGAATCTATTTGAGGTTTACTGAGAATCATTCGTCACTATCCTCTAATTGTCATTGTTATCCTTTCTTATTGGACGGCATATTTCCTATTAATAAGATGCACTATGACTGTAGTATCCATCTAAAAATAAAAAGAAATCCTATTGTGTCATAACGTTGATAACTTATTAATTGTGTACTTTTTATTCTGATGTCTATGGAAATCACATTATCCTATTGTTAGTATAACCTTAAAAAACTATCTTCTATTGTGTTGTTTGAGTCTGAGTCTTTCACTAAATATAATAAATATGATTTAAAACGATTTAAAAAATTTTTTAAAAATTAATTTTTTTAAAATATCAAATGAATGAAATAATTATAAAAATGTTTTTCAACATTACTCTTAACTCTTAATATATGGTCACAGTATTGCAACGTTCATCATGAGATAAAATAGATATTATGTTTGTAGAGTCTTATTAGACAGAGTATCAATAATCTGAACCAGACTCCATTATTGGATAATAATGATATAATATTAATTGATCAAATATCATTGATATCTGATTACTAAAAGATAACTTTAATGTTATTTACTGATATTCAAAGTATCATGTGCATTAATAGTGATATTTAAATCAGTCCATCAGGTTGATTTTTGCAAGAAACATTTTTATGTCACTGATCAATAGTCTAGTCAATTTTGTTAATATTATTTAAATTTTAAATATGTATCGGTAATAAAGTTATTTGCACTTTTAAATAGTAATAAGTCAATAAATATAATCTTATTTAAATCTTGTGATATTTTGTTAAACAACATGTTGTCCTATAGCAATTAGTTATACCATAAATGATTACTCTTAAATTGAGCAGTGGATATTAGATATTGTTTTGATCAATATTAATTTGATATTAATTTCGATTTGTTCACCATCAAAGTTTAAAAATATTAAAAAGGTAATTCCCCATTTTACACTTAAGTGTATAATTTATATCGAAATGATCTAAGATCATGTATCTTATGTCATATTATTATGAATATATTTTAACAAAGTATACGTATAAATAATGACAAGGAATGTAAAACCGATAACGATATTATCAATAATATTTTACTGATGATATGTCATCAAAAAAAATGTTCTATTAATAATTATACTGTTCTGTAAGTGAAATGTTCACTTTGAAAGTACAATATTAGTCGATAACTTCATATTTATAATGAAGTGATGTAATAAAATAATGTTGTTGCTTTAAACCAATGTACATTTAAAATGATAAATTTTCAGCTGTAACTCTTTTATTCAACTATAGTATTTACCATAAATATATCATTTATATATAATTTTACTGATTTTACAATAATATTAATATGATAACAATTTAGTTTTAATGTATTCTAAACACAGTTCTAACCTCCATTAAAGTATGAAACTTAAAGCTAATACGTTAAAATTGACATATCTTATAGAATCTTCATGTTTTTTAAAAAAACATTAATCGTAGTTCATTCTTTTATGTTGTCATTACTATTTGAGTAGTATGATAGATACATTTTCATATACGTATTACAATAACATTGTACTAATTGTTAGATTATAGAAAAAATAATTAATAAATATATTAAATTACTAGTTGATAAAGCTATTTTAACAACACTTTATTATGTATTTACACAAGAAACAAGTCTTCGGACACTATCCGATAAAAATCAACAGATTAATGCTGCTAAAATGATCACAAGAACTATAAAAATAGTAAACTAATAAATTTAATTTTTAATTCACCAAGAATCATTTAGCCTAAAAGATATCTTAAAATATATAGATATGTTACGATAATAGATAATATATATCTGGTATGCATATGACACTTAATCTTAACATCTAAGGTACTATATTCTTGCTCATATCATAGTGTTTATTGATATCGATTAGTTTTCTTTTTTATTTCTATTCATTACATGTTAAATAAAAAATTTTTGGATAATTTTAGTGATTTTAAAAAGTATGAATTCACTGAATTCGTTATTTAAACATAAAAAATAAATCTTATCTGATAAAATAAAGAATTTTATTCTTTTTCAAATTAAGTCTACTGATTTTATTTAATTATTTTGGTAGAGTATATTATTCATTTTATTAAATTTATGTTATTGAAACTACTGAGTCATATATATAATATATCTTAACGTATTATAGAATATTAATTCTAACATGAAATACTGTTTTATCCAAGTATATTAATATTATATAAAATATATAATTTTGTTGAATTTCTGATTGCTATCATGGTAAGTAACGCATTCTAATACAAAATAATAGTGACTTGTATTCTTGATAAAAATTCAAAATCAATTCAGTATTCATCTGTTCATGATGTGTGTTTTCTAATATAAGCAGACTAATGCTACTAATTTGCTCATATTAGTTAATATATCTACAACTAGACAAAATATTGTTTTAATGATTTTTAACTAAAAACGAATATTAGTCACTTGATTTTATATTCAGAAGTATAGTAGTAATTTGATAATTTAAATGAAAAATGAAATGAATGTCAGAAATTAGCTAAAACTTACTTGAACCTATTTTTAAGTATATTGGCACATGTCAATATAATACATATTATAATCTCAATAAGATTAATAATTTTTTTCACATCGAATATCTTATAATCAATCTTACTCTATAAAATACCTTGTGTAAAGTTATATGCATTGTATGCCTCAAAGAGGATAGGTATCTTAAAAATAATTATGACTCGGCATTGGTTCCGCATTTGAATAATGTATGTAGATGTCTATTGTATCATTAAATTCATGAGTCTATTATTATAGTGATAGTGATTAGACACTATCAAAAAAAAGAACAGCTTAATCCTGATGTTTGATGAGGTACAATGAAAATTGTATGATATTATTGAACGTATTTAATTACGTCACATATGCGTTATATGTCCACTTACTTTCATAGTATTAATTGCTACTGAAATTTAAATGAATTAAATTAGACGTTGAAGTCAGTAGGATTGAACGACATAAATCTTACAATTTTATAAGTTAAGTTTAGCAGTAAAACTAAATTCTATAATGATTAATATAGGATTAATAAATTTTAATCTATTGAAAATAGAGAATCGATAATTTATCTATGATTATTATAAGTATATTCATAAGCAGCATTTAGCACTATTACCAAGAACTGACTAAAATAGAGATAATACTTGCTTATTATTTTAATATTAATAATATATATTATTTTTAATGGCAAGATGGTGTATTAAGTATACATTACTAATGCATACTCGATTAATTTTATACTTTATTAGGGGAGTAGTAATCAATTTTATCTTTGTCTAATTTAGTTGTATCTATTTATTGTATGCCTATCAATAATAGTTGTTTTAACTAAAGTAGTTGAGCAATATTACTACTATAGTGGCAATTTTAGTAAAAATGTGTATAAACATAATATATATATTAATAATTATATATATTTATTAAAGGTGGTGTTATTTCCATTCGTTATTTGTGATTTAAAAAGATAAAATTAATATTTTCAAAAACAGGTATTTAGCTTAATTTCATTCTCAGTTTTATTATTATAAAGTATCACTATGATAAATGCTAATATAATCTAAAATTATAAAAAAATAACATTAATATAAAATTTTTAATTAAACTCACAAAAATATAATGCATTTTAAATCTCCATTGAATACATGTAAGTATCATCTCATTGTTTAAGAAATCTTCTGCTTGCATACTAAATATATACTTTAGGATAAACTCTAATAAAATTCTAATAAAATAAAGAATGATATTCGATTAAAATTCTTTATCAAAAAAGAATCAGTTTTCGATAAAAACAGATATTATCTACTGTGAGTAGATAAAGTTATTTTTATAAAGCACAAACCTTGTTCGTGCCTTCAATTTATATCACATTTTTCAAAAAATTATTCTAATATAAATTAGATTTAACTTTACTATATTTGAGAGCTATAATTAATTGTCTTAATTAGGAAAGTAATAATATTATATATCTAACACATCGAAGTGATCAAATTGAATCAGTAAACTCGATTTTAGTTAGGAGTACACATCAAAATTAAATATGGACTTTAATATAATTGCTCTGTTTCGACAAGAAACTAACGAACATTCCATAAATATGAAAGGATTACAATCCTGTATGATATTATTATTATTTTACTTATATTTTAGAATGTAAGTATATAGTTATTTTCATAAAGATAACTGTCATAGACACACTGTTCATTCTTTTATTTTAATCATAGGTAATATCATACAGTATATGTTTAAAATTGTTTACTTTAGTTAGTTAATTTCTTGAAAATACAATGGTATATCTATTTACTATTAGTAAGTTAATAATAAGCGTACCATTTTGATATAATTTAAATTATTTCATTAAATAAAGAAATTATATATGAGTCAAATTAAAATATATGCGTAATTTATATTATTTCTATCCTAATAATAATTAGGAAGCATTCATAATGAATAACATTGGAACTTCGCCAACTAACTTTATTTACCAAATTATTAAAAATGATCTTACCTCAGGTAAGTATGTTTCAATACGTACTAGATTTCCTCCAGAGCCGAATGGCTACTTACATATTGGGCATGCAAAGTCTATTTGCCTTAATTTTGGTATCGCTCAAATGTATCATGGAAAATGTAATTTGCGTATTGACGATACTAATCCTCTCAAAGAAAATATAAAATATGTTGATTCAATTAAACATGACGTGCAGTGGCTTGGTTTTCACTGGAGCGGTGTTGTTCACTATTCCTCTGATTATTTCAATCAATTATATGATTATGCAATTGAACTGATCAATAAGGGCTTAGCTTATGTAGATCAATTATCTCCAGATGAAATCCGAAGATATCGTGGCACGTTGACTTGCCCAGGAAAAAATAGCCCTTATCGCAGTCGTAGTATTGAGGATAATGTTACACTATTCTCTAAAATGCGTCATGGAAAATTTTCTGAAGGCCAAGCTTGTCTTCGAGCTAAAATAGACATGGCGTCGCCATTTATGGTCATGCGTGATCCAGTGTTATATCGTATTAAATTTGCTGAGCATCACCAAACCGGTACTCAGTGGTGTATTTATCCAATGTATGACTTTGCCCACTGTATCGTTGATGCTTTAGAAGGCATTACTCACTCTTTATGCACTCTAGAATTTCAAGATAATCGCCAATTATATGATTGGATTCTTGATAACATAACAATTAACGTCCATCCTCAACAATATGAATTTTCCCGCCTTAATTTAAAATATACTGTCATATCTAAACGTAAGCTAAATTTGCTAGTAAAGCACAGTATTGTTGAAAGTTGGGATGATCCTCGAATGCCAACCATCTCTGGTCTACGTCGCCGTGGATATACCGCTGCTTCGATTCGTGAATTTTGTAGTCGTATTGGTGTAACTAAACAACACAATAATGTTGATATATCTGTATTAGAAGCTTGTATCCGAGAAGAACTTAATGAAAATGCACTGCGTGCCATGGCTGTAATCAATCCAGTAAGAGCAGTGATTGTAAGCTTGCCTATAGGCTATGAAAAAATAATTGATATGCTCAATCATCCTAATAAACCAGAAATGGGTATGCGTCAAGTGATGTTTAGTCGCGAAATTTATATTGATTTCAATGACTTTTTAGAAGCAGGCCATAGTCAGTATAAACGGTTGGTACTAGGTAAAGAAGTGCGTTTGCGTCATGCATATATTATTAAGGCTGAAAGTATAGAAAAAGATGAGATAGGAAATGTGAAAACTATATTTTGCAGTCATGATCCGAATACACTCAATCAACATCCAATAGATGGCCGTAAGATAAAAGGAGTCATTCATTGGGTTTCGGTTAGTCATAACATGGAAGCAGAATTTCGCCTATATGATAGGTTATTTAAAGAGGCTAATCCAACAGCAGAGGAAAAATTTTTTTCTACCATTAATCCACAATCATTAGTGATTAAACAGGGTTTTGTCGAAGAAGGAGTAGTCGAAGTATTAGCTTCTAAAGCTAATACTTCTTTTCAATTTGAACGTGAAGGATATTTTTGCGCTGATAATTATTGTTATAATTCATCTCGATTAGTATTTAATCGAACCGTTAGTTTGAGAGATACTCAAGGCATAAAAAAAGTCGATATATAACAGTATTTCATACTATTTATCTTTTTCTCTATCTCTACGAGAAAAACGGACGATTTGTGTTCCATATGTTGAGTATCTTCGTAAAATTTTTAGTTTGTATTGATGATCTTACTGTATCTAGTTTATACTCATCATATAAATTGTCAAAATTTCGTTGCATTAACAAAATCGTTATAATTAAGACATTAACATAATAAATAAACGAATCAATTCTCTAAATTAATAATATTTAAAATATATGTAAAATTGAATAGTGATAATACATTAATTACAATTGCTCATTTTGTCCCATGAATTGTTCATAGCTAATCAAGAAAAAGAAAAATATATTTTATAAAATAAAATGTTTTAAAAATCTGTAATTTTACATACGGAGAGATCTTATAAAACAATATTTTTTATAGTTACAAAAAATAGTTTACATTGACAGTAAAATCACGTTTATCAGATATATGTGATTTTTGAATAGGAGCGGTCATCTTCTAATTGTTTCTAAGTATATTATTTATTATTTCTTTAATGTGAATTAATTAATCTTATCTAACTTTATTTAGTAGATGCAGAATAGGAAATCTTATGTGTAGTAGTTTCGTTTTAATGTAAGTTTAAAATGAATTATTCAATTATAAACGTATCACGATCTATGTGAGATAGATCATTAGATTTCTTAATCTATCATTATATACAATAAAAATATATCTATTTTCTTATAAGTCATTTGAACTTTAAACATAGCTTTATTCTCTCTGAATGAGAAATGTAAAATATTTAAAATTTAATTATTTAAATTGTAAAATTTAAATAATTTTATAAAACAGATCAATGATTTTAATAATCATGGATATTGTAATATGACATACGTACCTCATTACGTCATACATAGTATGTTAGATATGAAAAAATAATGTACGATGATGTTTTATCTTTTAAAGATACGGGGCAAAATATCCTGTATTGTACTAATTGTCTAAAACATAAAATTACTATGTGATCTAATTAATTATATTAAAATATAAAATTATGATCACTGTATAAGATAATTTATCAATTGGTAGATTTTATTAGTTAATTTTTTTTAAAACAGTACTTTAATCAATTTAACTTCATTTCTTTGTGTATCTGTGTAATCCAGTTGTTAACACGATCAATAGTGAGTTCTGACTGTCGATCTTCATCAATAGCTAAACCAATAAAATGATCGTCGTTAACTAAGCTTTTAGAAGTTTCAAAATGATAGCCAAAGGTAGGCCAACGACCTACTAATATTGCTCCATGTGGTTCTATGATATCGCGAATGATGCCCATAGCATCGCAAAAATATTCTGCATAATCTTCTTGATCTCCACAACCAAACAATGCTACTAGATTTCCTGTGAAATCAATGTCTTCTAACGTAGGAAAAAAATCATCCCAGTCGCACTGGGCTTCCCCATAATACCAAGTAGAAATACCAAATAGCAACCGATCATATCGCTCTACATCTTCCTTACTGCTTTTAGCAATATCAAATATATCAGCAATGTTCTTACCTAGTTGTTTCTGGATGATATTAGCAATATTTTCAGTATTACCAGTATCACTGCCGAAAAAAATACCTACTTTTGCCATGGATATAAAACCTCTTTAATAGTTAGTAAAGTAGTGTACATTAACTTACAAGTTAATGTTAACGATAAAATAAAAGAATGTTACTTATAAGGATTATTGTGTAATAGAGCTAACATCTTTATTTTTTTAGATCTAGTCAATAAATATTGAGTGTTATTTATGTTTTAACTTCTAAAATTAATTTTACTACGTTTATTTTATTTTAAATTTCTAAAAGGATTGATTTAGTGAATTGCAATGAACAGCATTTTCATTTTTTTCTTAAAAGTATTTAAATTTTAGATAGTATTGTAGTAAGTCCTTAGTTTATTTCTTGTATTCTTTTAAAGAATACATCAATTTTATTAAATTTCTTTAAACAGAAAATTATTATTTATTAGTATATAAATCATAGCGTCAATTTGATTAAATTTATCAGTCGCTAATCAGTTATTGGTATAGACAATTAATATTGTCTATATATTAATTTGCCTTTTTATTGTAACCTAATTTGATTTAGAATCGACCAATTTAATTATATTAACTCAGATTGAAATTTCTCGAACAAGAAAATGATTTTAATCATTCTAAGTTTGTAAAATTGTTTTTTATCGGTCTATTTAGCTAGATCAAATCTGTTTATTTTATATAGTCGTAGTCGTTCAATAAAATTGAACAAAAGTCTGAAAATATTAAGAATAGCTTATCAGTAGTTAATTTTTCATCGAGTAATTTTAATCAGTGTTGTAAAATGATTTTAAATAATCTATTAGAAATATAATGATTAAATTAATTATTTATAATATTAACTATTTATAATTATAGGATCTAAAAATAGATTCAGTGAATTTTACATATTTTAAATGTCTTCACACTACATGTCCTACAAGGATAAAATATATTACTTAAAACTGTTCAGTATTTGCTACTATGATTCTTTTAACTATAGAGTTCAATATGTATAAAAATAACTATTAATGCGATATGGTCGTACCATAATAATTTTTATTAAAATTAACTATTTTATTTATAAACATTACAACCAATTGAAAATACTAAACAAGTGGTTTAATTTTAGTTTAAAACCATTGGCGCTTTTGTATACTCTTTTAAAAAAATTATAAAAATTTACATTTTTTCTTATAATCATCAAATTAATTTCGCGTTACATGCATAGTATCTTTAGATTGCATAGTCTTATCTTAATGAATATGTATTTTTACAATCAAATAACGTTAATAATAGAAAAATTGAAAATTTAACTTTAATGTTTAGATCAAATCGCATAATACCTTATTATTATCATACGTGATTACGTTAGTTACTGTCGCAACTATTCGACAGTGTCGCTTATATAGAATAATGGATAAAATAAAAAATATATTAAATAATATAAAGACCTTACATTGATTCATATCATAGTATATTGGTGTTGGTCAACGTACTACAAATAGAAACGTATTTTAATTTTAAAATTGAGCTTGTAGTAAATTATTTATCGAGTAATTTTTTGAGGTGCAGATATGCAAATTATCTTTATTAAAAGGAAAGCCTTGTAGAACAACTGGTGTTTTTGATGTTCATTAGGTTGATGATTATATGAGATAACTTTGATAGGTTATTATAATTAAAGCATAATTTTATTAGTACAGTTTCCTTTTAAAAAAAGGATTTCTTATAGAACCAAGATGTATTTGATTCTCTGTCCTTCTGTTTGAAGATTCCTTACAGTAAATAATACAGTTAAGGTATACAAACTGATATATTACAACGGTAATCAGTACTAATATAATACTAATTTACAATTTTATATTAAAAAAACTTGTTTACTTAAATAATAAAATATATCATAAATGAAATTATCATGAGGATATTAAGTTCCTCTCTGTTAGTTTTTAATAAAATAATTTTTGTGCTACATAAATACTTTTTATATGACAAACACAACAATGCATTGAGTACAGAGTATTTTATACTTTTTCACTAATACTGGAAGTGTTATATATTTTAATCTTACAAACTTTAATCTATGATCTAATATTCTATATTTTCTTGAGATGTAACTAATTATTAATAATGAACGACATTCTCACATTTCTTATTTAAATATAACAAGATAAGAGAAATATATTGATGACTAATCATCCTCGTGCCGGACATAGTACTTTACAAGATGATTTAATTAATGTAGCGCAATTAACGTCACAATATTACGTATTACAACCAGAACCAGGCAATAGCGATCATGCAGTCAAGTTTGGCACATCAGGACATCGAGGTAGCGCTAGCCGCTATAATTTTAATGAAACTCACGTTCTGGCTATTAGCCAAGCCATTGCAGAAGAACGTGCTAAGCGAGGGATCACTGGTCCTTGTTATGTAGGAAAGGATACTCATGCACTTTCTGAACCAGCATTTATTTCCGTCCTAGAAGTATTCACTGCCAATGGTGTAGAAGTAATCGTGCAAGCAAACAATGGATATACACCGACACCAGTGATTTCTAATGCCATTTTAGCTCATAATAAAAAACATAGTGTACAGGCTGATGGCACCATAATCACGTCCTCTCATAACCCTCCAGAAGACGGAGGTATTAAATATAATTCGCCTAATGGCGGATCAGCTGATATTTATATAACTAAAGTTATAGAGGAGCGCGCTAATGCGCTGATAGCTGAACATCTACGAAGTGTAAAACGCTTCACTATAGATAAGGCTTGGAAAAGCGGTTATATTCATCCTCAAGACTTAGTACGACCATATGTCGAAGGGTTAGTACACGTAGTGGATTTAAAGGCAATTAAAACAGCTAATTTAAAATTAGGCGTTGATCCATTGGGTGGATCCGGAATTATCTATTGGAAACGTATTGCTGAATACTATCAATTAGATTTGACATTAATCAATGAAGGGATAGACCAAACATTCCGTTTTATGCATCTTGATCATGATGGTATTATTAGGATTGATTGCTCATCAAAATTTGCAATGACTGGGTTATTAGCGTTTTGTAATCAATTTACTTTAGTATTTGCTAATGATCCCGATCACGATCGGTATGGTATTATTACGCCTGATGGGCTAATGGATTCCAATCATTATTTAGCAATAGCAATTAATTACTTGTTTCAACACCGATTAAAATGGAATCATAACGTTGGTGTAGGAAAAACTTTAGTCTCTAGTATCATGATCGATCGTATCGTCAAACATATTGGTCGACGACTTACAGAAGTACCTGTGGGATTTAAATGGTTTGTAGATGGTATTTTTAATGGTACATTAGGTTTTAGCGGTGAAGAAAGTGCTGGAGCATCTTTTTTGCGTTTTGACGGCCAACCTTGGTCTACTGATAAAGATGGTATTGTCATGTGTCTGCTCGCTGCTGAAATAACAGCAGTTACTGGTAAAAATCTTCCAAAACATTATACTGAGTTGGTACAACGATTTGGTTCTTTCACTTATAAGTGTTTCCAAGCTCCTGCTACCTGTGAACAAAAGCATAACTTATCTAACATTTCACTTAAAAAGATTAAGATCAGTAAGTTAGCAGGAGATTCTATTATTTCTTGTTTTACTACATTACCTGAATCTGACGTATCTATCGGAGGTATAAAAGTTATAACGAAAAATGGTTGGTTTGTAGCTCGATCTTCTGGTACAGAAGAAACATATAAAATCTACTGTGAAAGTTCCCTTAACCCTAAACATTGCCAGCAAATAGAGAAAGAAGCTATAAAAATTATCAATAATGTATTGTTGGAATAGAGCTACACTAATTTAAATTATTAAGATTTATTTTATTATTTGATCAGTTGATAACTGATTTCAATATTCATTGAACCGGTTTAAAAAATTAAAATTATAAAAACTTATATATATTGATAACATAATAATATTATTGTCTTTTCTTGCTTTTTGTGTACTTGCACTACAATGATTAGTGTCTAAATATAGCTATTTTCATCGTATTATATATATAATAAACTAGTAGTTTATCGATTTAAAATGAAGTGATTTTCATAACGTCCATATTTTTACAATTTCTTTATTTCTTCAATCAAATGAAGTCATACATATAAAATATACGAATGACTATTCATATATTATTACTTCGACTAGTGGTCTTAATAAAATCTAATATATGAGTACTTGCTCAATCAATATAACTTAATAATATTATTTTATTATTAGACAATAATTAATCATCTATAAGAAAATGATTCTATTGAATGAATTGTTTATTTAAAAGGAAAAGAATACTAAAAATAGTATCATTATAATTCTATTTATAAAAAACCATTGAACATCTTATATATAATATTTATTTTAATAAATGTTTTCTATTTTACATTAATCATCATTGATATACCTGTCTGGGTACAGAGCTTCATGGTAATAAAGCATAGTGAGGTTTGATTCTTAATGGAAAAGATAATAGCTTTTATTAGGAGTTAAGTATCGAATTTAAATGTCTGTTTAAGTACAGTTGACAAATTGATAGTCTTTAGAAAAAGATATTTTTTAATATCAGGATAACTAGATTTGTTTTGAATAAATTTCAACTATTCATAATAACATGTATTATTCAATATGTTATAAGGAACAAATCAACACTAATAATATCACCTTCAATATCGTTCATTGTAGCACTCACTGTCCACCTTATAACTAATAAGGTACAAAATACCACCAACTAGTTTAGTCAATCGTACTTAATTATGTTCATAAGAAATTAAAAGATGGTAACTAATCAATATTAGTTTTGTATTTTCTTGTATTAATAAGGAATAAAAAATAATAATACATACTGATTAAAAGTATATTAAATTTTTCCAGTAATTAATATACTACAAAATAGTAATTAAATTGCAAAGTATGGCTAAACGGTATATCTATAACATTTCTACATCACAATATTTAGTCATTTTATTATAGATGTGACCTTTAATGAAAAATATTAATAATGAGATTAAATAAAATTATCTATATCTCGCATTGTAACTATTCTACACATAAAAGTTAAATTATAAAATAAGTTATTTGTAAATGATTATTTACCCGCTCTTGTTTTATGCTCGTCTGTAATAACTTTAATAATATATGTTAGTTTACATTCACTTTATATATTCTTTCCGTCGTTTATTGTTACCGTTAATTTTTAGCCATAGTAAAAACCGATACAAGATATATAAAAAAGTTATAAAGCAAATTTAGGTAAATAAGATGAATCAAATATTTAATTTTAGTTCTGGTCCAGCAATGCTTCCAGAAGAAGTCTTGAAACAGATAACACAAGAACTACATGATTGGCATGGTTTGGGTATATCGATTATGGAAATTAGTCACCGTAGTCAGGAGTTTATTGATATGACTCAAATGGCTGAAAAAAATTTGCGTGAATTAATGAAGATACCAGAACATTATAAAGTTCTATTTTGCCATGGTGGAGCACGCGCACAATTTTCTGCAATACCAATGAATCTATTAGGCATCAGTGCCACTGCCGATTATATCAATAGTGGTTACTGGTCATACAATGCGATACAGGAAGCAAAAAAATATTGTGATCCACACGTTATTAACGTTATTACAGATATGGATGGCATCCGTTCCATTAAACCAATGAAATATTGGCCTCTAGATACCAATAGCCCTTATATGCACTATTGTCCGAATGAAACAATTGACGGCTTAGCTATTAATGAACAGCCAACTTTTGACAATCGTGTAGTAGTCGTAGCGGATTGTTCCTCTACAATTCTATCACGTCCTCTTAATATTAATAATTTTAGCATGCTTTACGCTAGTGCACAAAAAAATGTTGGACTATCTGGATTAACATTAGTCATTATACGTGATGATCTTTTAAAGATTTCTCATAAAAAAAAACCGCCGTCAATTCTAGATTATCAAATTTTAGCTGAACATAACTCAATGTTCAACACTCCACCTACTTTTGCTTGGTATGTTGCAGGATTAGTGTTTAAATGGCTCAAAAATCAGGGAGGATTAATAGAAATTGGTAAGAAAAATCAGGAAAAAGCAAATCTTCTTTACCGTGTAATTGACGAAAGCGATTTTTATTTGAATGTAATAAAATCGGAAAATCGTTCTCATATGAATATTCCATTTCGATTAGCAAACAATAAATTAAATAAACTTTTTTTAGAAAAATCAAGGGAATTCGGACTATATGCCTTACAAGGTCACAGAGCTGTAGGTGGTATGCGTGCATCATTATATAATGCTATGCCATTTGCAGGTGTTACAACATTAGTAGATTTTATGAAATGGTTCGCTGCCCATTACGGTTAATAAAATGTATAACACAGTAGTGGCCAAAAATAATTTTTACTTACATATATTGTAAACATGTATTTTCAATTGTTATGTTCTGGAGAAAATGTCATATATGCAAGAAACATTAACTTTACATCCTATTTCATGTGTAAATGGAACACTGAATCTTCCAGGTTCTAAAAGCGTGTCTAATCGTGCTTTATTATTAGCTGCACAAGCCTCTGGTACCACTCGTCTTATTAACTTACTAAAAAGCGATGATGTTTTTCATATGTTGACAGCTCTCAACCAGCTAGGCATAACTTGTCGAGTTTCACAAGATCATTGCAGTTGTGAAGTAGATGGTTCAGGTGGACCTTTACGTTCTAATAATAATATTCCACCAATTTTTCTTGGAAATGCTGGTACTGCTATGCGACCTCTAGTAGCAGCATTAAGCTTGCAATCACAAGAAATCACACTGACTGGTGAGTCGCGTATGAATGAAAGACCTATTGGACATCTTGTAGATGCGTTATGTCAAGGCGGCGCAAAAATTGAGTATCTTGGTCAAAAAAATTATCCACCTTTACGCTTGCATGGAGGTTATCGAGGAGGTAATATTGTTATAAATGGTGATATCTCTAGTCAATTTTTAACTGCATTATTAATGATGGCACCGCTTGCTCCTTTGGATAGCTACATTCGTGTTAAAGGTACATTAGTATCTCAGCCATATATTAACATCACCATAGAACTGATGAAATGTTTTGGTATTCAGGTTGAGCATGATAATTATCAGACATTTTACATTCAAGGAGGTAGAACTTATTGCTCACCGCGCGATTATCTCATTGAAGGAGATGCATCTAGTGCGTCCTATTTTCTAGCAGCAGCAGCAATTCGTGGTGGTACTGTACGAGTCCATGGTATCGGTCGTCACAGTTTACAAGGCGACATTCGTTTTGCTGATGCATTAGAAAAAATGGGTGCTACTATTTGTTGGGGAGATAATTTTATTGAATGTACACGAGGTACGTTGAACTCTATTGATATAGATGTAAATCATATTCCCGACGCAGCGATGACCCTTGCTACCACTGCATTATTCGCTACTAATGGCGGAACTACTACTTTACGGAATATTTATAACTGGCGTGTGAAAGAAACAGATCGATTAATAGCAATGGCAACTGAACTACGCAAAGTGGGGGCCATTGTAACTGAAGGGAGAGATTTTATCAAAATCACTCCACCAAGACAACTTACTTCTGCTAGCATAAGTACTTATAATGATCATCGTATGGCAATGTGTTTTTCGCTTGTAGCCTTATCCAACACGCCCGTAGTTATTATGAATCCACAGTGTACTCACAAAACTTTTCCTAATTTTTTTGATCAGCTTAAAAAATTAAGCACTTTGATATGATTACGGTTCATTCGCTAGTATATATTAATAGACAATGATATCTTTAATTTATCAACAGTACAATAGCGTATAATCAATTTTTAAGCTCTGTCTATTCTTTTGAAATAATAAACACGGTAAAGACAATATAAGGAAAAGACAATGAGATTTTTAGTTCCAGTTATCACCGTTGATGGACCAAGTGGTGTTGGAAAGAGTACACTTTGTAAATTATTAGCGGAAATATTTCATTTGAATGTACTGGATTCCGGAGCAATTTATCGAGTTCTTGCATTAGAGGCTCTACGTAAAAAAATGATTACTGATGATGAAGAAGCCTTAGCTGCTCTTTCTATATGTCTCGATATACTTTTTTTAATTAAACAAGGTCGGATGCATGTTCTTCTGGAAGGACAAGACGTCAGTCAAATTATTCGAAATGAAAAAATTGGTAATGCTGCATCAAAAATAGCTACTTTTTCACGTGTACGACAAGCGATTTTACGACGACAGCGTACATTTCGTACTTCACCAGGACTTATTGCTGATGGTCGTGATATGGGAACTGTGGTATTTCCAGATGCAACAATAAAGATTTTTCTCTATGCTTCATTAGAAAAAAGAGCATATAGACGCATGCGACAGTTGCAAGAAAAAGGCTTTAGTGTTAGCTTCAGAAGACTTTTATCTGAGATAAAAGAACGAGACGATCGAGATCGTACTCGTATAGTAGCACCACTCGTACCAGCACCTGATGCATTAGTACTGGACTCTACTGATTTAAGTATCGATGAAGTAGTAGTTAAAGTAATTAAAGCCTGCAAAGCAGATTCTAACGCTATCAATATAATTGGTAATACAAGATTATTCTGTTCTGGAGATAAATTACAGAATATGATCAAAATCACCCCATCTAATATTATGTTAGATGGAATTTCATTAAAAACTTGAAGATTATTAAATATGACTGAATCTTTTGCTCTTCTTTTTGAAGAATCTTTAAAAGAAATAGAAACTCGTCCAGGTTCTATTATTCGTGGAACTGTGGTGTCCATTTTAAAAGATGTTGTGTTAGTTGATGCCAGATTGAAATCGGAATCTGCCATTCCCGTTGAACAATTTCACAACGCCTATGGTGAATTAGAAATAGCGGTAGGTGATCAAGTTGACGTTGCGTTAGATGCTTTAGAAGATGGTTTTGGTGAAACATTACTTTCCCGTGAAAAAGCCAAGCGATATGAATCTTGGTTAATGCTAGAAAAAGCTTATGAAGAAAAAGTGACTGTAACTGGTACTATCAACGGAAAAGTAAAGGGCGGTTTTACTGTAGAATTACAGGGTATTCGTGCATTTCTTCCCGGTTCATTAGTTGATGTTCGTCCAGTTCGCGATACTATGTATCTTGAAGGAAAAGAGTGTGAATTTAAAGTTATTAAGTTAGATCAAAAACGCAACAATGTCGTAGTATCTCGTCGAGCTGTTATTGAATCGGAAAATAGTGCGGAACGCAATTATTTACTAGAAAACCTACAGGAAGGTATGGAAGTTAAAGGTGTTGTTAAAAATTTAACTGATTACGGTGCTTTTATCGATCTTGGTGGTGTTGATGGTTTGTTACATATTACTGATATGGCTTGGAAACGTGTCAAACATCCGAGCGAAATTGTAAGTATCGGAGATGAATTTATTGTCAAAATACTTAAATTCGATCGTGAGCGTACTCGTGTCTCTCTAGGTTTAAAGCAGTTGGGAGAAGATCCATGGATTGCTATTGCAAAACGTTATCCAGAGGGAACTTACTTAACTGGTCGCGTTACTAATTTAACTGATTATGGTTGTTTTGTGGAAATTGAAGAGGGTGTTGAGGGTTTAGTGCACATTTCGGAAATGGATTGGACAAATAAAAATATTCATCCATCTAGAGTAGTTAACATAGGTGATTTAGTAAAAGTTATGGTATTAGACATAGATGAAGAACGCCGACGTATCTCTTTAGGATTGAAGCAATGCAAGGATAATCCGTGGAAAAAATTTTCTGAAACCTATAACAAAGGCGATCGTGTTGAAGGTAAAATTAAGTCAATTACTGATTTTGGTATATTTATAGGCCTAGAAGGTGCAATTGATGGTCTAATTCATCTTTCTGATATTTCTTGGAGTGTTCCTGGCGAGGATGCTGTACGTGAATATAAAAAAGGCGATATAATTTCGGCTGTAGTTTTACAGGTTGATGTAGAGCGTGAGCGCATATCTTTGGGAATAAAACAACTGCTTGAAGATCCTTTTAATCATTATATTACTTTAAATAAGAAAGGTTCAATTGTTACCGGTAAAGTTCTATCAGTTGATGCTAAAGGTGTTAAGGTTGAATTAATCGATGCTGTAGAAGGTTATTTGCGAATTTCTGATCCTTCTCATGATCATATCGAAGATACTATGCCAATGCTAAATGTTGGTGATGATGTAAAAGCAAAATTTATTGGTATAGATCGTAAAAACCGTATAATCTGCCTTTCTGTGCTTACTAAAGAAGATATTAATGAAAAAAAATATGTCAATAGCATTTTGAATAATAAGCAAGAGGAAAATAATTTTTCTAATGCAATGGTCGAAGCTTTCAAAGCAGCGACTAAAGGTGATGAATAAAAAAAAGAAGTTAATCAACTTTACTTTTAATAGATTGATATGATATCTGTATTTTTTATGGTAAAAGTTAATTTTGGAGGAAGTATGACTAAATCCGAACTTATCAAAAGATTGGCTACTAAACATGTACACATTCGGTCAACAGTCATTGAAAATGTAGTAAAAGGGATTCTTGAACATATGATAACAACACTTATTAATGGCAATAGAATTGAAATTCGTGGATTTGGTAGTTTTGCTCTTCACTATCGTGCTCCACGCATTGGTCGAAATCCGAAAACTGGTGATAAAGTAGAGTTAATAGGTAAATATATTCCTCATTTTAAACCCGGAAAAGAACTTCGTATGCGTGCCAATATCTATATCTAATTTTAGATTTAGATTATGATTGACTTTAGAAAGGTGATCAGCATATATTTTATATATTAGGATTTGTATCTTATTTTGACAAATATCATAGTTAAGATGATATTAGTTATAATAAATAGTGCTGAAAATAAAGATGGATATTTTATATAATTAGCTAATAATTTTTTATTAAAATAATGTTATTTCCAGTGTATTAATAAATTTATTTTTATGGAATGAAATTATACAAGGACAGTGTAGATTTTTATTGCTTAATGGCAGTTCTTTCTAATAGCATACAGTATAGAAGTAAATATTGATAAGTAGTGTAAATTTTTATCAATACTGATTGATATTGAAATTATTTTAAAACATAGTGTTGTAAAAAAAGTGGCGATAAAAAAATAATTTATTTTTTAGATAACAAATTTTTACATAAAAATCTAGTATTTCCTTTCATACTAGTATTTCCTTTCATAAAGGAAATATTATTATTAGACGTTTAAGTTATTATGTGTATACATACGAAATATATATTAATATATAACATATTTAAACTCTAGTAATATAGTTCATTATATAGTTCATCAAATGAATGAGTGACATAAAATATTTGAATTTTTAAATAGAAAAATTTTTTAAAAAATTATTAAAAGCTTTCATATTTATAATTTAGTTTTTTATATTTTAAAAAAATATAAAATTAAATAATTTATATATATTACTTGTAATTAAATTACAAATGAGATACTGTTTGTATTTGCTAAAATCTAATAGATAAATATATAATTTGCCTCGTGTATTATTGTATGAATTTTATAAAACATCTTGTTGTTAAAAATGTAAACAATATATTAATAATTTTAAATATTATAAATAATAGAATAGAAGAATAAAAAAAATAAATAGTATTCATTTATATGAATAATAATATCAGATTAACAAAGTAATACTAATTCAGCACTCAACAGTAACTGATAAGTGTATACTTTAAATAAATAGCGGAAATATTTATATTTACTCAAAACTTATTATTACATAACCTTCTAAAATTTTTTATCTTTATAAATAATTTAATCAATAAAACTTAAATATTGTTATGTTGTAATTGTATAAAATACACATACCCACAATGTGTAGGCTGGATTTACTAATAGTAAATATTTACTCTACTTACTAAATAAAACTTTATATTACATTAAGTAATAATGTATAAACATGAAAAAATATGAATATAGAATAATGAATATGCAATAAATAGAATTAATAAAATTAGTCTCCTACTAGTCAATCAGTGCTTTTCAGAAGCATCTCTTTTATATGAACAAAATGAGTTCTTTTTTTAAAAAAATTGATTAGTTAATTTTATTAATTTTAGTTAAACCTTGTTTTTAAATAAGGCTTCTTACACATAAGAAATCCATATACTAATTATTTAGAAAAACTAGAATTGTTAAAAATTAATTTTAGAACATATGATATTCTCTTTAAGAACTTATTAATAATTTTTATTATAATTATTAAAAATGATTATATACTATATACTATGTCATACGTATATATATATCGTCATTAGGTTTTAGCTAATAGTAGAATGCGAAGGGCAAGTTTTCTCATAAAGGTAAAAAAAGACTTGATCGCACTCAAGTGGATACTTTAATTTAGATAGATAATGACGTTATAAATATTTGGAATATATATATAAATTCGATGGAGTGACACATATAATATAAACTGTGTTTTATGATGATATAATACATAAAAATATTGATCTAATTGATCTAATAGTTAATGATATAGTTAAATTAAACTTATATTCTAGTATTCTAATTATGATTTTTGAATATTGTGATAATCTATCATGTTTTTATTTTTTTACTTTAATAGAATTAACTAATTGTAATTATTTATCTTAATCAAATAGCAACTTATTATTAATATATGGATCATATAGTTTACGTTACTAGTCCTGAAAGTCAACAGATACATGTCTGGAAAATGGATCGATATGGCATATTAACTTTACTTCAGGTAAAAAATACCCCTGGTCAAGGACAACCAATAGTAATACATCCAAAAAAAATGCGACTTTATATTGGTATGCGTCCTTTATATAGCGTATTGAGTTACCTTATTAATAAACAAGGACTTCTAAGTGAAGAGAATTTATCAACTCAGATAGGTTGTCCAACATATTTAACTATTGATTATCAGAATGAAACATTGTATTATGTTTCTTACAGAAGAAGTTATTTAAGTGTCAGCATTATTGACAAACAAGGGATTATCAGTGCACCAATACAAATGTTAGAAGGATTGCAGAATTGTCATTCTGCTAATATCGAATCTCGTAACCGCATGCTGTGGGTACCTTGTCTTAACGAAGATAAAATTCGCCTATATCATATTGATCAAGCAGGTTACTTAACGCCTTCTTCTCCAGAAGCTATAAAAATTAAAAATGGCGCAGGGCCACGCCATATGGTTTTTCACCCTAATGGTAATTATGCCTATGTCTTAAATGAATTAAATGGTATTATTAATGTGATTTCTATTAATATCGGTAATGTCCCCTCTATTATTCAAGCACTCGATATTATACCAATTAATTTTAGTAAAATCTACCGCCGACGCTGGGCATCTGATATTCATATCACCCCTGATGGTCGTTGGCTTTATGCTTGTGATCGTGCCTCTAGTCTCCTCAGTCATTTTAATGTTTTAGATGACGGTAGCACATTAAGCTTATCAAGTTGTCAAAAAACAGAAATTCAGCCACGTAGTTTTGCCATTGATAGTCAAGGAACTTTCTTAATTGTTGCTGGTCAAAATTCACATCATATCAGAGTGTATCATATTGAGTCAAAAACAGGAAAACCAATATCCATGAATCGTTATATGGTAGGAAAAGGACCTACGTGGGTAACAATATCGGTTCAAAACGAAAATTACTTTTCCGGATCATTCCCAGCTAAATAGTAAGCACTGCAGTAACGGTAAGATTGTATATCATCAATTAAAAATTAAAAAAATACTTTCAATTTAAAATTAAAATATACAAGCATAATGAAAAACTTTTTTGATAAAAAAGAGTATGACTTTAATATCACTACAGTTATTAAAAATGATATTTTATATATCAATTTAATTTTAAAGTTCCTGAATAGAAACACCCCATTTTACAAGTAAAGTAAGTTAATTATTTTACTAAGAATATAAAGGTGAAATATGGAAATATTGATTCCATTCAAGCTATGTGAAATTCCCTGCCATTAATTGGCAGGGTAAAATTATTTTTTTATTTGGCTTTGAAAATTTCGATGAGTATAGCCGGTATACAATTGGCGAGGGCGAACAATCTTTAAACCGTTGTCATGCATTTCTTTCCAATGTGAAACCCAACCAATTGTGCGTGCTACAGCAAAAATTACTGTAAACATTGAGGATGGTATGCCCATTGCTTTTAATATAATGCCAGAGTAAAAGTCTACATTCGGATATAATTTACGTTCAATAAAATATGGGTCATGTAGTGCAATATGTTCAAGTTCTAGAGCAATTTCTAGTAAAGATTGTGACACGTTGAGTTCTTTCAATATTTTGTGGCACATTGCACGCATTACAGTAGCACGTGGATCATAGTTTTTATATATACGATGACCAAATCCCATTAAACGAAATGAATCATTTTTATCCTTAGCACGTTTTATAAATGCTGGAATATGTTCTACCTTGTTAATTTTCTCTAACATTTGCAAACAAGCTTCGTTCGCTCCGCCATGAGCGGGGCCCCAAAGAGAAGCAATACCAGCTGCAATACATGCAAACGGGTTGGCACCTGATGAACCGGCAATGCGTACAGTTGAAGTGGAAGCATTCTGCTCATGATCTGCATGTAGAATAAGAATACAATCCATCGCACGCTCAATAATTGGATTAATTTCATAATCCTCACATGGTATCGAAAACATCATATTTAGGAAATTACCAGAATAGGTAAGATCATTCCGTGGACAAATAAAGGGTTGTCCAAGTGAATATTTGTAACACATTGCAGCTACGGTCGGCATTTTTGATAGTAGGTGGAATGCTGCTCTTTCCCTGTGATGCTTGAGGTTTATGTCTAGTGCATCATGATAAAAAGCTGCTAATGCTCCTGTGACTCCACACATAACTGCCATTGGATGAGAGTCACGCCGAAATCCCTGAAATAAACGAGTAATCTGTTCGTGAAGCATGGTATGACGTGTGATAATATTACAAAAATTTTTATATTGTTTATAAGAAGGCACTTCACCATTAAGTAAAATATAGCAAACTTCAAGATAATTTGAATGCAGAGCCAACTGATCGATAGGAAAACCTCGGTATAGCAAGATACCTTCATCACCATTGGTATAGGTAATTTTAGATTCACAGGAAGCGGTAGAAGCAAAACCAGGATCAAAGGTGAAATATCCTTGAGTTCCTAGGTTGCGAATATCTATTTCTTTCTCACCCATGGTACCCATGAATACGTTCATATTAATGGGTAATTGCCCCTCAGAAGTAAAAGTTACTTTATTTTCAGGCATAATACGACCTCCTTACTTGCATTTATTAAAGATGGTACAGGTTCCCTCTTGGAAATCCACCAAAAGTTTGTTCCTTGTCTTTAGCTTACTGTACGATCTGTTTAACAATACATAATTATCTTAATAATTGAGCACGGAATAAAATGTATGAAACCTTATCTAAAAAATTCCTTTCTTCGTTTTACTTATCAATGTATTTAGGTTAATCATGAAACATTGAACATGTTAGTAAATTAGATATTAACTGTATGCACGATTTAGCATAAAAAATGAAATAGTTTATAACCAAAATATTGCATTATGGTTAATACGCATGTATCCATTAAACTATTACTCTTGTTTTTAATTATGAACTTTGATACATTTCAAATATATTAGTATCATACAGGGCAATTATCAGTTGTAATTACTTGGTATTAATTAATATTCCGATTGTATAATCAAAAAATTACTTTATCATATTTAAATGCATTATGATATATTTCGATTGAATTTAAATATAGATATGTAATGATAAAATAATTTATTGATTGTATTATCTCGACTTGCATAATTTTCATAAAAAATAATTTTTTAAAATGTTGTGGGGGAAAAGTTGTGAAAAAACATCCTATCAACTTAGATCTAAGAACAATCCAGTTTCCTATAACTGCAATAGCATCCATTTTTCACCGAATCTCTGGTGTGTTAATGTTTCTAGCAGTTGGTGTTTTACTGTGGATTCTTGGACTCTCGCTTTCTTCTCAAGAAGGCTTTATCAAAGTTATTGCTATAATGGATTATATTGTCGTCAAATTTATCTTTTGGAGTATTTTAACCACTTTGACCTATCATACGCTTGGCGGTATACGTCATATGCTAATGGATTTTGGCTATTTAGACAAAACATTAGTACTAGGTAAAATTAGTGCCGTTATTACATTTCTATTAACGATTATACTGTCAATATTAGAAGGAATCCTTGTATGGTAAATAATGCTTCATCATTAGGACGGAGTGGAGTACATGAGTGGTTATTAATTCGAGCATCAGCCATCATTATATTTTTTTATATAATTTATTTACTTTTTTTTTTATTGAAAGCTCCTCTAAACTACGAGATATGGCGAAGTTTTTTTATGGCATCCATAACTAAAATTTTTACTCTCCTAACTTTAATTGCTGTATTAGTGCATACCTGGATCGGAATGTGGCAGGTATTAACAGATTATGTCAAGCTTTTGTCTCTTCGCTTACAGTTACAGCTAGGTATTGTTATTACATTGATAGTATATTTTCTTTACGGGATGTTTATCGTGTTCGGAGCATAGTTAATGAAATTACCAATTAGAGAATTTGATGTCATTGTAATAGGTGCAGGAGGTGCAGGCATGCGCGCTGCATTGCAAATTTCCAAAATGGGACTTTCATGTGCATTAATTTCTAAAGTTTTTCCTACTCGTTCTCATACAGTATCCGCTCAAGGTGGTATCACTGTAGCTCTTGGTAATAGCCATGAAGATGATTGGCAGTGGCACATGTATGATACAGTTAAAGGATCAGACTATCTTGGAGATCAAGATGCCATAGAATATATGTGTAAAACAGGTCCCGAAGCAGTGCTAGAATTAGAACATATGGGATTACCATTTTCTCGTTTCAACGATGGGCGTATTTATCAACGTCCATTTGGTGGACAATCAATACAATATGGCACTCAACAAGCTTCTCGAACTGCTGCTGCTTCAGATCGTACTGGTCATGCGCTGTTACATACTCTCTATCAGCAAAATTTAAAAAACAATACTATGATCTTTTCTGAATGGTATTCCATAGACTTGGTCAAAAACCAAGATAATGTGGTAGTAGGTTGCATCGTGCTATGTGTCGAAACTAGTGAGTTGGTTTATTTTAAAGCATGTGCCACAATTCTTGCTACTGGAGGAGCAGGACGAATATATCAGTCTACTACTAATGCCTATATTAATACCGGAGATGGTATCGGAATGGCTTTACGTGCTGGAATACCTGTTCAAGATATGGAAATGTGGCAATTTCATCCTACCGGAATTGCCGGTGTTGGTGTTTTAATCACTGAAGCTTGTCGTGGCGAGGGAGGATATTTACTTAATAAACACGATGAACGTTTTATGGAACGTTATGCACCAAATGCTAAAGACTTAGCTAGTCGAGATGTGGTGGCTCGTTCTATTATGATTGAAATTCGTGAAGATCGGGGTTGTAGTGGGCCTTGGGGACCACATGTAAAATTACAATTACATCATTTAAATAAAGAAGTTATAGAATCTCGATTACCAGGAGTTTTGGAGTTATCTCGTACTTTTGCTCATGTAGATCCAATTAAAGAATGTATTCCAGTAATTCCTACATGTCACTACATGATGGGTGGAATTCCAACGAAAATAAATGGACAGGTTATTACTATTGACTCTCAAGGAAAAGATATCGTAATCTCCGGTTTGTTTGCAGTTGGAGAAGTTGCGTGTGTATCAGTACATGGAGCTAATCGACTAGGCGGTAATTCTCTTCTGGACCTAGTTGTATTCGGACGTGCCGCCGGCACTTTTATCAAAGAATGTCTGAAAGAACAAGGACCATTACGTGAAGCCAGCGACTCAGATATTGATACTTCTTTGAACCGATATTATCGGTGGAATCATAATCGAAGTGGAGAAAATCCAGTTGACATCCGAAAAGCTCTACAAATTTGTATGCATAATAATTTTTCTGTATTCCGAGAAGGCAAGGAAATGAACAAAGGTCTTGTTGAACTTAAAACGATTCGTGAACGATTATATTATGCTTGCCTTAAAGATCATTCAACAGCATTTAATACGTATCGTCTTGAATGCTTAGAGTTAGATAATTTAATGGAAACTGCTTATGCTACCGCAGTCTCAGCTATTTTTCGAACAGAAAGTCGAGGTGCTCATAGTAGATTAGATTTTCCAAATCGTGATGATAAAAATTGGTTATGTCATACATTATATTTACCGGAAAACAATAGCGTAACACGTCGAAATATTAATATATATCCAAAATTACGTTCGGCATTTCAACCAAAAATACGCACCTATTGAATAAAAGGATGCATTATGCAAATTGAATTTGCAATTTATCGTTATAATTCTAATGGCGATAAAAAGCCGTATATGCAAGATTACATCTTAAATATCAAGGAAGGATGCGATATGATGTTGCTAGATGCTTTAATTCAGTTAAAGGAGCAAGATCCTAGTCTATCTTTTCGCCGTTCTTGCCGAGAAGGAGTATGTGGTTCCGATGGTATAAATATAAATGGAAAAAATGGATTGGCATGTATTACACCATTATCGATGTTGTGTAAAAATAGTAATAAAATTATTATCCGTCCATTGCCTGGACTACCGATCATTCGAGATTTAGTCGTGGACATGACTCAATTTTATACGCAATATGAAAAAGTTAAACCTTTTTTAATTAACAAAAGCCGTAATCCACCAGTGCGTGAGTATCTTCAATCACCAGCTCAACGAGCCAAACTTGACGGCTTATATGAATGTGTACTGTGTGCGTGTTGTTCTACTGCCTGTCCATCTTTTTGGTGGAATCCCGATAAATTTATTGGTCCAGCAGGACTGTTAACCGCTTATCGGTTTTTAATCGATAATCGAGACACCGATCAGCAAGCACGACTAGATAATTTAAATGATGCTTTCAGTGTTTTTCGCTGCCATAGTATCATGAATTGTATCAGTGTATGTCCAAAAGGACTTAATCCTACGAAAGCAATAGGGCATATTAAAAATATGTTAATACACTATAGTGCTTGATTTATCTGATGCTTAAAGAATGTTGCATTATATTATTTAGTTTACATCAAGTAAATTTATCTCAGGTAGATAGTTTCATTAAACAGGTAAATAGTTTAATTAAAATTAGTGTACAGTGAATAATTGAAGTTGGCTTATTATTTCAAAGTTTTTTCAAAAAGTTAATTCTATAAGTATGCTGTGACAGATGAATTATTTATTATAACATTCGATTAGAAGTTAACTAGAGAAACCACTAAAAATTAATAATTTTGAGGATTCAAAATGCATAAGGGCGTAATGGAAACCTTGCTAAATTCTTCCTATTTAGCAAATACAAATCATTCCTACATGGAACAGCTCTATGAAGATTTTTTAGAAAATCCTCAAAATGTTGACGTTAGCTGGCATGAAATTTTCAAACAGCTATTAAATATAAGAGTTGTTTGTGATCAAAGTCGTCAAAAATTACAGGAACCTATTTATCATCACTTGAATAAGGATAACGAATCTCATGTATCTTCAGAAGAAGATATACACAATATCTATTGTAAACAACTAAATATTTTAAATCTTATCGACGCCTTTCGCGCATATGGACATCAGAATGCTAATTTAAATCCACTGAAATTATGGAAACAAGAACCGGTTCCTAATCTTAATCCAACATTTCATGATATTACAGAGATCGATTTTCATAAAATAGTTAACGTAGGTTCATTTTGTAGTACTTATCAAAGTATGAAATTAGCTGATTTATATGCAATATTAACACGGACCTACTGCAGTTCGATTGGCATCGAATATATGCATATTTTCAATGTTGAACAAATAATGTGGATTCAAAAACAAATCGAATCCGTAGCAGGACAGTTCAATTTTACATCCAAAGAAAAAAGGCGTTTGCTTAATGAGCTCACTGCAGCAGAAGGATTAGAACGATATTTGGGAATTAAATTTCCAGGAGCTAAGCGCTTTTCTTTAGAAGGTGCTGATGTATTAATTCCTATGCTGAAGGAAATAGTACGTTATGCTGGTAAACATAGTATACGTGAAATTGTGCTTGGTATGGCACATCGTGGACGTTTAAATGTATTGGTGAATATTTTTGGAAAACATTCTCAAGATCTATTTGATGAATTTTCTGGTAAGTATAAGGAACACTTAGGCACAGGTGACGTGAAATATCATCAAGGTTTTTCGTCTAACATTGAAATTGATGGAGAATTAGTGCACTTGTCTCTTGCTTTTAATCCGTCACATTTAGAAATTATTAATCCCGTTGTAATGGGTTCGGCACGAGCACGTATTGACCGATTAGGTGAACAAAGTAGTCGAGTATTACCAATTACATTGCATGGCGATGCAGCTATTAGTGGTCAAGGTATCATGCAGGAAACGTTAAATATGTCTAAAGTACGTGCTTACGATGTGGGCGGTACTGTGCGTATAGTTATCAATAACCAAATTGGTTTTACAAGCTCTAATTCCCAAGATGCTCGTTCATCATGGTATTGCACAGATATAGCTAAAATGGTGCGAGCACCTATTTTTCATGTAAATGCTGATGATCCAGAAGCAGTAATATTTATTACTCGTGTAGCATTGGATTTTCGACATACTTTCAAGAGTGATGTAATAATCGACTTAATATGCTATCGCCGACACGGTCATAATGAAGCAGATGAACCGAGTGCTACTCAACCGTTAATGTATCAAAAAATAAAAATACATCCTACAATTCGTAAAATTTATGCTGACCATTTAGAAAATAATAATATCATTACTCCATCAGAAAGTACTAAAATGGTTACTGTATTCCGAGATATGTTAGACAATGGAAGCTGTCTGGTAACAGAACGAAGATTAATAAATCTACCACGTTCTAATATTTGGAAAGACTATTTATCCGGTGATTGGGATGAAGAATATCAAAATTTAATCAATCATAAAGATTTGCAAAATCTTGCTCGCCGAATTAGCAATATTCCGGACGAGATAGAAATGCAACCACAGGTAAAAAAGATTTATAATGATCGTATCGCAATGTCCCAAGGTGATAAATCTTTTGATTGGGGCGCCGCTGAAATGCTAGCATATGCTACATTAGTTAATGTAGGCATTCCTGTCCGTCTTTCAGGAGAAGATACTGCTCGAGGAACTTTTTTTCATCGTCATGCGGTAATACACAATCAAAAAAATGGCTCTACTTATACTCCGCTCGAACATGTACATATTAACCAAGGTAATTTTAAAGTATGGGATTCAATATTGTCGGAAGAAGCAGTCCTAGCTTTTGAGTATGGTTACGCTACTGCTGAACCACATGCTTTGGTTATTTGGGAAGCGCAATTTGGTGATTTTTCTAATGTTGCACAAGTGGTAATTGATCAATTTATCACTTCCGGTGAGCAAAAGTGGGGACGTATGTGTGGCTTAGTAATGTTGTTACCGCACGGTTATGAAGGACAGGGCCCAGAACATTCTTCTGCTCGGTTAGAGCGTTATTTACAACTCTGTGCTGAAAAAAATATTCAGATTTGTATTCCTTCAACTCCATCACAAATATATCATATGTTACGGCGGCAAGCACTTCGAAAGATGCGACGACCATTGATTGTTTTTTCTCCGAAATCGCTTCTACGTCATCCAATGGCCATTTCTTCACTTGAAGAGCTTGCCAATGGCACTTTCCAATCTTCTATTGGCGAAATAGATAATTTGGATCCAAAAGATGTTAAACGTGTTATTATATGTTCTGGAAAAATTTATTATGATCTGTTAGATCAAAGGCGAAAGAACAAGCTGTATAACATATCTATTGTACGCATTGAACAACTTTATCCATTTCCTCAAAAAGTAATCAAGACAGTATTAGCGCCATATGCGCATGTCCGAGATTTTGTATGGTGTCAAGAGGAACCTAAAAACCAAGGTGCTTGGAATTATAACTACCACCGTTTTCGTGAAATCATTTCAACCGATGTCCCCTTACATTATATAGGCCGTCCAGCTACTGCATCGCCTGCAGTAGGATGTCTATCCTTGCATCAGATCCAACAAAAAAAGTTGATCAATGATGCACTAAACATTAACTTAGTTATTTAAGGATTAGAAAATAATGAGTAGCATAGAGATTCTAGTTCCTGATTTACCTGAATCAGTCGTAGATGCTACTGTTACTAGTTGGCATAAAAAACCTGGTGAACAAGTTCAACTTGACGAAATATTAGTTGAGATTGAAACTGATAAAGTGGTGCTAGAAATACCAGCACCAAAATCTGGCATTTTAGAAATCGTACTAGAAGATGAAGGCGCTATCGTTTCCTCTCGTCAAGTATTGGGACGCTTATGTCAAAGTGATGACATCAAGAATGTAATTACAAAAAAGCATCAAACTCAAGAAATGATGATTTCTTCTAAAAAAGATTCTTCTGCTAATGTAAAAACGATACAAAACGATTCCTTGAGCCCATCTGTCCGACGCCTTATTTCTGCAAATGATTTAATACCTGAAGCTATTAAAGGAAGTGGTATAGGTGGACGTTTGACTCAAAAAGATTTAAAACAGCACATGTTGAGCCAAGATATAGAAAATACGTCTACATTTGGTAATCGCAGTGAAAAACGTGTACCCATGACACGATTACGTAAACGAGTAGCTGAACGTCTTTTAGAAGCAAAAAATAATACTGCTATGTTAACTACCTTTAATGAAGTTAATATGAAGTCAATAATGGATTTGCGTAAGAATTATGGTACAACATTTGAAACTCATCATGGAGTACGACTTGGATTGATGTCTTTTTGTGTCAAAGCAGTACTTAATGCACTGAAATATTTCCCAGAAGTAAATGCATATTTAGATGGTGAAGATAATATAATCTATCATAATTATTTTGACATTAATATTGCAGTATCAACATCTCGTGGCTTAGTGACGCCAGTGTTAAAAAATGTTGATCTGTTAAGCATGGCTAACATTGAAACACAAATCAAAGAATTAGCGACTAAAGGTCGTGATGGAAAATTAACAGTCGAAGAACTAACCAGTGGTAATTTTACTATTACTAATAGTGGAATTTTTGGTTCTCTGATGTCTACTCCCATTATCAATCCACCTCAGAGTGCCATATTAGGTATGCATACCATTAAAGATCGACCGATAGCAATGGATGAGCAAATTGTTATTATGCCGATGATGTATCTTGCTCTGTCTTATGATCATCGAATTATTGATGGAAAAGAATCTGTAAGTTTTCTTCTTGCAGTAAAAGAGGTCTTAGAAGATCCTATACGCCTATTGTTGGATATTTAATGCAAAATAATAGTTAGTTCTTCTAATGTTGGTCAATCGACATCTGACAGTTTCAGTGCTAGGTTTCAACATGGCTACTATTATGATATCGCTGATATATCACTAGATTTAGATGGAATAAAAACATGAATTTACATGAATATCAAGCAAAACAAATCTTTGATCTATATGGTCTCCCTATCCCAAAAGGATATGTTTGTAATACGTTACATGAAGTAGAAGAATCTGCCTTAAAACTTGGAACACAAGGACCTTGGATTATGAAGTGTCAAGTACATGCAGGCGGACGTAGTAAATCAGGCGGTGTAAAAATAGTAAAATCACAGGAAGAAATACGAGCTTTTACGAAACAGTGGCTCGGTAAAAATTTAGTCACTTATCAAACAAATTCTCGAGGGCAGCCAGTCAATCAGATTTTAGTAGAAACTGTTACTAACATTTCTAAAGAACTTTATTTAGGAGGTATTATTGATCGTAGTACAAATCGCATAATTTTTATGGCTTCTGAACAAGGCGGTATAGAAATTGAGAAAGGAGTAGAAGATACTTCTTTTATGATGTATAAAGTTGCACTAGATCCTCTTATCGGTCCTCAGCTCTATCAAGGTCGTGAATTAGCATTTGCACTCGGATTGAGTGGTCATCAAGTGGATCAGTTTACAACACTATTTATGGGATTATCCAAACTCTTTCTTGAACTAGATTTAATGTTAGTAGAAATCAATCCATTAGTTATTACAAACGATGGTAATCTAATTTGTTTAGACGGAAAAGTGAGTACAGATGGAAATGCATTATTCCGACAATCAAAATTGCGTGCAATGCGCGATAACAATCAAGAAGATTGGCGAGAAATCTATGCTATGAAATTAGGTTTTAATTATATAGCGTTAGATGGAAATATTGGATGTATGGTTAATGGTGCTGGTTTAGCAATGGGAACTATGGATCTTATAAAGTTATATGGTGGAGAACCAGCTAATTTTTTAGATGTAGGTGGTAGTACAACTGAAGAACGTGTTACTGATGCGTTTCAATTGATTTTATCAGATAAAAAAGTAAAAGCGATTTTAGTTAATATTTTCGGTGGTATTGTTCGCTGTGATTTAATTTCCGACGGAATTTCCAAAGCAATCTCCAAAATAGATGTCAATCTCCCTATTATAGTACGACTAGAAGGAAATAATGCTGATCTGGGTCTTAAACATTTATCTGATAGTGGATTAAATATTATCTCTGCGCTAACTTTATCTGATGCTGCTCAACAAGTTGTCGCTGTAGCGAAGGATGAATAATGTCTATTTTAATAGATAAAAATACTACTGTCATCTGTCAAGGATTCACTGGAAGTCAGGGAACTTTTCATTCTGTACAGGCATTAAACTACGGTACAAAAATAGTGGGTGGTGTAACACCTGGTAAAGGTGGTTTCAAACACTTAAACTTGCCGGTATTCAATACTGTACGAGACGCAGTCGACAAAACTGGCGCTACAACGTCTGTTATTTATGTGCCGGCACCATCTTGTAAAGATTCTATATTAGAAGCAATTGATGCTGGTATTAAATTAATCATATGTATTACTGAAGGAATCCCAATATTGGATATGTTAATAGTAAAAGCGAAGCTTGATCAGAGTAACATACATATGATTGGTCCAAACTGTCCTGGTGTTATTACACCAGGTGAATGTAAAATTGGTATTATGCCAGCTCATATTCATCAACCTGGTTGTGTAGGTGTTGTATCGCGTTCTGGAACTTTAACTTATGAAGCAGTGAAACAAATTAGCGATATTGGTTTAGGTCAATCAAGCTGTGTAGGCATTGGTGGTGATCCTATTTCTGGCTCCAGCTTTATTGATATTCTTAAGTTATTTGAAGAAGATGTGCAAACTAAAATTATCTTGATGATCGGTGAAATTGGTGGTTGTGCAGAAGAAGAAGCTGCAGTTTATATTAAAAAACATATCACTAAAAGGGTAGTCAGTTATATAGCCGGTGTTACAGCTCCGAAAGGAAAACGTATGGGGCATGCAGGGGCAATTATCTCTGGCGGAAAAGGTACAGCAGATGAAAAATGTGCAGCTCTGAGAGAAGCTGGTGTCTCAACTGTTCAAAGTCTAGAAGATATTGGCAAAACTTTATTAAATCTCATCCATAATTGTTAATTTGCTATACAATATCAATATTCTGTCTGTATGTAAAAGTGTAGCTTTTATTTTGTTATACCGTTTTCTAGTACTATTAACTACTAGTAGTAAGAATGATTATTATAAATCATAAAGGTGAAATAAATGATTATTATAAATCATAAAGGTGAAATATAGGATGATTAATACAATAAATCCATCATTAATGTTTATTAACGCCTATCATCTCTATTGAAATCAATGGTCGCTTAAGAATGAAATGAGATAAATTTATGCAATAGATATTCTTTTTGATATTTAAATTATTGTTAAATAAAGTTTTATTTTTTAAAAAATCAAATAAATTAGTAATTTTAATATTTTTAGTGATTTTATTAACATGAATTATTATTAATTTTCAATTAAATTAATAAAAGTACAAAGTACAATGTTTAATTAAACTTAAGCATACTTTATACTATACATACAGTACATTAACAAAATAAGAATCACAACAATCTATTATTGTTCTTTAATTTTATTAAAGTAATACAATCTAAGTTTTGAGTTTATCATACACTAATATATTGTCTAGACGCACTCCACTGAGAAATTAGAGTGAAATATGAAAAAATATAAAAGGTACGAAATCCATATTTTATAGAGGTTTATAATGGCAATTATTTCTATGCTTGACATGCTTCGAGCCGGTGTTCATTTTGGCCACCAAACCCGTTACTGGAATCCAAAAATGAAACCATTTATCTTTGGAATCCGCAACAAAATTCATATTATTAATTTAGAATATACTGTACCGATGTTTAATAAAGCTCTAGTTGAACTGAAAAACATTGCGTCTCGAAAAGGTAATATTTTGTTTGTCGGTACTAAACGTGCTGCAAGCAAAACAATAAAAGAAGCTGCTAATAGTTGCGATCAATTTTTTTCTAATCATCGTTGGTTGGGTGGAATGTTAACAAATTGGAAAACCGTTCGTCAGTCTATTAAACGTTTAAAAGATCTAGAAATACAATCTCAAGATGGCACTTTCAATAAATTAACTAAGAAAGAAGCTTTAATACGCTCTCGAGAACTAGAAAAGCTTGAAAATAGCTTAGGTGGTATCAAAGATATCAGTGGTTTACCGGATGCATTATTTGTTATTGATGCAAAACATGAACATATTGCTATTAAAGAAGCTAATAATTTAGGTATTCCTGTTTTTGCTGTTGTTGATACTAATGCTGATCCAGATGGCATAGATTTTATTATTCCAGGTAATGACGATGCTATACGTGCTATCAATCTGTATCTCACTACCGTAGCTGTTTCTATCTGTGAAGGACGTTCTCGAGTAAAATCTGAAAAAAATAGCATAGAAATCGTTTAATAAATTAAAAATTTATATCTTCTTGATCAATTAAAATTTAAATAAATTTAATTCCGTATTTATGATACTACAATTCTCTCTTTAAAAAACAACAAGGAATTTGTTATGGTTGACATTTCTATCGCCTTGGTAAAAGAACTGCGCGAACGTACTGGCATAGGGATTATGGAATGCAAAGAATTCCTAGTTAAAGCGCAAGGAAATATTGAAGTAGCGATCGATAATATGCGAAAATCCGGCCAATTAAAAGCATCTAAAAGAGCAAGTAGAACTGCTTATGAAGGTTTAATATTAATTAAAATCGAGCAATCTAGAAAGTATGGTGCCATCATCGAAATAAACTGTGAAAGTGACTTTGTTGTTAAGAACGCTGATTTTAGAAATTTTAGTGACACAGTGATTACTACCGCGCTTAAGGAGAATATCAAAGATATTCATGTGCTAAAAGATAAATTCGAAGATCAAACAAGGATGTTAATATCCAAAATAAATGAAAATATTGTTATACGTCGTATAGATACTATAAAAGGCGATATACTGGGATATTATTTGCATGGTACACGAATTGGTGTCATAGTTTCTGCTACTAATGCAAGTGAAGAATTGGCAAAAAAAATTGCGATGCATATCGCAGCAAGTAAACCTGTATATCTCAAAGCAGATGAAATACCGAGCGATGTTATAGCGCGTGAACATCAAATTCAGATGGAGCTTGCTATGCACTCTGGAAAAACACATAAAATTGCTGAAATAATAGTTGATGGCCGTATGAAAAAGTTCACTCAAGAAATTTCTTTAATCAGTCAACATTTCGTGATGGATCCTAACAAAACCATTGAGCAATTATTAGACGAACATGATTGTAAAATTGATGCATTTATTCGTTTTGAAGTAGGAGAAAAAATAAAAAGTGAAAAACATTGAAACTTATTTAGTAATCGAAATTCATTAAGATGAATAGTTAAGTAATATAAATTAGTATAATAGAAACTATAAACAATATCCTCAAATGAATATAAATTAAAATTAGATAATTTATGTCATATTTATTTTTACTCGAGCAGAGATGAGATAAATATTATCTCATCAAAATGCCATCAAGGAACAGAATAAATGGCAACTAGCATAAAAACCATTTATCAATGCATATTGCTTAAACTAAGTGGCGAAGTTCTGCAAGGTAGCGAAGGTTTTGGCATTAATGCCAAAACACTAGATCGTATTGCTAAAGAAATCAAAGAATTAGTAGAATTAAAAATACAGATAGGAATAGTCATAGGTGGTGGTAATTTATTTCGGGGAGCAGGTTTAGCCAAGGCTGGGATGAATCGCGTGGTGGGTGATCACATGGGAATGTTAGCGACTATGATGAATGGTTTAGCCATACGTGATGCTCTATATCGTGCCTGTGTCAATGTACGTCTTATGTCAGCAATCCCAATTAATGGAATCTGTGATCATTATAATTGGATTGAAGCGATGAGTTCTTTGCGAAATAATTACGTAGTTATTTTCACTGCCGGTACTGGAAATCCTTTTTTTACCACCGATTCAGCTGCTTGTCTACGCGGTATTGAAATCAAGGCTGATACTGTACTGAAAGCAACAAAAGTGGACGGCGTATTTTCAAACGATCCTATAAAAGATCCTAATGCCACACGTTATGTTCAGTTAAGCTATCATGACGTTCTGAAACGAAACTTAAAAATTATGGATCTCGCTGCTTTTGCATTAGCACGGGATCACAATTTACCAATACATGTATTTAATATAAATAAGCCAGGTGCTTTACTACGATTAGTGATGGGCGCTCAAGAAGGTACTTTGATTACAAGATAATGCATAAAAAATATAGCTGAATCAAAACACATCAGCTTATCTAACTAAATAGCCACATCTAAAAGGTTGATAACGTGATTAATAAAATCTGTGCACAGACTGATATAAAAATGGAAAAATGTATTGAAGCATTTAAAACTTATATCCGAAAAATTCGTACAGATCAGATTTCTCCCAATCTACTTGATCATCTTCAAATTGAATGTTATGGTTCATCGGTATCTCTTCGCACTTTGTCACATATTTGCATTGAAAATTCTCGTAGCCTAGTTATTACCGTATTTGATCATGCTTTGATACCATCAATCGAAAAAGCTATCATGATTTCCAATCTAGGATTAAATCCATTTTCTTCCGGAGCTAAAATTCATGTACCATGTCCTCCTTTGTCTGAACAACGTCGTCGTGATATGATAAAAATAGTTCGTTCTGAGGCAGAACAAAGACGAATTTCAGTAAGAAATATACGTCGTGACGCCAATGAAAAAGTTAAATCTCTTTTAAACAATAAATTTATCAACATTGACGAAGAGCATCGATTACAGCAAGAAATTCAGAAATTAACTGATGCTTGGATAAAAAAACTTGACATTGTTTTAGAAAAAAAGGAATTTGAATTAATGAAAACTTAATCTTTTATAAATCATATTATATCGTAATAGTATATTTTTTCATAGAAAAATTATGTCTTTGGTATATTTTTTAAATATAATGTAACAAATCACAGTACGTATGTCTTACATTAAGATATTAATCTAATTAGACGGCATTTAAAGTAACTTCATGAGGCATTTAACTATTCTCGGTAGCACTGGGTCTATTGGGTGTACGACACTAACTGTAGTGAAAAATCATTCAGATCAGTTTACAGTACATGCACTGGTTGCTGGAGCTAATGTAGCTTTAATGACCGAGCAATGTTTAACTTTTCGACCTCACTATGCGTGCATGGCAAATGAAGTTATGGCACGAACTCTTAAAAATAATTTATCCTCTTCAGGTCAATCTACTGAAGTATTATCCGGTATACAAGCAGCTTGTGAATTGGCTGCATTGGATGAAATCGATACTGTAATGGCTGCCATCGTGGGTGTCGCTGGTTTACCAGCGACACTGAGCGCGTTACGTGCTGGAAAACGCGTCTTGCTTGCTAACAAAGAGGCATTAGTTACTTGTGGTCGATTCTTTATGTATGAAGCACGCCAAAATGGCGCACAATTACTTCCAGTAGATAGTGAGCACAATGCAATTTTTCAAATTTTACCTGAATCATTTCAACGTAATTTAGGACATGCCACTTTCATTGAACACGGTATATCTCGCATCATTTTAACTGGTTCTGGTGGTCCTTTTCGAAAAATATCATTAGCTAAATTATCAGAAATAACACCTGTTCAAGCTTGCAGTCATCCTAATTGGTCAATGGGACATAAAATTTCAGTTGATTCTGCTACTATGATGAATAAAGGATTAGAATATATTGAAGCACGATGGTTATTTAATGCTACTTCTGAACAAATAGAGATTTTGCTTCATCCCCAATCTGTAATTCACTCTATGGTTCGTTATATTGACGGTAGTATATTAGCACACCTTGGAATACCAGATATGTGTATTCCTATAACTAATGCTATGGCTTATCCAGAGCGCTTATTCACTAATGTTATGCCATTGGATTTTTTACACATTGGTACGTTAAGCTTTGATCAGCCAGATAGAAAACGTTATCCCTGCCTACAACTTGCTATTGATGCATGTAAAATTGGACAAGCAGCTACTACGGTACTAAATGCCGCTAATGAAATAGCAGTAGAAGCATTTTTACATGGAGAAATTCGCTTTACTGATATTGCTATTGTCAATCAATGGATGTTGGAAAAGCTTTGTTTAAATGAACCTAATAGCATAGAAGAAGTACTGTCACTTGATCACGAGGCACGAAATATGGCCCGTTTAAGCATTAGTCGTTATAGACGTTAATTTTATTTATATAGATTTTCAACAGTAACTTATTCATTTAATAATCAAAATGATATAACCTTTTCTCCACTAATTTCACATCAATCATGATCAGTCAACTATCTAGAATAAGTTTTAGCTGTGCACTTTTGCACATTGTCTATTATGTAATTTAAGATGGTAGCTTTTTAAAAAGGACATAAATAAGCGTGATATCGTCTGAAAATCAGAAAGCAAAAAAGGAATTACAACCATCCTTACCAAGGCACGTAGCTATTATAATGGATGGCAATGGACGTTGGGCAAAGAATCATGGAAAATTACGTAATTTTGGTCATCAAGCGGGGGTACAATCTGTACGACGTGCAGTAAATTTTGCTGTAAGCCATCAATTTGATGCATTAACTCTTTATGCATTTAGTAGTGAAAATTGGAATCGCCCTATTCATGAAGTTTCTGCTCTCATGGAATTATTTGTACAGGCTTTAGATAGCGAAGTAAAAAGTCTACATAGACGTAATGTTCGTTTAAGAATTATTGGAGATATATCTCGTTTTGGTATACGATTGCAGGAGCGAATTCGTTATTCTGAAGAATTAACTCACCATAATAATGGTTTAACTTTAAATATTGCTGCAAATTATGGAGGACGTTGGGATATTATTCAAGGCGTTCAGCAAATTGCTATTCAGGTACAAGATGGCATTTTACGTCCAGATCAAATTGATGAAAATGTACTTTGTCGAGTTATCTGCATGAATGAATTAGCACCAGTAGATTTGGTAATTCGTACTGGTGGTGAATATCGCATCAGTAACTTTTTACTGTGGCAGATAGCGTATGCAGAGTTATTTTTTACTGATGTATTATGGCCAGATTTTAATGATACTGTGTTTAACAAAGCACTTAATGCTTTTGCTAGACGCAATCGCCGTTTTGGTGGCATGACATCACATGATGTCAATAACATATCTTAAAATATATTACATTGATTTTACTTCATTTTCATATTGAGTAAACAATATACATTACAAATAAAAGATATTCAAAACGTACAACAAGTAACTACATGATGTTAATATTAATTTTAATATATTAAAAATTTTTAATAAATTCCACTTATTTTAAGGAGAAGAATGTTTGCTTAAGCATCGTCTTATTACTACCTTTATCTTGGTACCTATTGTAATTTCAACATTATTTATGTTGCCATTTATTACATTTGCATTAATTACTTTATTAGTATGTATACTAGGCGTTTGGGAATGGGGAAAGCTGATCAGCTTAATATCTATTAAACAACGTATTTGGCTTACTGTCTTCTGTGGCTTCTTACAAGCACAAATTATACTAGTCATTTTAGACTGCCATTCGATTATTTCTATTTGGCAAGTTAGATGTGCTTTATGGAGTGCTTTTTTTTGGTGGATTACAGCAACGTTATTGGTGTGTACTTATCCTCATTCTGCCGTATTATGGAATAAGTCTAAGCTACAGCAAATAGCATTCTGTATGCTGACTATTATTCCTTTTTTCTATGGAGTTTTAGCATTGCGCCAACATAATTATAATATTAATTATTTTACTGGTAGTTGGTGGTTATTATATGTGATGACATTAGTATGGGCAGTAGATTCTGGCGCTTATTTTTTTGGACAATTACTAGGAAATCACAAGATGGTACCTAGTCTCTCTCCAAAAAAAACATGGGAAGGTTTTATAGGAGGACTAGTAACTTCAGCTATAATAGCATGGTTATTCAATAAATATGCACCATTAAATATTTCGCCAGTAACATTACTGACCTGCTCTATAGTAGCATCTTTAGCTGCTGTATTAGGTGATTTGACAGAAAGCATGTTTAAGAGAGAAGTTGGTATAAAAAATACCAGTCACTTAATCCCTGGCCATGGTGGTATTTTAGATCGTATAGATAGTTTAACCGCTGCAGTACCAGTTTTTACCTTTCTTATTTTATTAATTTTTAATACTATCTAAACGTTATGTTGGGAGCACTTAATGTTGTATTTTTTATGGAATATTGCTACGTTTGTTTTTGCAATCAGTATATTGATTACAGTGCATGAGTGCGGACATTTCTTTGTAGCTCGCCATTATGGCGTGAAAATAGTACGATTTTCTATTGGTTTTGGTCGTATTATGTGGCGCTGGCACAGTAAGGATGGTACTGAATATGTCATTTCTGCTATTCCTTTAGGCGGTTATGTAAAAATGCTTGATGAGCAAGTTGATACTATTTTACCTGAACAGCGTCATGCAATGTTTAATCAAAAAACTATCTGGAAACGTGCACTAATTATTGTGAGTGGTCCGCTTTTTAATGTTTTATTTTCTATTTTCGCTTATTGGTTAATATTTATGATAGGTATGCCTATATATAAACCAATTATCGGAGATATAATTCCATATTCTATTGTGGAGCAAGCTAAGTTTTCTCCCGGTATGGAAATAAAATCGATTGACGATATTGAAACACCGGATTGGGATTCAGTTCGTTCACAGCTCATTAATAAAATTGGTAGTAATAATATACATGTCGGAATTACATATTTAGGTTCTACTCATTATGAAAAAAAAGTAGTAGATTTACGCACTTGGAAATATCGAGTAAATCAAAACGATCCAATTGTTGCTTTAGGTATTATACCGCTTGGTGTACACATCGAACCAATACTTGGTGAAATCAAGCCTGGCTCAGTTGCAATGAAGGCTGGTTTGCAAGTTGATGATAAAATTATTAAAGTTGATAATCACTCAGTATCTACATGGCAAGTTTTTTTAACAAAGATTAGAGAAAATCCAGATCGAATATTAAAGATTAATATTAATCGCCAAGGTAGATTGATGGACATATGGTTGAAACCTGATAGTAAAGTAGTACATAGAGAAAAAATAGAAGGTTTTGCAGGTGTGATACCGAAGATATTTTCTGTACAAGAACAATATAAAATCGTGAAGAAATTTACTCCTTTTAAAGCATTGTGTCATGCAATTGAAAAAGTATGGCGGTTAATATCATTTACAATTAGTATGTTAGGTCAATTATTAATTGGAGATATTAAACTAAATCATTTAAGTGGACTACTTTCTATGGCGCAAAGTTCAAGAATATCAGCGGAATATGGTTGGATTTATTATCTAATGTTTTTAGCAATAATAAGTGTTAATGTAGGCATTACTAATTTATTCCCATTACCTCTTTTAGATGGCGGTCATCTTTTCTTTTTAATAATAGAAAAACTGAAAGGGAAACCATTATCCGAGCGCGTGCAAAATTACAGTTATCGAATTGGCTCAATCATACTGATATTTCTCATAGGTATAACTATTTTTAATGATTTATCCAGACTACGATAAATGGAAATTGTATTCAATTAGGAAGAACGTATAATTAAAATGGTGATGAAAAAGTCTCTGCTCATAGCATTGCTAATTTTTTGCAGTACTACTAGTGCAGATGAATTCATAATAAAAGATATACATTTCGAAGGCCTACAAAGGGTTACTGTTGGTGCAGCATTACTTAGCATACCGGTTCATACTGGAGATATAGCGACCAATGAGAATACAAGTAATATAATCCGTGCTTTATTTTCTACTGGCAATTTTGAAAATATTCTAGTGTTACGTGACGGAGCTTCACTAATTATACAAGTTAAAGAATGTCCAATAATTGACAGTATTAGTTTTTATGGCAATAAAACAGTACTAGAAGCGACATTGAAAAAAAATTTAGATATTGAAGGCGTCCGTGTGGGAGAATCCCTTAATCACAGCATGATTTTCAATATTCAAAAAAGTCTCGAAGATTTTTACTATAGCGCTGGTAAATACAATGCCACAGTTAATGTGGTAACGTTGCCACTATCACACAATCGCGTCAATCTTAAATTAAGATTTATTGAGGGCGTTACAGCTAAAATTCAACAAATTAATATTCTTGGCAATCATGCATTTACGACATCTAAGTTACTTTCAAAATTTCAGTTACGTGATTCAGTGCCGTGGTGGAATATAATAAGTAATCGTAAATATCAAAAACAAAAATTAATAAGAGATTTAGAAAATTTAAGAAGTTTTTATCTTGATCATGGTTATGTACGGTTTAATATTGATTCTATACAGATTAGTTTAACGCCAGATAAGAAACATATTTACATTACCCTAAATATTACTGAAGGTCCACAATACAAGTTATCTGGAACAGTAGTCAGCGGTCATATGGCTGGACATTTTACAGAAATTGAACAATTAGCGAAATTACGTTTCGGCGAATTATACAATGGAACTAAAATCATTAAAATGGAAAATGCTATCAAACAATTATTAGGTCGTTATGGTTATGCTTTTCCTTTCATATCGATAGCAGAAAAAATTAATGAAGTAAATAAAACAGTTAAATTATATATCAAAGTTGAATCAGGCCACCATTTTTATGTTCGCTATTTACAATTTGAAGGTAATGATGTTACTAAAGATTCAGTATTACGTCGTGTAATGCGACAGATGGAAGGTTCTTGGTTTTCTACTGATCTTGTAAATCAGGGAAAGGTACATCTTAATCGCCTTGGCTATTTTGATACTGTAGATGTTAAAACACAACGTGTACCTTTTTTACAAGATCAAATTGATCTTATTTATAAAGTAAAGGAAAGAAATACCGGTAACGTTAATTTCGGACTAGGATTTGGTACGTCAACTGGTATAAACTTTCAATTTGGTATTCAACAAGATAATTGGCTTGGAACTGGAAATTCTGTTAATTTTAGTGGTGCTAAAAATGATTATCAAAATTATACTGAACTCTCAATCACCAATCCGTACTTCACTGTAAATAATATTAGTTTAGGTGGAAAAATTTTTTATAATGATTTTAAAGCTAATGAAGCAGCTTTATCGGACTATGATTTATGTAGTTACGGCTTAGGTGGTATGTGGGGTTTTCCGATTAATGAATATCATTCACTAAACTTTGATTTAGAATATACGCATAATAATCTCACTAATATGAAACCACAAGTAGTAATGTGGCGTTATTTGCAAAGTATCGGCCGTCATCATCCTCAAACATCTAATGTTGAAATAATCAATAAGAATGCTAAAGTCGATTCAGATGACTTTTTTATTTCAAAAGGTTGGAGTTACAATAGCTTAGATCGTCTTTATTTTCCAATGATGGGTTCATATGCTAAATGCATTGGTAAAGTCACACTACCTGGTTCTGATAATAATTATTATAAAATTACTTGTGAAGCTAGCCATTACATTCCGCTTTTCAAAAATGGGAAATGGGTTTTTATGAGTCACTCACGTATAGGCTATGCTGATGGATTAGGTGATCAATACATGCCATTTTACGACAATTTTTATGCAGGAGGTGAAAATATTGTACGTGGTTTTCGTTCAAATAGCATTGGACCAAAAGCAGCGTATTATGAATGTAAAAGTAGTAAAAACTTTCGTTATAACACTCGTAAAGTGAATCAGTCTAGTGATGCTATAGGTGGAAATGCAATGATTATTGCTAGTTTAGAATTAATTGTACCAACACCTTTTTTAAATGATAAATATAAAAATTCAATACATACCTCATTTTTTGTCGATGCTGGAAGTATTTGGGATACTCATTGGCAAGTTACTAACATTACTGCAGGAATTCCCAACTATAGTTTACCAGGTAATATCCGTATTTCTACTGGAATTGCACTACGATGGATGTCACCACTTGGACCGCTTGTGTTTTCTTATGCGCAACCAGTAAAAAAATATGAAGGTGATAAATCTGAACAGTTTCAGTTCAATATCGGTAAAACATGGTAATATCATCTATAATATTAAATATTATTAAACTCAGTAGAATAGTATGACTATTTCTAATATAAATTAGTGTGTCAAATAACATATATAACTGTATACCTGGTTTATAATGAAGAAATATAAAAAATAGTGTATGTGGTTAAGGAGTTTACAGTGAAAAAGTGGTTATATATCGCAAGCTTGAGTTACATATTTGCTACTTCTATAAGTATACAGGCCTCGGATAAAATTGCTGTCGTTAATGTTTCTAGCATTTTTCAGCAACATCCACAGCGTGCTGTGGTCGCCAAACAACTTGAAAACGAGTTCAATGAACGTGCTACTGAAATTCAATCCATGGAAAATGATTTACAGACTAAAATGAAACGCTTACAACGTGATGGATCGACTATGAAAGCCAGTGAACGAATTGCTTTGGAAAAAGTAGTTATGGAACAACGCGACATTTTATCTGATAAAGCTCAGACTTTCGAGCACGATAGTCGACGTCGTCAAACAGAAGAACGTGATAAAATTTTGAATTATATTCAAGATGGAGTAAGACAAATTGCTACTAAAGAAAATTATGATGTTGTGATTGATACTAATGCTGTGGCTTACGTTAACAACGCTAAAGATATTACTAATGATGTTCTAAAACAGGTTAAAAAATAAATCATGATTTCAATTCGACTGTCTGATTTGGCACAGCAGTTGGATGCAAAATTGCACGGTGATTGTAATATCATGATTACTGGCATTGCTTCTATAAGCAGTGCGAAAGAAGGCCATATTACATTTCTTGCAGATAACCGTTTGCGTGATAAACTCTCTTCCTGTCACGCATCAGCAGTCGTGTTGACTAAGAAAAACTTACCTTTTTGTACAAGTTCTGCACTTGTGGTTGAAAATCCTTATTTAGCTTATGCACGAATAGTACAATTGATGAACGCTATCCCGAAAGAACTTGAAAATATAAGTTCAAAAGCAGTAATTTCCAAGGATACAAACTTAGGACAACGACTAACAATCGGAGCCAATACCGTTATCGAATCTGGTGTAATATTAGAAGATGATGTTATCATTGGTCCGGGTTGTTTTGTTGGAAAAAATACTCATATTGGTGCTGGTACACGATTATGGGCAAATGTCACTCTTTATCATGATGTTTACATTGGAAAATATTGCTTTATTCAATCTGGTACTATCATTGGCTCTGATGGCTTTGGCTATACGAAAGACAATGATAATTGGGTTAAATTACCCCAACTAGGTTGTGTAATCATCGAAAATCGAGTTGAAATTGGTGCCTGTACTACCATCGATCGCGGTACGTTAGACGATACCCATATTGGAAATGGTGTAATTATTGATAATCAATGTCACATTGCTCATAACGTTCTAATTGGCGACAATACAGCAATTGCTGGAGGTGTAATTATGGCTGGAAGTGTTATTATCGGTCGTTATTGCATGATAGGCGGAGCAAGTGTTATTAATGGCCATATAGAAATCTGCGATAAAGTGATAGTTACTGGTATGAGTATGGTAATTCGCTCAATTACTAAATCTGGTATTTATTCTTCTGGAATTCCACTGCAACCAAATAAAAAATGGCGCAAAACTGCTGCGTTAGTTATGACTATTAGCGATATGCATAAGCGAATAAAAGCGATTGAGCAAAAATTATTAAAAAAATAATCGGCCTTAGTTCCTTCTTGGAAAGAATACACATTAAGATACTATTAATATAGTACCAGCGCTTTTACATTGAGGTTTACTTATTTTTCCCCAAGCCATTTTGTTAATAAGAATTTTTCTTAAACAGGAAGAGTATTTTGACTACTGACATTCATACTCTGCACATTGAAGAGATATTGGAACTTTTACCCCATCGCTTTCCATTTTTGCTGGTAGACCGTGTACTAAATTTTGAAACGGGAAAATTTTTACGCGCAGTAAAGAATGTATCTTTCAATGAACCATTTTTCCAAGGTCACTTTCCAGGAAAGCCGATTTTTCCTGGCGTGCTTATTTTAGAAGCCATGGCTCAAGCAACTGGTATTTTAGCATTTAAAAGCGCGGGAAAATTAGTAGCTGGAGAACTCTATTATTTTGCTGCAATTGATTCAGCTCGATTTAAACGTCCTGTGCAACCTGGGGATCAAATGATTCTCGAAGTTGAATTTATCAAAGAACGTCGTGGTGTAGCACGGTTTAAAGGTATTGCTAAAGTAGCTGGAGAAATAGCGTGCGAAGCATCGATGATGTGTGCCCGTCGCCGGGAGACATAAATACGTGATTGATCAATCAAACTTTGTACATTGTAGTGCTATTATAGAAGACGGTGCTGTTATACATCCCGATGTGCATATAGGCCCATTTTGCTTTATTGGATCTCAAGTTGAAATTGGTTCGCATACAGTTCTTAAATCTCACGTTGTAATAAATGGAAAAACTACTATAGGTGAATATAATCAAATTTATGCATTTGCTTCACTGGGTGAAGTTAATCAAGATCTTAAATATGCCGGTGAACCTACACGAGTAGAAATTGGACATCGTAATCAAATTAGAGAGAATGTTACCATTCATCGTGGAACAGTACAAGGTGGAGAAGTTACTCAGATTGGCAATGATAACTTATTAATGATTAATGCCCACATTGCCCATGATTGTATTGTGGGTAATCACTGCATTATGGCAAACAACGCAACACTTGGAGGACATGTAACAGTGGATGATTACGCTATTATTGGAGGTATGACTGCAGTACACCAATTTTGTATCATCGGAGTACACGCAATAGTCGGAGGTTGTTCTGGTGTGACTCAAGATGTACCGCCTTTTATTGTTGCTCAAGGAAATCATGCTACACCGTTCGGTTTAAACATTAAAGGACTAAAACGACATGGTTTTGATCGCACTGCACTTTATGCAATTCGGACCGCTTACAAAATCATTTATCGTAGCGGCAAAACTCTTGAAGAAGCAAAACCGGAATTAGAAGCATTAGCTAGCAATTATCCAGTGATTACTACTTTTTTAAATTTTCTATCTCGCTCTCAGCGTGGTATTATACGTTAAGTATTATTATGTTATGACACAAATACAACAATCCATTATTATTGGACTAGTAGCTGGAGAAACATCAGGTGACATTTTAGGTGCTGGTTTAATACGTTCGTTACGGAATCACATTCCTAATGTCCTTTTTGTCGGTATTGCTGGTCCACATATGCAAGCAGAAGGGATGGAATCTTGGTACAATATAGAAGAATTATCAGTCATGGGTGTTGTAGAAGTACTTAAACGATTACCTCGTCTTTTATATATTAGACGTGATTTAATTCGACGTCTTATTGCATTGCAACCTGCTGTTTTTATAGGAATTGATTCACCTGATTTTAATATCAAGTTAGAAAGGTATCTTAAACAACACGGAATTCGTACTATTCATTATGTTAGTCCCTCAATTTGGGCTTGGAGAAAGAAAAGGATATTTAAAATAGGCCAAGCCACTGATAACGTTCTAGTTATTTTACCTTTTGAAAAAGCATTTTATGATCAATTTGATATACCTTGCCAATTTATTGGACATACTATGGCTGATTCCATGCTCCTTAATCCGGATAAAGCAGCTGCTCGTTTAGAATTAGGTATTCCCATTGATACACTATGTCTAGCACTTTTACCTGGTAGTCGTCAAAATGAGATTGAAATGTTAAGCGCTGATTTTCTTCGCTGTGCCGCATTACTAAAACAGCAATTTTCGAACCTTGAGATCATTGTACCATGCGTCAATTTAGCCAGACGTAATCAATTTGAACGTATAAAATTAAAAGTTATGCCAGAGATTTCTGTGCGTCTTTTAAACAACAAAGCTCGCCAAGCCATGATCGCTGCTGATGCAGCTTTGATAGCTTCTGGTACAGCAACTCTGGAATGCATGCTAGCAAAGTGTCCTATGGTAGTAGGTTATCGAATGCAACCTCTTACTTTTGCTTTGGCAAAGCGATTGGTTAAAACTCCTTGGATATCATTGCCGAATTTACTTGCTGGACGTGAATTAGTTAAAGAATTATTACAAGAAATGTGCAAACCAGACTTATTGGCAATGTTTCTTGCACCATTACTTAGTGATTATAAACAGCGTTTTATATTGCAATCCGCTTTTTATCATTGCCATAAAAAAATACAATGTAACGCTGATGAGAAAGCAGCTCATGCAGTTCTAGCATTAATATAATATTCTTTGAATAAAAACTTTTAATCGTTATAAACAATCAGATCCTATTTGAAATAGGATTTTAAATAACTATTATAAATATAATCCGGTATAGGATACAATAAATAAGATAATTATTGTTATATTAATTTTGAAAAAAAACACTATCAGTGTGTAACCTAGAGTAAAAAAAATAACTTAAAAGGGAAACTTAATAATCTAAGTTAATATCATTTAAGACCATATCATCTATGCACAATATAAAATTATCGCATTAGAAACTTCTTGATATTGAAGTATTCAATGTCGCATCGTCTAATAAATATTATTGATTATTATGTCTACTACTTTATTAAAATTTATTTTACTACGTAATATACGATCCTGATCGTATATTACATTCATTTATAACGAATAGTAAGTAGTATTATAACTATTTTAATTACAGTGTAGATCACCACTACTAGTAACTTCTAACTATATCGGATAGTCAAAATATGGCTGAACCACGCTTTATTCATCTACGTGTACATAGTGACTACTCTGTAATGGATGGTTTAACAAAAATTGTAACGCTAGTTAAACAAGCTGCGGCACTGCATATGCCAGCTTTAGCCATCACGGATTTTACTAACTTATTCGGTTTGATTAAATTCTATTGTGCTGCCCATAATAGCGGTATTAAACCGATTATTGGAGCAGATTTCCTAATAAAAAATGAAATTTTAGGTACCAAAGAATTAGTAGAATTAACTCTTTTAGCTGCTAATAATGTTGGATATCAAAATTTAATACTGCTTATCTCAACAGCCTATAAAAACGGCTATATTAATAATCATACACGTGGACCAATTATTGACCGTAATTGGTTGATAACGTATCACGAAGGACTAATCTTACTTTCTGGTGCACGTAAAGGAGATGTCGGTTATTGCTTGATTAAAAATAATTTATACAAGTTAGACCAATGCTTAGCATTCTATGAAAAATATTTTCCAGAACATTACTATTTAGAATTAATTCGTACTGGTAGGCCAAATGAAGAGTATTATCTACAAGCAGTAGTAGAATTGGCTATGCGAAAAGGACTACCAATAGTAGCAACTAACGATGTGCGTTTTATTAGTCCAGAGGATTTTGAGGCTCATGAAATCCGTGTCGCCATCCATGATGGATTGACCCTTAATGATCCTAAAAGACCACGTCATTATACTCCTCAACAATATATGCGCAGCGAACAAGAAATGTGCAAGCTATTTTCTGATTTTCCGGAAGCATTATCTAATAGTGTAGAAATTGCGAGGCGTTGTAATGTTACTATTCGACTTGGTAAATATTTTTTACCAAAATTTCCAACCGGCAACCTTTCTACTGAGAATTATTTGATTAAATGTGCACGTACAGGATTGGAAGATCGGCTTATTTTTCTGTTTCCCGATACCGATGAAAGATATAAAAAACGGTTATCTTATGAAGAACGGCTAACAGCCGAATTACATGTTATTAACCAGATGGGATTTCCAGGTTATTTCCTCATTGTCATGGAATTTATTCAGTGGGCAAAAGATCATAAAATTCCAGTAGGACCAGGTCGGGGATCTGGTTCTGGCTCACTAGTAGCCTATGCCCTTAAGATTACTGATCTTGATCCACTAGAATTTGATTTGTTGTTTGAAAGGTTTTTAAATCCAGAACGAATATCGATGCCTGATTTTGATATCGATTTTTGCATGGAAAAACGTGATTTAGTAATCGAACACGTCATAGAAACTTACGGAACTGATGCTGTATCACAAATTATTACCTTTGGTACTATGACAGCTAAATCGGTTATTCGTGACGTTAGCCGAGTATTAGGTCACCCGTATGGTTTTGCAGATCAGATTTCTAAGCTTATACCACTAGATCCTGGTATGACATTGGACAAAGCATTGACTATTGAACCAAGATTACAAGAAATTTACAATACTGACGAAGAGGTAAAAATGCTCATCGACATGGCACGTAAACTTGAAGGCGTCACTCGAAATGCAAGTAAGCATGCAGGTGGTGTAGTCATTTCACCAACAAAAATCACTGATTTTATGCCGCTCTATTGTGATGTTGAAGGTAATCATCCAGTGACACAATTTGATAAAAATGATGTTGAGTGTACTGGTTTAGTAAAGTTTGATTTTCTTGGTTTACGGACTTTGACTATTATTGATATGGCATTAAAAATGATTAATGGCCGACGCACTCAACAAGGTTTGGATATTATTGATATTGCTACCATTCCATTAGATGATAAAAAGAGTTTTGATCTTTTACAGCGTTCCGAAACTACTGCAATATTTCAATTAGAATCACGTGGTATGAAAGAATTAATCAAACGCCTACAACCAGACTGCTTTGAAGATATGATTGCGCTAGTAGCTTTGTTTCGTCCTGGACCGCTACAATCTGGCATGGTAGATAATTTCATTAATCGTAAGCATGGTCGAGAAGTGATTGCTTTTCCTGATTTACAGTGGCAGCATGAATCGTTACAGTTAGTTTTAGCGTCAACTTATGGTATCATCTTATATCAAGAACAAGTTATGCAAATAGCTCAAATATTAGCTGGTTATACTTTAGGTGAAGCAGATATACTCCGGCGTGCGATGAGTCAAAAAAAACCGGAGGAAATGGTTAAACAACGATCTATATTTAAAGAAGGAGCAAAAAAAATTGGTATTGATAGTAAATTATCAATGAAACTATTCGACTTAGTTGAGAAATTTTCAGGTTATGGATTTAATAAATCTCACTCTGCTGCTTATGCACTTTTATCCTATCAAACGTTATGGTTAAAAACACACTATCCCGAAGAATTTATGGCGGCCGTGATGAGTGCTGACATGGATAACACTGAGAAGATAGCCAGTCATGTAAATGAATGTTTTCGAATGAATCTAAAAGTACTTCCGCCTAATATTAATAATGGTCAATATCACTTTCATGTTAATGATAATCATGAAATCATGTATGGTATTGGAGCCATTAAAGGAATAGGTGAAGGTTTAATTAAAACAATTATTGAAGCACGCAATAAAGATGGTTGTTTCCGTGGATTATTTGATTTATGCACGCGAATCGATATTCGAAAACTTAACCGTCGGATATTAGAAAAACTTATTATATCTGGTTCACTTGATTGCTTTGGATCTCATCGAGCGGAACTAATGCATATTTTAAAAAATGTACTTAAAGCTGCTAACCAATTTACTAAAGCTAAAGTTATCGGACAAGTAGATATGTTCGGTGTATTAACAGAAAAATCTGCAGCAATGACATTGCTTCATAATACTGTGCCAACTTGGTCGGAAAAAAAAATACTGGAAGGCGAACGTGAAAGCATTGGATGCTATCTCACAGATCATCCTATCACTAAATATTCTCGTGAAATAAAGTACTATACAGGCGGAGTACGACTCAAAGATATCGATATTACCGAATGTGGTAAAATAATTACCGCAGCAGGCTTAATATTTTCCGTGCGGATTGTGATAACAAAACGTGGCAACCGAATTGGAATATGTACGTTAGATGATCATTCTAGCCAACTAGATATGATTCTATTTCCAGAAATTTTAAATAAGTATCAACCTTTGCTAGAAAAAAATAAGATCCTTGTTGTTCGTGGAAAAATTAATTTTGATAGTTTTAATAATAGTCTGAAAATGATTGCACACAATTTAATGGATATTAACGAAGCACGGGACAAATATGTGCGAGGACTTGATCTCTAATTAATTGGAAAAACTAAAAATTGATATACACTTTTTAACAACTTGTTCTTTATAATAAAAACTGTATTAATTTGGTATAATTTTGATTTATTATTTATAATAAAGATAGGATGCATATCTAAAATTAGATGTAATTATAGATGTTAAGCTAACGGATAGCTTTTTATTAAATGATTTTTGTACATTTGTAGTAATGAACAAGTAGCATTGACATTTAATTAATGTAGGAGTGTTATGAGTTTAAATAATCTTGATTTTGAACAACCAATCGTAGAATTAGAAGAAAAAATTTCTTTATTGACTTCGCTTAGTCGTCAAGATGAAAAGTTAGATGTCAATTTCAATAAAGAGATATTACGTCTACGTGAAAAAAGTATGGAACTGACCCGTAAAATTTTTTCTAATCTAGGTGCTTGGCAAATTGTTCAGCTGGCTCGACATCCAATGCGTCCTTATACCATGGATTATGTACAACACATTTTTACTGATTTTGATGAACTGGCAGGAGATCGAGCTTATGCAGATGATAAAGCTATTGTAGGCGGTACCGCGCGTCTGAATTCACGACCAGTTATGATTATTGGCCATCAAAAAGGACGAGAAACCAAAGAAAAGATTCGCCGTAACTTTGGCATGCCAACTCCAGAAGGCTATCGTAAAGCACTACGGCTGATGAAAATGGCAGAGCGATTTAAAATGCCTCTATTAACATTTATTGATACACCTGGAGCTTATCCCGGTGTAGGTGCAGAAGAGCGCGGTCAGTCCGAAGCTATTGCTAAAAATTTGCGTGAAATGTCCTGTTTGTGGATTCCAATTATCTGTACTGTCATTGGAGAAGGTGGATCTGGAGGTGCTTTAGCGATCGGTGTTGGCGACAAAATTAATATGCTTCAATATAGTACCTATTCCGTAATTTCACCCGAAGGGTGTGCTTCTATTCTTTGGAAAAATTCGGATAAGGCACCACTTGCTGCTGAAGCAATGGGTATTATTGCATCACGTTTAAAAGAACTTAATTTAATTGATAGCATAATTCCTGAACCGTTAGGTGGTGCTCATCGAGATGTACTAGAAATAGCTGTATCATTAAAAGCACAACTGTTATTAGATCTTTCTGAACTTGAAAGTTTAAATGAAGAAGAACGATTGAGCCGTCGTTATCATCGTCTGATGAATTATGGCTATTGTTAGATGTTACAGATCATCAATATCTAATACGACGACTTACTCATGTTCATATTTAGTATTATTTATTTTTTTGGTACGATTTAGAATGTTACAAGCAATTAATTAAGTGCTTAAGCGTTTTGTTTGATGTTTATGATATAAACGACGATTTTGAAAGAATTGACTAAGTTGAATCGAGCAAGATCGTTCTAGCAAACCACTACTTGGTATAACACGATGATTTACTCCAGAATAACTTAATACATTTAATTGTGAACTCACTGCACCAGATTTTTTATCTTTCGTACCATAAAACAAGCGACTGATACGAGCATGAATTAAAGCACCAGCACACATCACACATGGTTCTAATGTTACATAGAGAGTTGAATGTAATAATCGATAATTACCTATTTTTTCTCCTCCTTGTCGTACTGCCATAATTTCAGCATGAGCAGTAGGATCATGTCGTTCGATAGAACAATTCCAACCTTCACCAATAATACGATCGTTTAACACGAGAACTGCACCAACAGGTACTTCGCCTATCGCTTCGGCACGATAGGCCAGTGTTATGGCATGCTGCATCCATTTTTCATCATTGCAAAGCTTATTCATAACCTTACTCATAATAATATTGAATTATATCTATTTATTACGTAGATGATGCAAAAAGTTTGTTAATGTAACTAAAATCTGAATATACAATTTCAATCAAAATAATGTTAATACTGCGCTAGTACTATATTTTGATATAAATGTTGTTATTGAAATTCCTATGTATACATTCAATATAAATGGCAGTAATTGGAAATTAATAATACACATATAACATTCATGATAAAATATCATAAAAATTTTTTTATACAATATTATTTAGTATATCAATCAGTTATTAAATACAAGTCACATAATTGATTAATTATTCATCTAGTTTATATTTGATTATAAATGCAAATAATATTTAAATATTGAAAATGTTTAATTATAATTTTAAAAAAGCTGTTATTTAAATAACATTAATTAAATAACATGAAATATTATAAATTAGCCCATCAACTATTTAATTCTTCTAAATAGGAAAATCGTTGTTTTTCATTTTTGATGTCTCATTTAAACTATAAACAATAATAAAATAAACAAAATATCTATGAACATTTAGAACGAATATAATTCATTCAACAAATGAGTTGGGCTCTTTAAAAATTTATATATAGAATAGTATATGTTATGAAATACTCATAAAATAAGTAATTCTAGTAGAAAAATAGAAGTGCTGAAGTTAAGCATGCCATATTAGTCTGAATATCATAGAAAATTATAAAATATAATATTCTCATTATTTCATGATATGATCTGTATCAATAATCATTGAAATAAATTATTTTATTCAATACACTACTTTTTTTTAGATACTAAACGTAGTCAAAGGAGCTACTATTAATCTGATTTTTCTTAATAAAAATATTAATTATGGAAAATGCTATTTTTAGCATTGATATTGATTAATATAGCTATGTTATATAATAACTTTATTGAAAATAATAAAATATAGATCCTATCTGTGGATCCAATTAATTATAATTAGTACTTAATTTGTTGTCCTGGTTATTTTTAATAATCAATATTCTATAAAAAAGAAAAATTAATAAATCATATATTTGTTCTTAGAAATAAGGTATAAGGCATATTGAATATTTCATATTATATTCTGAAAATATAAGAAAGTATTTCTTATTTTTTGACAGTTAAAAAAATAACTTATTTAAAATAATTTAAATTTGTAATTATAAAAAATACTATTCACAATAACTTTCCATTGACATAAATACACAAACTTTTAAAATATTAAATTAATTAAGAATATATTTAGTACATGTAAATAATTTAATAAGATATTACATAATTTTAATGTAGTACTTTATGAAAAAAATTTCTCTTATTTAATAAATTTACTACTAAAAACAGTAATTTAATAATTTACATTATAAAATATTAAGATAAACGCATGAATTATGTGTACGTAAAAAATATTTATTTTTAAAATGGTAATAGAGTATAAAATTTATTATATTTTATTAATAAAAATTTTTTAAAAACACTAAAATATATCATAAGTACTGTCTTTCTTTTGAATTTATTTTCAATGCAAGTCGAAAAGGTTGACCATGTTGATATAGCAACAACATATATACTATAAGATATATTCAATATAATATTAATTATTATTTATTCTTTTAAATCAAAATTCTGCTAACATAGTACATATACAACATAGAGCATATACAACATAGAGCATATATATAACAAACATATTACTAATAACACATTTAAAACTGAAAACAGTAATAGACATCAACTAAAACGATATTAATATAAATTAATGTTATGTTATTTATTAATAATAAAATATCTGCATTATTGATGATATACATTATTTTTTATTTTATTATCGTCATCTTTTTATTTTTAATATCAATTGCTCTAAGATTATAGAAATATGAGATATTTTATATTTTACAGATAAAATCTAAATTAAATAATACTATTATTTAGAATAATCATGAATCAGATATTGTCCGTGAAAATTTATCATATAAAATATCAGTTAGATAAAAATTTGATAATCAAGAAGATATCATTTAATATTAATTCATAAAAAATTATGTTATCGTTGTTTAATTTCTGATTCTACCGATGTTTTGCTACTGTTTCCACTAGTTTCTCGAGTTAGCAAGGGGACAAGATATCCTGAAACTTTTTCCCATAATTGCTGCATGATTATCAGTGCTTTTTTGTCTTCTACCATAAAATGCGCAGCACCTTGAACACGATCTAAAAGATGTAAATAATAAGGTAAAATACCTACTGAAAATAAAGTTTCACTAAGATTTGCTAATGTTTGTGCATTATCGTTGATCCCGCGTAGTAACACAGTTTGATTTAATAACGTTACTTTTGCATTCCGTAGGTGAGTCATACTATTACTTAGAGCAGTATCAATTTCTCGAGCATGATTAATGTGCGTGACCAGCACTACTTTTAAATGGCAGCGCTCTAGTCGTTGGCATAGATATTCGGTAATACGAGCTGGAATTACAACAGGTAATCTTGTGTGAATACGTAAAGTAGTTAAATGTGGAATTGTTTCTAAAAAGCTGATAAGTTCATCTAATTCATGATCTTTAGCCATCAAAGGATCACCGCCAGAAAGAATTACTTCATTTAATTCCGTATGTTGTTGAATATAATCTATAGCACGTAGCCAGTTACTTTTACTTCCCTGATTATTTTGATAAGGAAAATGACGTCGGAAACAATATCGACAATGTATTGCACAGCTTCCTTTAACTATCAAGAGAACGCGATTTTTGTATTTATGTAAAAGACCTAATACTGCAACATTATGTTGTTCATTCAATGGATCGATAGTAAAATTTGGCACCTGTAAAAATTCTTCATTGGTAGTGATTACCTGACGCAATAGAGGATCATCGGGATCACCTGGTCGCATTCTCGCTACAAACGCACGTGGAACACGAAAAGCAAATAAACGTCGCGCTTGAGCACCTTTGCACAACTCAGAATGATGATCAAGTCGTAATTGTTTTAACAGTACTATTGGATCCGATATAACATCACTAAGTTGCAATAGCCATTCGTCTTTTTTAGAATAAATACTTTTAATTGTAAAACTTGTCATTTTAACTGAGTTACTAAATATTTTAAAGAAGGACAATAACATATGGTATCTTATACTGCTAATGAATTATATTATGGTCTTAAAATTATTCAAGACGGTGAACCGTGTATAATTATTGACAACGAATTTGTCAAACCAGGGAAAGGTCAAGCATTTAATCGAGTTCGCCTTCGACAATTACTGTCTGGAAAACTGATTGAAAAAATTTTTAAATCCGGAGATTCTGTTAATGCAGCAGATGTAGTAGATATTAATTTAGCTTATTTATATAATGATGGTAGATGTTGGCATTTTATAAATAATAAAACTTTTGAACAGCTGGCCGTTGATATTAGTATTATTGGTAAAAATGCTAAATGGTTAGTTAAGCAGGTAGAATGTATACTAACCTTCTGGAATAGTCAACCAATTTCTATTACTCCTCCTAATTTTGTAGAATTGCAAGTCACCGATACTCATCCAGGCCTTAAAGGAGATACTGTTGGAACATGTAATAAACCAGCTATACTCACTACTGGAGCTATTGTTAAGGTGCCGTTATTCATACATATTGGTGATATAATTAAAATAGACACTAGATCTGGTGAATATGTTTCTCGAATTAAATAATTTATTGGAATATTGTTCCATAAATAGTTATAATTATCTATATGATATGTATCATGTCTAAAAATTATTAATTTGAACAATCTTTTTATTTTTGTCAATAAAGTGTGCAATGGCTAAATTATTTTTACGTAATAATTTTGCTATTTTTATAGCAATGCAATGTTTTAGTCTTGTATGGATACATTATCCAATGAATATCTAAAAAAGTAGTAGCAATTTTAATGACTATGATTTTGAATCATATATACCATTGCTATACATCATAGAACTTATAGTATAATAGTATATACAGAAAACATTAAATAACAGTTCATCGTATGAAACGTTATTAGATTTAATTTCGATCTTTAAAAATTTACATATAAATATCCATTTTAAAACAACAGAAAATTTATAACTAATGTTAATACAGTAATAAAGATATTCAATATTATATAATGAATATGTTGAATTATACTCTTTATTTACCATTCGATATTATAAACATAACCTTGTAATTTATACTCTATTCTATTTTTATATTTCTATCCGATCTTAATGGATCGGAGTAAATATTTTAATTGTATATTACTAAATATTCTAAATATTACAAAATAATATAATTTAAAAACATAGAGTTGCTCTAGTTATAATAACGGAAACAAATTAAATTAAAATTATAAAATTTCTTTTAGATATATTAATTTTCGATATTCCGCTAAAGTTAATAAAACCATGCATCTTTGTATGAAAATGTTATTGTTACTTTATGTGAAAATATTGAATTATTTAGAAAATCATTTTCTTAAATTAGTTAATCAAATTATTAGCAATCAGGCACATATTGTCTCATTGTAGCACGCATATCTTATCATACCTGCATACTACTACTTAGTAATAACATTTATGATCATGATATAATTACGAATGACTAATAAAACAATGTTTAACTTTATGCAATTTAAATAATTCACCCCCCATTCATAAAATAATATGTTCATATAATTTAAAGTTGTTAAAATATCCTCAAAAGGATCAAGGAGATTATTTTATTTCTTTATTTCTTATCCCTATGCGCACACACTTTGCATATCATAAAATAATATTAGGAAATTTACATTTAAATGTAACAGTGATAGCGTATGATCAATCAGCATAATAAATATTATTGGTTTATTTCTTCAATAGGTTGACACTGATATAAAATGTTTTTATTATCACTCCCGTATAATATATTATAATAAGGGAAACTACAGCAGTAAAATGTTGATTGGCTTAATACTGAGGCCCAGCATGAACTAAGTTTAAATATTTAGGTGTACCTTTAAATTTACTAAAATTTTCAATAAAAAGTTTTGCCAGTTTTTTTGTTTTAATCTGCCATTCATCGAAATTTACGTAAGTATTACGTGGATCGAGTATGATGTTATGTATTCCCGATAATACTACTGGTACCATTAAATTAAAAACTGGTAGTATTGTTGTCGGAGCACGATCAATTTCTCCACTCAAAATGGCCTTAATAATCATACGAGTATCTATGAGATTAATCCGATTACCTCTGCCGTTCCAACCAGTATTTACTAAAAATGCTCGAGATCCAGCAGCAAGCATACGCTTAACTAATACATCAGCGTAAATAATCGGATGCAACGATAAAAATGCTCCGCTATAACAAGCAGAAAAAGTAGGCAACGGCGCCATTATACCTCGTTCTGTTCCTGCTAATTTTGCAGTGAATCCAGATAAAAAATAATATTGAGTTTGTTCCATAGATAAGATAGCAACAGGTGGGAAAACGCCAAATGCATCAGCTGTAAGGAAAATAATGCGTGTAGCGTGTCCAGCACGAGAAATAGGTTGAACAATATTTTTAATATGTTCAATAGGATAAGATACGCGACCATTTTCTGTTTTACTAATGTCATTATAGTCAACATTACCATTTGACAAAATCATTACGTTTTCTAACAATGCATTTCGCTTAATCGCTTGAAAAATATCTGGTTCAACCTCGGGTGATAAACGGATAGTTTTGGCGTAACAACCCCCTTCTAAGTTAAATATTCCATCATCATCCCAACCATGTTCATCATCACCGATAAGACGGCGGCTTGGCTCAGTGGATAATGTAGTCTTTCCAGTACCAGATAATCCAAAAAATAATGCTACATCTTTTTTATGGCCTACATTGGCCGAGCAATGCATTGAAGCAATACCCTTCATTGGAAGAATGTAATTCATAACTGAAAAAAGGCCTTTTTTCATTTCACCACCATACCAAGTACCACCAATGAGTTGCATATTTTCAGTTAAGTTAAGAGCGACGAAATTTTCCGAGTTCAGACCTTGTTCTTTCCATTGAGGATTAGTGCATTTAGAACCATTAAGTACCACAAAATCAGCTTTAAAATTATATAATTCCTGGTCATTTGGCTGAATAAACATGTTTTTTACAAAGTGTGCCTGCCAAGCTACTTCAGTAATAAAACGTACTTGTAATCGACTATTTTCATTAGCACCACAAAACACATCAATGACAAATAGACGCTTTCCGCTAAGTTGTTTACAAATGAGATTTTTAAGATAATTCCAAGTCTCTTCTTTTAAAGGATGATTATCATTATCACCTTCCCCCTGATCTGACCACCATATAATATCTCGGGTTTTTTTATCACGTACTAAATATTTATCGAGGGGTGATCGACCAGTAAAAATTCCAGTATCTACTGCTACTGCACCTGAGTAGGTGAGAGTACATTGTTCAAATCCAGTAAGAGCGGGATTATTTTCTTCTTCAAATAATTTTTCAAAAGTAGGATTATATACTAATTGGCTGCAAGTAATGCCATAATTAAGTAATTGATGTGGAAAAATACTCTCACTTATCATTTACTGCTCCTTAGTCTAGAATAAGCCAAAGTTAGTGATAATAAAAATTGTTACTTGATTTATCATAATATATTAAGTAATAGACTACTAATCAGTAGTTATATTTTCTATATAAACAGACATAATCCCATTTTATTATATAATATGGATAGTTAAAAAGGAAAATACTTGAATAAGCTAATAATATCAATCTTTTCAATTTTGATTAATATCTTGCTGTTGCGTATTGGCTGAAAATTATTATCACTTTAGCATCAATATGCTAATATATATTAAACCAATGTACAATATATTGATATTCTAAATACGTTTATTGTTATATTGAAATATTATATATTTAGTTATAACGTATTGTTCGTTTGAACAATAAGTTCACTATACTAAATGTAATATTTAAAAAAAATAAAGCGCTGAGTATTTTAAGATAAATAGGTTTTAACTATGATTGAATCATTATAATAGTTATTATTGTAGAGTATTTTAATAAGACAACCAAGATAATATATCGTAATTTACTAATTACAACTTAGTTTATATAATTGTATATACTAATAATATAATTTAAAAATAAAATGAATACTTATTTAACCATTCAGTTAAGTATCTAAAATGAAATAATCAGTTATTAATCTGATAATATATTAATAGGATACAATATTCATTTAGAGTTATGTTATTAAAGTAACTAGTCTTCGACTATATTTTATTAGTACGTAGAGCATAGATGCTATCTATGTTTTTTATAAAAAATGTTTTGATTAGTTAATCCACATAATAACTATTATTTATTCTAAAAATAAAAACTTTTATAGAATAAACCGTGATTTTTTAACTCAAAAGAAAAGTATTATTACATTTTAATATAATAGCTAAATATAGGTGATTACATAATATTTATGTTAATGTCTATTACTATTAGATTAATATTATTAAAAATAATTTTAAATACACTTTATTATTAAATTTTAAAAATTTTACTTATCTAGATAATCTAATTTATTAAGGTAAACTACGATAGATAAAATAAATAAAAATTACTTAATATTTTATATATTTTCAATATGACTGCATAAATCAATGCATATTAAATATTATTAACTAATGATCTACTGTACTATACAGTATTCAACTTTAAATTTTATATATAAAAAATAATATTTAGTATGATACTGAAATTTTCATTTCTTTTTTTAAAGAAATTTTTATTTTTTTATTATATTATTTACTAAATTGATATAATCATAAATTATTAAGTTTTTTAACAAAGATTAAGGAAAAAGTTTAATAAAATACTCCGTATTTCAATTTATCAATATTTTTTTATTTTTTTCTAGATTTTATGCCATATTTATATGTTAAACGCACGGTTATAATTTATAGATAAAATCTAGTAAAATTAACTCTAATAAAATTATTTTTCAATATATAAAAAATACATTAACATTAATAGAAATATGTGTTGCATGAACAACTCTATGTTTTAATTAAACTATATATTAAAATATTTAACTAAATTCGATAAAAATATTGTTTTATACTAGTTCTATAGTATTATAGAAATAACAATTTAATAAAGGTATAACCTAATGAAGTTAATTATTAAAGATTTTTAAGAAATATTTAAATATATGTTTTTTAACATTAATAACGATTTCAATCGTCACATAGTTATGTAAAATTAGACAAAACGATTGGATAACTATGAAAATAGTTATTTTAATAATAATGTATTATTTGTTCAACATATAGTAGAAGGAAAAACTATCTTTTAAAATAACCAGTTTTTGAATAAAAATAATGTTTATTTATTACACGTTTTTCGTGTTTTAATTTTAAAATTATTATTTGATTAATATCTTTATTAAATAAAAAAATTTAGATATATTCTACTAACTTTTAATTTATTTTTATTCTTTCAATAGATCTTTAATTTGATTATGATAATAGTTACTGATTATAAATCGTTAGTAAATTAATGGTTATTACATTGATAATAATCTCATTAATAATAAGAAGTTCATCTTCAATATGACAGTAAATTATTTGATGTAAATTAATCTATTATTTTTAATATCCTTAGAATAATTCTTCTAATTTTTGATATAGGTTTAATATCGTTCTATATTAATAATATTTTATTATAAAAATTTATGTATAAAATGATAATAAAATCTAAATAGTATTTTTTACATAATAAAACAATCAATTATATATTGATATATATACTTATAACCTCATAGAGTTAAGTTATTTTTCGTCACAGAAAACAATTATAATGTATAGTAAATAACGATTACAATGCTAATGCTTGGATATTCATATTTTATAAAAGTAATATAATAATGCTGTAATACGAACAACTAATAATAGTTTTTAAAATTATTAATTACGTTATTATATTGATAGTTTCTTCATCTAATTATTAAATTAAATAAAAATATTTGGGATAAAAAGTAATAAAAATAGACTTTTTTAGTATATTCTACTGCGCCATTACTAAAATATCATTACTTGCCAATAAGTTAATTTACATAAAAATAGCTATTAATGTTTTAACATTATCTAATAATAAAACATTATTAACATAATATGTTTTACAACTAGAAACTTATGAATAGAACTAATATATTTTTTAAATATGTAATTTTAAAAAATCGCCATTTTCAATATTTTATTGAACACTATTAAAGTTCATTTAATTATTGAATTTTCCTAAATAACATTTTATATTGATATTTCTAATCAAAAAAAATAAAGAAGATTCAAATTTGTAACCAGTGATTAATTTGTGCTTTTCCATATTGTTGTTATAGATAAAAAAATATTATGTAGCATTGGTATATCCAAACTACAACTATCACCAGGAATTGATAATCTTTGACGGATGACAATAATAATGAATTGATTTCTACGAAGAAAAAAGTAGTTTTTGACATTATAGTAAATGGCATTATATTTGTTGATATTACGTATCTATATTATTAACACAATTATCATCAATAGCTGGTATCGTTTCTTATTATATCGTTTTCCATATTTATGGATTTCATTCTCTATGAATTTATCTTCAGAGGGGACATTGTAATTTCCAAGGATTTTAAAAAATCAAAATAATTCTTAAAAAAGACAAATCAATTATTTTCAGTTAAATGCGAATATCAATTATGCTTTTATGGAAAAATTGTTTTAGAGAACACTAAGGATGAATTTTTTATCGAATATGCAAAATGGAATTATTATCAGGTAATTACCATGCATAAAATTGCATCCTATCTATTTACTGATTGTGCTAGTGAAAGATAGTGTTTATGTAATGTGGCAACACGATCTTGAATCTTTTCACGACATCCATTATTATCAATAATATCATTGGCATACGTTAAATGTTGTTGACGTGAAGCTTGTGTTTCTAAAATCTTTTCTATTAGCGTTTGACTGATAGTATCCCGTTGCAGTGTACGTGTAATCTGTATTTCAGGCGTTACATCAACTACCAATATTCGATTAGCACGGTGCTGCAAGTTATTTTCAATCAGTAACGGTACTACCCATATCGCATATGGTGCATGAATAGAACATAATTGTTGTTCAGTTTTCTGTCGAATTAAAGGACGTAGAAGATTATTCAACCAAATCATTTGCTTCATGTCGAAGAAAACATGTGATTTCAGCATCATACGATTTAATGAGCCATCGGAACAAAGTATTTCTGGGCCAAAATTTTGTATAATAATATGTAAGGCAATACTATTTGGTTTGACCACTTGACGAGCAATTAGATCGGCATCTATTACGGGGATGCCGAATGCAGAAAAAAAATTAGCTATCGTGCTTTTACCACTTCCAATACCGCCGGTTAACGCGACAATATATTGTGTCATGTTTATTATCTGATTTAAAAAAATTGAATTATCTAATTGTAGTTAAATTACTGACATTTTATCATAAAAAGATAAATTTGCAATTTAGTGCTAATTTTTTTCATGTATGATACTTATTCTAAGATAAGAAAATTTATATTCTATATTAATTAGCCGTTCTTCATTTTGGTATGAGGTTTTTATGCGTATTGAAGAAGATATGAAATTAGGTTTTAAAGATGTTCTAATACGGCCGAAACGCTCAACTTTGAAAAGTCGTTCTGACGTTAAACTGCAGCGACGTTTTACTTTTAAACACCCTAATACTCATTGGTCAGGTGTCCCAATTATAGCTGCTAATATGGATACAGTTGGTACTTTTCGTATGGCACAAGCACTAGCACCTTTTAACGTGTTAACTGCAGTGCATAAGCATTATAATATAGATCAATGGCAGGAATTTGTATCACAAGTATCGGAATCAGTTTTAGATCATGTCATGGTATCTACCGGTATGTCTACTACCTATTTTGATAAAATGAAAAAGATTTTCGCATTGTCACCTTTACTGAACTTTATTTGTATTGATGTTGCGAATGGTTATTCAGAATATTTTGTTACATTTGTTCGAAAAGTTCGTGAGGTATTTTTAAATAAGGTCATTTGTGCTGGAAATGTAGTTACAGGTGAAATGGTAGAAGAATTGATTCTATCTGGTGCAGATATCGTAAAAGTAGGTATAGGACCTGGATCTGTTTGCACTACTCGAATAAAAACTGGAGTTGGTTATCCGCAATTATCAGCTGTAATTGAATGTGCTGATGCTGCTCATGGATTAAGTGGTCATATTATTAGTGATGGCGGTTGTTCTGTGCCAGGAGATGTTGCTAAGGCGTTTGGTGGTGGTGCAGATTTTGTAATGCTTGGTGGTATGTTAGCGGGACATGAAGAATGTGAAGGAACAATTATTGAGGAAAACGGCGAACGGTTTATGCTATTTTATGGTATGAGTTCTGAGTCTGCTATGAAGATTCATATAGGTGGTATACATAATTATCGAGCTGCAGAAGGTAAAACAGTTAAATTACCTCTTCGTGGTTTAGTAGAAAATACCATCCGTGATATCTTCGGTGGTTTGCGTTCCGCTTGTACTTATGTTGGTGCGCCACGTCTTAAAGAATTAACTAAAAGAACTAGTTTTATTCGTGTTTCTGAACAAGAAAACCGTATTTTTACTTATTCATAAGTTAAAAAATTAATATTTAATATATTAGAACGCTGCTAATATTCTATTTTTATTTTTATATAGTTTCATCACAGTATGATGTATGAACGATAATATATTTTTAGAATACGAATATGTATCAATTGTAGTTAAATTTATTTTATATGTATTTTACAAGCAGTAGAATACTTAAATATAAGGTATTCTATTTCTAGATATTTTACTACTCATTTTAATAAATTTTACTTTATATGAAATTAAATGATGCTGTTTAAATTTTATTTTTTATAAAGTCGTTCCATAATATAAAATTATTGTATTGATTGAAATACATTAATAATGTAGTACAATATTGATGCTCTCATGCAATTGAGACCATACTAATATTGCTTTGCCAGATTGAAGTTGACAGAACACATCCCTTACTTTTTGTGCTAGATCTTTTTCTTTGTCACCATAATCGGTACCTTCACGCAATACAAAAGATTCAATCAAATTATGTAGCGTAGTGGGTTCGATCTCTTTCCAAGGAATGACCATGATTTCTCCGAAAGTTACAAAATGTATATTATAATTAAATTTGATGGATAAATAATTTATTGATGATATTTACATACTCTATCCAAAAAGACAAAAAAACCTATTTTAAGAAATAAAATAAATCGTTAAATTTCAGTTTAAATCTCATAATTATCAGTGTATGTTATATACTTCTAATATCTTGCAATGGAAATGGTATACCATGTATTTCTAGTTACCTTTAGGATTGGAATTTCTACTATGGATGATGGATTATTCCTTCAAGAAGGTTATAATTAATGAATGATTGTTACTATTTAATTTCATATTAGTTTATAAATTATAAATTTTATAATTTAATGCTTAATTTTTAATTGAAAATTGTGTATAAAAATTATATCATATTTTTATGATTGGAAGTCAGAGACTAATTAGTGTAGTTAAACTACAAATTTTTTATTAGCTATGTATATACTAATGTAAGAACGTCTAATCAAACTTAACGTAAATTAATAATCAAACTTAACGTAAATTAATAAATGACAGGAATGTTGCGTCAAAAATGCATATATAATACATAGAGATAAAAAAAGCTATCTTATTATTTTGAATATGATATACAGCAATTATAATTAATCATTAAATATTTCTAATAATTTAGTTCTTATACATGGATTTGGTGTGCCAAAAAATAAAGTTATATCATAATATGATATGCAAAATTCATTATTAGTGGTATTACCAAGATATTAAAAATTTTTTTCATATGCATTCACAATTTGTTTATTAACCAATTATATAATTTCCTAAAGTTCTACTGTAGCTCATCAACTTCTTTTTTTAAAAGAAAACAAGTAATCTTGGATAAAAATTATTTTAATTACTTTTTTGTTGTGTAATTACTTTACTATATTCTTATAGTTTTTCATAGTATAGATAGATGATTCTATGTTTATAAAAATAAAGCATTCTTCTATATCTAGAAAACGATTTTTATCGTAAAAATATTTTAAAATTTTAGTTAAAAAACAAATTTCGATAATTTGTCAAAAATTTATTGACTAGATATATACCAGAAGTATATATAACTATATTTTATATAATCAATTTTATTGTAATTATTGTTTTCTTATTTGAAATTTATCTCGGTAATTAAGATTACCGATTTCGTATTATGAAATTACAATAAAATATATCTTTTAAATTCAAAAAAATTTTTTTGAGACTTTAATATATATTCATTAATATTGTAATTAGCAACATAATACTTAATTTATTAACATTAAATGTTATTAATGATCAACATCATCAAGAATCAATATTAAAATGTATAACCTATGATCAATAAATAAAGTGCAACTAAATTTTAAAAAATTTAAAATAAAAAATTCATAATTAGTATTGTTAATTATTATTTTATGTTTTAAATATCATTTAACCTTTGGTTAATAGTAATTCTTCCTAAGATAGCTGTATTATAATATTAATTATTATTTTTTATAATCTTTAAGATTGATCTTTAGTGAGTTAAGTGATATTCTATCACAGAATAGAATAACTATATGTTATTCAAAATATTAAAAGCGCTTTATTTTCAAGTAAAAATACAATATTTAAGTAAATCTTACCTTGTTCTATATCGTTAAATAGCGAAAAAATTTTTTATATTTTCTGATTATCAGAAAAACCTTTGATTCACTAAAACATATAATATTCAATTATATATGTCTATATATGTCTTATATATCTGATACTAAATATAATCTGATACATGATTTAGCTCTAGACATATATCATCATAGAATATGTCATTATATTTTTATATATTCTAATATAGAAATATGTTTTCTAGAAAAATCCTTAATTTAAAATTAATTAGTTTAGTATTAAAGAGTACTATGATTATAGTAGTTAGCTAATCACTAATTTATATTTTATTATTGTAATAAATATATGTACATGCAGAAAAGATTAATTTAATATTATTAACTATTATTAGTGAAATTTAGTGCATTTTAGATCTTTGATACCTTCGATATGAAGAAAATAAAAAAATTATCAATTCTATTGTACACATAGAATTTTTCTAAATATATTTATTAATACTATTTATGGACATTAATTTTCTCACGAAAAGAAAGAGTACAACTTTAAAAATATAATTTTAATTATAATTATGTCATTTTCCTTTCGAATAAAAGATTTAAGTATTTTTTTAAGTATCTATAGGATCATTAGTTTTTAATATATAATATCTTTAGTAAAATATATAGTAATAAGTAATACTTATTATAAACATTAATCAATTTACATTTATTATAAATAAATATTGTGTTATATTTAACATGCTAAATTTTAATATTTATATTTTCATAAATATTTCTTTTCTATTTTAATATGCATATATTTTAGCTGTTTTTCCAATTTTTTTAAAAAAAGAAAATAGAATAGCAATATTCAACTACTATTCTTCTGTCTAAAAGAAGCATAATTCACTTGCATTTTACATATTAGAGATATATAGTATCTTTTGTGTATTTGATGCAATATTATTGCGTCTAATGCTTATAGACTATTAAAAATTTACAATATGTAACGAGCTAAGAATAAGAAAAATTCTTGTAGTAATTTTTTATGTTTACATTTCCTGATAACAATATATTGATTTAAGTTTCAAATGTATTTTACTTTACGATAAAAACACAATTTTAGTTATATAAAAAAACTATATATGTTATATAACTACTCGCGATATTTATTCTATTTCAAGACTTATTAATATTAATGGTAGCACAATAAATTTCATAATTCTCATATTTAAAAGTAATTTTAGAGTAATTCTATTGTTTATTCGTCCAATAAACATAAATGTTATTTCTATAATCAGCTAATATCATATTAACAATCACTCAATAATTTTAAGTTATTTCAATAAAATACCTTTAAAATATTATTTAATAATTCAATTAATGCCAGTCATTTTGATGATGACCGCTCTTCGAAATTGATAAACCTGATAACAAGCTATATCAGCTTATTCATTATAATTTTGATATGTAAACCTAATTAATAAAATATATATTGAATGACTTAAACTATTCTAATATTTACGCTATCTTTATGTAATCAGCAATTAAAATAATTATAATGAAATAATAATTAATGCGTAATCTTACAAAAAGATTGGAAGATACTAATTATAAAATTTAGAAAAAAGCATATCAATATTAATAAAGATTGTTAATATTTTCCATTTTAGATTATCTATCAATTAAATATTAAAAAAATAATAAAATTACATTATACCTACAATACATAAAATTTTTCTAATGTTTAATATGATTATTAAATTATTAGATCAATAAAAGTATCTTTAATCTTAAAAGATTATGATAGCATTATACTACAGACTTTATTAAGTTTAATTTGATATCTTAATAAACAAACTAACTGAGTTAATTATCAATTAAAGTGATCAGATCATAATATCTAAATAAATAAAATTAAGAAAAATATAGTAATTTAAATATCTTAGTAAGATAAAATAAAAGAGAATTATATTCTCTTTTACTATAGAATTCGATAAGAAATTTACTAGACATATGTAAGTTTAAGTTCTAACAAATTTCTTTCAGAGAAAAGAGTTGTATGAGGTGATCTCGAAGCTTGTTTTAACGAAGATTTAATGTAATTGAAGACTATTATATATTATTCAATAATTGATTAATAAATATTGAGTCATTAAACCAGTGAATGAACTTTTTAATTTAACATCTTAGATTGATTATTATCAATACTGAACCTGATTTAATTAGTATGGATGTGAAGCTTCAATTGAAGGAATAGTGAAAATTAAAAGACTATCCTTTATCAGATGTGATCATTACAATTTATAAGGTAAGAAGATTATTTTAATTAAAATATTAACATTCACAATGTCTCATTGATGTTAAATATTTTAAAGTCATTTTTTAATTAAAATAATTAAATTTAAATTATTTATCTATAGGCAATATTCAATATATAGTCAATCAATGATCCATACAAATCATTTGGATTTGCTAAATGTCTTTTAAGCCATAAATGTCGTATTATATCAAATATATACATTTTAGAATTTATCATAAGATACAATGCAGACATTGTGTCGTACTTATGTAATATCTATTTGTTATATTTATGAAATCTCATCTATCTTAAACAAGATGGATGCCAAGGATTATATCATTCGTTTTTTCTAATTTTGGAGAAATTCCTACGTATTATACCTTATAAATTGTTTTCATACCTATGATCTAACCAATAGTATTACTTGGAACTAATGATCCAAAATAGTAATTTTTACTATTATGATGTCTAATGATTAGCCATATTGATCTTAATCAACGACAAATGACCTTAATAATTAATTTATTAGACAAGGATGATTATATATTTCTTGACACATATGAATATCAACCATAAAATTTTGTGCTCTTGCACTCGAATTATTTAATCATAATAGTTTATTATAGTTTTTAAAAATAAGCTTAGGAGATTTATTGAATGGCAACAATTAACCAGTTGGTACGAAAACCGCGTTCTATGAAAGTTTCAAAAAGCAACGTTCCGGCTTTAGAAGCATGTCCACAAAAGCGTGGCGTATGCACTCGCGTATACACCACTACTCCAAAAAAACCAAATTCTGCTTTACGTAAAGTTTGCCGTGTTCGTTTAACTAATGGTTTTGAAGTTACTTCTTATATTGGTGGTGAAGGTCATAATTTACAAGAGCACTCTGTGATACTAATTCGAGGAGGTCGTGTTAAAGATTTACCAGGTGTGCGATATCATACTATACGCGGAGCACTTGATTGTTCTGGCGTGAAAGATCGTAAGCGAGGTCGATCAAAATATGGTGCAAAAAAAATAAAGAATTAATAATTTTTAATTTATTGATTATATATAAAACTGTCAGGTTTTGGAAATTTCTCAATAAATTAGAGGTTCCTGAAAAAATTACGGAGTGTTATTTTCATGCCACGTCGTCAAATTGTTGGTCAGCGCAAAATTCTTCCAGATCCAAAATTTGGATCTGAATTATTAGCTAAATTTATTAATATTCTGATGGTAGATGGTAAAAAATCTATTGCAGAAACTATCAGTTATACTGCACTAGACATTTTGTCACAACGTTCTAATAAAAATTATCTTGAAGCTTTTGAATTAGCCTTAGGAAACGTACGTCCCACCATTGAAGTTAAATCTCGCCGAGTTGGAGGATCAACTTACCAGGTCCCAGTGGAGGTGCGTCCAGTTCGACGAAACGCATTAGCAATGCGTTGGATTATTGAATCCGCTCGTAAACGAAATGATAAATCTATGGCTCTTCGTCTTGCTAATGAACTCTATGATGCAGCAGATGGGAAAGGTAATGCTGTTAAGAAACGTGAAGAAGTTCACCGTATGGCAGATGCTAATAAGGCATTTGCTCACTATCGCTGGTAAAAAACCATATGACCATTTTCCTGACAAAATTTATAATCATTTATACATTTTATGTATTGCATCACTTACCAATGAATGAGTTTCCTGTAATAGAGGATAAACATGGCTCGTATAACGCCTCTCGCATGCTACCGTAATGTTGGTATTAGTGCTCATATCGACGCTGGTAAAACAACTACAACTGAACGGATACTATTTTACACCGGTGTAAATCACAAACTTGGTGAAGTTCATGATGGCGCAGCTACCATGGATTGGATGATACAGGAACAAGAACGTGGTATAACTATTACTTCTGCAGCTACTACATGCTTTTGGGCCGGTATGGCCAAACAGTTTGATTTGCATCGTATTAACATTATTGATACCCCAGGACATGTTGATTTTACCATAGAGGTAGAGCGCTCTATGCGTATTCTTGACGGCGTTATTATGGTATATTGTGCGGTAGGAGGTGTACAACCTCAATCTGAAACTGTTTGGCGTCAAGCTAATAAATATAATGTACCACGTATTGCATTTGTTAATAAGATGGATCGTGTAGGTGCTAATTATTTGCGTGTCGTTAAACAGTTAAAAACCCGTTTATCTGCTAATCCAGTTCCAATTCAGCTAGCTATCGGAGCAGAAGACAAATTTACCGGCGTCGTTGACTTGGTAAAAATGAAAGCAGTTAATTGGAACGAAGTAGATCAAGGTATTACTTTTACTTATGAAGATATTCCAGATGATTTACCTGAATTAGCTTATGAATGGCACCAACATCTAGTTGCATCTGCAGCTGAAGCATCTGACGAATTAATGGATAAATACTTAAACGGAGAAAAATTAACTGAAAAAGAAATTAAGTATGGATTACGTCAGCGCGTCATTAAAAATGAAATCATCTTGGTGACTTGTGGGTCAGCTTTCAAAAATAAAGGTGTACAGGCGATGTTAGATGCGGTAATTGAATACTTACCAGCACCAACGGACATTCCTGCCATTACAGGAGTTTTAAACGATGGTAAAACTCATACTAAACGCCAATCTAATGATAAAGAACCATTTTCAGCGCTAGCTTTCAAAATTTCTACAGATCCTTTTGTGGGAAAGTTGACTTTCTTTCGTGTGTATTCTGGTGTGATTAATTCTGGCGATATTGTATTCAATTCAGTGAAACAAAAACGTGAACGTTTTGGCCGTATAGTACAAATGCATGCTAATAAACGTGATGAGATCAAGGAAATGCGTGCTGGTGATATCGCTGCAGCTATTGGATTAAAAGACGTAACAACTGGAGATACTTTGTGTGATCCATTAGCGCCAATTATCCTTGAACGTATGACATTTCCGGAACCTGTCATTTCTGTTTCTGTAGAACCAAAAACTAAAATTGATCAAGACAAGATGGGTCTTGCTCTCAGTCGTTTAGCACAAGAAGATCCGTCTTTTCGAATGTGGATTGACGACGAATCTGGACAGACTATTATTGCTGGCATGGGAGAATTGCATCTTGAGATTCTTATAGACCGAATGCGTCGTGAATTTAACGTTGAAGCTAATGTTGGTAAACCTCAAGTAGCTTATCGAGAAACAATTCGTGCTTCCATTGAACAGGAAGGTAGATTTATTCGTCAATCTGGTGGTCGTGGCCAGTTTGGTCATGTATGGTTACGTATTGAACCAATAGAACCAGGTGGAAAAGTGTATGAATTTCTCAATAAAATTGTTGGGGGTATAGTTCCAAAAGAGTACATTCCTGCGATAGATAAAGGAATTCAAGAGCAAATGAAAAGCGGCGTTCTAGCTGGTTATCCAATCGTAGACATCCGAGTTACTGTTTTTGATGGTTCTTATCACGAAGTCGATTCTTCTGAAATTGCATTTAAAATCGCGAGCTCTATAGCATTTAAAGAGGGTTTTATGAAAGCAAAACCAGTTCTTCTAGAACCTATTATGAAAGTAGAAATAGAAACACCTGAGGACTATATGGGCGACGTTATCGGAGAGTTAAATCGTCGTCGTGGTATGATTGACGGTTTGGATGATACTACAACAGGTAAAACTATATATGCACAAGTTCCACTGTCTGAAATGTTTGGCTATGCTACTGATCTTCGTTCACAAACTCAAGGTCGTGCTTCTTATTCAATGGAATTTTTGAAGTATAATGAAATGCCAATTAATATTGCTCAACTTATTATAGATGCCCGTAAAACCAAGTAAAATTTTTAGCAATTTACAACAATCAAGATTTTGTACATTTATCGAAGTTATGAGAATATGATTCTGTATCAGAATAGTAAGGAATATAGCAGTGTCTAAAGAAAAATTTCAACGTATAAAACCACATGTTAATGTGGGTACTATCGGCCATGTTGACCATGGTAAAACAACTTTAACAGCAGCCATTACGACCGTTTTAGCCCAAACTTACGGAGGAAATGCACGTGCATTTGATCAAATTGACAATGCACCAGAAGAAAAAGCACGAGGTATTACTATTAATACTTCTCACGTTGAATATGACACTTCAAATCGCCATTATGCTCATGTAGATTGTCCAGGACATGCAGATTATGTGAAAAATATGATTACTGGAGCAGCACAAATGGATGGTGCTATACTAGTGGTAGCTGCCACCGATGGACCTATGCCGCAAACCCGTGAGCATATTCTATTGGCACGTCAAGTAGGTGTTCCATATATTGTCGTATTTATGAATAAATGTGATATGGTTGACGATGAAGAGTTGCTAGAACTAGTTGAAATGGAAGTTCGTGAGTTACTATCTCAATATGATTTTCCAGGAGATATGACACCAATTATCAGAGGTTCTGCTCTGAAAGCATTGGAAAGCGATCAAGTTTGGACACAGAAAATTATAGAATTAGCACATGCGCTTGATACTTACATTCCAGAGCCAAAGCGCACTATTGATAAACCTTTTTTATTACCAATCGAAGATGTATTTTCTATTTCTGGTCGTGGTACAGTCGTTACTGGTCGTGTAGAAAATGGTATTATCAAAGTAGGTGATGAATTAGAAATAGTTGGTATTAAAAATACTGTTAAAACTATCTGTACTGGTGTTGAAATGTTTCGAAAATTACTTGATGAGGGTCGTGCTGGTGAAAATATTGGCGTGTTATTACGTGGTATTAAACGAGATGACGTAGAACGCGGCCAAGTATTAGCTAAGCCAGGTTCTATTAAACCACATACTCAATTTGAATCGGAAGTGTATATTCTGAACAAAGATGAAGGGGGTCGCCACACACCTTTTTTTCAAGGTTATCGTCCGCAGTTTTACTTTCGTACTACTGACGTCACTGGAGTTATAGAACTTCCTAAAGATACTGAAATGGTAATGCCCGGTGACAACATTAAAATGCTTGTTAATTTAATTTCTCCGATCGCCATGGATGACGGTTTGCGTTTTGCCATCCGTGAAGGTGGTCGTACTGTTGGCGCTGGCATTGTCAGTAAGGTAATAACATAGGATAATTTTTATATATATAATGTTCTTATAACTCATTGCTAATAAATATTTATTATGATGTTTTTACATCCTTTTTACTAGTTTCATAGAAAGTGAAATCATGTATGAGAAAATGGATATTAACCTTTTCAGCAATCAACACGATGGTTTATATCCATTTTATTTTCTGCTTTTCTATGAATTATGAATAAAGAAATCACTGTTATTTTCATGTTAGAACATAAATAAATCAAATGACAAGATTCATTCATTTTTTTATCTGCTGTGTTATTAGTATTAACAAATTGAAAAGGAGTGTATTATTATTAGAAATAAAATCATTGTTTATATAAACCTTTGGCACATATTAAATCTTAATCTTAATAAGATAAGATATTTAAAATATTTAAATATTAAATATATCATTGTTAATTCAATATCTAGTTTTTCCACAATATGATTGTTACTTATATTTAATTAAGGTAATCGTCATGGTTTTTAAGGAAATATATCTCCACCTTCTTTTTCTATTGTTTGCAGTAGTAAATGTTCGCGTTTTAAACCTAACTTGAGCGCCAATGCCGAGGCCACGTAAATAGAGCTAATGGTACCAAAAAATATTCCAATCAGCAATGTCATTGAAAAGTTATGCAACATTGAACCACCGAAAATATATAATATGAGCACCACAATTAATGTGGTTACTGAGGTAATGATAGTACGGTTTAAAATTTGTGTTAGTGATAGATTGAATATTTCATAAGTGTTTAAATGCTGGCTAATAATGTTTCGAAAATTCTCACGAATGCGATCTGAAACAACAATGCTATCATTTAATGAATAACCTATGGCAGAGATGAGCGAAGCGATAATAGTCATATCGATTTCAATATGAAATAATGAAAGCACACCAAGTATAATTACTATGTCATGTGCAAGTGATATTACTGTTCCTGTTGCAAGCCTCCACTCGAAACGTAAAGTAACATATATTAAAATACAGATTAAGGCCACTAGTATCGCTATACTACCAAACTGAGCTGATTCCGTACTAACGCTTGGACCTATGCTTGCAATCCTCTTTATGATAGCTTTTTGATTTGTTACCTGGCGAATAATACTGAGTATTTGATCACTGATTTCTTGATTAAATTTGGTTTTGACAGGGGGGATATGTATCATGAGATTATGGTGACTACCATAATGTTGAATTAATGGATCAATGATACTGACATGTGCTAATGCATTGCGTATTTGATCTAAATCAACAGATTTTTCGAAGTTGACTTCAACAATCGTACCACCGGTAAAGTCAATGCCTAGCTGAAATCCTCGCATATTCATAATGATAATAGAAGTGACAAGCAAAACGCCTGATAAGCCAAATGCTACATTAGCCCAACGCATAAAATCATAAACTTTATTGTCAAATTGCAATAATCTAACACTATTTCTTTGGCGATGATCCACAAACTATCTCCTAAATAGATAGTTTTTTGATATATTTACCGCCATAAAGTAAATTAACAATAGCACGAGTACCTGTTATTGCAGTAAACATAGAGGTAACTACTCCGATGATTGTAGTAATAGCAAAGCCTTTAATGGAGCCAGCGCCTACTGTATATAAAATTATAGCAGTAATTAGGGTCGTAATATTGGCATCGACTATACTAGATAAAGCTCCACGATAACCTTCATGAATGGCTTGCTGTACTGTCCGACCGTGTCGCAGTTCTTCTTTGATACGTTCATTAATTAGAACATTGGCATCTACGGCAATTGCTAACGTTAATACAATACCAGCAATCCCTGGCATGGTCAGCGTTATGCCAGGTAATATGGACATTGTTCCTATAATCATAATTAAATTAGAAAGAAGCGCTGTAATAGCAATTAAACCAAATTTATGGTACCATATTATCATGAAGATTATGGATACTATCAATCCAAATCCACAGGCTCGTACTCCTTGAGTAATGTTTTGTAATCCAAGCGTTGGACCAATTATACATTCTTCTATAATTTGAATTGGCGCCATTAATGTTCCTGCTCTCATCAAAATAGATAATTGACGTGCTTCGCTAGGATTAGAAAAGCCAATGATACGGAATTTATCACTAAATTGTGATTGAATTGTAGCAATATTAATAATTTCTTCATATTTAGTCAATATGGATCGCCCATTAGTGTCTTTCATGCCATGATTCTGATATTCGACGAACAAAGTTGCCATTAGCTTTCCTATGTTATCTTTAGTGATCTTGGACATAATATTACCACCAATGTTATCTAAAGAAATATTTACTTGAGGTTGATTAAATTCATCAAAGATACAAGTTGCATTTACAATATGATCACCGGTCATAATCAATTTTTTATGTAACATAATTGAGTCGCCATTACGGGTCATTTTTTCGTCTAAATTGTTTGGTATATGATTTTTATGATCATTATTTTTTTTTAGTAAACTATTATCATGAACCAATCGGAATTCTAGTGTGGCTGTCGCACCTAAAATATCTTTAGCTTGTGCCATATCTTGTATGCCTGGAAGTTCAACTATAATGCGATCTGTACCTTGTCGCTGAACAAGTGATTCAGTAATCCCTAAATGGTTGATACGATTTCGAAGAATAGAAATATTTTTCTTTAACGTATTTTCTCGAGCTGCACGTAAATAATCGTCTGTTAATGCGATACAGAAACTCTGATCATCTAAGCTCTTAATAATGAAGTTCCAATTCTTAGACGATTCAATCCGGGAAATCGCTTGATCACGAATAGCAGTATTACGAAAAAAAATTTCGCTACTGTAATTGTCTTTTTGATTTATTTTTTCATAAAAAATATTATTTGATGATAAATCACGACATAGGGTATATAGAATATCTTCCTGTAATTTGATCAATGCAGTGTTGATATCAACTTCTATTAAAAAATGTACTCCACCGCGTAAATCTAGTCCTAATTTCATAGGCTTTGCGCCTATTAATTTCAACCATGATGGCATAGCTGGAGCTAAATTTAATGCTACAATATAATTTTTATTAAGTGTATTTGATAAGATTTCACTGGCATAGAGTTGCATATCAAAATTAGAAAATAGAGCAAGAATGGAACTATTTTCCAGCACAATAGATTTGCTGGTAATATTGTGTTGATTTAGAATATTTTTGACTTGAATTAATGTTGATTCATTGACTTCACTACCTCGTGTACCGCTTATTTGTACCGCTGGATCTTCTCCGTATAAGTTTGGCAATGAGTATAATATACCGATACATAATGCCAATATTAGCATTATGTATTTCCACAAAGGATAATGATTTAACACAGTGGTTAACTTTTTTGATAAACTGAGATAATTATAGCGCTTTCATCGTACCTTTTGGTAAAAGAGCGGCCACAAAAGTTCGCTTAATAACAACTTCATTAGTATCATTAAGTGCAATAGAGATATAATTGGTATCCGAGATTTTTATGACTCGTCCCACGAATCCACTGGTGGTAAGTACTTCATCTCCTTTTGTAAGAGATCGGATGAGTTCTTTATGCATTTGAGTGCGTTTTTTTTGTGGCCGTAAGATCATAAAATAAAATATTAAACCAAAGATTAAAAAAATAACCATTAAAGAATATGGACTTCCTTGCGAAGAAGTCTCAGTTGTAGCAAAAGCATCGAAAATAAAAAAATTCATTTAAATTTCCTTATATGTTTTTGTATTTAGAAAATACAGCCTTGTATTTAAAGCTTATCTAATAGTTAAATTTATTTAAATAATTTAAGTAATTCTTAATTGGTAGTAATGTATAGATTAAATTTAATCCTAATAATAACCTTAAGATAGAACATAGACCATATATCAAATGGATATTAAATATGTTAGTGTTACAATTAAACAAATGAAAACGCATATATGGACTCTAAATTAAAATAGATATAGCAATTGATGCTCATATTATTAGTATATTTTAATGGTTATTATCTAGTACATAGTCTAAAGTATATTATAAAATAATGCTGTTGTATTTCTATTATTTTAAGATCAGCACAAAAATGTAATATACTTAATATATACGTTACATATTTTATAATATATCAACAACAATCGTTTGATTTTTTAATGTATATGTATGTTATAGAACTATGAGAAAATCTCATTATTCTTATCTTTAATAACATATATTGCATATGGAAATGCTAAACTATTGAATATTAATATATAATTGAATATAACTCCAAAATGGGATATTTTTATTTATTTTTCCGATGCAAGGATGAATAAATTAAATCTAATAATATTATTTGTATTATAACTACGGCATAGAAATAGGCAATAGATTCGGTTAACAATAAATGAATTATAAATATCACACATTAATCTTAAATTCATTGTAGTATATGTGATGTGTTATATTGCTTGAAATATATTAAGATAGATATTCATTGTTTGAATTTTGGAACATTGGATCCTTAAAATATTTTAAGTTAATGTAAATATATCTAATACAATAAAAATATAGAGAAATAATTCAAGTTATTTGTAGTCATAAAATAATAAAAACTTTATCCTGTAACCTTATTAAAATATATTATTCCTACGTCGTTTCTAAATCATTAATATAACAATTTTTTCAAAAAAATTTTTACTGTTTTGCATATCTAGTATATTATATGCAATATAAACTTATTTTTTAAATTTAACATTGCAATGTTTATTTTGATAAATATACTATTTTTTGAAAAATAAGCAATTAAATTGCATCTTTATTGACGTGATTATAACATTTTTAATAAAACCCAATGCAACTATATTGATTTATTTTAAATATTGATTTTGTAGTACATCACATTTTGTGATAGAAAATTTATTTTGCTTATCTTAGTTATTAATAAATTTATTTTGTAACTCAACATATTTGATATTTTTTAAAAAACTCAAATATAATAATTATTATTTCTATCTTTATGCATTATATATGCTAAACTATTTTAGTGTTACATATATAATATTTAAAAATGTACCATTATTAAAATTATTTAACTTTTTATGTTATTTATATAGATAAAAACTATTGTTTTAAAAGCTGTGATATCATTGAGTTAATCAGAAATGAGAACTGATATTAAAATGTGTGTATGTATAAATTTTCCTATACAATAAGATATAAGAGTCTTGTTCTATTTAATTTTAAATAAATACATTTTTATTGAAAATAAGTCTTTCATTCGAACATTAATGCCGATTTTATATTTTATATCGCTGTTTTTATATCCATATTTTATCTATCATAGTATAAATATGTATACTAATCAATAATTATTGACGTTAATTATTAACGATTAAGTTGAAGCTAACACTAATATGATGACATATCATAGTAATTTTTAATAAAATTTATTTACAGAAGATTTATATATTTTCTAAGCAATATATCATTAAACTGTATATGATTTTATAAAAAAATTGTTATCACTTGTATAAGTAAGCTAATCTAGCTCTAAATTTAGAGTTAAATATATCAAGATAGTAGTCTTTACTATTTAAATTAAATCTTGTAAACATAGTACAATCATTCTACTATTTTCTGTAAGTAAGTTTTACTGTAATGATAAAGTCATGCATCGCATTAATCTTATTTTTTAAATTATATTAATTTTAAATAAAAAATAAATATTTTGATGATAGTCATATTTTCGATAAAAAACCATTTTTTTCAAACTTTAATCTAAATAATAAGCCTTTCGATATAGAAATGATATTGTTATAATATTAGATTAGTGTCTAATGACAGACAACCATATCTCTATAGAATGCACACCATTTTAATAATAAACTGACATGTTCAATAGTGCACTGATATATTGAAAAATAAAATTTAAATTATGTAATTCTGCACATGGGTAAAATTGAAGTCCATTAGAAAATGCTTTATTTACAATAATATATACTATATAATGAATAGTATAGCATAATGATATAAATTAATGGTTAAATGAGAAAATACCTAACTTTAGGTATTTTAAAAAGATCATCTGCTAATCCAATTAAAAATCGGAATTCTTAATTTATTATATTCACTATGTTGGTACATACCTCAATGCATTATTGAAGTTTAGAATCAATATGTAATTATTATTTATCAAAAATAAATATATTCATGTAATCTGCTTAAATAGATATCAAACGATACTAAAAGAACAACATTTTATACGTTCAGGATGTTTATCCTAATAAAAAGAATTTTGAGTTTTCTTAATTGTAGGGTTGGAAAAATATTTATTTTATTGTCAGTGACAGATTAAGTATCCTATTAAAATTTACTAATAATTTTATTATTAGTAAATCAAATACCTGTAATTTCCAATCTATCTAAATAATGATAAAATCATTATGCAATTAAATATACCAACTTTGTTGACTCTATTTCGCATCATTATTATGCCATGTTTTATTTATACCTATTATTTACCGTTTAAGTGGGCCCCTATTATCTGTACATTAATTTTTATTTTGGCAGCTCTCACGGATTGGTTTGACGGTCTTCTTGCACGCCGATGGCGACAAACTACGCGGTTTGGTGCTTTTCTGGATCCTGTTGCAGATAAAGTCATGATTACCATAGCTTTAGTTCTAGTAACTGAATATTTTCATTCTTGGTGGATTACGCTACCTGTTGTTAGTATAATTGTTCGTGAAATCATTATTTCTGCACTTCGGGAATGGATGGCAAAAATAAGAAAGCATAACAAAGTTGCAGTTACTTGGATTAGTAAAACCAAAACAACATTTCAAATGTTTGCAGTAGTAACGCTATTATGGCGACCAGATGACATGGTAGCAGGAATTGGGATCGCTGCATTATATATTGCAGCGGTTCTGACATTTTGGTCAATGTTACAATATTTTTATGTCTCTAGGCATGATTTATTTAAAAATTAACAATATAATGTTGTACTTAAGTAAAAATTGTAGTTATTGGCATTCAATATATATTGACTTCATTAATTAAATTGGTAGAATATGGAAAACGAAAATGTATATCATTATCAATGAACAATGTTAGATTGATTTTATATTTTATGCGGAAATAGCTCAGTGGTAGAGTACAACCTTGCCAAGGTTGGGGTCGCGAGTTCGAACCTCGTTTTCCGCTCAAGTTCATTGTATGTAAAACTAATGAAATTATGTGTGATGTATTAATAAATATTAAGTATACTTCAATGTTGCTGACATTTTATATTTTTCTTGTAAAGTTTAATATTTATATAGAATTTTAGATTAGTTTAATTTGATATATTTTATAGAACTCATTATATTAACTGTAATTTTATAAAATCACAACACAATTAGAAAAGAAAGCTCTTTGACACAGTACAGTTCAGCACCATGTTATGGCTGATATTATTCTTTATTTTTGTTGAAAATTTTGTATTATTAAAAACTAAAAAAGTAATAAACACTAATTATTATACTGATTTTTCTAAATAAATTAAATGAGCATATCCAATATAAAAAAATCGAATAACCAATAGTGAATTAAGCTAAATTCAGCAGCTTTTATCTAAAAATTAAGATTTTATCTATTATATTAATAATTTTTAAATAAAAATAGTAATTAATTCAAATATCAATGCTATTTACCATTAACAGTAAAAACTTAATAGAATTAAGTTTAATGTCTAAAATAAAATATTTTTATTGTTATAAATTTTGAATAATAAAACGTCATGATGACATCATGATTTTTTCTTAAAAATTATTATTTTGATGATATGTATATACGTATAGGAGTCTGTAATTAATTACAATTTATTTTAACATTCATAGTTAACGTTATTTTTAGTAAAATCTCACGGAGATTAAATTAGGCAATCTAGATAGATAGTAAACTATTTTTCTTTACTATAGGTTGATTTTTTATTTTCTATCACTTGACTATGACACATATCATTGATAGCATGTTACATTTAAAATATAAATGAATTGCCTATCAGTAGGCTTATATCAAATTTCTATTTTTATAGTAAAATTTTACTGCAAGTATCTTATTATACTTATATTTTTGGATAAACTAAATTTAGTTCTTAATACAATATTTATTCCTATTCTATTACATTATTGCATGGTTATTATATAATTTATTTGATATTTAAAAAGTATTAGTAAATTACAAGCAGCGCATAATATTACATTAGTTTTTACTATTAAATATACATAGATTTATGTCATGAAGATGAAGAATTGAATATATGGATTAATTTATTGATGACTACTTCAGTTTTTTAAAACGTTAGAAAAAAGGGAATTACATAATATTTTGATTATAGTAGATAATACATAAAAAAGAGAGAAAAGATATTATTTAGTTTTTATTTAAACTATAATAAAACTATGCTATATTAGCATGGAGGAGTGGTCGAGTGGTTAAAGGCATCGGTCTTGAAAACCGAAGAAGGGCAACCTTCCGTGAGTTCGAATCTCACCTCCTCCTTATAACATTAGACTTATATATGTATAAGTATTTGTTATATTTTTTAATAAAAATATTAATTTTTTTAATTCTAAATTTGTATTTCTTTTATGCCTTATGATCTTTTTCAAAATAATATAGTTTAAAAAACTATGCATTATATATAAATATATTCACACTGAATATGGGAAAAATCTCGTATTTTACGATTTATTTAATTTTATTTCACAGGATACATTTTATGTAATTATTAAAAACCGTGCAGCAATCGCTTAAAAATAATAGCTATAAAAGTTTTTATTTTTACATGAAGAGTTAACTCATAAATTTATTATTTTATGATGTTTATTGTATATTTCAATATTTTTTAAAAAAAACCAATCTGGTATAAGTTTTCATTATATAGATTTTAATGGAATTATTTTTGTTTAATTTTTTTAAATTTTTAAAACTTTTCCATGTTAAGTTAAACATGATAAAGTATTATTAAATCAACATATTATAAAATATATAATGGCATACTGCTAATAATATGCGTCAATTTCAATAGTATTGATACTGTCTATACATAATAAAAACTTATATTTTCATAAAAAAACGAAACCATATAGCTGGTATAGCTACTTTAGATAAAGTATTAATATAGTTTTCTATAATTTAAAAGATTACATAGAAAATGCTATTTTTATAGCACCATACTTGCTTGTCAAGTGTAGTATAAATACAAAATTGTTTGTTATGTACAAACTAACAAACTAAGTATAATCTACTAATTAGATTATATTTATTCGGCTAATATATTTGACTAACATCGAATATACAAACAAAATTATATATTATAATATTTTTATATTACCAGTATATTACCAGATTAAAATAATGACTATTTATATGGTATATGTAAATAATTATAGATAATTAAATTTAGATCAGATACACCTATTTCTTTTTATCGATATTTAGATAAAATAGTACATCTACATACATACTGTACATATTTGGCATGTGTGATCCGCATAATGTTTTAAAATTACCATGAACTGGGTAGTATAACGTGCATTTGTAACACAGTACCATTCTATATTGTTAAGAGGAATTTTTTAATAAAAAATTATATTTGTAAATATAATATTACTTCCAGAAGTTATCAAATACTGTCGTTGGGACATGACGTTTATGCTCAGAACGAATGTAGCAATTTTCAATAATGCGTGCTGCATTAGCATCTATAGGCTTCCCCTCTAGATAGTCATCTACTACGTTATAAGTGACGCCTAATGCTATTTCATCTGACAGCATGGGTTTATTGTCTTCTAAATCAGCAGTTGGTGTTTTAAGATAAAGATGTTCGGGGCAATCTAAATATTTTAATATGGAACGCCCTTGACGTTTATTCAGTCTGAACAAAGGATTAATATCAGTACTACCATCGCCATATTTAGTAAAATATCCAGTTATTTCTTCTGCCGAGTGCTTACTGCCTACTACTAATCCCAAGGTCATTCCGGCAATACTATACAGTATATTCATACGTTCCCGTGCCTTTATATTACCTTTAATATAATCAGTTATAGAAATACCAGCGTGACGTAAAGCAAGCTCACTAGCTTGTACTGCACTTTTGATATTAACTGTTATTACATCATCAGCTTGGATAAATGCGATAGCATCTTGACAGTCTATCTCATCGTGTTGATGACCATATGGTAATCGAATGGCAATAAATTGGTAATCGGTAATTTCGGTTTCATAACGTAGTTCTTTGATAGCTTGTTGGCAAATTTTTCCCGTCAACGTGGAATCTTGTCCCCCACTAATACCTAGAATTAGTGTACGTAATGAATTAAATTTATTTAAATAGTCTTTAATAAAATTTACGCTAATACGAAACTCCGTTGCTGGATCAATAGATGGTTTGACACCTAGTATTGCTATAATCTCGTGTTGTTTTACCATTTTCATCTTCATCTCCTAATACAGGAAGCTATGGTTATTATATATATAATGCTAATAATATTAATATGTAATCATATAATATATTAATGGTACATAAATAATTACGATAATAGACTATTAATTTATCTTTTAAATTAAATAACTATTCTTTAATGTTTTGTAATGACAGTTATTTGATTTGATTTATTGATAACTCACTATATTGGACTAATTCTATATATGCTATCATGAATGACTTATCTTAGTCATAACATATTGATGTTAATACTGTAAATCAACTTTTTAAAAATAGGGTATATGTTTGGTACATGTTATAATATTAATAATGTTAGGATCGATAACGCAATTAATGTCATTAGAAATTTATCGAATTATCTTTTTAATTTTATATAATATAGATAGGATTCGCGTTCTATTTATCACCTTTTCTTTAAACCATCCTTTATATTAGTAAATCAATTTTAATATTTCATTTATACACATCTATTCCTAATAAATACTCCTTTGTTACAAGAAGTGTCTTTACATGTCATCTTAACTGATTGATAACAAAATACAATATTTTACTAAAATCTTATAATTTATTAATATTATTGAATGTTTTAATCATAGCAAACTATTAAAATAACTGATTAGGTCGATTTGTTTTAATAAAAAAACGAATCAAATTCACATATTAAACACATACTATCCTGTCATTCGAAATGAGAGTGTCTATAGCACTAAGAGATTACATGTTAAAATATAAAAATTATAATGCTTTTAATACTACAGTACACACAATAATATTGTTAATTGATCTAAACATTAATATTGTTAATTGATCTAAACATTAAATTTATTTAAATTTGTCATCAGTAAATTACATAATGTCAAAAAAAAGGAGATTTAGCTTACTGAAAGTATCATACTTACGTCATAGTGAAACTAATTACTAGCATAGTAACTTACTGCGATTTGAATTTGTCAGTATTGCGCTGCTCTGGATATCGAAATATAAATCTAGACCTGAATTTAGTTATTTATAAAAATCTACGTATTGTGATTACATATTTTTTATCAAAACACATTTCAAAAAGTTTTATTAAAAATCAATAAATTATTAATTATACCAACAATAAGTTATTGACATTATCATGCTTAGCATATGTTTTAAGGAAAAGATAATCGTGATTGGAGATATCATTCGTGTAATATCAAATAATTTAAAATTAAACATTGGAAGATATTTCTACATGCCTCATAGGCTTATTAAGTATTTACTTACTAAATAATTAGACATTAATTCATTAAATAATAAAATTATGGAATTTCACAATCTTATTTTTTAATAACCTCGTATCTAACTAATAAAAAATTAAAATTATCATGTAAATTCATAATTAATATTATATTAATTGATAGCATATTTATTACAAATACAATTGTTTATTTAAAATGGTTTTAGTTTTTTTACTATCAGTCATTTAATTCTTCTAATCTATTAGATTGTCCACAAGTTACTAAAAATCAATTACATTGGCTAGCATAGTTTCAAATGTAAATAAGTTTAGTATCTGTTAATCAGATGGTTATATTATTCGTTATTCTATAGCATATCTTTTCGTGTAGACAAGTATCTGTAGATATTTTCAGTCGTCAAGATTATATTGATTGCCTTTTTAAATATTATTATAATAGTTTATGAGTTCATATTTTCAATAAAATTGTCTTATTGTTAATAACAATATTGTAATTTTTATTTTTTCGTATAAAAATAATATTTAAAACTTTAATGGTACTATTTGTGCTTAAAATTGATTTTAGTTTTAATTATCTGTGATAATAGATAATATATAATGAAGAAAATTTATCTAATTATCGTGCCATTGACATAGTCAGTATATATAATATTATAAGTTTAATGATAAATAACTCTTAACGCAGTATTTATATACTATTTAATCAAAATTAAAAGTATATTTTCGTTACAAGATCAAAAAATTATGTTTTTTAAAACATATAACATAATCGATCATTACTTATTTTTATATATGATCATTCTATATGTATTAGATTTAAATAAATGAAATATTGGTCTATGTGACTTTAGGTTAAGATAATAGAAAATAAAATTACAATTTTATAATGTACCCTTTATATTGTCTCATTAAAATAGTTTGTATGAACCTATAAATTCTACAATGATAAAGTGCGTTTTAATTTTTGAAAGTTCATATTGAAAAATGTTATAAAATATTTTTATTATTATATTTAACTATTTTCTTATATTGAAGATAATATCTTCTAATACAGTTATTATTTTATTTAAATTTTTTTCTAAACTTCGTTTTATTAAAACAATTTACAATTATTTTATATTAGATTAAATGTTCATTTATTCTATAGTACAATACAGTTTACCGACTAATGTTAATCTTTTTATATTAGACTTTTACTCAGGTTATTTGTTTAGCCATCAAGTATCGATATATATGATATAATATGTATTGTAGTTGTCGATTTTCTAATTGTATAATTGGCTTATTAAAGTTTAAATTAATAGAGTGAATGTCTAATTTTAAAAAATTAATTGAAGAAAATAATTATTTTATTAAAAAATTCTTAAATACACTAATTTATTTATATTTTTAAATGGAGTTGTATACTGTTTATATCAACAAAATGAAATTAATTCAAAACCATTAAAAATAATAGTTTTCTATAGTTTATCTGTTGCTAAAAATATTTATTATATAGGACATGATAATGTGAAAGTGGTTTTATACTTGGATATTAATCCAATTACAATTGGATATTACGTATCATCGTCATTTTAAAAATCAAAAGAATATAATTTATTATTGTGATTAAGATCTAAAATCTTATATATTTCACATATATTTTATTATTTCATAATAAGCAATTACATTTTCTAATAAAAAATTAATATTTCAATATTCATACATAAGTGTGATCCATGGTATGGATCATACTAAAAAATGAAAAATACAAAGTATTGAGTTCTATTTATCCTATATAGAAGATCGTAAATACCATGTTACAAGTAATTTTAATAATTAGAGTTTATTAGGTTAAATATTTAAAATATTTACATTCAACTAAATAATCTATTTTCCAGAACTGCTATTTTTAATAATAGTATTGATTGGAATATTAGTACTAAGGTATATGCCAGTATTCTCTTTGGTATATATTAAACATTAGACAAACTAATATGTATATGTAATCGAACATATTAATCTTACTTTCAACGAAAATTAATCTAATATTCTTTTACTACTAATTTTATGTACATTGTTCACTGATTGCATAATCAGTTCTGTATTTTTATGTATGCAACATAAATTTTAGATACAATATCATTGTTTTTAACAATCGACATTATTCAGATAAACATTATGTAGATAAAAATTATATAAACCCCTTAGTTCAATCATTGATAGCTAGAGATACTGTTATTGGAAAAAACTTATGTTAACTTTAACCAAAAAACTTAAGACACAAACAGTTGATAAACAAATTAGTATTACATATCGAGGATTACATTTGATTGGCAATCGGAAAGATATTTTATTAGAACAACTGGAATTTCAGGGAATATATCTTCCGTATGCATGTCGTGCTGGATTTTGTGGTACTTGCAAAATAAAATTATTAGTTGGAAGAGTATTATTACTAACCAAAAATAATATTACAGAAGCATCCTGTATCTTATCCTGCAGCTGTATACCTGAAGATGATTTATATTTGGAATGATATATAAGCTATTGCTTCATAAATATCGATATTTAATATCATCCACATATTCTTATTTATATTTTTGAGTTAACAAGTCTAAATTATCATTTATAACAAATTTTATATTATTCAAACTTATATCATCGATATTCACTTATTAAGTAATATCTATTAATGTTTAGTATGCTACTAAAATAGTAATTTATTTCAAAAAGATTAATTATTCATATATAAGTAAAATATGTAAGTTACTATAATGTTATATTCTATAATAGAATAAATAAAATTACATTAGTTAAATAACTATAGAACATATACAATATGGAAATGCTAATCTTAATTACTTGCAATGTATTAATATCATATTTTCTTTAAATTTCTTTTTTAATTGTGCTAATTTAGTAATCTATAGAAATAGAATTATTTATCATTAAATACAAACAATGAGAAAATTCTTTATAGGATTGTTATTAAAAATAATGTTTAATATATTACCAAATTAGTTTCTAATTTGATAGAAATACAACTAAAGCCTTTTATTAAAAAGGAAAAATTTTGATTAAATCTGAATTCTCTAATTAAGTTATCTATAACTTTATATTTTACTTATTAGTACGAATGATAGGAATCATATTTAATCCTAGATGGATTGTGCTAGTCCTACATTAATATTTTTTAAATATATCATTTATAATTTTGAATGTTTCTGTAAAAAATACGTACTGAGCGCTTATTACATATATGATAATAGCTAATTAAAATTAATTGCTTTAGATATTTAAAAGAAATTATAGTGAATAAATGCACAAAGCTTTCTATAGGAAAAGAAAATATAGGTGTTTTACCATTCAATAAATCGGATGTACAACTTTTAAAATATTAAAATAACTGAATGTTATCTTTTTAGATAAATTCATTGAAAATGATAAATATATAACATCTATAAACTATAGCGAATTTTAAAAAATTTTTTTATTTACAGGCTAATTTATTTAATAAAAAATTATTATTAATATTTACTATACATTTAGTATGTTTAAAAAAGATTTTTTTAAACGAAAAAGCCATATGTATTCTAATATAATGTAAACATTAATTTTGATTATACGTAAACTAACAAAGTTTAATATCGCCTGAATAAAAAAATAAAAAAGTATAACAAATTATCCCAAGTAATTATCTTTTTATGTTTTAGGATTTCATGCAATACAGTATATTGAATACAACTCAGCTTTCATATAAAATTAACAATATTAAATTATATGTTTATTTTTATATTGCTAATGTTAATATTCAAACTTAAGTTAAGTTTATTTTAAGAATAAATGATATTTGATTAGATGGAATAAATAGCACATGACGATTTTAATTCAAAACTAGTAGTGAATTAACCTTTAATTAATTGATATTAAAGATAATTTAATTTTACTAAATAACGTATTCATACAAAAGTAAAAATTAGAATGTATTAATAGCATGACATTATATCAAACATTCCATTAATAAAATAGACCATAATCTTTTCAAAGATATTGATTCTAAAAAAACTTGAATCTTATTTATTGAGAAAAGAATAACTGTCTAACTCCGATTTTTATAAAAAAAAGATAAATCAAATAAGTAGTCGTATGCTGAAGTTTAATTTCTAAGGAAAACGAAAAAAATAAAATTAAAATGACAATGTAAGCATTATTTTATGTTGGAATAAAAGTAATATTATGTAAATAAATTACATAGTTATAGAATGATAATCACGGTGATAATAGGAACATGGTATATATAAAATATATTTATTTTTATGTGATTTAACATGTAAGAAACGACATGATGCGTTATCCTCAATTATATTATTCTCATGTTATTTTTCAACAAAATGAATATTTCATTCAAAATAGTTTTATTACAGAAATAATGAGATATACTGCATAATGAATAATCATGCTTAAAATAGATACTTACATATTGTTAATGTGATCTGTCTCATATAAGCAACTAAAGTTAACAGGCTTAATAATAATTATGTATTAAATTTAATGCCTATCTGATTAAAATCTAGTGATAAAAACTATATAATGATCAATTTAATAATATCTTTATCGTTTTACATTATTTTAATATAAGAGAAATAATTAATTTTAATATCAGTTTGTTTAATTCTAAACATATTTTTAATATAAAAACATTTAATTACTGTCTATGGTTTTTATTTGGAATAATATGTGCTGTTTCTAGTATATAATTTTTAGTCCTTACTTACGTTGAAATTACATTTCATGAGCATTCTCTTAGAGACGCTTAATGTTTTAATTGATAAAATTTATAGGTAAGTTTTCTCTAGCCGAATTCTCTTGACAACAATAGGAAAGAAAACATTCATTGACGTTTTAATGATTAATGTTAGACAATCAATTATAATTATTTTCTATTCTTAGAATATATAATAATATTATATAAATAATCCTATTATTTAAATAATAGGAAGATATGGCAGTCATGTTGTATTTTTAACATGCAGCGAATTTAAATAAAAAATCATATAATTTAATATCGTATTTAAGGTGTCATATTCTTCATAAGATCATGTAATTTTGTGGTGCTTAAAAAAATTAAGAGTGTAATCTAATAATATAAACTAAACAATGTAGATAATTGATTAATCGCTAAGCAAAACGGTTTAGGCAATAAGAGCATTGTTTTTATTCTCATATATAATGTAAATAGACGTAAATCTTATTTTTAGCAGATATAGTGCAAAACTTCTAATATAGGCATTAGTGCAATCATCGATATTGTTGGTACTAGCATGGCATTCAGGTTAATGTTTCAAATAACCTATCATTTAGTAACAATCACAATAACGGAGCTTTGAGTTATCGTGTGATAATCTAATTTTACTATACATTATTTTAATATATTTCAATAAATGTTAGTTTATTAGATAAATAATCATTAAGTTGTTGTGTTGCCTATTCAAAGTTATTACATTATTTCTAATGTAATTTTCACTATACTTACTTTAGTATGAGTATATTTTATTTTATATGTTATCTTATGTATTTTAAATAAAATGTATCCTAAAAAATACTGAAATATGACATGAATGTTGCTACTGATCCTATTTTAACGTCTATACTTGATACTGACGCCTATAAACTTCATATGCAACAGGCTGTTTTTCACCGCTATGATGAGGTAATGGTGAAAGCTGAATTTTGTTATCGAGGAAATGATCTGTTAGGAGAATATGCTTTTGAGATTAGTGAACAAATAGAGATGATGAGTGATCTTCAATTAGAAGATTATGAATTTACTTATCTACTCAATTTACCTTATTTTCAGAAAGATTATTTGAATTGGCTACGCCAATTTCGATATAGTCCATCTTACGTTCAAGTACGTAATCATAATGGTAAGCTTAATATTCATATAACCGGTCCTTGGAGAGAAGTTATTTTGTGGGAAGTGCCTTTATTAGCAGTGATTAGTGAAGTGATACATCGTCGTCGTTCACCGAACGTGTCACCATCGCAGGCAATAAAGCAATTACAACGTAAATTACGGCATTTTTATCATTCTCTTGAAGAGGTGGATGCATCTTTTTTCCGTATGATAGATTTTGGAACCCGTCGTCGATTTTCACGTGAAGTACAATTTAATGTGGTGGCTGAATTGAAACAGTCTTTCCCTTGTTTTGTTGGTACCAGCAATTACCAACTGGCATATGAGATGAATCTTCCTGCAATAGGTACACAAGCCCATGAATGGTTTCAAGCACATCAACAAATTAGTCCAGATTTGGCCAATAGCCAGTGTGCTGCTCTGCAGGCCTGGTTGGATGAATATCCAGATCAATTAGGTATTGCATTGACTGACTGTATTAGTATGGAAGCATTTTTACACGATTTTGGGTCTAAATTTACTCATGCTTACCAAGGATTGCGTCATGATTCTGGTGATCCAGTGCAATGGGGAGAAAAAGCAATTGCACATTATAAACGGTTTGGTATTAATCCACTCGAGAAAATATTGGTATTTTCTGATAGTTTAGATTTTGATAAAATATTGATGCTCTATAAGCATTTTTGGAAGCGAATTAATGTGATATTTGGTATTGGTACTCGATTAACTTGTGATATTCCAACGATCAATCCTCTTAATATTGTAATTAAATTAGTAGAATGCAACGGAAAACCAGTAGCAAAAATATCAGATAGTCCAGGAAAGACCATTGGTGGTGATAAAGCTTTTATTCATACTTTGCAAAAAGTATTTAATGCACGACTTTTTCTTAAAAAAAAGAATTAATCCGCGATATATGGTAATATAATTCTATTAAGAATGTGTAGATGTTCATTTTATTTATTATATAAATTAGAAAATAATAAATAATAATTATATTGCATTAACTTAATTTTAATGTTTAATATATTGACAGAATTTTAAAATTTCTAAAATTCATTTTTTAATCATCATACAATGCGTTTAACACAATACTTATTCTAAATATTTTAAATATTTAAATATATTTAACTTTTCTTATGAAAACTGACTGTATAAAGCATACTTTTTCTAGAAAAAAATTTATAATATATGATCTTTATTTTTTCAATTAAAGTTTAATAAATAAAATATCTGATTTTATAATTTAATTTTTCACGTATCCAAAAATGTTTTTTTAGCATTTTTTCTAAAATGTAAAATTGTACTAAAATAACGAAATATATATTTTTTTAAATATATATAAATTTACTGAAATGCTTTTCAGCATACATCAATTTAAATTGATTAATATAATGTTTATAACTAAAATAAAATATTAGAGAACAAAAATATTTTATTGATAGTAAAATTTATTTATGTTATTGAATAAAAACTTAATACTTAAGAAAATTTTTTTTAATACCTATTAAATTTACTTTAAAAAAGTACATTTATTTATTTTACATTCTTAAAAAATCTGAGTTTTTATTTTTAAATAAATTTTCTATATTTATTTAAAAGTAATGAAAATCATTGCTAATGATTTCATCACTTCTATGAAATTAGTATAATTTAATATTATCTTCAATATGAACAATATTAATTGTACAAAAATTTTTTTACTTTATTAAAGTTATCCATATATTATCAGATTAGATGATCATCTAAAATTTTTTTATATCTTATAGTACATTCAATTTATTAAATAGATATTATTAAAATAATGAAATTAAGGTTTAATAATAAAATGCAAAATTATTATTTATCGTTAATTTAATAGAAGTATAGATAATCATAAAAATTTATTAGATATACAACATTATTTATTAATACGCCACAATATGTGAAATAACATAAATATTAACATTGAATAATAGTATACTATTTCTAATTTTAATTAAATCCACTGTTTTTGTTTTTGAAAAATGAACTTATTTTTTAAATCTATTAATAGGCATATACTATCTCTTACTATAAAAAAAGTGAATGTAATTAATAAACACTGCCTGCATGGCTTGATTGAGATGAACCAATAGATTTTAAATATAATGCAAACAACGTATGAATTATTGATAATGCTAACTAATCCTATAACTATTAGCATATCGTGTATAATCAAAGTTATGATTAATTACATCATAATCTAATTTACATTAGGCTGTCAAATAAACCTGTGTATATGTCATTATGTATGTATATTATTGTATATACGTTATACACTACGCGTTCCTTATTAAATTACATTAATCAGTAAAATATTAAAGATTAACTTAAAATCAATACAATGAATGTACATATTACACTATCTTGTGCTTTTAAATTTAAATTTAATCTGTTAATTGATCTTTAATAAGGGATACGCTTTAATCCACTTATAACAAGTTACTATTTTTAGTAAAGTAAAATATTAGTTTTACGCAATATCTCAACATAAATTGTTTTTATATTTTAATTATATTATAAATATACGTAATAGAGCTTAATTTTTAAGTTGATACTCAGTATTATTACAATAACGTAGATATATAAATTTCAGCCAAATTTATTTGTTCATTAAGTAGAATAAAATAGCATACATATTACCTATAATGTGTGTTCTAATCAAAAAATATGCTTGTCATACCATAAAATAATACAAAAATAAAAGTATAAATTTTCACAGTCTTAAACTGATTCGGTTTTAAATTAAAATAAAATAGCAATAACAAGCTATGTATTTTAAATATTTATACATCATTATTTATAATTTATAAGATAGCTCCTATGATCATAGCCGTAGAAAAATATAGTTATTTATTCGAATAATTGAATATATAGATTCACATGTAGTTCACTTTTTTTAAAAAATTTGTCTTTTAAATTTAAAAAAGAAAACATAAACTTCAGATTTAAAATCTATTTATACTTTATGTATAAAAATAGGCAATCTTAGATATAAACACTAAATTAAATTAGTGTTTATATCTTATATAAAAAATAAATAACAAAATAAATAATAAATGGTAATTAATGCATCGCATTAATTCTTGTAATTAAATTTGATTTATGCCGTGCAGCCTTATTTCGATGAATCAAGCCTCTGGTAGCATGACGATCAATAATAGGTTGCATGATAAAAAATGCATTTAATGCAGCGTTTTTATCGCCAGCTGTAATAGCTAAATCAACCTTTTTTATAAAGGTACGTATAACAGAACGTCGGCTGACGTTGTGTTGACGACGTTTTTCAGACTGCATGGCACGTTTCTTAGCGGACTTAATATTAGCCACAAAACTTAACCTCCATTTTTAATCTAAAAATAAAAGGAAACAAGGAAATATTAAAGAATTTTTTTAAAAATCTATTGATTCAATAATTTTATGAATTAGATGCAATTATATATGAAATATACGCTAATATACAACACATTCATTATACTAATTTGTATCAACAAATATAATCTTTACGTACAACAGCACCTGATAACATGTATGTAAAATTTACATTTTTAAGAACAACGCACAGCTTTTAGTTAAATTTTCATAATGAAATGAACAATATCTTTTTGAATGAAAATGAACATGATTATTTTATCCACATAAAATCAAAGATTGGAATTAGCTGTGTAATTTCGTTTAGGGTATGAATTATAAATCATCGATTGCTGTTATTTTAGGTATCTTTTGAGTTTTTTATGGAGTTTATTCGAGGCATATATAATTTACAGCCACATCATCACGGATGCATATTAACTATTGGTAATTTTGATGGGTTTCATCGTGGACACCAAGCGATTATAGCAGAGTTGCGGGCCCAAAGTTATAGTCGTGGTCTTCAAATCATAGTAGTACTTTTTGAGCCACAGCCGCAGGAATACTTTTTTGGGAAAGATGCACCAGCACGATTAACCAGGTTACGAGATAAAATAAAGTACTTGGAGACTGCTGGAGTGGATGTAGTATTATGTATTGCTTTTAATAAAAAATTTGCTTCAATTAATGCCCATACATTTGTATACGATTTGTTAATAAAAAAGTTAGGGGTTCATTTTATTGGTATAGGTGATGATTTTCGTTTTGGTGCGCGTCGTCAAGGTGATTTTGACATGTTATTTAATATGGGTCAACAAGCTGGTTTTGAAGTGATAAAAACTATCACTTATACTGAAGGTGGACGACGCATCAGTAGTACTGCTGTGCGCGAAGCTCTTAAAAATGATAGATTATTAGAAGCAGAAATGCTATTAGGGCATCCATATCGTATTTCTGGTCGTGTTATATATGGAGATGCAGTAGGACGTACTATTGGCTTTCCTACAGCTAATATATCTTTTCAAGGAAGGAAAACACCGATAAATGGAGTATATGCAGTAGAGGTTTATGGTATTTCTGATCGACCATTTCCCGGTGTAATGAACATAGGTACTAGACCTACAGTATCTGGTTTGTGCCAACGACTGGATGTGCATTTATTGAATATGGTTATAAATTTATATGGTCGTCACATAGAGGTAGTAATATGTAAAAAAATAAGAAATGAACAACAGTTTGCATCGCTCGATGCATTAAAATATCAAATAATAAATGACGTACAAAATGTCAATAATTATTTTAAGCTAACAACGATTCATCAGCATTCTTACTAAATATGGAATAGAACATTGAATGACCGATTATAAAAATACCTTAAATTTACCAAAAACAACATTTCCTATGCGTGGAAATTTAGTTATACGTGAACCTATAATATTAAAACGCTGGTATGAACAAAATTTGTATGACTTAGTTCGTCGTGCTAAGAAAGGAAAAAAAATATTCATTCTCCATGATGGCCCTCCATATGCAAATGGTAGTATTCACATTGGCCACTCGATTAATAAAATTCTCAAAGACATTATCATCAAATATAAAGGCTTAATGGGTTATAACTCTCCTTTCATACCAGGTTGGGACTGTCATGGATTACCGATAGAATTAAAAGTTGAACAAATTTTAGGAAAACCAAGCGAAAAAATCAGTTCTACAGAATTTCGTGTTGCTTGTCGACAATATGCTGCAGAACAAGTTGAAAACCAAAAAAAAGATTTTATTCGCATGGGTATACTTGGCGACTGGAAAAATCCCTATTTGACGATGGATTTTACTACTGAAGCTAACACTGTACGTTCACTTAGCAATATCATTACTAATGGATATTTGCAAAGAGGGGTTAAACCAGTACATTGGTGCATTAATTGCCATTCTGCATTGGCAGAAGCAGAAGTAGAATATTATGATCGAATTTCACCATCTATTTATGTATCCTTTACAGCTGTTGACACTAATGCTATTGCTACTAAATTTAAGATTTCTAATGTTTCTAGTTCTATTGCGTTGATAATCTGGAGCACAACTCCGTGGACGCTACCAGCTAATCGTGCAATTGCTATCCATCCTAATTTTGACTATCAATTAATTAAAATTAGTAAACATCAAAGCTATATTATAGCAGCTGAACTTGTAAAAAATGTTATGACACGCATTGGTGTGTTACATTGGACAATATTAAGCAGTATTAAAGGTAAAAATTTAGAACAATTAAGTTTTCATCATGCATTTATGTTATTCAATGTACCAACTGTTCTAAGTAATCATGTCACACTAGAAATAGGAACTGGCGCAGTACATATAGCACCTGGTTATGGTCCTGACGATTATACTATAGGACAAAAGTATGATTTAGAAATTATTAATTTAGTTGGTTCAGATGGATTAATGTTATCTGGAATACTTCCGGAATTAAATGGATTACAAGTTTTTAAGGCGAATGAAGTAATTATAAAACTCTTACGTCATAATGGCTCTTTACTACATATAGAAAAGATAAAACATAGTTATCCTCATTGCTGGCGTCATAAAACACCTACGATTTTTCGTACCACTTTACAATGGTTTATTAATATCAACCGACACGAACTTCGTAAGAAGGCACTTAAAATAATTAAAGATGTGCATTGGATACCAAGTTTTTGTAAAGAACGTATTCAAACTATGATTGATATACATCCAAACTGGTGTATTTCTCGCCAACGTATTTGGGGTGTACCAATAGCCCTTTTTATACATAATGATACTGGTGCACTGCATCCAAATAGCATTGAATTATTAGAAATTATTGCTCAACGTATAGAACAAGAGGGAATTCAATTTTGGTGGGATGTAAATCCGATAGATTTACTTGGTAAAGATGCAATGCAATATCACAAAGTTCAAGATACACTCGATGTATGGTTTGATTCTGGTTCTACTCATTTTTCTGTAATAGAAACGCGACCTGAATTTGAAGGATGTAAATCAGATTTATATTTGGAAGGTTCAGATCAACATCGCGGTTGGTTTATGTCATCATTAATACTTTCTATTATTATGAGAAATCAAGCACCATATTGTCAAGTATTGACGCACGGATTTACCGTAGATAGTCAGGGACGAAAAATGTCTAAATCAGCAGGTAATGTGATTAGTCCTCAGACAGTGATAGATACATTAGGTGCAGATATTTTACGAATATGGGTTGCTTCTACTGACTATACTAGTGATATGGCAATATCTAATGATATTCTTAAGCATTCGGTAGATGTTTATCGTCGTGTTCGAAACACAGCACGATTTCTTTTGACTAACTTAAGTGATTTTGATCCAATTTTACATAGTATCCGTCCAGAACAAATGGTGGTTCTAGATCGTTGGGCAGTAGAACGAGCACAGATAGCACAAACAACAATAAAAAATTCATATGAAAATTACGATTTTCATAATGTCATAAAACAAATAATGCAATTTTGTTCAGTTGAAATGAGTGCTTTTTATTTAGACGTTATCAAAGATCGTCAATACACAACCAAATCTGATTGCGTACCGCGTCGAAGTTGCCAAACTGCATTGTATCATATCATTGAAGCATTAGTACGTTGGATAACACCGATTATGTCATTTACTGCTGATGAAATTTGGAACTATATACCCGGTAAACGAACACAGTTCGTTTTTACTGAAGAATGGTACGATGGCTTATTTGGCTTAGATGTTTCATTACCACTAAACGATGCATATTGGCAAATAATTCTACAAATACGTAATGAAATAAATAAGATTGTTGAGCAAGCAAGAATAGATAAAAGAATTCGTAGTTCACTGGAAGCTAATGTAACATTATATGCAGAACCCACTCTAGCTTCTCAATTATGTATCATTGAAGATGAACTTCATTTTGCCTTATTAACTTCATCATCAGCCATATTAGATTACGCTGAAGCCAGCAATGATGCGATCCAATGTGAAGGAGTACAGGGACTAAAGGTTATTTTGAAAAAAGCAATTGGAAAAAAATGTTCACGTTGTTGGCACTATGAAACTGATGTTGGTGAACATGCCCATTATCCAGAAATTTGTAGTCGCTGTATTAAAAATGTCGTTGGTTTAGGAGAAGAACGCAAGTATATCTAATGAATAAATTGTTAATGTCTACCGGGCTGCGCTGGATTTGGCTAATATTGGTAATTTTGGTATTAGATATTAATAGCAAGTATTTAATAATGAAACATTATTCTCTAGGAGAATCCATATCAATTGTTTCTTTTGTTAATTTTACCTATGTTCATAATTCCGGTGCTGCATTTGGTTTTTTCGCGAATAAAGATGGTTGGCAACGATGGTTTCTTTGTATTATTTCGGTTGTAATTTCAGTGAGTTTATTAGTTATAATGTATAATTTAAAACATCAAGAACGATTATTTAATATGGGATATGCAATGATTATCGGTGGTGCGTTAGGAAATTTATTTGATCGAATTATGTATGGTGTAGTTATTGATTTTATCGATTTTTACATCGGTAATTGGCATTACCCAAATTTTAATGTAGCAGATTCAAGCATTTGTATTGGTACTATTTTAATTATATTGAAAGATTTTTGTCGACATTCAGGTGATTGAAATCAATAAAAAGAATGTATTAATATATATGTAACAGTAGTAATATTTCGTGTTATACTCATTAGATATTAAAACAGGGATCAATTTATATTGATATTCTATTTTATAGTAAGAAAACTAAATAAAATGTATATCGATGAAGTTAAATGTCATTTAATCTTTTTTAAATTTACTTCACTCTATACGTAGATATCTAATAGAAAAAACCATTGTATGGTATGCTAATGTAAATATTAGTAAACAAATAATATTGTTGCTGTACTCGAAAAGATTTATCAGCGTTTGTATCAGCTTATGATTACTTATTTAGTATTATTAGATATTAAAAAGATATGAGTCATTAACATCCGAGAACAAAACAAAGTAAATTAATGCGTATTTTACTAGCTAATCCTCGAGGATTCTGTGCTGGAGTAGACAGGGCAATCAGTATTGTAGAGGGTGTTTTAGCGACATATGGTGCTCCAATTTATGTGCGCCATGAGGTAGTACATAATCACTATGTAGTGGATAACCTTCGTAAATCTGGTGTAATGTTCATTGAACATATTAATGAGGTTCCAAATGGCTCCGTTCTAATTTTTTCTGCTCATGGAGTGTCTAAATTAGTACGTGCTGAAGCACAGAAGCGCGATTTAATTTTATTTGATGCTACTTGTCCATTAGTGACTAAAGTTCATAGGGAAGTTTCTCGAGCTAGTCGACAAGGTATTGAAACTATATTGATAGGTCATCGTGGTCATCCAGAAGTAGATGGTACAATTGGACAATATAATAATCCTTATGGTGGTATATATTTAGTTGAATCTCTGAATGATGTTTGGCAACTGAAGGTAAAGAATATCGATACTGTATGTTTTGTGACACAAACTACTTTATCAATAGATGATACATCAAATATCATCAGTGCATTACATGAACGGTTTCCTAAAATTGTAGGACCACGTAAAAATGATATTTGTTATGCTACTACTAATCGACAGGAGGCAGTTCGTAATCTTTCGGCTAATGCAGATATAATATTAGTAGTTGGATCAAAAAATTCCTCTAATTCAAATCGATTAGCCGAATTAGCTCAACGACTTGGTAAACCAAGTCATTTGATTGACAGTGCTATCGACATACAGGAAACTTGGTTTCATGAAATACATACCATCGGCATTACAGCTGGTGCTTCTGCACCAGATATTTTAGTCTGTCAGGTCATTGAACAGTTACGACTACTTGGTGCTAACAGTGTTGACGAGCTTGTTGGTCGTAAAGAAAATATTGTATTTGATTTACCAAAAGAACTAAGGATAAAAGTAAGGATTCAATATTAATAATTGGTAATTTAATGTTGGATAACATATCTAATATATCTAAATACATAATAGAAGTTCATTTTTTTAATTCGTTTAATTTTTAAAAATATTTTATAAAAAGTTTTATATCTTTCCAAATGTGTAAATTTAAAGAATGTTTACTTTTTTAGACAAACACTATTTAACTATCAATATGCATAATAAATATATACTTTAAAAGTATTATTTAAAATAAAGTATTATTTAAAATAATGAGCATTTTAATTTTTCATTATCAAACTGTATAAAAAACCATATACGTTCTATTCTAGAATAATAGATATCATCGATTAAAATTAAACATAGGGAAGGGAAAGTTATACATATTAATTTTATAACATGTATGTTAACTTCCATTTTTGAAATATATTTTTTAAGTCATTATGTTGTTATTTTGTTCGTTTTAGACTATATATTATTTATATTTTAATAATATTAAAAATGGTATTAATAATGATTATACATAAAGTTATGAAAAGTAGGACATGATCATGTTTCATAAACAACCTATACGTATCGCTATATCCGGTGCTGGTGGTCGGATGTGGCGTCCTTTCATGAAAGTTGTAACACAATCAGATAAAGTCATGTTGTGTGCTGCATTAACTTATCCAGGTTCTAAAATATGTGGTATGGACGCTGGAGAGATAGCTGGAATCGGATCTCTAGGAATAATCGTAAAAGAAAATCTAGAAATAGTAAAAAATGATTTTGATATTTTGATTGATTTTACTCATCCAGAAGCTAGTTTGTCTTATTTAAAATGGTGTCGAAAACATAATGTAAATATCATTATTGGAACAACTGGTTTTAACGAAATGCAAAAATTAGAAATAAATGCAGCAGCGCATGAAATAGGTATTGTTTTCTCTTCTAATTTTAGTATTGGTATTAATTTGATGCTAAAACTATTAGAAAAATCAGCTAAAGTGGTAGGACAAAACGCTGATATTGAAATTATTGAAGCGCACCATCATAATAAAGTTGATGCTCCGTCAGGTACTGCTCTAACTATGGGTGAAACTATTTCTAAAACTCTCGGTTATTCGCTTTCTGATTGCGCAATTTATGGTCATGAAAAATATATTAATCAGCGTAAGGTAACAAAACCAATTGGTTTTTCCACAATACGGGCTGGCAGCATTGTTGGAGAGCACACAGTAATATTTGCAAATATCGATGAACGTTTAGAAATTACTCATAAAGCCTGTAGTCGAATGGCTTTTGCTAATGGGGCTATACATGCCGCTGTATGGCTATCTAGTAAAAAGAAAAATGGCTTGTTTAATATGATACATGTTTTAAATCTCGAACAATTATAATTTTATAAACAAATATTTTTTTAAAACATGAAAAATCGTACATCAAATTTTGATTTCAACATATAATTTATGCTTGTAAAAAATATTGGACGTTGATGCTCACAACTTCATTCAAAAAAAGACAATGCTCATGACACATGCATTTGTCAAAATTATCTCAAATTTTAATTGTGATTTTTTCTATATTTAAAATATTTTAAAAAACTTGAATAAAGTTATGGTGGGATGTGGCAGGGGCGGAGAGAGTTGAACTCACAACATCCGGTTTTGGAGACCGGTGCTCTACCAATTGAACTACGCCCCTATATATATGAAAAAAGCAAGGTAAGGTATGGAAGTAAAAGCATTAATATTTACTTAATTTACTTATCAGTTATCATCTCAGTATTGGCATACATATCTCTTTAGAATTAGAAGTATGTAGAAATAAAACAACAAATTCCTCCGCAATGTCCATTGCTATTTATTTTTTAAAAAATTTGATATATATCTACCTAAATTCTCACTAGTGTGTATTAATTAGCAATGCATTTTATAATAACGTTTCAAACACATCGCGATATATTGTATTCGTCTCCCTCTAAGATATACTATAAAAATACGGTGTGTCCCCTAGGGGATTTGAACCCCTGTTGCCGCCGTGAAAGGGCAGTGTCCTAAACCCCTAGACGAAGGGGACAGAAATTATACATACATAGATGATACTTCAAAGTAAAACGTTGTAAAGAGATTACTAACAAAATACTTAAGTCAAGTTTTTCGTTTTATCTTTTTTATCTTTAAGGTGTTATTTCTTATTTATTTAATGTAATTAATTATTATTAATAATATATATAAAGTTATATACTCAAATTATAGTAATATATATTTGTCCTACCTTCTTTAGAAGGTAGAATATATAACGAATCATGCCAACGCTATTCTATTAAATAGAAGGCCTGAATCAGATTAGATTATATAATCTATCATACAATGATATGCATGCATGTTAAAAAAATCTATCTTGTTTATAGTGATAAACCATGCGTTAATTTTCTTTTTTTCCAATTATAATAAATAGTTAGCTATTATTTAATGAGTACTAAATTAATTTAATGATAAATGTATATGTAATCATGCTTTATTATATTAAAAGCAAGTTTTCAACTGTGCAATAGATGCATACTTTACATCAATATAAAATAAATAAAACTACGTTTATATTTATATATCATTAAATATATCAAATTATGTAATCTGTTTGTTAAATGCTCGCTGTATGACATGCATATACACTATATGTATATCCATTGTTTCACATAAATGTGAATAAATATAATTTTCTATTCTTTTAATGTACATAGATAACATTTGATTTCTTCTTATGAAGAATAGATGAACAATATCATAACTCAAATTGCCTAATTACTTGTATTATGATTACATAATGCCTTTCTAAAACATAGAAAATCCAGATTCAACTTATTATATCATTAATATATAGTTAAGCATTATTTTAAATATCGGTAACTGATACATCCTGTATCATAGAATAGAAAGTGATCTTTTTCTTATTTTATATAAAATCTATATAAGTATACTATGTCAAACAAATAGCAAGTTAAAGCATTTTTCTCAAAGTACGTGATTTGATTTAGATTATTGAATAATAATATTTAATTTAACTTAATCTACATTAATTTTCATTGATTATTACATCATATATGGTATATCTACGATTTTTTTAAGAAAATCATCATCACCTTCTGACTTAATCTGATCTGGATCAGATTATCCTAAGCTTCTTGTCGGGCATCCATTCTATAACATATTTAAGTAGCAAGCATATTTATGCTGATTAAAAATAAATAGTATAGATATCGGTTATTCTATTTTTTATTGCTATCTATATTAAATAGAATTGACTCTACTAAATATTCTGTTGCTTAAAATAAAAAATATTTAAAATGTTCTATATGCAATCATTTAAAAATTTTATTTTATCCAACCTTCTAACATGTTTTTAAAAAAATTATTAATATTCCATTAGCAATAATTATATTAAAAATTAAAAAATATAAAGCAGGTTAATTAAATTTAGTAATCTAGATTCAAACATTACAGATGATCCATAGCATTCTAACATAATTTTACTAAATTAAAGAGTAATATCAATTAAAACTCATTCAATTATGAACTATTAAATTTAATTAGATTTTAAAATAGTATGATGTGACATAGTACTACTATTATGTAGTAGTATAAGTCGTTATATGTTTCATGATATAATGCAGAAATAACACAAGTAAAGGAAGTAGCACAGTTTTTTCTTAAACAAGAATGTTTAAAAAAAAGAACATTGTTCTGTTATCACAGTTAGAATTGTGAAGTTTAAGTTATATTTAAAAAGAATTTTTAAAAAATAATTTAGATTTTTAATCTAAAACATTTTTTTTAACCATTATTAATGTAATTTATTTCTAATAAAATAATAGAATTTTAATTAATTGATTTTTGGTCCGTTTAAGTTGACTATTTTTAGTAAAATCAAGGAAGTATTTTATTATAATTTATTTTTAGACATTGATAATTGCACGCTGATTTTATGGAAAATAACCAAATATGCGTACTAGCAAATACCTACTTTCAACTCTTAAAGAGATACCTGTCGATGCTGAAAGTATTAGTCATCAGCTAATGTTGCGCGCTGGAATGGTTCGCCAACTAGCTTCCGGTCTTTATACTTGGTTGCCTACTGGATTGCGCGTATTGCATAAAATCATTAAGATCGTACGTGAAGAAATGAATCATGCTGGCGCAATGGAAGTATCTATGCCTATAGTGCAACCTGCAAATTTATGGAAAAAAAGTGGACGCTGGACACAATACGGTCAAGAACTTATGACACTTACAGACCAAAGATTACGATCATTTGTACTAGGTCCAACACATGAAGAAGTGATAACTGATCTGATGCGAAAAGAGCTTATTTCCTACAAACAACTTCCAATGAATATTTATCAAATAAACACCAAATTTCGCGATGAAGTACGTCCGCGTTTTGGAGTAATGCGTTCACGTGAATTTATAATGAAGGACGCGTATTCCTTCCATACAAGCTTAGATTCATTAGAGACTACTTATAATATTATGAATCAAGTTTACAGAAGTATTTTTACTCGCATGGGGCTAAATTTTCGTTCAGTACAGGCAAATACTGGCTCTATTGGAGGTAGTATATCTCACGAATTTCATATTCTAGCTGGTAGCGGTGAAAATGAAATCGTTTTTTCTACTGAATCTGATTATGCTGCTAACATTGAATTAGTAGAAGTGATCGATCACACAACTATATGTATGGCACCAAGCCAATTGATACATTTAGTAGATACTTTAAATGTTCATACTGTATATGATCTCGTAAAACAGTTTACAGTACCAATAACAAAAATAGTCAAGACTATAGTTGTTAAAGCTCATAAAGACGCTGATTGTACGCTAGTAGCGTTGATGATTCGTGGTGATCATCAACTTAATGCAACCAAAGCTGAGAAATTACCACAAATTTCTATGCCGTTAACATTTGCCAGCGAAAAAGAAATTCGCTTGGTTACAGGTACTGGATCCAGTTATTTAGGTCCAGTCAATATATCTATTCCTTTAATAATTGATTATAGCGTTGCAGCAATGAGCGATTTCACTGCTGGTGCTAATTGTGATGGAAAACATTTCTTTGGAATCAATTGGAACCGAGATCTCCCTATACCACAAATTGCTGATTTAAGAAAAGTTGTCAGCGGTGATATTAGTCCAGATGGTAGAGGTACTTTGAAAATTAAACGCGGCATTGAAGTAGGGCATATCTTCCAACTAGGAACAAAATATTCAGAAAAAATGAAAACTATCGTACAAGGAGAAAATGGTTTAAGCCAAAATGTCATTATGGGTTGCTATGGTATTGGTATTACTCGTGTAGTCGCAGCGGCAATTGAGCAAAACCACGACGATCGTGGTATTGTATGGCCTGAAGTATTAGCACCGTTTAACGTGGCCATTTTACCAATAAACGTACGCCAATTCCTTAGAGGAAGGGAAGTAGCTGAAATGCTTTATAAAAAACTTCAAGCGTGTAATATCGATGTATTGCTTCATGATTGTGATGAACGTTTAGGCGTGATGTTTGCTGATATGGAATTAATTGGTGTACCACATATACTTGTAATTGGACAGAATAATTTAAATAAAGAACAAATTGAATATCAAAATCGTCGTAGTGGTAAAAAAACGATCATAAATTTAAATGAAATTGTAGATTTTTTGATTAGTACAATTTTCTCTGTACATTAAACCTTTATCTTTATAAAATTTTTTCTAATTATTTTTACTTGAAAGTCAAACATTATTCTTAATAATATTAAATAGAAAAATATCTAATACAAAATTATTATTAATATTCAAAGACAGGCTCAAAAGAGAGCTTTGATAGAATAATGTTACTATTAACTTCAAGTAACTTACAACAGTATATTACTATGAAGTAATACTGATCGGCGAGAGAGGATTTGAACCTCCGACCTACTGGTCCCAAACCAGTCACGCTACCAAACTGCGCCACTCGCCGAATATGCTATTTTACGGATGATAAAAGTGTTATGTTTCCTTTTAAATAAACTTAAAATGAAACTAAAAATTTTTGTATAACTTAATGGATGGCATGATGCGAAGAGAGGGATTTGAACCCTCACGTCTGTTAAGACACTAACACCTGAAGCTAGCACGTCTGCCGATTTCGCCATCTTCGCACACTCATATTATTAGTGGGGTGACTGATGGGATTCGAACCCACGACAACTGGAATCACAATCCAGGACTCTACCAACTGAGCTACAATCACCATTGCTTATACGGCTGAACATAGAAAAAATTCTTCATAATTTTATTTTATATCAATCACATAATGTGCCCGACAGGACTCGAACCTGAGATCCCTACCTTCGGAGGGTAGTGCTCTATCCATCTGAGCTACGGGCACATAACAATGTTGTTAGTGAAGATACTACTAATTTACTAGCTATCAGTTAGCTAGTATGTTCAAAAGCTTGATATTATTGTTGACTATCTATAAATTTAATTTATTCATAATAGATATACAAGAGTTTTTATCTGCTGATTCATAAGATTTACCAAAAATATTTAATTTTATTAGTTTAAAGTAAAAATTGTATTCACGATTGCATAATTAGTTAATACGTTTGATATATTGCTTTTTCATGATTATAGTCGTTTTTTAATGTTCTATTAGTATTTGCTAACATGATTATTATATTGATAAAAAAATAATAGTTTAGATGTAAAATTTTAGTGAATTGGCTTAGATGACTAAAATATACGGATAAAGCTAGCTGTACATCATATGAGACATAGCTGTGTAATCTCACCTAAAGTGATAGACTTATAATTGACACTTTCATAACATTATTTCTCCCCCCCAGAAATAAGTAGGATAATTCTAAAGTTAAATAATTACTAGTAATTTTTTCTTATTATCCGATTCTATTAATTTTATATACTTTCGTATCTGTTATTCTATGTTGCAATAAAGTTAAAATTTTATTAAGAGTATATGAAAGTATCAATGGCAAATTTCTAAGACCATGATAAGAACAATGCATAGTGTCTTCTATAAGACAGAAACTTAATTTACATACTATTTTATTCAATTATATAATTGATCCCTGTTATCCAATAGGGAACTATATAAGTTATAAAAGCTCATAATTTAGTATGGAAGTATGCACAATATCATCATATTGTTTTTGATAATTAAATAATATATCCGACTAGCTTTAAGTTAGTGACTACAATGGTTCTGTAATCGTTACAATATTGACATGTGCAATAAATAGTAAATTATATTTTGAAATAGATGGTTATTTTTAGTTTTTCTTTTTCTTAATAAAAGATTGAGCTTTGTAGATATAAATACTAAAAATATTATCTAATATTTAATCGAAAATATTACGCTAAGAAGTAATAGAATGTTAATATACGAAAAATATATTTCTTTAAGGATTAATATCCATCAAAGTATATAGTGTTTAAATCAATAAAATTACTAATTTTATAATTGACATGCGTATACATTATCGAACCATCTGAACATTAGTAATATTTAAAAACTTTTAATCAAACATTGACCAGCTATCATACATATGATAGTGAACTATTAGATTAAAGTAAAGTTTTAATATAATTGTCGCTTAATATGATTAAGATTACAATAATATATTAAATCTTAATTCAATTTTATAAAATTCTGCTAAATTACTAGGATAAATAAGTAAGCATACCAGTCTTTGACTGTAATATCTATTATTTTTATAGAATTAAAAGCGGCTAATTAACTGTATTGTGTTATTGGTACCCTTGATTTTTATAAATCTTAATTAAAAGTAAATGTTCATCTGCTTTTGAATTTCAATTTAATTAAAATAATTAATAACATGTAATTTTTATAAATTAATATTAAGGATAGAATAGTTTATGATTTGCTAAAAGGCCTAGTCTCATCTTAAAAAGTATATATTTATAGTAAAAAACAAGATAATGCTAACGAAAAATGATGATAATCATCAAATAGTATATATTTAATTCGTCTTGAATAAAATTGTCTTTTTTCAAACAGATAAGAAAGACACAATGTTCATTGTATTTCAGACTTGCACGTCCAATTAGATAGTAAATCTACTATTATTTATAGATTGTTCTTTTATATGCAAAAAAATATAATTTGATGTAATTTATCAAGTTTTGTAACGTTGATCAATATATTTTATATTCAGTCAAAACCATCATTAAGCAATACATATTGCCTTTTTAGGGATATGCATCAAATCATTAATCATGATTAGATGAATTCTCTATCATCAAGATGATAGAGCATCAATCAAAGCTTAAACTTTTAATATTAAGAAACATTAGTAATCACTCATGCTCTTTAATATATTAAATGATAGCCTTGTTATATAAGGAATCTAATAATCTATTATTAATCGAAGTAATATAAATGTACCACCAAAACAAAAAATCAAATATCACATGATTGAAGCAATCTACTCTTTAATAATTTTATCAAAAAGTAGATTATTTGTCTTTTCGGTCTATTTTAGATGTATTCGCATGACCTAACATAATGTATTTTTTGAAATAAACTTTTTCTTAAAATGGAGATAATATTACTTTTTTGTCTGTTTGTATATTAATCAAATGTTAAGTAAGACATTTACAATATAATAAGACTATCTCTGTAACTTAATCTTATTAAAGCTAAAACAATATCAAATTTTACGATCGCCTTAGTAATTCTATAATGTAATCAAGGAAGCCTCGTTTCATAGTTTATGAACGTTTCATCATACTAAAAAATTCATCGTTAGTTTTTGTCATTGCTAGTTTATTCATCAAAAACTCCATTGCATCTATTTCACCCATAGGGTGGATAATTTTTCTTAAGATCCACATTTTTTGTAATTCCTCTTGAGTAGAAGTAAGAAATTCTTCTTTACGTGTTCCTGAACGGTTATAGTCAATAGCTGGAAAAACTCGTTTTTCAGCAATTTTTCGAGATAAGTGCAATTCCATATTTCCAGTACCTTTGAATTCTTCATAGATTACTTCATCCATTTTTGAACCGGTATCTATAAGCGCAGTAGCAATAATAGTTAGACTGCCTCCTTCTTCCATATTTCTCGCAGCACCGAAAAAGCGCTTCGGACGATGCAGTGCATTAGCATCCACACCTCCAGTTAATACCTTACCAGATGCGGGGACTACAGTATTGTAAGCACGAGCTAAACGAGTAATAGAATCTAAAAGTATAATCACATCTTTTTTGTGTTCGACTAAACGTTTAGCTTTTTCAATTACCATATCAGCAACTTGTACGTGACGAGAGGCTGGTTCATCAAAAGTTGATGCAATAACTTCGCCTTTTACCAGACGTTGCATTTCAGTAACTTCTTCTGGACGTTCATCAATTAATAAAACCATCAAAACACAATCAGGATGATTGTAAGCAACACTTTGTGCTATATTTTGAAGCAGCATAGTTTTACCGGCTTTAGGTGGTGCCACAATTAAGCCACGTTGACCTCGTCCTATAGGAGATGCAAGATCTAGCACACGAGCAGTCAAGTCTTCTGTAGAGCCATTTCCACGTTCCATACGTAAACGTGAGTTAGCGTGTAGTGGGGTTAAATTTTCAAATAAAATTTTATTTCGAGCATTTTCAGGTTTGTCATAGTTAACTTTATTAACCTTGAGTAATGCAAAATATCTTTCTCCTTCTTTTGGAGGACGAATCTTACCAGCAATAGCATCGCCAGTGCGTAAATTGAAACGACGGATTTGACTAGGAGAGACGTAGATATCGTCAGGGCCAGCAAGATATGAACTATCGCTGGAACGAAGGAATCCAAAGCCGTCTTGCAATATTTCCAAGACTCCATCGCCAAAAATATCCTCACCACTTTTAGCATGTTGCTTAAGAATGGCAAAAATGATGTCTTGTTTGCGTATGCGGGCCAGATTTTCTAATCCCATATTTTCGCCAAGAGTTACTAATTCTGAAACCGGCATATTTTTTAATTCGGTAAGGTTCATAATGATGGATTCTTAAACGTGGCTATATCTTTCTTGAATTAATTTTAAAAATGATACGATAGCGTATAATCCTTTCTACCTTTATGATATTTCATTTCAGTAAAACTGCATCGATTAACAATCGCAATGTATGAATATAAATAATCAAGAAGAATGATTTTGAAAAGGCTTAATAGCAGACTGATTTAAACCTAGCTTTCCTAGATATTCTTTATCCTTTGTGGATTACGCTTAGTATTTTTACAATGGATTACTAATTAAAAGTCAAGCCTAAATTCAAATTATAGATAAGATTACAATGGGATAGATATAAATCTAGCATGGTTTTTAATGGACGTCTAGCAAGTAATGTTAGAAAATAGCTAAGGATACTAGTGTCCATTATAAGAGATACCCTCATGAAAATTATTTACATATTTTTAACAAGAAACTCTTTCATCTGTGCTTTAGAGAGAGCTCCAGTTTTTGTATCTTTTACTTCGCCATCATAGAACAATAATAGAGTTGGAATACTACGAATACTATACCTCTTAGGTATCAGCGCAGAATTTTGATCAATATTGAACTTAGCCACGGTAAGTTTGTTATTAAACTCATTTGCAATATCTACTAAAAAAGGCGCAATCATTTTACAAGGGTTACACCATTCTGCCCAAAAATCAATTAGAAGAAATTTATTCTTACATAAAATTGCTTTTTCAAAATTGTTGTCATTTAAATAAATAATGTTATCGCTCACGATATACTCCATAATATGAACACTGTTTAATCGCAGTATTGAATGATTAATTAAATACTTATCATTATATACAAATTTATGTTGTTAAGTACACAGAATTTTTAAAAAAAGGAATATCAATATTCATATTAATAATATTAAATACTAGATTATTTGTATGTTTATTATGAAATTCCATCTGATATGGAATTAATTATTCAAATATAGCAATAAACTAAAGAAAAGACATGGTAGTAAAATCTCATAACATCTATAGGTATGACATTAATAACAACCATTTAATCTCTAGTAATAAAAGAATCGTGAAATTTAATTGTTTCACGTTCTAAAAAATTATTAATTTATTACATATTGCTAATATGAATAATATAGATTGAGAACACCTGGAAAATCATTTACTTTTAGATATATTCATAAATATCCTATGCCTTATCAATAGAAATAATGTTAGAAACATGGACAAAAATTAAAAATATTTTATTTTTTAATAAGGATTTTATAAGATGCGATTTATGTATTATTTAATAATCTCATGTGTTTGAAATGGATGACTAATAACATAGAGTCTGATATTTTTTCGATCTATCAGATTTAAAATTACACTGGATCAGTGTATCAGAAATAAAAAAATAATACATGACATTATCTGTTGATAAGACCTAAATATTTGCATTCATTACATTTTTCCTATTAAGTTTCATGGAAATATACTCATATTGCACTCTTATGTAAGAACAATAAAGTGTGTACCATACTCGCGACGAATTACCATTCATAATTTACTATTACAGTAATAGTATAGAGTTAAAATGAAAAAGTTTGAATATGTAAATTAAAAATTATACTTTATCATTCACTTGATTTCATCAACATTTATATATTAAAAACATGTAATCCTTTTAAAGGATGTAAATTAATATATATTATATGTTAATATATGTCTGTTTGCTATATTTAAAACTATGATGATTAATTTTTTCGATAAAATTATGAGATAATTTCTACTCTATTGTTTGCTTATATATTTTAATTGTGCTTTTTGTTTTTATACATAATTAAATTATACCAGTTTAATTCAAAATAAAAAATTTTTACTATGTATTATAACATGTGCCAGAAACCATTCTGTATATAATAGTTTTATAGAAAATAGACTGAGCTAATATATTAACAAGCCTTTCCATCATATTATTAACTAAAAACGTAGTATAGCAATACTACTTAAGTAATCAGGAAATATATTCCTTAATTTTTAATAATTGAGTAGTTTTAAAATTAATGTTGTGTAATGGCTAAAAAACTATAATAATGGTTATCTCTTCTAAAGAAATGTTCTTATCTAATATATTTAAAAGATAATATCAATATTAGTTTGATTGGTTATTGTTAATATGTTTCATTAATATTTTAAGTGTAAAGAATACTGATATGCTACAGTGCACTAATCATCGATCAAATATAAACAAGGAATGTAGAACTATTATTCAATAAATATACTGTACGATATTAGATCGTAATCGAGAAATTGGATTATAAATATGGAAAATGTCACATATGACACTATGTTTCATCAATTAAGTAAATAACTGTCAATATATCTCAAGATTAATTGTTTTATAATTAATGTAACATATTAGCGATATCTATAAACATTATATACTTTGCTACATATTATTTTTTTAAATTTAATATTTAATGTTATTTAAAAAATTAAAACGCTTATTATAATACTGTTACAATGAATTGTTTATTTATTTTGACCTAAAAAAACAAAATTAAATTATCAATCAATCTGAATATAATAAGATGTTAATTGAATTAACTTTATAAAAGAATTTTCATTATTTAATAAACTAAATCCCTTATATAAGGCACAATGTAAAATAATAAAACATATATTTTATTAGGATGTAACATTTATATTACTAGACATGATGTCTAACGTTTTAAAGAAATTAATTTAATGTAATTTTTAAGAAAACATTATGAAAAGAACTGATCAATTAATCTAATTCATGATTGTATTACTACCACCAATATGTAGATTAAGATAATCTAATTATTTATATTAATCTGATTATTAAATTTAATAATTTAAAATATTTTGTTTTCAATTTTTTTAAAAAAATTTAAATTTAACATAATTATTTATTTTTATTGATTTCTATAACTATTATTATTTTAATTCGTTTTGCTATAGAAAAATGTTTGTCTATGATATTAAAATAAAATATTACATTTACATTGAGTAATCTAATGTTATAAACAACTTTTAACTTAAAGTTACCTGGTTCTTTTCATTATATATGATATATATCATATATAATGTCGTATTTTAAAAAATAACAGTCATCACCTAACTCAAGATATGTATATATAACACTAAAAATGGATCGTTCTATTATTTTGATCTGATACATGCAAATAAATATATGAATGAACACTACTATCGTTTTTTTAATTTTCCTTTTTTCTAAAATTTATATACTAATATTTTTCCAATAAGTTAAAATAAAATGCTAAATTTTGACTAGCATGAGTAATCAATACAGATTTCTCTTGTAAAACTAACAAAATATTTATTTATAAACTTCAACTACCTAGTGTTCAAAAAATCATACAACCAAATTGGCAATAAATAAATCGTTGTATACTGTTATCTCTATTCGTATTTCTGTTAGTTTAATTAATATTTACTTATTTTTAAATATCGATTTTTCTATTTATACAATTATTATAGAATATTGAAATGAGAAAAAATGTCAATACAAACTAAATATTAGATATTTTCTTCATGGTTAATAGAATCTATTTTCTTTAAGGAATAAGATATAACATAGCAACATTAATATTATTTACACAGCTATCAATCGATGTTAATATGTTTTTTCTCAATTTAATGGAATCATCTAAGATGAATTAGACTATCTTAAAAAAATAAAATCATTAATAATGTTTCTATAATAGAAATTGATTCCACAATCATGGCATACAAAAACATAAATGGGCCAATTATTTCTATTTGGCATAATATAATTGATAATACATGTTGTTCATGTGATTTTAGAAATTCGCCACTAACATAAATATTTCTATCATTAAACTAACTGATTTCATCAGATTGAACTAATGATCATGTTAAAATTCAAAAAAATTGGTATAAATTTGAATCTTGAGACGCAATTTAGTTACACAACGATGCTGATTAATTTAATTTATAATAGTGATTTAATTCAATGTAAACTAAATCTAACTTCATTATTATTTTCTTGAATAATTTTTCAGTAATTCAAATTAACATTAAAAATGAAAATTTAGTTACTTAGTATTAATAATATAAATTATAAACATTTATATCGAGATATAAGTAATAATAAATCATTTACTATCATAATTTAATAATAATTCAAATATCGCATTTTTTTAAATTTAAAAATTAATATTAGTCATCGTATTTGATACATTCACATTATTAAATGTACATTCATTTTTAAATGGAATTTTCACAAAATTGTTTATTTTATCTGAATAGATATTCGTTATGATATCTAATAAATGTTAAAGTCTTATTGTATAAGAAATTTACTATATGAATGTTACTCACATTCTATTTAAAATAGTCGAAATATTAAACAATCTATTTACTATTATTTTTGTCCATGATTCATTGATTCTCAGTTCTTTATAGATGAATATAATTTATATATTAGTTTTTACATAAATGAAACCAATATTATTATTAGAAATTTTGCTAACAATAATTAGAGAATTACTATTTAGTATATCTTATAAAAGATCAATGATTATTTGATAATCTAGAAATTATTTTCATAATATATAAAATATGAAAAATGTTTATAACTTATTAATATTCATTAATTTATTTAGACATGTAAAATCTCTATCTCGGATATAGAGATCTATTTATATATTAATTTTATATCATTCAATATAAAAATATTTTAATATTATAATATCCATTCGATTCTAAGAAATTTTATCGCTTAATATTATATTAATTACTTAATAGGAATATATAAAGTAAATCCAATTTTAGCAGTCATACTTTACTGATAAGTATGAATACCGTTAAGATTTAATGTCAATTTTATTAAGATCAATTTAGATTAGAGCTAAATATTAAATTTTTTAATATATTTATGTGTATAAAATAATACCTTTTAATGTAGATAAAAAGATTGTAGGGCTTAGTTAGGAGAAGATATTTTATGCAAAAAGTTTATATTACACATCGGTGTGATCGTATAAGTATAAAATTTCATTTTCTTGTGGATTATAGAAGGTATATAGCATCAAGCGAGTAGTCATGTACTTTCCCTGTAAAAGTCAAATCAATATTCGGATTCGTCGAATAAAAAATTTTAAATGTTATAGTACTATATCGCACTAACATCATGATAGAGTTCACTGGAAAACTAACATATTTATATTGTATCTAAAGATTAGATATTTGTATAGATATTCATCGACTTGTAATAATAGAAATTATCAGATTAATGTAGTATAACGTTCCATATTAAAAATGATATTAATGTTTCGTATGACTTAACTTTAATAAAGATCACAAACAATCACAGTAAAAACCATATGAGCGACATATATACTGGATTTATAATTATTTAAGTAAAGCCTAGGATAGATTGTCAATTACAGTATAGTGTTATGTGTGTCTATGCACCATATACATATGATAACACAATGTTAGTTATAGTAATTTTCTTTTATTCAAATCACATTAAGGCACGTAATATGAGTTTAACGCAAGTACCGGCAGGAAAAGAATTGCCAAATGATATTTATGTAATCATTGAAATTTCAATGAATTCTTATCCTATTAAGTATGAAATTGACAAAGAAAGCAATATGCTATTTGTTGATCGTTTTATACCTTCAACAATGTTTTATCCCTGTAACTATGGATATATTAATCACACTTTATCACTAGATGGTGATCCAGTAGACGTTCTAGTACTAACGTCATATCCAATTCAAATAGGTTCTATTATTCGTTGTCGTCCAGTGGGACTTCTAAAAATGACTGATGAGTCTGGTGATGATGCTAAATTGGTAGCTGTACCGCATACTAATCTTTCAAAAGAATTTGATCTTATCCAAGATGTGAACGATTTGCCACAAATATTACGAGAAAAAATTTCATACTTCTTTGAACATTATAAAGATTTAGAAATCGGAAAATGGGCAAAAATTAATGGATGGGACGATGTTAAAGCAGCCCAAAGAGAAATCCTGTCCTCTTTTGAACGAAATAATAAGAGATTGCAAGCATAAAAAGCCATTCAGCTTGCAATTGTAAGTTTGACTCACTTTTCAGTAATTTTATTTTTATAAATAAACGTTTTGATATCTATATACCAATCGATTCTTTATTTAACATAACCTACATGCCACGTAGAACACACTAACTAAAAAACAAAGATTTCATATAATGCATATTATAATATTAATAAGTACAATAGTTGGTATTATATTAAAATAATTATTTGTTCTGTAGTGAAAAACTTTATGCTGTCAAAGACAAATATTTCTATGGGACATTTTACGTAGTAAAATGTCAAATACATTCGATTATATATAACTACTCTTTTTTTATAATACAATAAATCAATTCTTTATTTAAAGGATTCTATTACTTATTATATTATGTAAAATAATGTATCAAAACATCTGTTATTTTTCCTTAAATGAACTTAAGAATACACATAAATATATGCTATCTAAATAATTTGATTAATGCCATAAAATATATGATTATCAATAGATAACAATCTAAATATGTCATTTCTTTTATACAAAAACAATATAAAATATTATTTATAGTTCTTACTTGGTTAAGTTTACTTATTTAATAAAAATTTTTGTTGGTCTTATAGTGCATAAAACCATGGATATTAGTATTAAAAAAGAAATAATTCATTCTTTCATAAAATAATACACACAGTCATTACTTGTATACTATTACTAACCAGTAGTAATGCTATTTACGTTATATTGTAATATTTATAAAAAAGTATAAAATTATTCTTAATAGAATTATTCAATATGTTTCAAAAACTATATATTGTTGATTGATTAAAAAGTTATCGCTTCTATTTACATAGATAATATCTATATTAAATATTCTACATAAAAATATATGATCACAATAAACTACCGATTGATTAAATATATTTTTAATAATAAAATCAAACATTGACTAAAAAACCTTTTTAGGTTTTTCAAAAAAATGATAAAAAATTTAAGCAGCATTGCTTCCATATTATCTTCATGGTATCAAATATTTCCATATGGAAAGAAATTGAAATTGTTTCGTGAAATTGTAGGGAAAAAATTAGTAATCCAACGCATGTCACTCGTTCTAACCGATTATTCTTATTTGCTCTAAGAATTGGTATTCGAAATCGATAGCGATATGGCCATAATAGCGGAACCCCAGCTGGGGTTAGCATATCTGCTATGATATGGCTTGTATAACCTACAATCATAGCGTGTAATACATCCAAAGGAATATCTATTGATTTATATAGGTTGAGAAAAGTAAGAAAAAAAATACCCATAGTTATCGCTAATAAGCTATGGGTAAACCCTCGATGACCAAAAATTTTAGTAACAAGTAACGATAACCATCGTAAATTATATCCTAATATTGATCTAGGATGGTCAATATCCGGTAATAGACAAGTTAATAAACTGCCAATCACAGCATGCCACCAATCACCTTGAGCCAAGGCTAATGAAAGCGGAATTTTTTTAGCTAATATTATATTAGCTAAAGAGAAAAGCAAATGTCCTTTGAATGTCATAAATAGTATTGTATGAATAGTTGTATATTTATATAATATAATTTTTAAAGAAAAAGTGATTGTGATAAAACTTATTACATGAGTTTCATGTATCTGATATATTTTTTATGCTAACATACTATTATCTTAACATACTACATACCATATGTATGGACATGCTCATATAGCATCTAGTTTTCTATAGAAATTAAATAACTGCCTTATATAATTATATTTTAAATAATACATACGATATAATTATCGTAATATAACAGATTATTTTAATTTTTCTAGTTATTAAACTAACTAATTTTAATTTATAGTATTGTATGCTACATATTACATACTTATCTTATATTCTACTCAATAATACAAAGATATAAATTTTATTGATCTAACAAATAGAATATTGAAATATTAAAGTAGTAATTAATAGAGTTATTAAATACGACAAATAAGCATGTTATACAACAATATAAATTGACTGCTTATTTTTTATATTTTTTAAAAAAAATTATTTATTCTAATCTGCGTATTTAAATATTAACCATCTTAATCTTTTTTCGTAAAAAGAGTGTCACATCAAATCTATTAATTCAAATTAACTATGAAATGTTATTTTTTCACGTTCTACACCAGTATGCAAGACAATAGAAGTATCAGATTGCATATGAATAGAAAGTATTCTGCTTTAGTAATTAATACATTACCTCGTACTTTAATTACGAAGAAAATATATCCATTAAATTTCAATTGACAATAAAATATAAAATGCATGTACATGACTATGTCAAGAAAATACCATTTTAACTTTAAATAAAGTATTCATTCTTTATTTTAATTAAAATATGAATATTATGTTAGATACTCTTACATTTAATTAATTAAATTATAATCTTTGTCTAAAAGACTGGAAAACTAATGACCATATTTAAAATAGTCAATTTTAAAAAAATAAATTCTTAATTATTTTCTATATTGCGAATAGTGCCTTTTCAATTTTTCAAGTTGATGAATACATGCGTCATAGTGTGTACCTGTTATAAATCGTCTAGGTTTACTTTTATTTACTTTGTTTAATGTTAAATCTCACCTATCAATATTACGGCCCTTAAGTTACTAAAACTTGACAGAAGCTGTATTCTTGAACTAAGAAATACAAGCCGTATCTAGATTAAGAAAAAATAAAGAAATTAAATTCGTCTTAATGCATCTAGTGTTCTAAACAGCAATAACTAAAAGATGCTGTCCATTACTTAAGATCAATGCTAATGATTAAATCTACGTATCACGTATTAGATAAATTTTAAATAAAATAGGAATTGTAATACACAACGTGCTTCTTCATATTGTTGCCTTATAAACTGAAATAGTTTGTCTTCATTTTTGATCTAGCTATCAAGAGCTACTTTGTTACATTCGTGAATAGATTTATCACTATATAAAGTTCATGGTTTCGCTATAAATACAACACTATATGATTTAAAATTAAAAACTTAAATGATCTTTATGTACTTTCTAAATAATCTAAAACGATGTTATGGTGATTGCTAGGCTTGAAATTTTCAAAAGTTTTTTCAATGATACCGTTTGTACCCACTAGAAAACTAATACGATGAATTCCGTCATAAGTTTTACCCATAAATGTTTTCTTACCCCATACGCCGAATTTAATGGCAATTTGATGATTCTCATCAGAAAGCAAAGTGAAATTAAGAAGTTCCTTTTCATAAAAAAGTAAGAGTTTTTCAGGTTTATCAATACTAATTCCTAAAACTGATACTCCAGCTTTATTTAAAGCATCCATATGATCGCGTAATTTACAAGCTTGTATGGTGCAACCTGGTGTCATTGCTTTTGGATAAAAATAAACTAATACCCTTCGTCCTTGAAAATCACTAAGCTGTATCAGCTCGCCTTCTTGATCAGGAAGGATAAATTTTGGTGCGATATCACCGACTGTCAGTAATTTCATTGTAATCCAAACTCCGTTTTTACTAATTTTTTTAAATATGATTAGAGTGTTTCATGTTTCTAATATTGTCTGGAACATTAAATTTTATTCAATATATAGTATAATTATTATATTATTAATAGAATGTATTAATAGATAATAGATAAAATCTTTTTTAACAATTGCAATAACTAAATAAAAACAACAAAACCAAATTAGTTAGTTTTATGTTAAAAAAGGTTATCAGTGATCTAATATAACAAAAAAATATTTTTATAATGCAATTTTAAATATAAAAGTTAAATAAATAATTGTGATACTAGTAAATTTCGTTTATATATACATTTTGCTATCGTCGGATCATTTTGTATAAAAAAGCAATATAGTTACTTTTTTATATAGTCTGATTATGATAACAATATCCATTCCTCATACATTTTCTATACGAACATGCTAGAATAATGATTGATTCACTTTAATCAATCACTAATTAATAAAAAAATTTATGAAAAAACTAGAAATAGAAAGAAGAATGATTTTTACAGGAAGTATAGTTGCATTGATTACTCCAATGACAAAAAATGGTTTGATAGATTGGAATAGCCTAAAAAAATTAATCAATTATCATGTTAATAATGGCACTACAGCGATCGTTTCCGTAGGAACGACTGGTGAAACAGCTACTCTAAATTGTAGAGAACATTATGATATAGTAATGAAAACTCTAGAAATTAGCGATGGCCGTATTCCTATTATTGCAGGCACTGGTGCAAATTCAACTGCCGAAGCTATTGCCTTAACCTCTCGTTTCAACGACAGTGGTATAGTAGGATGCCTTACTGTTACACCTTATTACAATTGTCCTAATCAAGAAGGACTCTATCAACATTTTAAGGCAATTGCAGAAAGTACTGAACTTCTACAAATATTATATAATGTTCCGATGCGTACTGGTTGTGATATATTGCCATCTACTGTGGCTCGTTTATCAGAAATAAAAAATATTATTGGTATTAAAGAAGCGACAGGAAATTTGAATCGTGTAAGTAAACTCCGAGCATTAATTAATGAAAAGTTTTTACTGTTGAGTGGTGATGATGCTAGTGCATTGGATTTTATGCAACTAGGCGGACAAGGAGTTATTTCAGTCACAGCAAATGTTGCTGCAAAAGAAATGGCACAACTATGCACATTAGCAAGAACAGGAAAGTACACTGAAGCACATTATTTAAATCAACGCCTAATGCCATTACATCATAATCTATTTATTGAGCCTAATCCTATACCAGTGAAGTGGGCCTGTAAAGCTTTGGGATTAATAGAAACGCACACCATGCGACTACCAATGACACCATTGACTAAAAAAGGCAGTCAAGTTATTAAACAAACATTAATCAATGTGGGATTACTTTAACTGAGAATTAGAATATTTAATTTAATAGGTTATTTAATTAATGATACAATTAATTTTAAAAAAAATACTGTGCATTTATTTTATTATATTGCTTTTATCTTGCACAAGCAATACAAGCTATAAACACCAGTGTAATGGAAGTCACCACTATTTAAAAGTATCACCTCTGCGTTCTCTTTCCAGTCCATCCGATACAATTCTACCTCATCCAACTGATGATTATAAAATTCCTCCTTTAGTAGCACATAATAGCAAAATTGGAAAATCTTTAGACATTCGGCCACCAACATAACAATATTATCCGAAAAAATTCGTAAATAAGTAGGACATTTAGTGAGAGAATCTAACATTCTGGCTGGGAACTTGCATATTAATTGACTTTATTTTTTATGCAAGCAGAACTACATAAATGATTTATAATGCATCCTATCAAATATATAAAAAATAAATTATTGATATATTAGAATTATGTATCAATAGAAATTGAGAATTAAATAAAATTTTTATACATCTGACAAGATTATCAAAACAATCTACTGATACTATCAGTAGATACAGTAGATAAGATAATACGGGTATTTAATAAAATATATTTGTTCGTTTTTTTAAATTGATACAAACTTTGTTATATTACCTACGTGATTCAAAGTGTTAATGCTAAATAATTTAACAATCTATTGACGACTTGCATCATGTTACAATGACAATAATTTTGACGCATTATATTATTAATTTTTTATAATAAAACAACATTTATACTAATAACATGATAATTAATAATCATTAAATGATGTTTTGTAATTAGTCCAGTTATATTGGAAATATAACTTATTAATAAAATGTACGATAAAATTAACTATTTAATCATTGTCATTTAAAGTATTTTTCTATAGATTATTTTCATAGAAATATGATAATTTTTAAAAAACATCTATAAGTTAACTATAACTTATTATTGTAGAATTTAAATTCTTTTTAGAAAAAGTTAAGTTAATAATCAATATATTAAGGTGATTATTACTTGTTGTTTATCCTAGAAAAAACGAACCGTCTATAGACGAATTTCATTAAGATATAATTTATTTTTTATGATATTATGCCTAATAATTAACTTTATGTTAGTTCTTTGTTGACAATCATCTGATTGTTATCAGGAAATTTCTACAACAAAAATGAAAATATACAGGCATCACTATATTTAATCAACATTATTTTAAATCTTCAAATAAGCATAGTAACACGCTAAAGTCGAGTAATTTTATTACTAATAAACAACAGTTATAGATTATATTTTTATTTCATTAAATTTCTCTTATTTTTTAGATTCCATAAAAAAAATCAAAACTAATCTTTTTCAGATAACGGATCTATTCGAGTTAACGATATGTTATGTAATACTATTTTATGACTTAATATATAATTTATTTAAAATCTTATTAATTTAATCGTGAATAAATATATTTATGTTCAAATACTACTTGATCATATTTTAAAATAACTCAATATTAGTAAAATAATAATATAGAATATTAATCGTATTAGACTTGATTTACATTAATTAATTACCACTTAAATCAAAATATAGAGATATACTCTAATTATTATATCTTATATAGATCAAATATCTAATGTAGTATATAGAAAATAATAACTAATTAGTTATAACTATTAGTGTATAAAATATCAATATATTTATGAAAAAATTATCTTAAATATGAAGCAATATTGTTATATCTGTATGCTAAGACATTAATCAATTAGATTCGTAACTTAAAGCAATAACAACTTACGGTTGCCTATTGCTATTTTAGGTAAAAATTTTTGTTAGAAATTAGGTAATAATCCATTTGATCATATATTTTGATTGACTTTTTAAGATTTTGAAAAAGAAATCAACTTTAAAATATAATAGTGCATATCAACTTAATTTGTTTCTAATCTAATTTAATTATTAAATTGATAATAAACTATTAGTTTACTATAATAGGTGTTATCATATTCTTCTAACTGAAGATTAAAAGTTAACAATGTTTTATAACATATTAATGCACCACTTTTTATATAATAAATTTTATAATAATCACATAAACATGCTCGCAATCTTAGATTGCATAAGATATGCTAGTCTATTCAAAATTTTTGAAAATTATTTTATTCATTATTAGACGAATCCATAAAAGCTATAATATTTATAGCATATTTTTTAAAAGGTATATCCATTTTAGTGCTTGAAGAGGTGATAAATTATCCGGATTTATATCCTCTAAAGTTTTTAGTACAGGGTTCAAGGACAATTCAAGTTTTTCTTCTTGACATGGTAGAATTAATTCCGTGTCACGAATATTATCAATTTTTTTGGAAATAGGTAACATTTCTAATTCATGTAATTTTTTATATGCACGCGTTATCACATCACATGGTATACCTGCTAATGTAGCTACTGACAACCCATAACTTTTACTGGCAGCGCCAGTTTGTATAGTATACATAAAAGCAATCTCCGCTCCATGTTCTACTGCATCCAGATGCACATTAATCACTTCTTCTACTTCTTCCGATAAAGTTGTAAGTTCAATATAATGTGTTGAAAATAGCGTCATTGCTTTGATATATTTAGCAAGTTCTTCTGCAAAAGCCCAGGCTAACGATAAGCCATCATAAGTTGAAGTACCGCGACCAACTTCATCCATTAATACCAAACTTTGACGTGTAGCGTTATTCAAAATATTAGCTGTTTCTGTCATCTCTACCATAAATGTAGAGCGGCCGGAAGCTAAATCATCCGTAGCTCCAATTCGGGTAAAAATTCGGTCTACTGGACCAATCGTTGCTTGATCTGCTGGAACAAAACTACCGATATAGGCCAATAAAACAATTAAGGCATTTTGCCTCATATAGGTACTTTTACCTCCCATATTCGGTCCAGTAATGATTAACATACGTTGTTTATCAAATAATGATAAAGAATTAGCAATAAATGGTTTTTCATCGAGTACTTGTTCTACTACTGGATGACGTCCACCAATAATATATATTCCCTCCTGTGTACTTATCGTTGGACAAACATAATTTAATGTTTCAGCTCGTTCAGCTAAATTACATAATACATCTAGCTCTGCTAGAGCTGCGGCACTGTGTTGTAATTTAGCTAAATACGGAAGTAATAAATCAAATAATTCATCATATAGCAATTTTTCCTTTGATAATGCTTTATATTTTGCAGTTAATACTGTTTCTTCATATTCCTTTAACTCAGGAATAATATATCGTTCAGCATGTTTTAGTGTCTGACGACGTACATAATGCATTGGTGCTAAATGGCTTTGTCCACGACTAAGTTGGATAAAATATCCATGTATAGCATTAAAACCAACTTTTAATGTATCTAATTTTGTTGTTTTTCGTTCACGTAATTCAAGTTGTTCAAGATAATCAGTTTCACCGTCTGCTAAAGCACGGTATTCATCTAGTTCTATGTTATATCCTGATGCGATAACTCCACCATCTCGAATAAGTAATGGCGGTGATTGAACAATCGCACGTACCAACAAATTATACAATTCCTTAAAATTGCCTATTTTTTTTAAAAGTGTGAATAAATAACAAGAAGACACTTGTTTAGATAGTATTGTTTGGATAATTGGTAATTGTGCAAAAGCATGGCGCATTCGCATTAAATCACGTGGTCGAGCTGAACGTAATGCTAATCGCGCTAAGATACGTTCTAGATCACCAACTTGGTGCAATAAAGGTTGTATTTTCAATGTTATTTCTTGTAGTAATCGAATGCTTTCTTGTCGTTGGATCAACGTACTGACTTCTTTAGTAGGCATATTGATCCAACGTTGTAACATTCGACTGCCCATTGGGGTAGATGTAAAATCCAAGATTCTTAATAAAGTATTTTTATTATCACCATTTATATTTTTAGTCAATTCTAGATTACGTCTAGTGTCTGCATCTAGTAGAACGCTATTATTTTGATGTTCAACAGTAATAGCTTGAATATGTGGAAGGGAAGTACGTTGTGTATCTTTAGCATATTGTAGTAAACAACCGGCAGCACGAAGAGCCAACGGTACATGTTCAACGCCAAAACCAGTCAGATTGTATGTGCCAAATTGTATGTTAAGTTGTTTATGGGCAGTTTGTAATTCAAATTCCCAAATGGGACGACGCCGTAGATTACGGCAATTTTTAATTATCGTTAAATCTTGCAATGTTTCAGGATACAGTAGCTCCGCTGGATTAGTTCGTTGTAACTCCTCGGACATAGCATTTCGGTTGATTGGTTCTGATACTAAAAATCGGCCAGAAGCAATATCTAAAGTAGCGTATCCAAAACCATCTGAAGATTGCCATAGAGCGGCTAATAGATTATCTTGATATTCATTTAGTAACATTTCATCACTGAGTGTACCTGGAGTAACAATACGTGAAATTTGGCGTTCAACAATCTCCATTTTAGTAGTAGAATCTTTAATTTGTTCACAAATAGCCACTGATTCACCTAGTGCGACTAGCTTAATTAAATAATTATCTATTGCATGATAAGGTATACCGGCCATAGGTATCGGCTGTCCGGCAGAGATACCGCGATTGGTTAAAGTAATATCTATTAGTTGTGATACACGTTTAGCATCATTATAAAATAATTCATAAAAGTCACCTATGCGATAAAATAATAAAATGTCTGGATGACATGCTTTAAGCTTTAAATATTGTTTCATCAAAGGAGTATGTGATTGAATCGTGGTAATGTTTTGTTCATTATTTTTCAATTTATTTATTCTCTGATTGATTTTAATATCGTTACTTTCTATATCATGTTCTTCGATATTGAATATTCTTTCTAATTGTTAATTTAATAACATATTTTATTTTTTATTCAAGAATAATATGTTCCAATAACATTAAGTAATTATTCATGATAAATATATTTATGTCCGTTTTGAAACCTTAATGTTCTGTATTGTAGTTAGTATAGTAAGATGTATTAAATAATTTTTGATATAACTGATTGACTAATATCAATAAAAAATTTTTTACTAAAAAGTAGATTGATTGTATTTTATATATTATATTTAATCTATCATAAGGTAGAGCATAAAAAAGATATTATAAAATTATTGTGATAAGATTAATTATTAAATAATAATTAATCTTTAGTTGTAAATTTATTTAGAATGCGAATCTACATAATAGATAATTCGAGTAAAAATAGTAACAATTAAGTTTTAATATTTTTAAAATTATTAAAATATTAAAAATAAAAAAATAAAGAATATAATTTAATAACATGAATTCACTTTATATTGGATGTTGTAAACTTTTAAAAAAGAAAGGCATGTCTACTTAATCTAATACGTTATTTTAGTTAGATATATTATTGTAAATAACGTACATAAATTAAATTATGGTTTTATTAAAAAATAACAATCTATTTATTATTAATATTTAGTATTATATTTTACTTATACATATATTGTATAAAATTCTTTTGTAATAAAAATCGTTTTTTATCATGTAAATAATAAATACTACTTTATTTTATAATACAATGGAAATATGGAAATGTAGATGCAATCTAAAAATAACTATTTAATTTTTATAATTAGATTTAATTTGTTTCATAAACATAATTCATCTTGAAAAGATGCTAAAATTTTTGTATATATAAAAGTATTTAAATACTAAATTTTAAACTTTTAAAGCATAATCACGTATTTTATACTATATAAAGTTTATAATAAATTTACAAATTGATATATAATGTATTAACTTGATAAGCCGTATGAATACAATATATATAATATATTGTTCATTAATGGATGCATGATATAAAAATGATGACTTTTACAATTAACAAAATTACTATAAGATATATAAATCATAAAGATCATTTTACGAACTAGAATTTTATTCTGATTTATTTTGTATAAATCGACAAGTGACATGATCATGTAGTTGTGTTATTTAGTTTTTACTATATGATGCCAATGTATTTATCGTTGGATAGTTATATTACGCTTTAAGATGACAGCTATTATTTTAATAGGGTTTTTTTATATTTAGTAAAAATATTAGGGGTGATTATTCGTTCAATATTATTTATCACTATAATTAATACTGATTACTAGCAGTAGTTAAATTAGCTATCCATTTTTATTACATTAAGATTTTTTTATGTTATAAATAAATAATATAAAAGAATATACCAATTAAAATTAATGCGTGCATTGTGTTCATATTACATTTATTAATGTAGTAATATTTATTTCTAATAAACGCAATTAAAAAAACAAACAATTGCAATTTCTCTTTTATTTATATATAAGTTAAAAATAAAATAGTTTTTATATTACTTTATTCGGCTTGATAGTGCATCGTCATGGGGTGTCGAGGTCGGAGGTTCAAATCTCTCATGCTGATAAACTTTTGATCAAAAAGCATCTAGTTTTTTGTAGCAGTTAAATAACTGTCTTGTGGAAAATTTGTGTGGTTTTACTTGGCGTTTCATAATATATATTGTTCAATATACGATGTTTATCGTTATAATCAAACATTATTCGTTATAGATAAAATAGAGTCAACTTATTAGAGTTATTGTCATAAACACGATGATACTAAACATGTCAATATTTTATTGAATTAAATATTTTAAAAATTTGCCATTATTATTAAGTTGATTTATCGTCAGATAACTCTTTTCAGGGAAAAACTAAATATTTTTTGACTATGAGAGTATCTCAGCTCTAGTTAAAATCAAGTTATCTTACTGGAATAAAAATATTTTAAAATTAAATTTTATTTTGTTATATAACCATCATTTCATATTGCAGAGACATGCTTAAAATGGTCAAAGATTCAACTACAGAGGCATTACAAGTACGTAACGCTTTATTAGCTTGTGGTTTGGAAACACCTCTTCGAGAGGATATTCCAAATAATAAAATTCGTACACATCTAATTACTGAACATATGACAGAAATTATGGTTTTACTTAACTTAGATCTAACGAATGATAGCCTTGCAAAAACACCTCATCGTATTGCTAAAATGTATGTAGACGAATTGTTTTCTGGTTTAGATTATGCTAACTTCCCAAAAGTTAACGTTATTGAAAATAAAATGAAAATAGATGAGATGGTTACAATACGTGATATTACTTTAACTAGTATCTGTGAACATCATTTCATTATTATTGATGGAAAAGCAACCGTTTCCTATATCCCTAATAATCACATTATCGGTTTATCTAAAATAAATCGTATTGTGCAATTTTTTTCCCAGCGTCCACAAATTCAGGAGAGGTTAACACAACAAATTTTTCTAGCTTTGCAAACTTTACTCGATACTAAGAACGTAGCAGTATCTATTAATTTTTTGCATTATTGTGTAAAAGCACGTGGCATCCGAGATGCAAATAGTACTGCCACAACAATATCATTGGGAGGATTATTTAAGTCAAATAAAAATATTCGTCAGGAGTTTTTGCTTTTTTCTACTCAACACACTAGATAACAATACATTATATATCAATTTGTAAATTTATTATAAACTTTATATAGTATAAAATACGTGATTATGCTTTAAAAGTTTAAAATTTAGTATTTAAGTACTTTTATATATACAAAAATTTTAGCATCTTTTCAAGATGAACTATGTTTATGAAACAAATTAAATCTAATTATAAAAATTAAATAGTTATTTTTAGATTGCATCTACATTTCCATATTTCCATTGTATTATAAAATAAAGTAGTATTTATTATTTACATGATAAAAAACGATTTTTATTACAAAAGAATTTTATACAATATATGTATAAGTAAAATATAATACTAAATATTAATAATAAATAGATTGTTATTTTTTAATAAAACCATAATTTAATTTATGTACGTTATTTACAATAATATATCTAACTAAAATAACGTATTAGATTAAGTAGACATGCCTTTCTTTTTTAAAAGTTTACAACATCCAATATAAAGTGAATTCATGTTATTAAATTATATTCTTTATTTTTTTATTTTTAATATTTTAATAATTTTAAAAATATTAAAACTTAATTGTTACTATTTTTACTCGAATTATCTATTATGTAGATTCGCATTCTAAATAAATTTACAACTAAAGATTAATTATTATTTAATAATTAATCTTATCACAATAATTTTATAATATCTTTTTTATGCTCTACCTTATGATAGATTAAATATAATATATAAAATACAATCAATCTACTTTTTAGTAAAAAATTTTTTATTGATATTAGTCAATCAGTTATATCAAAAATTATTTAATACATCTTACTATACTAACTACAATACAGAACATTAAGGTTTCAAAACGGACATAAATATATTTATCATGAATAATTACTTAATGTTATTGGAACATATTATTCTTGAATAAAAAATAAAATATGTTATTAAATTAACAATTAGAAAGAATATTCAATATCGAAGAACATGATATAGAAAGTAACGATATTAAAATCAATCAGAGAATAAATAAATTGAAAAATAATGAACAAAACATTACCACGATTCAATCACATACTCCTTTGATGAAACAATATTTAAAGCTTAAAGCATGTCATCCAGACATTTTATTATTTTATCGCATAGGTGACTTTTATGAATTATTTTATAATGATGCTAAACGTGTATCACAACTAATAGATATTACTTTAACCAATCGCGGTATCTCTGCCGGACAGCCGATACCTATGGCCGGTATACCTTATCATGCAATAGATAATTATTTAATTAAGCTAGTCGCACTAGGTGAATCAGTGGCTATTTGTGAACAAATTAAAGATTCTACTACTAAAATGGAGATTGTTGAACGCCAAATTTCACGTATTGTTACTCCAGGTACACTCAGTGATGAAATGTTACTAAATGAATATCAAGATAATCTATTAGCCGCTCTATGGCAATCTTCAGATGGTTTTGGATACGCTACTTTAGATATTGCTTCTGGCCGATTTTTAGTATCAGAACCAATCAACCGAAATGCTATGTCCGAGGAGTTACAACGAACTAATCCAGCGGAGCTACTGTATCCTGAAACATTGCAAGATTTAACGATAATTAAAAATTGCCGTAATCTACGGCGTCGTCCCATTTGGGAATTTGAATTACAAACTGCCCATAAACAACTTAACATACAATTTGGCACACACAATCTGACTGGTTTTGGCGTTGAACATGTACCGTTGGCTCTTCGTGCTGCCGGTTGTTTACTACAATATGCTAAAGATACACAACGTACTTCCCTTCCACATATTCAAGCTATTACTGTTGAACATCAAAATAATAGCGTTCTACTAGATGCAGACACTAGACGTAATCTAGAATTGACTAAAAATATAAATGGTGATAATAAAAATACTTTATTAAGAATCTTGGATTTTACATCTACCCCAATGGGCAGTCGAATGTTACAACGTTGGATCAATATGCCTACTAAAGAAGTCAGTACGTTGATCCAACGACAAGAAAGCATTCGATTACTACAAGAAATAACATTGAAAATACAACCTTTATTGCACCAAGTTGGTGATCTAGAACGTATCTTAGCGCGATTAGCATTACGTTCAGCTCGACCACGTGATTTAATGCGAATGCGCCATGCTTTTGCACAATTACCAATTATCCAAACAATACTATCTAAACAAGTGTCTTCTTGTTATTTATTCACACTTTTAAAAAAAATAGGCAATTTTAAGGAATTGTATAATTTGTTGGTACGTGCGATTGTTCAATCACCGCCATTACTTATTCGAGATGGTGGAGTTATCGCATCAGGATATAACATAGAACTAGATGAATACCGTGCTTTAGCAGACGGTGAAACTGATTATCTTGAACAACTTGAATTACGTGAACGAAAAACAACAAAATTAGATACATTAAAAGTTGGTTTTAATGCTATACATGGATATTTTATCCAACTTAGTCGTGGACAAAGCCATTTAGCACCAATGCATTATGTACGTCGTCAGACACTAAAACATGCTGAACGATATATTATTCCTGAGTTAAAGGAATATGAAGAAACAGTATTAACTGCAAAATATAAAGCATTATCAAAGGAAAAATTGCTATATGATGAATTATTTGATTTATTACTTCCGTATTTAGCTAAATTACAACACAGTGCCGCAGCTCTAGCAGAGCTAGATGTATTATGTAATTTAGCTGAACGAGCTGAAACATTAAATTATGTTTGTCCAACGATAAGTACACAGGAGGGAATATATATTATTGGTGGACGTCATCCAGTAGTAGAACAAGTACTCGATGAAAAACCATTTATTGCTAATTCTTTATCATTATTTGATAAACAACGTATGTTAATCATTACTGGACCGAATATGGGAGGTAAAAGTACCTATATGAGGCAAAATATCCCCTTGAATTAATGTGTAAAACATCTTGTTCTATATTGCAACTTACCAAAAAATTAATAGAAAGACATTCACTGAGTCCTAACGATGCCGGTTGCCAGAAGATAATAATAAAACGTCTTCAAGCATTAGGTTTTATAGTTGAATTGATGCCATTCGAAGATACTCAAAATGTTTGGGCGTGGCATGGCTCAGGGGAAAATACATTAGTCTTTGCTGGTCATACTGATGTAGTGCCTACTGGCGATATACGAAAATGGTACAGTCCTCCATTCGAGCCAATTGTACGTAATGGTATACTGTACGGACGAGGCGCAGCAGATATGAAAGGAGCTTTAGCCGCTAGTGTTGTAGCAGCTGAACGTTTTGTCACCCAAAATCCACACCATCGAGGAAGATTAGCTTTTCTTATTACTTCTGATGAAGAATCTTCTGCACGCAACGGTACTGTTAAGGTTGTAGATTTATTGATGGATCGTCAAGAAAAATTAGATTTTTGCATCATAGGTGAACCTACTAGTAATCATCAAGTAGGTGATACCATTAAAAATGGTCGAAGAGGATCACTTACTGCTAATGTATTGATTCACGGTATCCAAGGTCACGTCGCTTATCCACATTTAGCACATAATCCTTTTCACCATGCCATGGATGCTCTATACGAACTAATAAAAATGAAATGGGATCAAGGTGATAGTTTATTTCCTCCTACTACTCTACAAATCACAAATATTCATGCTGGAACAAATAAAAATAATGTTATTCCCGGTAAGTTATATGTGCAATTTAACCTTAGGTTTGGTCCTAGTTTAACTGATGAAATGATTCGGCAAAAAGTAGAGTCAATAATGAATCATTATAACCTATGTTATCATATTGACTGGGAACTTTCTGCACAGCCTTTTTTTACCCATCGTGGTAAATTAGTAGAGGTTGTGATACAAACAGTACAACACTATCAAAACATTATCCCTAGTTTAGAAGCTACTGGTGGTACGTCTGACGGACGTTTTATTGCCTTATTAGGCGCTCAAATCGTAGAACTTGGTCTAATTAATAATAGTATTCACAAAATAAATGAATGTGTTCGCATTACTGACTTACGAATATTAAGTTACATATATCAACGCATTATGGAAAATTTAATTTTGTGATAGCGTTTGATGGCAGTTAAATTATTGATTTTGACGATCAATATTTGTATCAATATATATTAATAATGGTTGTGTAAAAGTACATTAAATAAATTTAAACAAGCAATAACAACGATTGTTAAGTATTTTATTATAAGACTAATGCGTAATTAAATTAATTTCTTGACATTAGTAACATATTATTAAATGAGTAAAAGTATTAATCCTATTCTATATAATTTTTAACATTATCTAAGAATAATTTTTAAATCGTTTTTAATTTACTTATTAGTCATTGTATTAACATGTATATCGTAAAAATACGTAATACTTATTGAATATATCAAACTTGTATATAAACTATGAAATCTATAAAAAATAGAATAAGATTAACGTTAAATGTTCGATTAATGGTTTAGCCATTTATATGGATTAGGATTATTTAGTACTTTTTGTATTTTTATCAAAAAAAATAGATTGCTTCATGTGTAACCTATTTATATTGATATAAATTACAAAAATAATCACCCTTGATCTGTTAGTATCATTTAATTGCTTAATTAAAGTTGTTGTATTAATATTATTGTTCATAATGTATCTATATTATATTAGCGAATGCATTGTATAATTCGATTATATTCCGTAACAATAATTTTGTTAGAAGCTATTAACTATTTTTAATGATAACTTTTAAGAAACAAAGATACATTGTTTAATGTAATCGATATTTCTTTCTTTGAACTTAATGTTCAGGCTGAGAATTCAAAATTTCACTATCTCTATAGTATTTGAAAAACTTTTCTATTAACAATAGATAGTTAATTTAATTTTAAATTTATTCATTCATATTACTGAGAGATTAGATCATACAAATAAATAGCATACATTTCTACAGAATAATATGAGTAAATATGCATTTATAATTTAATGATTATTAATCATAATATATAGTATTTTCTATTGGAGTTTAAGTATTTATTAATTAGGTATTTTAGAATGATATAAAATGACTAGTCATTGTTACTTAAGGTACGCATGGAAAAATGTTCTAGTTTAAAGTAGAATATTGATTGATAAAAAAATAATAACACTTAATTAATCTAATACCGTTCATTAACTTATTTAAACTATGGTAAATTGATTGTAAATCAAATTAAGAAATTATGAATATTTTTTAAACATTAATTTCGTAGAAAGATGTCGTTATTATATAATATATAAGTTTATAAGTTAATTAATGATTTAAATCATATGATTAACATCTAATGTATCTTTTCCGTTTAAAAAAATCATGTTAATCATGATTGATATTCAAAGGTTTTAACGACACATAAAATATATGTAAATCCTATAATCATATAAATAATTTTTAGAATTTATTGCTACATTTAAAATATTATTTTTTTAAAAACAATAAAAAATTGATCTTGTTCTATACTAATAGAGTTAGCATACTAATTTATTAGTCCTAGTCGTCTTGAACAATTTAACAATTCTGTAACTTTATGTACCTTAAGCTTACGCATAATATTTAGGCGATGCGTTTCAACTGTCTTTACACTGATGTATAGTTTTTTTGCAATTAATCGATTAGTATAGCCATCAGCTATCAATTTAAGAATTTGTCGTTCACGCGATGTCAATGGACCTTTATCTTCAGTGTTTACATTGAGGGAAGCATGAATTATTTCACTGTTTAAGGCTGGATCTATATAATATTTATTAATGGCAATAGTATGTATTGCTGCTATAAAAATTTGCTGGCTACTATTTTTTAAAACATAACCAAGGGCGCCTGCAGATAGCGTGCGTATTGCCATATATTCTTCTGTATAAGCAGTATACGCTAAAATAGCCATATCTGGCCAACGAGTACAAAATTTTGGAATCAAATCCAAACCATTGATACCAGGTAGACCAAGATCTAGTACTAAAATATTTGGTTCATTTATACGACACATACTATATGCTGATAAACCATCATCAGTGTATGCTACAACTTTAAATCGTTTATAAGGTTCAAGTACACTAATAATTCCATTAATAATTAATTCATGATCATCCACTAGTAATATGTTATATTGATTCATAGTGTTGACCTATTGGAGTGTTATTATGTTTTATAGAAGTGTTATCATTACCGAAATAGTTATCTAATATATAACGTAATGTAGCAATATGTTCCTGCGATAATGGTAAACCATGTTTAATATGATTTTCCATATCACTTATATTTTTAAGTAACTCTTTTAATCCAGCTTGTCCTAATATGCCTTTGAAGGTATGAAGAAATCTTGTTATTTTTTCTTGATTATTAATATTTTTTTCAATATCTCTGAGCAAAGAATGCAATGAGTCATAGAATTTAAGTCTCAAAGATTCATTATCTCTATCGATAAAATGAGTTGTTAAAAAATTTTTCTGTTCTTGTAATGGAATATTACGTTGAAGTTGAAATTCTGCAGCATAGCTGATATTGTCAACCAATTTCGATAACGTAATTGGTTTCGTTAAATAATGTTGTATTCCAACATTCTTACAGCGCATATATTCTTCCGAAGTGGTATTTCCTGATAGAGCAGTAATCATACAAGCACAATCAAGATTGTCTGGATCATGACGCCATTTTTGAGCACAAGTGATCCCGTCCATTCCAGGCATTAAAAAATCCATTAATACTAAATCAAAACGTTGTTGACGACCAAGAGATAAGGCATTGATACCATCAGTTGCCAATGTGATTCTTTGACCTAAAGTGCGTAACATTAAACCAATAATTTCTCGATTAATTGCAGTATCATCTACTAATAAAATGTTCAATTGCCAAGGCTGTACCTTAATATTTTTGGCTATTTCTATGACTTTTTCCGAAAGGGTGCAAAGAACTCTCTCATAGAGTTTACCCGGCAAAAAACATAATTCGGGATCGGCAAAAGGACCTATTCCTTTTGGTGATAAGTCACAAGTTATTCCCCAAGTGTTTAACTGACGGTGAAGCGCTAATGGAGCAGATAATCTTCCGTCTAGGAGGGACGGTTCTTGATAATGATTGAGTGGCATAAAGAAAGAAATGCAAGTGCCAAAACCTAATATACTATCGAGTTCTAACGAACCCCCCATCATCTTTGCAAGAGATGTTGCAATAGTAAGTCCGAGTCCAGTTCCTTGAGAAGTAGTGTCTTTACTTCGAAAAAAAGGGATGAAAACATCTGATTGATTTTCCGGCGAAATTCCTTTTCCGCTATCACTTACTGTAAAAATTAAATGTCGATCACGTTTGTTGACATTGAGAAAAATGGTACCATATTCGGTAAATTTTACTGCATTACTTAATAAGTTAATAAGAATGTGACGAAGTCGCATACCATCAATATCTAAATATAAAGGAACATTTTTATTCACAAAAGTTTTTAATACTAAACCTTTTTTTTGACTTGGTCCTTGAATAATATTCATTGCTTGATCTAAAAGTGGTAGCAATGGTGTTTGTTCAATAATATGCAAAGAACACTGTCCAAATTCAATGCTCGAAAAATCCAGTAAATTATTCACCATAGAAAGTAAGAAAGTAGCACATTGCTGGGTAGTTTCTATTAACTGACATTGTTTAGTAGTCAATTGAGTTGTTTTTTGTAATAATTCTAATGCACCAAATATACCATTAAGTGGTGTGCGTAATTCATGGCTAATTGTAATCAGATATCTACCGTCTTTACAATTATTTTCTTTTTCTGTCTGTTTTTTAACTTGCCTTAAAAATTGAGTTTTTTCAATGTACCTCTTGTCCAGGGTATTAAATTGAATATGCAGGATGTTCAAAATCGTATTATAGACACGAGCAATATTATCTAATTTATTATGATAATTTTCTAGTAAATAACATGAAGATAAACCTAGTTTTCTTTGTGTTAAAATTTCAAAGAAATTCCACAGTGGTTTGATCAAATAATGATATAGAATTAAAAAAATTGCTGAGATTAACACTAAGAGTATTACTATCGAAAAGGGCAATTGAACAGCAATAATATCAAAGATATTCTGAATCTTTCCTCGTTGAGGAAATAAGGTGATTTGCTGCCAACCAGGACCTTTTAATTGGGCACAAAACATCATGTATCCCGGGATGTGTTGCCAACCGTCATGTAAGTCTAAGGATTGTAATATAGGTTGTAATTGATTAATCATTGTCTCTGAGAGAGAGGAACAAGGAAGAATACGATTATCTTTTTCTAACCAAAGATTAATATAAGACTCTAATATTAAATAATCTAAATAAATTAAATCATCTAATTTAACTATCAGTCCGATAAAAATTTCATTAGATACATCTGTAAAAACAGATACTTTCCAACCATCATTAGATATATATTGTGGTTGACTCCAATAAAAATTATCATGATTAGGCTGTTGGGAAACAATATTGAGTTTTGCTTTTTCGTCCATAAAATAATGTGTTGCATAGTCGTACAGAGCAAAACAAGATACTATATGACAGCACTCTGAAAAATCATTATTTAAGTAATAATTTTGTCTTATATTACAGAAAATTTGAATAAATTTACAGTAGTATTCTATTCGAGAAGACGGTACATCATTATTGATATTACATGAATGATCAAGGCTTCTTCTTTTTTCTTCTAGTAATTTTACTATTTTTGGAATAGCATGGCAAAGCTTATAGCGATATGCAAGCAATTGTATGTTTCGTTCAATTTTTTTAAGACGCTGATTGGTTAACGTTACCTGCAATGTGGAAAAGTAAGTAATATTTTTTATTATTTTATTTTTCTTTAAGTTTAATGAAATTAATGCAGAAAGAAATATAGAAATATTCCAAATTATTATTAAACTAATCAAATTAAACATGACGATTTTTGTGACTGAAAATTGTCGTTTTTTCATTGCATATTTTATGCACTGAATAAATTTCATTGTTTTCCTCTTAAGTACTTTACTTTAGTAAAGTGAATGTACTTATAATACTAATAGTAGCATCTAAATATAGATATATAATTTAATGGAAAGAAAATTAATAGTAAATTTTTAATTTAAAATTTTTGTAGCGTAAACAATTACTGTAAGTAATTTAAAATAAATATAGCTAATGTGCTATGTATTATTTATGCATATTTAATATATTCTAATATTTTTAAATTTTTTATTTCACAAAAAATTTTTTTTATTTAAAAGTAAATTACTAAAAGTAAATTACTATATGAAATATTTAATTTTTTAAATTTTGTTTAAATTTCATTGAAAATATTATTTTATTTTTAATATATTAAAATAATATTAATTTAAAACTTTCAAAAATTAATTCTTATCTCACTCAGTAAGTTTATATATAGGATTCAATTTAATTTAAAAATCCATTAATTTTTTATAAGGACTATAAGGTTAATTGATTTTAAAACTAAAATATATTCTGGCTAATGGTTAAGCCATTTATACAATTTTAATTGTTATTAATTTATTCAACGTATTTCTATTACTAAATTTAATAAAAAGGATTTTCAATTCCTTTTAACTATATTGACTTATTACAATGGAAATAAATAATATCTTAAAAAGATTTCACTAAAATGTGATAACATTAATGAATGTATTCATAGTTTTTATTTTAAAGTCATGCAAAAAATAATTTTTATTGTTCTTTTCTTTCTCTTTTGAGAAAAAAATAGATTGAAGGATATTAATTTTAATATTATTAGTATAGCTACAATATATTCTTTATTACATTTTTATAAATTTAATAATCAGATTGTTATATGAAATACTTAATATAAAATTTTTTAGTAGTAAAGGTACTGACCAAAAATCAAAATTTTCAGAAAGTTAACATTAATTCGTTCTAAAATCTATTTATTGATAGTTATATAGCTTGTTGTAATATCTTCAAAAAATTAAACATCTCCGTATCTTGATATTTAAAATAATATCAAGTATAAATAGTCTTAAATTTTATAAAAGATATATTTTATAATACATAAATTATTATCATTGTTATTGCAAAATTTATTACCAATTATCTATAAATACATTATCAATAGCTATAGCAATTTAGTTAAATATTCATAACTGTCTTTATAATTCAGTATGCCGAAACTAACATTACTTTTAGTATCTTTTGTTTGAGTTAGTTTAAATTGCATATTGCAATATATATGACCGTCTTTAACCTTACATAATTAAGTCAGAATAATAAAACATTATATTAAACATATTATCGGTTTAATAAAATTAAATGAAAATATAATTTAAACAATTAAGAAATTGATACATATTTAGGTATAATCAATGTATAACACCGATTATTTATTGTGAGTTCTATTGCATAAAAATTAGATTATATTGATATAATATGTATTAAAATATTTCATTCGTAGAATGAATAATTATTTATTCATAGTAACATTATATGCAATATACTTAATAGTTAATATCAGATTATCAATTTTTTCCTTAAAATTTTTTGATAAAATCAATAGCTATTCTATTTCATACATTGAGTAACTCATATTAAGGTGAATAACTAATGTAATGATACTTTAATTATTTGTAGTTTTTATTAAAAAAGTCGTAGTGCTGGGTTTTCTATCCATTTCTAGTATATGAAACGCAGTAATTATTGAATAACTCTTCATAAAAGCATAAATTTCTAACACATTATATAATAACATTTTTGTGTTAACAAAATTAATTTAGTTGGTATCTTTTATTAAAAGAGAATATGAAAATATAATGCAATTGTATTAGTAAAACGTTCTAATTGTTAGTGAATCTAGTACATTTAATTTACTAAAAAAATAAGAAGTTAGCCAAAACAAGTCACAGACAGGAATATATTCATTAATAAATTCATGTGAAGTAGAGACAAGCAATTCGACTATTGTATTTGTTCGAATGTAGATGTTGTAATGTATTATTATATTAAACATGAACAGAAGCACGCACGGAAGGTGTATATTCAACAATGCAAAAATTTAATAAATTCAAGTTTATTAATAGATATTTAGTATTCAACGAATAATCTTAATGAAACAATATTCTCATAACATAAATTAATATGCTTCAATATCCCATTTCATCTTTGTTAATTGAATGAACTTTACGTTCAAAAACGTAAAAAAGTTAAATGAGATATATAAAATGATATTAGTACTTATAGAAAAGTACTTATAAAAACGAAGAAACGTATAAATGCACCCTTATTCATCTCGATAAAGTAAAGAATAAATCAATCAGTAAAAAAACTAGATATTTGATCTAATGTTTTATTATGATATAGTAAAAAAACTATTTTCAATTTATTCAATAAATAACATCAGTGTGATACTTAATTAATTCTACAATAATATACGAAATATTATTCATTCCATAAATCTTTATATTCATCCTATAATTATAAAAAATGCATGATTAAACTATCAATTTATACCATATATTAGTCTATAATATCAAATTATAATAATATACTATGCTATAAATAATTAGTTTATTCATTAGAATTCATATATATTTAAATATACTAAGTTTGTTGTTGTGTCCAATGTATAATTAACACTTCAATAAATATATGCAATATTCATTCTCGTTTAATGTTTATTTGTCAATTAAAGTTTAGTAATCAAAAATTACTTTTTCTTCTTTTCTATTTTAGTAAATTAGTTACTATAAACTATAGTACACTACACTAATAGTGCCCAGTGACATTAATCGACATACTCCATAAAAAGTATGCTTGATTAAAAAATAAAATTTAATTTTTAAAACAATGAAAAATTTAACTATAAGAATAGTTTTTTAAAAAAAGCCTTATATGTTAATAAATATACTTAAATTATCAAAAATAGCATATATTAATCACTATCAAATAGATAAACATTATCTGATCTACTATATAATACTATGAGTGTACATATTAGTTAAATATGTTAATTTAATGGAATAAAATATTATTCGGAATGTATAGATTAAAGGATATATTATCCATAATATTTAACATAATATTAGTGCTAATTTTACTAGAAAAGATTTTATTTATTTTTCTTCCATTCTAAATATCCATTAACCTAACAAACAAATGTAATATCTAGTGCACTAACATTATTCGTGAACTATGAAAAATAAAGAATTTTTTTACTAAAAGTTGTGCAGTTTATTAATCATTATCTACTGTAAAAAATTTTTTTATTTTCCATACAATAGACTCATATACTTAATGTGCATTATACTGTTAAATCAGTGGTAGATCCACTACTTAATGATTAAAATATAATTTTTAGAATTGTATCAATTATTCTGGAATATAATTCCTCCAATGAATTACAATCATGCTGTTCACACAGTTTATTAAACTTTTTATAGTATACAATATAATGTGACATGTATTTAAGTTTAATGATCAAATTTATTTAAAGCATTGGATCACTTAACCTTTAAGCATATTTAAGCATATTCATAGAATATGCTATTTATATTAAATATAGAAGTTCTAAATTCTATTTCTATAAAACGGAAGAAATAATTTATTAATTAATATTAAAAGATAACGTTTTATTTTGTAAAAGTTATTTATCCATAAGACATCACAGCGTTTTAACATAATCTTGGTTAAAGATTTGATCATATTTTTCTAATCTAATAAAATAACATGCCATCATCAAGACAAATAACCATTTATTATTAATATAATACATATTTATTCATATTTCTGATATGACATCTTAATTGGATTATATATTTTGATGTATTCTGTTAATATAATTAATATATACAATTATATTATGATTTTTCACTATATGTAATTTTTATTATTTTTACTCAATTTTAAACCAAAAAAATTAAAGTCACTATGGGTGTGTGGTAGTTCCGACAGGTTGCATATTTAGCTTAAATACACATTCATATTAAATATTCTAGTAATTTAGAGTTTTCTTCATTAAATTATCAATATCCATTAATATGTGTTATTCCAATATATTCTTTATTAGTTAAGAATAATCATTAAAATTAGCAATAATTCTAAAATTAGAATCAATTAGATTCCATCATAATTATAGAATATATTTATACATAATGAAAAAATAAATAAAAATTTTAGAATATAAAAATAATGATGCCCGGACTCGGAATCGAACCAAGGACACGAGGATCTTCAATCCTCTGCTCTACCACCTGAGCTATCCGGGCAACAGGGATTATTAAATCTTATTTATTTAATTTCGTCAATAGGCTGATTCATATCAACTAACAATAAAATATAGTAGCATAGTAGCGCAGTTGTTGAAGCTTATGTAAAATAATATGTTTGAAACAGCTGTCCCATTGCATAATAATATCCATCTTTTAATCACTTCATCAGTAAAAAATCTCTTCTACATTTATCAAAACGAAAAATAATATAGCAAGAGGAATACTTGTCCTTTTTATTTTATAATAAATAGCAAGAGTATGATTTTCCGTACAGGTATAAATAAATAATTAAGATTACGTAAAATATAAATATATAATGGCATATTGATGAATTCACAAAAAGTTTCACTGTATTAATTATATAAAAAGATATTGATCTGTATGCATAATTGAAAATAATACGGCATATGAAGCATCATGCTATATGGACTTCAGTAATACAATGAAAGTCAATTAGCCGAATCTGTAACATTTTAGTTAATTGTGTTAAAATTAGTGACAAAGGAAAGTAACTAATATTGAAAAATATTTTTTTAACTATTTTATGAAATAAGCTAAATTAATAGATTTCATTATCTCAGATAATGAAAACTCCATTTTTAACAAGATCAAATATTTTAGAATGGATAATTTTAGTTCATATTTAATGAGATATGTCATACAACTATATTCTTACTTAAAACACAGATAATATATGGCTTAATATACTGTGGTATAGGTAATACATCAATTCCATTTCGTTTACTCAGATGAGTATATAAATATATTATAAAACTTATTTAGTTATTTTACTTGCTTTTAAAAATTTCAACATAAACCGAATACAGTTTTACTGTTTAGATCAAACATATATTGCCATACAATAATGCTTCTAAAAAAATAGAACATTAAAAATGTTTGAAATTTATTAAATTAATAAAAAATTTCATAGAAATTATACTAATACTATATATACCAAATAAAACGCTTAAGTAAGCATGATAAAGTATTAAATCTAATTTTTTGTCTTTTTTAGAGAAATATATATCAAAGCTATTCATGCCCGATCAATTGATATAAATAGAATCATATTTGACAAAAACTAATGGCAATATCTTATAATATATAGTATTGATGACCGTCAATATAACGGAGAAAATTTAGCAAATAACTATTAAAAAAATTAAAAATTCTACTAATATGTAGAATATTCTACTAATAGATTACTATACAAATAAACTGGTAATAGCGGTTTATAACAATCAATCTTAAGTTAAAAATCGACTGAACATATATAAATAACTACTTAGCCATATTAACCAATTAATGTCATCGTAAACAATTAGTTAACCATGATAAATAAGCTAGATCACCACCTATTATGGGTAAAGTTAATAACTCCGGTATTTGATACGAATGATAGGTTTTAATTGTTCTAAAGACAGACTGTTGTAATATAATATGAGTTTTAATGATTAGTTGTATTTCAAATTGTGTTTCAATCTTACCTTGCCAAGGGTAAATAGACATAGCATTGGGAAACAATGTAATACATGCAGCTAGTTTGCTATTTAATAAAATTTGAGAGATATTATGTGCAGCGATTTTATCAGGCATAGTACAAAAAATGAGACACGATCTTTGATCGTCAATTTTTAAATGAACATCGCTCTCCAACTTATTGTTTAGATAATGTATCATCGCTTCTCTTTTCCATTACTAATAAGATTAGCTAAATTTATTGCTATATCTTATAATAAACCAGTTTAAATTTAAAAAATAATCTTGTCGTCATAACCACTAAATACCTTATGAAATAAAGATTGCATCTTAAAATCTTCGAAGATAAGTAATACGAATATAATACCGACAATAAACAGAGTAATTAGTATATACATTCAGTTTCTGTCAGACACCATATTATTATCAATTTAGTAAATAACAAAACACTAGCTCAAGTCAGTATAATAAGCAAGTAATTTTAATGCCTTAAAAGTATAGTAGTAATGAAAAAAGTGCTTAATCCGTGATGTATTTTAATGAACTTAAATTCTATTGATTAAAATTAATGACATCGGCCAATACCACTAGTAATATTTCTTTTAGAAGAAAACATAATTTCATATATCACTTACCATCGGTAATTAATTTTTATATTTTGGATATATGATTAAATAAATTTTGCTGTTTTTCAATTTTTCCTTATTAATTTTACTAAGATAAAATCTACTTCATAAAAAAGGAGTTGTGCCATTTTTAATTCTATGTACATAATATTTACACTATAATCTAAATTAATATCCTTAAATACAATGTTATTATGTTATTTAATATTGCTAAATCTGCTGCGCTATACAAATTTTTCATTTAATTTCATTAATTTAACCGTGAGCTTAAATATATCTTCGTAAATTTTGAATGTAATAATCATCATATATCTTAACCAAGATGAGTTCCTGTAATTAAGCTGATTTTAAAAGTCATGTGATACTGAATTATTTTATATATTATATTTCTAAAGGAACGTGTCTAAATTAATCTACATTAAAATGATATAGTCTTTTCCTAAAATAGTTCTTTGTTGTTATTAGTATGGATTGTACTTACATAATTAAACTAGTTCTTACTATTTTTAATTATGAAAGCATTGAATGCAAGGATTACAATGGATACAATCCTTGGTCGAGACATGAATCTATGACATATTAATTAAATAAAGTTAAAAGCAAATAAGCTAAACATATTTTTATCCAATATGAAAAAAAAATTTTTTTTCTCTTGAAGCTTTCAAGAATGCCCCCATGTATAGGCATTACGAGGTCAGGGATGTTATGATACACCTGACGTTATTTCTGGAAAATAATTGATACGGACTTTTCAAGGAGAGCTATCAATGAAAATTCGTCCATTGCATGATCGCGTTATCGTTAAGCGTAAGGAAGTTGAAGCCAAGTCTGCAGGTGGTATTGTGCTGACTGGCTCGGCAGCGAGTAAGTCCACGCGTGGTGAGATCTTGGCTGTAGGCCACGGTCGTATTTTGGAAAACGGCGAAATAAAAGCGCTAGATGTTAAAGTTGGCGACATCGTAATTTTCAATGACGGATATAGCGTGAAGACAGAAAAAATTGACAACGATGAAGTGCTTATTATGTCCGAAAGCGACATTTTAGCTATCGTTGAGAAGTAATCCGCGCATGATTACAATCACCTGAACTGAGAGCATTTAAAGGAATTTAATAATGACAGCTAAAGAGATAAAATTTGGCAATGATGCCCGTGTAAAAATGCTTCGCGGCGTCAATGTTCTGGCTGATGCCGTGAAGGTAACCTTAGGTCCGAAAGGTCGTAATGTAATTTTAGACAAATCATTCGGTGCACCGCTCATTACCAAAGATGGCGTTACCGTAGCACGTGAAATAGAATTAGAAGATAAATTTGAGAACATGGGTTCTCAGATGGTTAAAGAAGTAGCTTCAAAAGCAAATGATGCAGCAGGAGACGGAACTACTACTGCTGCTGTTTTAGCTCAATCTATTGTTAACGAAGGCCTCAAAGCTGTAGCTGCAGGTATGAATCCAATGGATTTAAAACGAGGTATCGACAAAGCTGTAATCGCCGCTGTTAAAGAGCTAAAAAAATTATCTGAACCTTGCTCTGATTCTAAAGCGATTGCTCAGGTAGGTACTATTTCTGCTAACGCTGATGAGACTGTTGGTACTCTAATTGCCGAAGCTATGGAAAAAGTAGGCAAAGAAGGTGTGATTACTGTTGAAGAAGGTTCAGGGCTTCAGGATGAACTAGATGTTGTTGAAGGTATGCAATTCGATCGTGGTTATCTTTCTCCTTATTTTGTTAACAAAACAGAAACAGGTACTGTCGAACTAGACAATCCGTTCATTTTACTTGTGGATAAGAAAATATCCAATATTCGTGAAATGTTACCAATGTTAGAAGCAGTGGCTAAAGCAGGTAAACCACTCTTAATCATAGCTGAAGATGTAGAAGGTGAAGCTTTGGCTACACTGGTAGTAAATACTATGCGTGGCATTGTTAAAGTCACTGCCGTAAAAGCACCAGGTTTTGGTGATCGGCGTAAAGCTATGTTGCAAGATATTGCTGTCTTAACTGCAGGAACGGTTATATCTGAAGAAATTGGTTTAGAATTAGAAAAAACTACTTTAGAGGATATGGGGCAATCTAAACGGGTTATAATCACTAAAGACACCACTACCATAATTGATGGTGCCGGAGATAAATCTCATATTAATAGCCGTATTACACAAATTAACCAACAGCGCGATGAAGCAACTTCCGATTATGATCGTGAAAAACTACAGGAACGCATAGCTAAACTAGCTGGTGGAGTTGCAGTCATTAAAGTAGGTGCTGCTACTGAAGTTGCCATGAAAGAGAAAAAAGCTCGTGTGGAAGATGCCTTGCACGCAACTCGGGCCGCAGTAGAAGAAGGAGTGGTTGCCGGCGGTGGCGTAGCATTAATTCGTGCAGCCAATTCCATTGAAGATCTGCATGGTGACAATGAAGATCAAACAGTTGGTATTAAAGTAGCTCGTCGAGCAATGGAAGCGCCTCTACGCCAGATTGTTGCTAATGCTGGTGAAGAGCCTTCTGTTATTGCAAATAAAGTAAAATTAAGTACAGGCAATACAGGTTATAACGCTGCAACTGAAAAATATGGTAATATGATTGATATGGGTATCTTAGATCCTACCAAGGTAACCCGTTCTGCATTACAATATGCAGCTTCTATTGCAGGTTTAATGATTACCACTGAGTGTATGATAACCGATTTACCAAAAGAGGACAAACCTGACTTAGGTGGTAGTAGTGCCGCAGGCAATATGAGTGGAATGATGTAATTTCACTGCTTTGTTAAAAATTTTTGACTTAGTTCACAACCCCGGGAAAACCGGGGTTTTTCATAAATGAAATCAATATAATTCTGTTAATTATAATTAGCTTCTTATTAGTTACTAAAAGTTCAATCTAAATAGATTATTTTAATTTAAGATCAAATTTTATCAAAATTACTGTTATTTATAATTTTTATATTATTATATAATATAATATATAATTGCTTATATTAAATTTAATTAGTTTAGTAAACATATTAATTGCGCTTTCATTATTACTTAATTTAATGAAAATTAATATAAATTAATAGGTTATTGAAATTTTTATATTTATAAAAGATCAATATGATATAAGTTAATTATTTAAATTAATATATAATTAACATTACTATTTTTTAATTGAAATAATATTTTTTATTAAAATTATTTATCAAATAAATAATTTGATTCAAAAATCAAATTGATATAAGAAATCTAATGTCTTAGTAAGACCAGATACTACTTTTAAATAGAGTTTTGGCATTAATCGATAGCTAAGCGTTAAGGTTGTTAAAGAATCAAAAAGACCCACGCTATATTTAAGTTGTAACTCAGATGAAAGATATCCACTCAGTACTACCTGAGAGCTATCGCCAATGCTTTGAGTGGCTAAAGCTAACTCTTTCACTCCGAATATTTTTCCAATTTTTCCTACAACTTGCCCGCTTTGGGCTACTCCGATCCCAATCAGCATCGAAGTTGTTATATTGTTATCGGCACTAGTAGTTTCTAATCCTTGTCCATGCAGTAAATAGGAAAGTATTTCTTGTTGAGATTTTATTGGATCAGAAAAAATTTCAACTTTCGGTTGTTCAAGTAATCCAATGATGCGGATACCAGCAACAATTGCATCTTCCGTATATTCTGGATTTCGAATAGCTTCAATATTTAAATATGGTTTATCAGCTGGACCAGAGAATAGTAATTGTCCTTTTTTAACAATTAAATTTTGTCCATAAGCATGAAAGTGACCAGAAGGAATATCGATATGCCCATTTAATTCCACTTTTTGTTGGTTTTGAACGACTTTTAGATCTCCATTTAATTTAGCCTTTAATCCAAAAGCATCAATTTTAACGTCATCTCCGACATGCACTAAAAAATTAAAATTTATTGGAATTATAGTATTTTTTTCATTGTTGAAAATTGGTTGAAAATTATGATTTAATATTACCTCATCAGATGAGACTTCCACCATATTTTTTGGTAAATTTTTTATTTTAATACGAGCCCAAGGAATAGTAATTTTTCCTGTTATTGAAAATAATTCCGGCATAGCTTCGAATATAATATCGGGTGACATATACATCTGTACCATTGGTATCCAATTAACACGCACTTGTTTACCTTTTATATAGATACGTGCATTCCATGCATTCATACAACTCCAATCTGCATGGCCAGCTATAGTAACTTGACCATCATCAGTACTGATCACTCCTTTCAATGTAGACTGTGTTCCTGAACAATAAAGAATTAGCTGACTATCAGTAATAATACAAGGTATATCATTACTTTCAATGATACAATTGGTTAATGAGATCTGGCCGTGAATCTGCGGTTGATTCACGGTGCCACATAAATGTAATGTGGCATTTAATATGCCATCAATATTTTCACTGCTCAAAAATAATGGTTTCAACGATGAAAGTGAGAAATGTTTAATATTTATATAACCAGAAATGTTACGCCAACTCTTTGGATGTATCACTTTAATTTGGCCAATGCATTGGCTTTGATTAGAAGTTTTTATAAACCAATCTATTTGAGCAAGATTCTTATCTAATTTTAGATTAAGTTTTAGTATTTCAAAAAAAATAGAAAAAGATGACTTATCCATAATTTGATTAAGATCAATTGAATGTTTCGCATCAAATATTTTATTTTTCGGGAAACATATATTCATGGTCCAAGGAAATATAGAATCTTGGATTGAAAATATATTCTCAATTTGAAAAGAATTAGCTAATATCCTCTTTTTTAGTCTTTTTGGATCTAAGTAATTTAATCGTAACGTGGTTTGATCGGAACTAAATAAATTAATATTTTTAGGTAAGTCAAAATTGTATAAATAGTACAGTTCATTAAAAATAAAATGTTTTTCTAAAATTTGATTATTTATTCCTATTTTTTTATACTGTAACCACTTTTTAAGTGATACAATTCCAGGTCGACTGAGCAAACCTGTCCAGCGTTGCTGTTTTCGATCAAATTTACCACTAATTTTCAGGTAGCTATTAAATAGATTATCTAGTACTGTTAAGTGTAACTTATGTTGTTTCTCATCGCCCAATACTGCCAGTATTGCTTGATTAATTGATAATGTTCCGTGCTGAAATTTATCTAGCTGCAATATCATATTACCATAGATGATATTGCTGAAAAGCACATTGCTTTTAAAATTTGCATTATGGATGCTGAATTCTTTCCAATGCAAATTATGAATATTGAAATTTGTCAATAACTGTGGTGTGTGAAAATCACCTCGTATCTTCATTTTACCTTGTAATTGACCGCTTAGATCAGGCGAAATGTCATTTAGCATAGATGCTTTAATAGTAGCATCTAAGGCAAATTTATCTTTTAGTTCTCCATGAACTATAAATTGATTATTTCCAATAGATAATAATAATTTTTGTGTTTTCCATTGTCCTGCAGAATTAATACTCAGCGATCCTTCTGCAGAGAGCTCATTATCTCTGAAACTGCCTTTTATAAATAATTTCGATATCTTTAATTGCCAATCATTGTTACATAGTTTTCCATAAGAAATAATTTTTCCACTCAATCGAACTGGATAATCTGGCCATTGATAGGTGGTGTCAACACTCTTTAAAGAAAGTTCACTTTTCCAGCTAATGGCATGATTTTTCCAGTTTATTATTGCTTTTAAATCAGCATTACCCTGTAATGTTGTTATTTTCAGACGTGATAAAGAAAGCCCTTTTGTATTGCCTGTAAGATCCAATCGGAGATTTGCTAGGAGAAAATTATCTTTAATAATGGTAGTTGTTAATATTAGCCGGTAATCTTGTGGTGTACCATCTAATCGTAAGACAATATTTTTCGCTTGATATTGCGATAAACTATTCAAGGGCCATTTCAACATTCGGCTATTACAAGATAATGTTAAAGGTGGATTAACCTGTGTCAGATAAGTTTTCATGTTCATACAAACGTTAATTGAACCGGATAGATCGAGATGTGTATATAATTCATCGCACAAGCTTCCACCTATAATTAGTTTAACATTTTCACCTCTTATTGGATCAATATTCAACGTAATATTCATTACTATGTTAATTGGCCAATTTCGATTTAGTTCAACATCGCCGCAAGCACGGATTGATCCCTTAGGGGAATCTATTTCTAGAATTGTCAATTTAACATATTGGTTATAAACTATCATTTTCATATGTAAGTGAGTAATCATTACATTGATATTGCCAATTAAACGTACATTATTAGCCTTGACTTCCTGTACGATCAGATTTAACGGTAATCTAATAGACGGCAGTGGTGGTAAAATTGGTTTTAAACATAGACTACTTAGAGTTTCAGAAAAAAATATCCATGCAGGATGCCTGCTAATCGGCTTTAGTTCTGCGTATATTTTTCCTTTTATTGGCATATGATAGTTATCATTAATGGTTTGAGCTACTATAGTGGTGCTATCTGTTACTACTTGCGATACCTTCGGTAAGGTGGTTATTAGCAATCCAGTAATATACGTTGGTGTTATTACTAACATATTGTTCTGTACTTTAAACCCAGTGCTCAATTTTTCAAGCGAAATTGTACTTTGATCTATGGTTATTTGAATATTATTCAACATTAACTGACGAAAGATCACTGGATGTGATGTAGTAAAAACATTGATATTCTGATTTATCTTGTTAGACTCTATATTTTTTGATAGGATTTTCAATCCAGTTTTGTTAACTTGAATTTTAATATTTCGCACAATAGCATTGTTAATATATAACATACGGTGATGAAAACATTTAATAAAGTCTAGTGTTAGATGAAATTCTTTAGCTTTAACTGTAAGGCCAGGTATTTGGTATTGGAGTTGTGTAACAGTTAAGTTGCGCCAACTACCGCTAATAGAAGCAATTTCTAGTCCTGGTGTCCAAAAAATTAAACTATTTACTACAAAACGTAATCCTGTGGATGTGCTAATAAGAAATACCAATAATCCTACTACAAACAGCAGCATGCTTAGGAAAATTTTACTAAACAAGTTCATAATTCAGATCCTAATCCAATATAAAAATGTATTCCAAATTTATATTGTTCTGTCATTGGGGCAGCCATATCTAATTTAATAGGACCAATAATAGATTGCCAACGTATACCAATGCCAGCTCCGGTTTTAAAATTATTCCATTTGATATGATCCGCTGCTTCTCCGCTATCAATAAACATTGCACTCCACCATTTTCCTAAAATATTATACTGATATTCTAGTGAGCCAATACCTAATTTAGAAGCACCAGTTGGTTTTTCACTATTTCTCCACGACGACAGTGATTTATATTTATAACCGCGAATACTACGATCTCCTCCAGCAAAAAAACGTAATAGTGGAGGTATGCGTTCAAAATTATTTGTTTCTATCCAACCGAAATTACCCCGTGCTATAAATCGATGTTTTTCTGTCAGTGGACGAATCCACACAGTTTGTACTTTAAAAATAATAAAATTAATGTTTGACCCTAACACAGTGTGTGATATATCTATTGAATAAAGTTGGCTATCACCCCACATCGGCATTAATCCATCTTTTTGTCGGGTACGATTTAGGCTAATGCTAGGATAAATGAGCATAGTTGTATCAGTAAATTCATTTTGGATAAAATGATTTAAGCTCCAACGAAAATTTAAAATTTTTTGCCAATTATGCGAAAAGTTCCAATAACGTGCTATATTTAATATATTAGAATATGATTGAGAGTGATTTAGATTTTCGCGTTTCAATCCTACTTGTAGTAGATAATATTGCTCAAAAGGATCTTTAACAAGATGAATTTTATAGTGAAGATCGGCTGTTTGCTCCAATTCGGATAAACTCAAACTAGTTTGAAAACTATGCCCACGTGAATTTAGCCAAGGTTTATTCCAGGTGGTTGTTGCTCTTGGTCCGATATCAGTAGTGTACCCTATACCGACTTCGATACCATTTCGAGTTCGTGGAGTTACCACAGTATCCAAAATTAAAGCACAACTTTCTTGATCTGAAGAAAGGTTAGTTGAAATTACTATCGAGTTAAACCAATTAGTTGCTGCTAAGCGATTATTTAATATTGCTAATGATTCGGCGTGGTAAGGATCACCTATTTTTATGTTAGCGAGATTATAGAGATAATCATTTCTGATTTGTGAACCATGAATACGGAATTCTCCGAAATGGTAGCGTTGTCCACTATCGAAATCGATATTCCAATAGGATTGATAGATAGATGGAACAACACTAAGTTGACTTTTTCGAAAAATTGCATCAAAGTAGCCTTTTTGTAATGCTAAGATTGAAAATCCATCTTTGAATTTATCATAATCATAATGATTTAATACTTTACCTAAAGTTAATTTTCCTTTTTTGACCCACTCTAAGTAATCGTTATCTTGTTTTGCTTCACCATGAAGCGTCACGTTAATATCAGCGATTTTTACTGGCTTACCTGAATTAATGTGAATAATTAATATATCTTGATTATTGTTCGATGATTTTTTAAATTTAAAAGTTATCGTAGGTTCATAGTAACCGAACGCACGTAAACATTTTCGTACTATTTTATTCACCTTATTGTGGAAACGTGTGCTCGTAATAATTTCATTTTCACTACTGATATTAGATAGGCACGTTCGTAAGTTTCGTTGTAATGTATGATTGTTAATTCCTTCTATTTGTAGTTTAGAATTGGCTCTACAAGGATTATGTAACAGCAATAAAACGCATAAAATTACAACATAATAGCCATATTGCTGTTTCACGCCAATCACCTCTTTCATTGAATTATATAATTGGTTTGACAGCTTTAGAAAAAAAGCTCATCTGAAATTTAGATTTAAAAGGTTCTAATGTTACGTATTTTTGAATATATTTACTTTTGAAGTATAATGATTAATTGATCTAAAAATTAGATTTATTAAATCTACAAGTATTATAATTAATTATTATATGACATATTACATTGCCTGCGTAGTAGTATATAACAATAAATTATGCTATACGATGAATAATATTCATCGTATAGTTTTTAGTTAAGTGAAAATTGTCTCATATATTTTAAAAAAATGTGAAATGGTAAAACGTTACATAATTCACACTGTATTGTAGTTAAGTAAATTTTAATTGAGTTGCATAATATCAATGTTAATTTTGACTTTTTATTTTATAGATAATATTGAAACATCGTGATGTTAGAATCATTTGCATTATTAGTTATTTAAAGACTTTATGAACTACTATTTTTAATATCTAATTAATAAATTAGAATTTATTTCTTTTAATTCAATTTAAAACTGTACTTTTATTTTTAATATTTTATTTCATCTATTAGAGAACAATTCTTATGATTTATATATTAAATATTAATATAACATAAATTTATACCATCATCCTTGACACTGTTCATTTTATCAGAGCAATCTCGATTATCGGATAGTATATATTCGATAAATTTAAAAATAATGTCTCTTGACTTTATCTGTTGAAGAATCGATGCTCATTAAGCATTTGTTATACTTAGAATTAGTATAAACAATAATATTAATTAAGTAACTAAATTATATTCAAGAGTTGGTAGATTTGAATAAATGTATATGGTTTCATACTGGGATCAGTATGAATATGTTTGACATTAATGGATGTAAATACCATAATTGGATGGTGGGGTCGTTAGCTCAGCTGGTAGAGCAGTTGACTCTTAATCAACTAGTCGTAGGTTCGATTCCTACACGACCCATAAAAAATAAAAATATTTAATTGTTAAAACTTATTTAATTTTTATTAATTCTAATAATAAAAAGAAAAATTAAAGATGAATTGTCTTTACAATGCTTATATAGAACATTATCATTATTAATGAATAGTATTAATGACATTTTCTTTTAAAAATTTTTTTAAATAAAACATTATTTACTAATCTGAATTGATATACGATACTAAATGTATATTCAATTTATTATTGATGATCGTTCTATCTGTGCATCATGTATAATACATTGATACATTAATGCTGTTAGTTATTTTCTATTTTTTTGAAAAAAAGTATTTTATTTACGTATAATTATTAAGATCATTAGTTTTTTAATGTAACTTTGATTAATTTTTTTCTTATTTTATTAATCTATTATAATTTTTTAGAATTATAAATTACGGTGAATTATACTATAATGGTATATGTACGTAGGAAATAGTTTCGTTATAATAAATATATATTCATCTAATGGATTAGATCAATCAATTAAATTTATCAAAAATTTTTATAACATATTGTATATTATAACTGTAATGTGATTAATAACGTTTTCAATAAAAATATTCTGAATGCAAATGTTAAGAAAGTAAAGATTTTTTTATTAAATATAGCTGAACATCAATGCAGATTGTATCAATAATATATTATTATAAAATACCAATGTTATTGGTATCTACTCTATGATGATATTATGTATCAATATCAAATTCTGTTAAAATTAATATATGATCAAATTCCTTTAAATCTTACAATGTAAGTTTAAAAATTAAAATTATTAAAAATTTTTTTGATTTTTTAAAATTAGAAAATAAATAGCTACTCTAAGAAATTTTGTTAATAAAATACACTAATTACATATGATTTATTTTTTATATGCTAAAATAACCTGTGTCTTGGTTCAATGAAATTTTTATTAAATATATAAATTCAGATTAAAAAAGTTAAAAATATCTGATATTTAGATATCCATATCTAATAATTTTATTATTATTACTTTATACCACTATTAAAACATTTAGTACATATAATATATAGTACATATAATACATATTGTATGTTAGTATATGTAAATATTTTAATTATAAAATATTTGTATAATCATTGTGAAATTAATTTCATACATAATATGTAGTGTAGCAAGCTATAATTTTCATTATAGAAACCAGAATTTATTCTGATATTAGGATTTAAAACAGGTAGTAGAGTCCGTGACTCATCTACCAGCATTGCTCATAATAATTCTGTACAAAAAATATTATAATATAATGGATAATTTCAGTGTTTATGTATATCTCACAAAGATCTCAATTTAGTAAAATGCGTTTTTAACGCTATGCTCTGACATAGAAAATATGTATTTTGAATAAATTTTCATGCTGAAAATTTTTTTACTATTTATTGTTAAATTACATAATATGTAAATATAAAAAACAAAATCTTAATTTTTTATACCAGTAGAAATTAACCAAGTATGAGAAGGTGTAATAATTTCTGGCAAAACTATGTCCCATTTTTCTACTGGAAATATATCTTCTATTCGCTGACAATCGTGCGCTAATCCAATAGGATAAAACCTTGATTTTAAATACCAATGCTTCAACATACGATCATAAAATCCCCTTCCCATTCCCAGACGATATCCTTGCTCATTAAAAGCTACAAGCGGTGTAAATACAATATCTAAATCAATTAAAGAAATTAAGGTAGTGATATCCAAACAAGGTTCACGAATCTTAAATTGGTTTATCACCAGATGTGTATTAGCTGTATAATGTAGAAATAGTAAGTAACCTATGGAAAAAGGATGTAAAACCGGCAAGTAGATTTGTTTTCCAGAAAGCCACAATGCCTTAATAATCGGCTGTGTATTGATTTCTCCATCAAAAGATAAAAATATAGCTACAGTACGAGCAGCTTGCACACGCGGATTGTTCATAACTTGATTTACTATACGTAATGAAGCTATTGTCTGTTCTTGATTAGTCAGAGCACAACGCCGAAGACGGATAGAATCCCGTAATGATTTCCGTATAAGCATTTTATCATCCATTGAGAGACTCATAGAGAAAAAATATTATCGATTACAGCACTCCGCAATCACCACTACAAACATATACATTGATTAACATATGTCAAAATAAATTTTAATAACATTTGAACGTTAATTTCACTTGAACAAAAGTAGATCCGTTCAACTATGTATTATAATATATTTGAAATTCACAAATATTAAGTTACTAAATCTTTGCAGTAAATTATTCAGATTATTTAATTCTTGTATCCATCATACCGCACTAAATTTATTCTATAAAAATTAGAATGAAATTTAAATTAATAACTTTTTCTTTATATGTCAAGAACATTCCTACTTAAAAATTTTAACAGCAGTATGTAAAAATTACCATACAAAAATATTTATACTAGTTACATAAAATCCATATTGCAATTTATTTATATATTATTACCTACTCATTCGTAATGGAGTAATTCTAGATTATAGAAATATGCGTTACAAAATCTATAATTTTAATTAATATTTAATATAATTGTTGCGCAATATTTTACTTTTATTTCTAATAATATTTTTTTATATAAAAACATGTAAACTCAATTTTTTTATATCTACTTAATATGTACCTAAATTTTATATTTAAAATAAAAGTATTTATTGTCTACATTAATAAAATTTAATTTTTTCATAAAAAATAAACTGGTAAAAAATCTTATATCAATTTAATTTAATATGTAACAAAGAAAAAATAAAATCATAAATTATGATTCGATTAAAAAATAATAAATCTCATAGTTTATGATCAGTAAACTAATATTAAAATTTAAATGAAATAGCTGATGTTATTTTTGGATAACTCATTACTTTAATGAATACTTATATTACTAATAAAAATTAGTAACCTAGTGAGAAAAGATTGTCTATTTAATATGAACATATTAAATAACTAAGTATAAATTATAAAATATAGATGAAATGATCAATTTATCTAAATGAAATTGGTAACCTTAGATATAAAATATAACATTTAACATTACTATACAGTAATGATTGTTATGTCAAATAACATGCACTTTTTCGAATTCTACAGTGCTATACTTCTAAAATAATATACAAATATTAAATTGCCTCTGTTATATATTATGGAGATAAACAAGTTAGTCTGTCATAAGAATCGTAATTAGAATTAATAAATTCTGGTTAACTAAGTTGGAGAAAGCTATGATGCAACAAGCATATATTCTTCGTCGTAAAAGATTTCTATCGAAGATGGTACCAAGCAGCGCTGCGCTAATATATGCTGCTCCTAAAATTATGCGTAATGCTAATATTGAATATCCTTATCGACAAAATAGCGATTTCTGGTACTTTACTGGATTGAATGAACCAAACTCGCTATTTATATTAATCAAACATAATAAGAACCATTGTAGAAGCATATTATTTAACCAAATGCATAATAATAAAACTAATGAAGCTTATACAAATCTTGATATAGAATATAAAGCCGCATTGACCTGCTTGAATATTGATTATGTCCTACCGTGGGATGAAATTCCTAAGCAACTATATTTATTATTCAATGGACTGAGCACAATTTATCATGCACAAGGAAAATATATTTTTGCTGATTACCAATTATTTAAAGCACTCAATAAACTACGACAAGGTGTTCATAAAGAATTACAAGCTCCATCTATCATAGTGGACTGGAGATCATTGGTAAATGAAATGCGTTTAATTAAATCAGATGAAGAATTAACTATCATGCGCCGTGCCTGTGAAATCACTGCCATAGCACACACTTGTGCTATGCGACGCTGCCGACCAGGCATGTTCGAATATCAGTTAGAAGGTGAGGTTCAATACGAATTTATTCGTCACGGTGCTCGTTTTCCATCTTATAACATAATGGTAGGTAGTGGTAAAAACAGTTGCATTTTACATTATGTTAAAAACAATAAAAAAATGAAAAACGGCGATTTGGTGTTAATTGATGCTGGCTGTGAATATAAAGGTTATGCCAGTGACGTTACCCGAACTTTTCCAATTAATGGTCGATTTTCAACGGAACAACGCGCCGTTTATAATATTGTACTGAAAATGCTAAATCGTTCATTAGAACTCTATAAACCCGGATGTAGTATTTACGCAGTTAGAGAAGAAATTATAACTATCATGGTCGCAGGCTTGATACAGCTTGGTATCATAAAAGGTAACATAGAAGCATTACTTGCTGAACAAGCATATAAAAAATTTTTCATGCATGAATTAAGCCATTGGATAGGATTAGATGTACACGACGTTGGTGATTATGGGACTTCTCAAAAAGATCGTATTCTCGTACCCGGTATGGTATTAACTACCGAACCAGGAATCTACATTCCTTCGGATGAAAAAATTGTTTCAGCATATCATGGTATTGGTATTCGAATTGAAGAAACTATTGTCATTACCCATTCTGGCAATGAAAATCTCACAGCATCGGCGGTAAAACAGGCCAATGAAATTGAAGCATTAATGACAATGGAATTCATTTAAAAATGACTATTACAATCATCGGTGGTGGCATAATTGGAGCAACTCTTGCTCTCGCACTTTCACGTTTCAGTCAAGGGACTATGAAAATTAATTTAGTTGAAATGCAAGCATTAGAAAATAATGACCATCCTAGTTTTGAAGTTGGATCTATTGCACTGGCTTATGGTACGTGTAGTGAGTTAAACACAATCGGTATCTGGGATACCCTTTCTTCTTACACCACTCCTATTCATAGAGTCGAGGTCAGTGAAAAGAGCAATATTAATAAAGTTCATATTTCAGCCAGTGATTATCACTTGCCAGCATTAGGTTACGTGATTAAAATGCACGATTTTAAAAAATTACTATTTAAACTGTTGCAACAAGCTTCAGGTATTTTTTTACATTGTCCAGCACAGTTAACTAATATTTCTAGAGAGCAAACCAGAACAATCATTAAGTTAAACAACGGAAAACTTTTCAATGCGCAATTAGTAGCCGCAGCAGACGGATCACAATCATCTGTTGCAACATTATGTGGCATTCATTGGCAGGAAAAAGATTATCAACAAACTGCTGTTATCGCTAATATTAATACCGAATTACCGCATAAAGGTAATTCTTTTGAATGTTTTACTACTTATGGCCCTATAGCAATGTTACCCATATCTGGTGGATATAGTGCGCTAATTTGGTGTATACCAACTAAATATCGAGCTGAAATCTCTCTTTGGAATGAAATAGAATTTTGTCAAGCATTACAGCTAGCTTTCGGTTGGCGCCTTGGACATATTATCTCTACTAGCCAGCGTAAGTATTATCCACTATGTCTTAAGATCGCTAAACGGCATATTACACATCGGTTAGCATTAGTTGGCAATGCTGCGCAAACATTGCATCCAATTGCCGCTCAAGGTTTTAATTTAGGCATAAGAGATGTTATGACGCTAGCGGAAATTTTATCGAATACTGCAATACAAGGCAAGGATATTGGTAATTATGATATTTTATTAAATTACCAACAGCGTCGACGATTAGATCAGTCTAGTACTGTAGCGGTGACCGATGGACTTATTCGTCTATTCTCCAGTATTCATTTTCCATTCATTGTAAGCCGTAATCTTGGATTATTAGCTATGGCTCATATTCCACCATTACGTGATATTCTAGTGCATAAAATGCTAGGTTGGATTTCTCGTTAACTACGTTCCGTTAATAAGGAAAATATAAGGATTTGAAAGTGATACAAGAATTCGATATAGTAATTAATGGTGGTGGCATGATAGGTTTATCGCTTGCCTGTGGTTTACAAGAAAGCGGATTACGTGTGGCGATAATTGAATCTCATATTCCAACACTCGTACAACCTAATCGACCTATACTACGAGTATCTGCCATTAATTTTGCCAGTTGTCGATTACTGCAATATGTGCAGGTTTGGAAGGAGATTATTGCTCATGGTGCTAACGCTTATCATAAAATAGAAGTTTGGGAAAAAGATAACTTTGGAAAAATAATGTTTGATAGCTTAGAATTGAGCTATCCTCAACTAGGATATATCGTCGAAAATTCAATTATTCAACAAACATTATGGTGTCGTGCTAAGCAGTTAAATAATATTATACTATTTTCTCCTGCTGAATTGTTCCAAATAGTTTGGAGAAAGACTGATGTTCTGCTTATTTTAAAGGATGGAAAGATGCTAACTGCGCGATTAGTTGTTGCAGCAGATGGAGCTCACTCTTGGATTCGACAATATGTTGGTATTCCTCTTATATTTTGGGATTATCAACATCATTCTCTCGTTGCTACAGTACGCACCGAATTACCTCATAGGAATATTGCCCGTCAAGCTTTTTGCGATGATAGTATTCTAGCTTTTTTACCGTTAAGCAATCCACATTTGAGTTCTATTGTTTGGTCATTACCACCAGAAATAGCACAGCAATACTTGATCCAATCTGTTGAAAAATTCAATATGGCTTTGGCAATGTGTTTTAGCCTAACACTTGGATTATGCGAGCTACAAGGTGAACGAAAAACTTTTTCACTTGTAGGGCGATATGCACGTCATTTTGCTACCCATCGTTTAGTGCTTTTAGGTGATGCCGCTCATACTATCCATCCTTTAGGTGGACAGGGAATTAATTTGGGACTGATGGATGTTATGGTTTTCTTAGGAGAATTACAACGCCTGAAAGCATTAGATAAAGACATTGGTTGTTATTCTTACTTACGCCATTATGAGTGTATCCGCCAACATGGCAATGCACTCATGTTAATGAGCATGCAAGGATTACAAGAATTATTTTCTGGCCATAATCCAATAAAAAAATGGATCAGAAATCAAGGATTACAAATAGTAAATACACTACCAGGTATTAAATCTTGCTTGATTAGACAAGCAATGGGATTAAATGACCTTCCAGATTGGTTAGCGGAAAAATCATTTAACTGAATCATTCTAATTGAATTTTATTATTAACGATATTATTATAAGTAAAGGTTTCATAATATAAATTATTTTCTTGAAAAAATTTATATTTTATTCATTGGAATATATCCAATATAATAAATATTATATTTGTATTATTGAAATTTATCTTAATCAATCAGTTGGCTGTAAATAATATCCCCGACAGGAATTGAACCTGTAATTAACCTTTAGGAGAAGTTTGTTATATCCATTTAACTACGGGGACATCCATTTGAAAAAAACTAGTAAAATTTTATAAAAGTAAAACAAAAATTTGTTTTTCTATATCTAATATTTAAAATATTTAAAAAATTTTTATGAAAAAAGTGCAATTAATATTAAATAATAATGTCATTTTTTAAAAAAGTTTTTCAAATTTTATTAAAAAACAATAAACAAGAAATATTAATAAGGATTCATTTATGACTTAGGGAGTACTTTGACTAAGTCGCTTAATACAATCTTCCAACAGACATTCTATCATATTAGAGTATGTATAATACACATGTTTGTTATATTACGTTTTAATATTAAATTATTTAATACGAATATATTTTATAAAAAATTATCGATTAATAGTCGTATATAAAATATAAATTCATATTTTACTATTTCTAATATGAAAGACTCATTGAGTCTATAAACTACCACAAATAGATACTTTTTTCAAAATTCATTAAAAATTTATAGAAAAATAAAATACATAAATTTAGAAAATATATATCTATAAAATGAATAAAATAATATATAGTAAAATATGTATCTTATTGTTTCTATCCAGAAACGGAATGGTATTCCATACCAAATACTTTATCTATTATGTATTCATTGAATGAATATATATTCTTTATTTTTCATTTCATATATTTTATTTTTAGTAACATTATGTTTGTTTATTTAAATAGTGATTTATATAAAATAGACCAAGTAATATTTGACTATTATTGGATATAGTTAGCTAACTGATTCTCCTATTCATATCAATATATGATCTTTAATGCTTCAATTTTAAAATAAGGACATTAAAAAATTTTCTGATGAAAACACTATGATTTCATATGTACATTCATCAGGACGTTAGTAAGCTTGTACTTTTATACATGTAAGACACAAACCATGCGGTTCTACGATATTGTGAGTGATAGAAAAACCAGACGCAATGGCCATACGATGCAAAATGTGTTTGATACTTTCTGTGGTATATTCTTGTACTCGACCGCAACGATTACATATAAAAAATACTGAATTATGTGAAGGTGTAGAAAAATGATGGCATAGCACGAAACTATTAGTGGATTCTATTCGATGAATAAATCCCTGTTCCAATAAAAAATCTAGAGCCCGATATATAGTAGGAGGTTTGGCTTGTGGCTCAGTTTGACGTAATAAATCAAGTAAATTATAGGCGCTTATTGCGCTTTTCTGTTGTGCAATCAATCGCAATACTTCTAGTCGTTGTGGCGTCAAGCGAGCATTACGTTTTTTACATAATTCTTCAGCCTGACGAAGTTGATTTTCAATCATAGCTTCTTTCATAATACCCTTCAGTCAGAAGTGTTTACTCTATAGTACCATGAAGATAAAGAAATACTATGATTAAAAAGGTTGATATTCTCTTTTTTAAAAAAAAAGCATAGTTTTTATAGATTAAAGCACCATTTAATTTTTAAAATGTAAAGTAATCCATCTTTTTATCAACTTAATTTTATTTTTTAAAAAATCTTTTTGTCTTTTAGAATAAATTCCTTGAATATTCAATATTGAATAATATTGCATAAATATGCATTTACTAAATTAAAATATTTAAAGTTTAAATTATGACATTAATGATTAAAATTATTTAAGTACTTAATGATTATTTTTTATAAATGATCATTAATAGATATATCATCTAACTCTAGAGGTATGAAAATAAAAGATAAGATTTAACAACTTATTATTATCAGGTACGTACAAGATTTTAAATCTTATTAATTATAATAAAAAATAATTTAAAATATATTAATCAATATACTTCATTTTGTTCAACATTAAATCAAAGATATTTTGTCAAGACAAATATGATTATTATCTATAACTTTATTATAATTAATATTATAACTCGTCAAAAAAAATAAATTGATACTATGTCAATAAACTAAGATAAAACTATACCTATCAAACAATTTCTTTTATAAAGATATAAAATAAAAAAGACTAATTATATTTATAGATAATCTAAAAATTATTCAATATATTGGTTAGTATATTTGCACTTGCACTAAATTTTACTCTAAAATTTAGATAATTTTGTGTTATACGGCTCGAAGCTAATAAATTAAATTTATAATAAGGTGCTTAATATATTTCTATATGTATTTTTTAAACTAAAAAACAAACTATTCTCTTTTAAAAATCTTGATTATACTTTAAAAATTTTGAAAAAAATAACTGTTAATTTATATTTCATTCTATAATAATTATATTATGCATAAAATAAATAATAGAATACCTTAATAGTTTTATACGATTTTTATTAATTAGTTACTTTTGTTAATATTTTATTATAGAAATACCATACTTCATAGTATATAGATTTTATTGTAATAACCATGTTGTTTACAGAAAATGGATGTAAAAATACAATGTTAGAGTATTATTCTGTTATTTTTATTCAAATGATGAGATGTAAGTTGAATATGTTGTATTAACACCTTTTCGGAAGTGAGCATACAGAATAAAGTAATGAAAATGATATTAATTTGTTTTTTAATATTTAAATATTTTGAATAAATTTTTATTTATTCTGAATACGGTTTAAAAAACCGAATCACAAAATGTTTCAACAATAAAAGGTATAACTATTAATTTTATTCATCATTAAATGCAACAAATATCCTTTTTTTAAAATCCTTACTTTGTTCTGTATTATGATAGTGTTACTCAAATTTATTCCATGCATGCCCATCACGAGCAATCATCGCTATAGAATCTATCGGCCCCCATGTTCCAGCTTGATAAGGTTGTGGTATACTATTTTCAATTTTCCAAGATTCCATAATTGAATCCACCCATTTCCAAGCTTCTTCTACTTCATCGCGTCGGACAAATAATGCTTGAATACCACGCATGGTTTCTAATAATAATCGTTCATATGCATCTGCTAGATGCTCTTGATTGAATGTTTTAGTAAAACTGAGATTTAATTTAGTAGTCTGAAGGCGATGTTTATGGCCTAGACCAGGTACTTTATTTAAAATCTGAATATCTATTCCTGCATCCGGCTGTAGACGAATAGTTAATTTATTTTTCGGTAAACGTTGATAAGAATCTTTAAATAAGTTAATTGTGGGATTTTTGAAATAAACTACTACTTCAGAGTACTTAGTAGGTAATCGTTTTCCAGTTCGGAGATAAAAAGGCACACCTGACCATCTCCAATTATTAATGTCAACACGAATAGAAACAAAAGTTTCAGTACGGCTATTTTTATTTGCACCTTCTTCTTCTAAGTAACCCGGCACTTTGTTTCTTTGTATAAATCCTCTAGTATACTGACCTCGTACTGTAGTATCTCGAACGTTGTGATGATCGATAGGACATAATGATCGTAATACTCTAACTTTTTCATCTCGTATACAATCAGTTGTAAGTTCTGAAGGTGGCGACATAGCAATCATAGTTAATATTTGAAGTAAGTGACTTTGAATCATGTCACGCATTTGGCCAACTTGATCGAAATAACCCCATCTTCCCTCAATACCTACTTCTTCAGCGACCGTTATTTGAACATGATCAATAGTGCGATTATCCCAATTGGAAACAAAAAGAGAATTTGCAAACCGAAGTGCTAATAAATTTAGTACGGTTTCCTTACCTAAATAATGATCTATACGATAGATCTGTGTTTCGTGAAAATACTTCGAAACTTGATCATTAATTATCTGCGAAGATATCAAATCGGTGCCTAATGGTTTTTCCATGACAATGCGATTAGGTTGTCTATTTAATCCTACTGTGCTTAATCCTTTGCAGATTGCACCGAAGAGATCAGGAGGCATTGCAAAATAATGCACAGTGATTCGAGTATGTTGGTTGATTTTTTTTAGAAGACCAAAAAAAGCTTTAGTATCGTTAACATCTAAGTTACAGAAATCTAAGCGAGCCCTTAACGTGTTCCACAACATATTGTTGATAGATTCTTTCATGAAAATTTCCAGAGATTCATAAATAATTGTGGCATACGTTTTGACATTCCAGTCAGCACGACCTACACCTATGATTCGAGTTTCCGGATGTAGCGAACCTGTTTTTTCTAATTGGTACAACGAAGGTAATAGTTTACGTCGTGCTAGATCACCTTTTGCTCCAAAAATTACTAAATCACAGGCTTGAATTATAGGTGTTACCACCATAATTTTCTTGTCTCCTAAATAGAATTAATGACTATTAGATTTTATTATTTAGTTTACGTTACACTAAATCGGTAAAATGTTGAATTTATATATTTTGCTTATGTATAAATAATAATACATCCTATGATTACGGTGCCATTCGGGATAATTATTCCATGCATATATTTTATACTACAACATTAAACGTATATTATATGTTGGAAAAGTGCTCAATTATTTGTAATATTGTACCATCTTATGATTATTGTGATTATCGGGTATACTGTAGCATGTATTAAATAAACTTAAATATACAGTCAAAGTATAATATCTAAGAACGAAAGCTACCCACGAATATCTTTTATTGTACAATAATTATAAAATGTTATTCTAATATTCAATATTGGACTAATATTTTATTAATTAAAAACTATATGAACATTTCGATATAAAATGCAACTGTTCATATAAATCTCTATTTTATATCAAAAAATATAACTTGTTATATTCAATCTTAAACAAATCAGAAGTAATCTTAATCTTATTTAAGATTAATTTGATCTATAATTTAAAATTTCCACTTCTTCTCTTGAGCATTCAATAAAATTCAATGTGCTATTTTATCTAAGATATTCAGATGAAAATATTCTGCTGAAATGAAGATTTTCAAATTAATTCAGTGTAAATTTCTGAATATATTTTACATCACACATATTACTATATCACTAATTATAGTATGATGTATAATAAGAGAAATAGTAATCTTATTCTCATTTTCATAAAAAATCATACTTTTTGTTAGTAAAAATTATATTTTTGAAATATCACACAGTCTTTTTGATAATAAATGAGATATATAAAATCATACTGATTATTTAAATAATATATTTTTTAGTAAATAGACAGTATTCTGAAAAAGAATGAATATATTGTTATATATTGCTTTTAATAACTGCAACATACACAAAATACTTTTATTAAAGTATATGTAAAAAAAAGATATTTACTTCCTGTTTTGGTAAGTTTTTTGATAAGTATATAAGATAACAATTATCTAAGTTGATGGAGTCATTTATGTTTAAACGACTAAGGAGAACCAAAATTGTCGTTACCCTTGGTCCTGCCACTGATCGCAATGATAATCTTGAAAAAGTAATTGCTGCTGGTGCAAACGTGGTGCGTCTCAATTTTTCACACGGTAATGCTAAAGATCATATCATACGTGCACAGAAAGTACGCGAAATTGCTGCTCGTTTAGGGTGCCATGTAGCAATTCTTGGAGATTTGCAGGGGCCTAAAATTCGCATTGCTTCGTTTCAAGAAAATAGCGTTTTTCTAAAAGCAGGCGATAAATTTATACTCGATGCATCATTGAAAAATAATGAGGGTAATACTAAAAAAGTAGGTATAGACTACAAATGTCTACCTAATTATGTTGAATCCGGCAATACCTTATTATTAGATGATGGACGAATACAATTGAAAGTAATTAATGTTCAAGGTATGCAAGTTCAAACAGAGGTAATTATTGGTGGTTTATTATCGAATAATAAAGGTATTAATAAGCTAGGAGGCGGACTAGCTGCCAATGCCTTAACTGAAAAAGATAAAATAGATATAATTACTGCAGCTAAAATAGGAGTAGATTATCTAGCAGTATCATTTCCTAGAAGTAGTAATGATCTTGCTGATGCTAGTCGTTTAGCTCGAAATGCAGGTAGTTATGCCAAAATTATTTCTAAAATAGAGCGAGCAGAAGCGGTAATAAACGAAGCAGTAATGGATGAAATCATCCTTGCCTCAGATGCTGTTATGGTTGCCCGAGGTGATCTAGGAATAGAAATTGGTGTTCCTGAATTAGTGGCTATTCAAAAGACACTCATTCGCAGAGCTCGGACATTAAATCGTGCGGTGATAACAGCCACTCAGATGATGGAATCTATGATTGTTAATCCAATACCGACACGAGCTGAGGTCATGGACGTCGCTAATGCGGTGTTAGACGGAAGCGATGCAGTAATGTTGTCGGCTGAAACCGCTACGGGGCAATATCCTGCTGAAACTGTAGCAGCCATGTCAAGTGTTTGTTTAGGTGCAGAAAAAATTCCAAGCATTAATGTATCTAAACATCGATTAGATATACTATTTGATAGTATAGAAGAAACTATAGCCATGTCAGCTATGTATGCCGCTAACCATTTAAAAGGCGTCAGCGCCATTGTTGCAATGACTGAGTCAGGTCGTACTGCATTAATAATGTCTCGTATTAGTTCCGGATTGCCTATTTTTGCCCTTTCTCGCCATGAACGTACACTTAATTTAACTGCATTATATCGCGGTGTAACTCCGGTGTATTTTGATAATACAGGCATGGCATCTAATGCCATTCACGCTACAAACTTATTACGCAATAAAGGTTTTTTAATCTCAGGTGATCTGGTAATTATTACACATGGAGATATTACAGATATGGTAGGTACTACAAGTACCGCGCATATCCTTCAAGTGGAATAAAAATTCCAGGTTACATAACCATATGATAGACATAAATAAAAATAAATGAGATATACTATAATAAATGGCAAGGAAGCTACGTTATAAAATAAAATTAAATTTCATTAATTTATTTCACTATTTTTAAAATAGGTTTATTCCGTATCGGCGCAATAGGTAGTTCACATTGATAATGTATATTGTGTAAGTTATCACTTGGCATTAAAGGATCTACTATTTTCTTGTCGTCCTTATTACTATTACCATGTATAATTTGTTGTGCATTATTGTACGCTACTTCTGATTCAAATGTTTTACAAACACCATTTTCATGCGAATAAATGGCCAATACTGCCGCTATTGGCAATATAATATGTTGTAATATACCATTAAATCGCGCATTGAATTGCACTTTTTCATTACTTAAAACTAAATTAGCTACTGCACTTTGTGCAATATTTAGAATAATACGTCCTTGTCGAGCATATTCCATCGGAACTACTACACCGCTTACAGTCACGTCTACTACCAGATAAGGTGTTAATTGATTATCAATCAACCATTCATAAAATGCCCTTAATAAATAAGGTTGACATGGCGACAATGGAGCTGTTTTCATTTTCATTATCATCCTTTATTAACCATAAAATAAACTATTAGATTAAAACTAAAATATTAGCTTTTTATAAATCAGTATTATTCATAGAATAACTATTAACTTATAGCATATTAAAAATATTTTGTATTACCATTCCTTCAACCAAAAATGATTCTCCCTAAATTTGATTGGTAGTATATTTATACTGTCACAGTATAAATCTATAATTCAAATAGAAATAATATAACAGTTAAAATACATCATAATAGTATTCATTGACATATTTAGGCAGATCAAAAAATAAAAATTTGGATTATCTTGAATTTTTAATTATAGTATACGTACGTTAAACTTAACGTTTAGAAAATTGTGGACAACGGCGTGCTTTACGTAAACCTACCTTTTTACGTTCAACTTGACGAGAATCACGAGTAATAAATCCAGCTTTTCGTAGAAAAGTACGCATTGTTGCATCATATTTTATCAAGGCACGGGCGATGCCGTGACGAATAGCTCCTGCTTGGCCAGAGATACCGCCACCTTTAACAGTAATATATAAATCTAATTTATCTACCATCTGGACTAAATATAAAGGTTGACGTACAATCATCCTAGATGTATCACGACTGAAATATTCCTCTAAAGTACATTGATTAATCATGATATTACCACTTCCAATTTTCATAAAAACACGAGCGGAAGAACTTTTACGTCGTCCCGTACCATAGAATTGTTGTTCAAACATTGACTATAATCTCAAATTAAATGTCAAGAAATTTCGGTTTCTGTGCAACATGTTTATGTTCAGTTCCAGCATAAACCTTTAATTTACGAAAGATAGCACGGCCCATTGGGCCTGTTGGTAGCATGCCTTTAACTGCAATTTCAATTATATGTTCAGGGCGACGTGCAATCATTTCTTTAAAAGTCATTTTTTTCATACCGCCGACATATCCGGTGTAGTGATAATATATTTTTTTATCATACTTTTTCCCGCTAATGGTCACTTTATTAGCATTGAGTACAATCATATAATCACCGACATCTACGTGCGGTGTATATTCTACCTTATGCTTACCTCGTAAGCACAAAGCTAGCTTAGTTGCAAGACGACCAAGATTTTTATTCTTTGCATCTACGATATACCAATCATGTTTAACTGTTTCTAATTTTGCTATGAAAGTTTTCATTAAAAATGAACCTAATCAAATTATATGTTAATATATTCAAACGCCTTGATGAATAGTAATGAAATACTTGTACTACTTGCTAGTACTACAACAATTCATCTTTTAGGAAACTATTAGTTTTGCGATTGCAGCTGTCAGTAATAATTTAAAAAAAGCCTTATTATCATTATAGTTGAATTATGATTAATGATCGATTTATTTTATATAATTTAAATAATAACTGAGGATATCTTTTCTATCAGTCCGCATAATCTATGTTAAACAAAATTATCTTGTTTAGCAAGATATATAAATAATACAGAATAGTACTCCTCCCTTGTAACATTACATCATCGTTGCGGTATAATATTTTACTAAATTTTTAATGAGTTCAAATTGTGATTAAATCGCCAAAAAATTATGTTAACAGTTATTTTATTCTATATATTAGTATATAAAAACCTCTTATATTAATAAATATGGTAGTTAAAATAATATTTGGACAACAAGACTGTGTTAGAATTAGAATGAGACATATTCATTACTCTATCAGATAATGCTTTCTAAATATAATTATTAGAAAACAAAAATTTAGAATATAGTTACAGTTTTTATTAGCCTAGAAGAATTCTAGGCATAGAATACTTCATTAATCAGTTCTTTGTGTAATTGTTATTGGATATAATACACTATCTGTCTTTATGCAATTGTTTTATTTTTTCGTCCTATTCTCATGTTCTACGAAAAATTTTTAACACAGTTGTGTGTGGTCGAAAAAAATAGAAAATAAAGGACATAAGTTAAATTACTATTAATTTTTAATGAGCATTGATACGAATCGAAAGTTATAGATAAAATTATATTCAAAAATTTCTTTTAGAAAAATTACATAATTTAATAGTTAGACAGTAACATGCTAGTTGTTGGTCCTATGAAATAAATAGGATGAGAACTATTTATAAATAAAATACGCGGTTAGTCACTATTATTGTTTTTATCTAAATCATTGTCATCAAAATCTACTCGTGCTTTTACTGATATAGTACGTCAAAGTATAAGTATATCATAAATCACATGGAATAGCGTAACTTATTTGAATAGGAGTTTTATTATGTTTTGGAAATATGTATTAATTGGATTAATATTAGGCATAATAACTAGTGTTATTTCTGTATCTTTCAGTAACTATAAACTACGACGACAACAAAGATTTCAGAAAAAGTTAGAAAAAAATATGGTTGAGTTAGATGAATATCGAAAAGAATTAACTAATCTTGTTTCTCGTAGTATAGAGATTTTAGAAAGTATAATTGCAGATTATCGCAAACTTTATAAAGATATAGACAATAATGCCAATAATTTATTGCTGGATAAGCATGTTAAAGAAAACTTCTTTTTACATCGTCTAACCGAATCAGAATCAGATAATGATCAAATTCCAACTGAAATTCGTTTGAGAGACAATCCATGACTTTGAAAGGATCGCTTAGAGCCTGAGTTTAAAAATGCACACTTCCCGGCAACTAGTTTTCCGTATATTCAGTAATTGCTTCTGCTGAACTGTTCTATTGAATTTTAATGCTTGTTGAAGCTCACTCACTGTTTCTATCACTAAATATTTTAGTTTTAATAAAAAAAAGAACATGAAAATTTGCGAGTCAATATTACAATGAAAATAATAGTGCTATTCAGCGTATTGATACTAAGTATTGAACTGAGTTTACTGCCTATTTCTACTCTCCAAGCAACAATTCCTATTGAAGATAAAACAGAGATTATTCCAAGTCTTGCACCTATGCTAGACAGAGTTCTTCCAGCCGTTGTCAGCGTGTATGTTGAAGGTACTCAGCCAGTGCGTCGACCTAGATTACCTAAAGAATTTAAATACTTTTTTGGTCCTGATATTCCAGGAGGTAATGGTGGTAGTATGCATCAATTTGAAGGATTAGGTTCTGGAGTAATAATTAATGCATATAAAGGATATGTAATTACAAATAATCATGTGGTCAACGGAGCAGATAGGATTAAAGTACAGCTGAATGATGGACGTGAATTTGATGCTAAATTAGTAGGACACGATGAACAAACTGATCTAGCTTTACTAAAATTACCTGTTACAAAAAATCTTACCGAAGTTACAATGGCAGATTCAGATTCTTTGAAAGTAGGTGATTTTGCTATTGCAGTAGGTAATCCTTTTGGACTTGGACAAACAGCAACCTCTGGAATCGTTTCGGCATTGGGTCGAAGTGGTCTAAATCTAGAAGGTTTAGAGAATTTTATTCAGACTGACGCTTCTATTAATAGAGGTAATTCCGGTGGAGCATTGGTTAATCTTAATGGCAAACTAATCGGTATTAACACCGCCATTTTAGCACCAGGAGGTGGAAATATTGGGATTGGCTTTGCTATTCCTAGTAATATTGTGAAAAATTTAAGTCAACAGCTGATTGAATATGGAAAAGTAAAAAGAGGTCAACTAGGCATTAAAGCTACTGAATTAACTGCCGACATAGCTAATGCATTTAATGTAGATGTTCAACGTGGTGCTTTTGTAAGCGAAGTGCTCCCTAATTCCGCTGCCGACAAAGCTGGTATTAAAACCGGTGATATAATCATTTCAATGGAAGATAAAACAATTCAAAGTTTTGCCGAATTACGTGTCAAAATTGGTACTACTGTTCCCGGTAAAACCATTAAACTTGGCTTATTGCGTAATGGAAAATTAAAAATACTTCAAGTCACTCTAGAAGATAAAGCTTCTACTATTTCCAGTGAAGAAATAATCATTCCAGCATTACAAGGTGCTTCACTTAGAAATGGTCAACTAAAAGATGGGACAAAAGGGATACAAGTGGAAAACGTAGTAAAAGATTCGCCTGCTTCAGCAATTGGACTACAAAAAGGTGATGTAATCATTGCACTAAATCGTGAACGAGTTCAAAATCTAACTCAGTTGCGTAAAGTTCTAGATGCTAGACCAGCAGTTATGGCATTAAATATTATACGTGGAGATGCAAGTATTTTTCTGTTGTTACGTTGATTCATTTAAAATAGGTACTAAAACTAAACTAATGTTGCTTCAAAAAAAAGCACAGTACTGTACTTACGTGCTTTAAATTTTTAATCTAGTAATCTTTGCAGTTACTTAGCATTTTCATCATTAATGTAGATCTCGAATTCCAATCATATGTCTCATTCCAAAGAAAGTGTAACACACTATATAATTAAACTATCGATGCCCGTAATTATAAATTATATAAACAGTATTTATATAAATTGGCGATTTACCAAACTAAGAATATATAAATTAATCTTATCTAATAGAAAATTTTTACTTTTATAAACGCTAGATTTTAACGTATATCTAATCTAGATTGCGCATAGACTAAAAATAAAGTAAACAAGTTAACCGTTTTTTTTCTACATAAGAAATAACACTGATATTCAATACATTACTCATACTAGTTAGTAAAATTATATTATTTAATAATATAGTTTTATATCGGGTTTCAATAATAATTATTATCTGATGTCAATAACATAGCTAACATACTGTCTGTGATATAGTATGATGCTAAGTATTATAAAATTTTAAGACTTTTGCCTTATGTCAAAAATGAATATATATTAAATAATAATAACGATATCAGTATTGTGCATGCTTCATCAAACTTAGAAATTTCGATGAATTTTGAATTATAACCTCAATTTTTAATTACATGAGTTTATTTGAGAACAAGACATCATTAACAATCTAAAAGATACTATTTGAAAATCGTTTCACTTACATACTCGAAAAATTACAATCATAAAAATTTTTTAATAGTGAGATCATTTAAATTTATACTGACATTGTCAATTTTTAAATAATCTCAAGTGAATGCATGTATAAAAATACATAACATACTTAGTGTGTTACTACTTTCATGACCAGGAAGGAGAACAGATGAGAAAAAATGTCACTATGTAAATTGATCTTATCAGATAATACAAATGTGATGGTTAAAATATAAAAATTAGCATTTTTTAGTCAAAAGTATCGAAATCAGTACATATAACCTAGCATAAAAAACTAACTCTTCAGATATTATTCTTATTAGATCTTCTATAAAAATTAATATTTTAAATAAAACATTGAAATTAGTGGCATTGTAATAGTGTTTTGATTGTTGAAAATCGTTTCTTTTTCTGTATCCAGAAACACTAAAATGGTTAGCATGTCTTTATTTTAAAAACAGTATTTTAGTTAATCAAATGGCTGATGGTTTATTCAGTATTTACTCACCACTTTTAATACGTTTAATATTTGCACCAATTTGCCTTAGCTTCTCTTCTATACAATCATAGCCACGATCAATATGATTAATGCGTTCCACTATCGTCATACCCTCAGCGATACATCCAGCTAATACTAAACTAGCAGAAGCTCGTAAGTCTGTTGCCATTACTTGAGCGCCTGATAGCATTTCTACACCGTGACAAATTACAGTATTACTTTTAATTTCTGCATGTGCACCCATTCGAATCAATTCTGGGACATGCATAAAACGATTTTCAAAAATGGTTTCTGTAATCACACCGGTCCCTTCAGCTACCAGATTCAATAAACTAAACTGTGCTTGCATATCAGTTGGAAAACCAGGATGAAGATCGGTACGTACTGTTACTGCTTTTGGACGTTGCCCATGCATATTTAAGCTAATCCAATCTTCGCCAGTATTGATGTCTGCACCTGCTTCCCGAAGCTTAGTGAGCACAGAATCTAGCATATTTGGACGAGTGGAACGACACACTACATGGCCTCGGGAAATTGCTGCTGCTACCAGGAATGTACCAGTTTCAATACGATCAGGTAAAATACGATATACACCACCCCCGAGACGTTTAACACCTTCTACAATAATCACATGGGTGCCAGCACCTCTTATTTTTGCACCAAGAGTAATAAGAAAATTAGCAGTATCGACAATTTCAGGTTCACGAGCAGCATTTTCAATAATGGTACTATAAGTTGCAAGAGTAGCGGCACTCATAATCGTGACAGTAGCACCAACACTGACTTTATCCATTACAATGTGTGCACCACGAAGACGTCCATCTACAGATGCCTTGACATAGCCTTCTTCTATCTTAATAACAGCGCCCAGTTGTTCCAAGCCACTAAGATGCAAATCTACCGGACGTGCGCCAATAGCACAACCACCAGGTAAAGATACTTGTCCTTGTCCAAATCGCGCTACTAGCGGACCTAAAGCCCATATTGATGCACGCATAGTTTTCACTAGTTCATAAGGCGCACAATAAACATTAATATCTCTCGCATCCACATGCATCGATCCATTGTATTCTATTCTGGCACCAAGTTGGCTCAGTAATTTTATCGTAGTATCGATATCTCTCAACTTAGGAACATTGTGAATTTCGACGGGTTCTTCTGCTAAAAGTGCAGAAAATAAAATAGGTAACGCAGCATTTTTTGCACCTGAAATAGTAACATCGCCACTTAATTGAGTGGGACCCTGGACACGAAATTTATCCATTAAAACTGTTCTCTTTATGTTGTTTAACGTCATTAAAATTCGTTCAGCTTTCGATCTTGTTTCCACTCTTCTTGGGTATAGACTTTAATCGATAAGGCATGAATTCGATCATCTGAAATGTATTCCATTAATGGAATATAAATCATTTGCTGTTTCTTTACTCGGCTCATACCTGCAAACTGATCGCTGACTGCAATAATTTGAAAATGTTTTCCATCACCACTTACATGGATTTCATCCAATGTTAATGCATTGATCAAAATCTTTTTTATTTCATTAGGCTTCATGTTGATTTCTATCTAAGAATTGAAAATGAGATGGCTATATTAGAAGATTTTGATAAATACAGAAACTAGTAATGCAGTTAATTTCTACGTTCTTACATTATTTTAAATTAATATTATTTAATATTAGACTATGATATAATAATTATTATATGTTAAACATTACCAGGATAACACATTAAACACTGTTAGTTCTCAAAAGGTAAAAAACTTTGATACAGATTATATAGAGTAAGTAGAATGTTCAGTGTGTTACGAAGCCTAATCAATGTCAACGAGTTGCCCCATTGACATTATTGATATTAAAGATATAGTATTAACAGTGATCTAGCAGAATCAATATGTTGTCAATTAGACATGTTGAAAAACCATATATTACCAGTAAATTACTTCTTTCTATTCCATAACAATAGCAAGATATTATAATTAAGATTTCCCTTTAAAATAACTATATCTCCTTTAATTAATACATTAGTTTTTTCATCCATTTTTTATCTAAAAATCTTTTACTGATGAATAATAGATTGTAAGTGCTGAGTTAACTCAGCAATACCTTGATTTTGTACAATAGCACTCCATTTATGTTTTGAATTTTCAATTAAACTAATTTCTTCAATAATAATATCGTAAATTTTCTAATTTTCAGATTAGTAATTTTTACAACATTGAAAATCAATACATAATAGAACCGACGATCTTTATGATTAAAAAGTATCATGCATATAGATACCACTATGACATTGGATCATAATGTTTTTCTTGGTAAGTTTGTTTGATATAAAACGTTACAATTCGACTATAAATTAATTCTAGGTAAGTTCAAAAATGCTGTGAGATAAGCTATACGCTACTCAGGAGTAGACTTTTAATAAGAGTGGCCTAAAACTAATATACCAGCATATTTTATATGTATATGTGGAAGTAGTGTTTCACGTACAATAGTACATATATAATTTAATTCATGTTACACTTTGTATTCTGTTCATCGTTTAATTTAGTAAAAATGTTACTTATCACATTAAGTACTAAATCATAGGAATTTCTTTAAATAGAAGCCTGTATTATTGGCGTGACCGTTAGTAATATCACTATTAATAAACGTTGAAACATGAATATTGCCTTTAAGAATTGTACTTATATTTTATAATATACAAAGAATAATGTAATTTCAAAATAAAGGTATTGAGGATAAACCTATATTATATGACATAAATAAAATATTCCGATCAGAAATAGAATTCTGTTCATGAGTCAATAATATGATTTTAATCATTGCTGAATGACATAATAGTTAACCAATCAAATCTTCCAAACTTATTACTAACTTCGTATTGTTAACTATGCTGCCATTTTAAGAATAAAGATAAATATTTGTCTCTGTATCTTTAAACCTTACATTAAAACGACAAATATTATTTTTTTAATAGTCTAGAAATTTTAATTTAAAGAGAACTTATATCTAGAGTACCATCATAAATTTGTTCAATTTCTATTACAACTCTTAGAATAAGAAGTATTGTAATTGAATATGGTAGCGTATAAAGTACCAATCATAAATGTATCGAAAAATAAATTTCACTTTTTACTTTACATCTCTCTATTTAGTTTCCAACAATTAGTATTGTCAGTAAAAATCTAATCTAACAACTCTAAAGAGGAATAAAACACCGTTTAAGTAATTTCTAGATTGATACCTTCTAGAATTAAAATGAAATTTTAACCATTAAATGAGGTAATCCAAGTTACAGTGACAGCAAAAATAACGCTATTATTACATAGTGTGATATGTTTCTCTGCTATTCTATAATACTTGATATGGCACACTACAAAAGTCGTTCCAAATACCTTGCCATTTTATCTCGATCACAGAACCAACTATGATCTTTACTGAGATATAAACTATTGTTAATAGTGGTATAGAAATGATGACATCAACTTAATAGTGAAAGTTATTATCTAAGGTAATGGATCTACAGCTATTGAATGTAAGCTAGACAGCTATTTAATAAATTTCATTAAACTGATCAGTAATAGCAGTCAATGCTGAATGAACTTGTCTAGCGAATAATAGCGTTGTTATTATCGGGACTAGTTGACGCTGTAAAAATACAGTAGACTAGTGCCCTTAGGTTAAATTCTATCCTGTAAGTAATTAATACTAATTAGATAACCACCATGAAGTCTTAAGAACATACTTATAAAAGAGCTTGAGACCAAAAAAACAAGACCATACATAATGAAGTACTAAGGACAATATATTAGTTTTTTATAATTGTTTAAGTACAATGGCGATTTCTCTTAAAGTTTTAGATATTTTTCTACTAATGAATTAAAAAAAACTGTTTTTTTTTCATCAAAATATCTAAAAATTCTGATACTTTTCGTCTAAAAGACATTGTTACTTTCAATAACATGATTGAAATTAATCTACATTGTTCAATAATTGTGTTCTGTAATCAATAGTAGGATAGTAATAAGACATAGGCATATAAATACCATCTAAAAATTATTTGATTTGACAATCTTGATCATCGTATAAACTATGTAAAATACTTTCTACTACTACGTAGTATTCAGTAATGATATGAAACATAATCGGTAACCCTGAATATTTTTGGAATATCGCATAATATAATAATATTAATTATATCAAGCGAATAATTTAGCTTTTAAATGAATTTAATTAACATATTTATGGTGAGTGGACCTTGACCAACAAGCAATTTATTGAACTTAATTGCTTTAGGATCTAGCAAAGTCGTTCGTTCCAAACGACGTTATATGGTATGGTATATCAACAAATAATTATGAGATGCAGCACTGCGTAAATCAACCGATTCACGTGTTAACCATGTATTGTATCAGTTCGTTTGCTCAACGGGTATGACATTAAGAGAAAAAATCGAAATTTTCAAATACAGCACAGTCTATAAATAATTTACCGGACTGAAACAATACGCCAATTTGTTATTGGACTTTATATGATTTCTGATGCAATATAATAAAATATTATTGGCCATATATCCATAATATTACCAGTATTTCATACTAACTTATCTACTGATAAGACGTAGTAAAATTATTTTATTAATACCTGATTTTGCCATTACTGCAGTAATTTTACCATTTTTAAACTTCATGCTTATGCATATCAAATATAATACTTTCACTGAACTTGAGAACGATTACTATCTAGATGTTAACGATATCATCATTTTGAATGTGTTATTGTTTATCTTTGTATGAACTAACATTAACATGTTAATCTTTGATATAGATGAAGTCACTAGTTTTGTAAATAGAATTATATTATTAAAATAATGCTACTATAAATCCAATTAAATTTATATTATTTTATCTTCTTTGTCAGAAGCGTTAGATAAATGTCTATTAATTAATAGATCAGACATATTTATATAATATATTAACATTATTATTTTTTAAATGGAAATAATTTATTAAGATAATCTCTTATTATGTTATATATAACTATATCTGTTATTTTTAATTTATAATAAAATGAAAAAATATCCTATATTTTCATAAAATAGAAACAGTAAAATTATCATATTTCTTATTTAATTTAATTAAATTTGTTAATTAATAATATTATATATTTAAAATACTGTTAATATAATATTGATTAAATATAGATCAGTACAACCTTACTACTTGTAATGTTATTTAAAAAATATCCTACTGTTGTAATAATCCTTAAAATTTCATACAGAAAGCAATCTTTTGACAAAGTAGTCAAATTATTTTATTAGATTTCAATGAATGTGTTTAACAGTGAAAAATTTTAAAAAAATATACTAAATTATATTGTTAGATGTTAGTTAATAAACAAAAATCATTATTTATTTCTAATCTAACATAAATTATGCTAAATAATACCAGTAATTTGATAAATTTTAGTGAGTAACTTCAATATTACTGACCATTATCGGAAATGTGTTTAAGCAATAAATAACATTATATTGACTAACCTTAGTTGATTGCATTATATTCAATGATATCATTGTTCCATTTATTTGAGTAATATATTTTTTAAGCCAATGCGTTTTGTTAAAAAAATTTAGATTATGCTAATTATTAGTTTTATCTTTACTAAAATAAAGTGCACAAAACATATCAGATAAACTACTCATCGGAGAAAAATATTTTGTTTATCATTTCATCTTCTATTTGGTATGAGGATATCCTCAAAAACTATCAGAATAATCTTTATGTCGAAGAATACACTATCTCCTACTTTTAATTTCATCACAGCCGGAAAACAAGTTCTCTCTATTGAGAGGGAAGGTTTAGCACAGTTAGATCAATATATTAATGCTGATTTTCAACATGCCTGCGAAGTATTGTTCCATTGTACTGGAAAAGTAGTAGTAATGGGTATGGGTAAGTCTGGTCATATTGGTCGAAAGTTAGCTGCTACTTTTGCTAGTACTGGTACTCCGGCTTTTTTTGTCCATCCTGGAGAGGCGAGTCATGGAGATTTAGGCATGGTATCATCACAAGATGTTGTGATCGCTTTGTCCAATTCCGGTGAATCAAATGAAATTTTAGCTTTAGTTCCGGGACTAAAGCGTCTACGTATTCCTCTTATTTGTTTAACCAGAAATGCAGATAGCAGCATGGGTAAAATCGCAGAAATCCATCTTTGCGTGTATGTCCCTGAAGAAGCCTGTCCATTAGGTTTAGCACCTACTGCTAGCACTACTGCTGCGCTAGTTATGGGTGATGCACTTGCAGTGGCGCTTTTACAAGCGAGGGGAATTACTGCTACTGATTTTGCACTTGCTCATCCAGGTGGTATGTTAGGACGTAAATTATTATTACGTGTTAGTGATATTATGCATAGTGGCGACGAAATACCTTTAACCTCCAGAACAGCTTCGCTGCGCGAAGCATTAATAGAAATTACTCGTAAAAATCTTGGAATGACAGTAATTTGTAGCTCGAATAATGTTATTGATGGAATTTTTACGGATGGCGATCTACGCCGAGTTTTTGATATGAATATTGATCTAAATCAAGCTTATATTGCTGAAGTTATGACTCCAGGCGGAGTGCGTGTCTCACCTGAGACTTTAGCAGTAGAGGCACTTAATTTAATGCAATTATGCAATATTACTTCACTTTTAGTGGAAAAAAATGACCGACTACTTGGCGTTATACATATGCATGATATGTTACGTGCTGGTATAATATAATTAGAAGTGACTCTTTTTTATTTCCATCATGAAGCTAATGGCTCATATTAAATCAGTAGTGACATATATTGATAAAATGTGTGTAATCTATTGACAATATAGATTAGTGTCATATGTTCGATTATCTAATTGTTTTTCAGAATATAATGCCAATACATTGCATTATTCGAATTTCTATCGATAATTTACAGTATATTCTACTGTATTGCAACAATATTATTGTTGATATCATCAATGTAAGTTTAAAGAACCTGTTGATTTTCTCAAGTAATAATTTATCACCAGGATATAATAATTCTGATTAAAGATATGACAAAGTGAGCAATCTAACTCTTTAGGATTAGAGATCAACCAAGATCATATTAAAAGAAAATATAATAATAACAGAACATATTTTCTTTATGGTTAAAAGGTTATGTTTAAATCATAAACATGATGAACTAATTGAAAATACATTTTTTAAATATTTTTACTTTCTTTATCTTATATATTAAAGAATTATAGTATGCCAATGGGCAGTAAATATGATTAAAATATTACGTTGGATCACAACGATTCCTTTATTATTCATACTAGTTTTTATCTGTTTAAATTTGTTAAATACTGAAAAAATACCTTTACAAACAACGGTAAATAGCATACAACCAACATCTCAAAGTGAAAAAACTAGTATTCTAGCTTATAATACAGAAGGTGGAATTAATTATAAGTTGATAGCTAATCACATAGATTATTTCGCCAAAGAGCATATTACTTGGTTTACTAAACCGAGTGCTACTATTTTTGATGAAAAAAAACTCCCTACGTGGATGATTAAGGCAGATTTAGCTAAATTAACTAGAAATAAGATTTTGCGTTTATATGGTCACGTTCAAGTACATAATTTAACTAATGCTTTTCAAATTCAACATATTATAATGGATAATGCAGTTATTAATCTACTGACTCAAGATATCTATTCAGATAACATAGTTACTTTACATGGTATTAGATTCAGTGCTACCGGCATGAAAATGCGCGGTAATTTACGTAATAAAACTGCTGATTTAATTGAAAACGTTCATACTTTTTATGAAATGCAGAATTCATGATATTTATCCTATTCTTTTATTAATTAGCAACCTAATATTAGTGAATATGCAGGTAAAGGCATTCACTAATGATAACCGACAATATATATATATTAGTGCTACACAGCAATCGGTAGATTTAACTACTAAAACTATGACTCTTATTGGTACAGTAGTAGTGAAATACGGCTCTATCGATATTCGAGCAAATAAGGCAATAGCTTACTTTAATGAAAAAGATAGTTATAAGGTTGTAGAAGGATATGGCGATCCGGTTAAATTTTTTCAATTCCAAGAAAATGGCAAATTACTTCAGGGACATGCTTCAAAAGTACGATACGAATTTTTAAATGACTTATTAATGTTAACAGGAAAAGCCTGCATAGAACAATTAGATAGCAAAGTAAAAGGAGATCGAATTATCTATCACGTAAAAAAGAATAAAATAGAGGTATTGAGCGATACAAATAAGCAAGTTACCGCTATATTAGCACCTGTACAGTTTCAAGATGAATTCATTAAAAAAACTTCGATAAATCCAATTAAATAATAATATCTATAATCCATGGCAACATTAATTGCAGAAAATTTATCTAAAACTTATAAAAAACACCATGTAGTAAAAGATGTTAGTTTGAATGTTAAATCTGGCGAAATTGTTGGATTGTTAGGGCCCAATGGCGCGGGTAAAACTACTACTTTTTATATGTTAGTAGGTATTATTAAACGTGATATTGGCAGAATTATGATAGATGATATCGATATTAGTATTTTACCAATGCATATTCGCGCTAGACGAGGTATTAGTTATCTTCCACAAGAACCTTCAATTTTTCGTCGATTAAATGTATTTGATAATTTAATGGCAGTATTACAAATTCGCCGAGATCTTTCTAAAAAACAGCGTATCTGTCGTGCAATAGAGTTAATGGAAGAGTTTCATTTGAATCAATTTAAAAATAGATTAGGTCAATTTTTATCTGGAGGCGAACGGCGCCGTGTTGAAATTGCGCGTGCATTGGCTATGAATCCTAAATTTATCTTACTTGATGAACCTTTTTCTGGAATTGATCCTATTTCGGTGAGTGATATAAAAAAGATAATTCAATATTTATGTCATCGTGGCCTTGGTATATTGATCACTGATCATAATGTACGTGAAACACTGGATGTATGCGAAAGAGCCTATATTGTTAGTCAAGGCAAGTTAATTGCCTATGGTTCTCCTTCTCAAATTTTGCTCAACAAACAGGTTAAAAAAGTGTATTTAGGTGAAAAATTTCAATTCTAGTTTTTAATTCAAACAATGTTATTGTTAATTATATAGAAAACTAACATATTACATATTATGTTACAATTTTCACAATTAAATAATTAATAATGAATTTTTTTCAAAAAAATAGGATTTATTTATCTGTTGTAAATAGCTATTAATTTTCAATATTATGAATATAAATCGCAAAAAAAATGACTTTCTATGATTATACGGATATATGCAAAATAATTAGTATATACTGAAAATATTTCTGATCATTTTCAATGTAATCAAGAAAAAGATGATATTAAATCAGAATTTAGGACTTTTAAAATAAAATATACTTTTAAATAAGGTAAGAACAGATAATAAATTTATTATTAGGATAATGATTATGCTATATATAATAATATAAAATAAAGATATCTAACACTAGATACTAGTGTATAATGCAAGAATTTTGAGTAATGATATTATATTAATAATATTATTGATATAATGTATGTTAGTCAGTAATATAATTAATAGTATGTAAATTTTTATATATAACATATAATACACTATGAAATTAAATTTATTTCAAAAAATTAACACAAAAATTTTTAGTAAAATAAATAATTCAAATAGCCAAAAAAGAAATGATATAAATAAAATGACAAAATCGATTAATAAATATTATTATAATATGTTTTTGCAGAAATATTACCTTAATAGTATCTTTTATTGAACGGTTCAATATAAATAAATTAAATAATTCATGTTCTAAAATCACAGTGTTTATATATTCAAATGTTGTTTCTTAAATTGAAAATGGCACAAAGATATCCATAATTTACAATAAAATGAAAAAATTTTTAACTAACCGATAATATTCTAGTTGACAATAATGCTTTACACAACGTCCGATTTAGTTATTTTCTATATAATCAATAGAAAAAAATTTTTCTAAAAATTAATCTCTATATTATATTAATTAATATGATATTACATTGAGGATAAATAAAATGCATAAATTTATTAAATTAGTTATAATTTAGTGCCGTTATATTCACAATATAACGAGACTAGATTGATATGTATACGACTATCGTATCATTAAATATTTAAAAATATATTCAATGATAAAATAAGTATCAATAAGCATAAAGAGAGTATTTATTCTGCTAATTCATAGCAGAATAAATGAAAAGTATCAATTTTTACATTAATTTATTTTCCTATATTCAAGAATAAAATGATGAGTCTTAAAAGTTAACAGCATACTAAGCGACTCGAAATGACTAATAACATAGAAATGCAGATTAATTCATTATTAAATATTGAACGTACACGCAGTGATATCCATTGCCAAAGTAAAAAAAGAGCAATAGAGCTAATAAGTGAATTAGCAGCAATACAGCTCAATTTATCACCAAAAGTAGTGTGTGAGGCTATATTGACACGCGAACGGATGGGTAGTACAGGTATAGGTCATGGTATTGCAATACCACATGGTAAGTTAGAACAAAATAAGTTGCATACACTGGGAGTTTTTATCCGGCTTGAACAACCTATTATCTTTGATGCGATTGATAATCGACCAGTAGATCTTCTGTTTGCACTATTAGTATCATCTGAACAATGCAAAAATCACTTGCATATATTATCGTTGGTGACCAAAAAATTAACGGATAAAACTCTTTGCCGTCGCTTACGTGCTGCACAAAGCGACAGAGAATTATATCATATTTTTACTGAAAACGGAAAATAGTGATTGATACTACTTGCTAGTTACCTCAATAATTAAAATAAGGAGGATCGAAGAAAATAATAACTTATATTAGTAGTAATCTACAAGAAGCCAGGAGGCTATATCATCATGGTACTGATTATTATCAGCGGTCGATCTGGTTCAGGTAAAACCGTTGCTTTACGCGCATTAGAGGACATAGGTTTTTATTGTGTGGATAATCTTCCAATTGTATTATTACCAGCATTAGCTGAGACGTTAAAAAGTCGTAATATTTCTGCTGCAGTGAGTATTGATGTACGTAATATGCCTGAATTTCCGGAAATTTTTGAACAGGCTATTGTACATAATCTTCCCCGTATTTTTTCCCTGCAGTTACTATTTTTAGATGCTGATCGTGATACACTTATCCACCGATATAGTGATACTCGACGGCTGCATCCACTTTCTATCCGCAGTTTATCATTGGAAACAGCAATAGATGAAGAGAAAATACTTCTTGAGCCGCTTCGATCATATGCTGATTTAGTGATTGATACATCAGAGATGTCAGTACATGAATTAGCGGAGATACTCCGTACCAGGCTATTAGGTAAGCGAGAAAAAGAATTAACTATGATGTTTGAATCATTTGGTTATAAACACGGCATTCCTATTGATGCAGATTATGTATTTGATGTGCGATTTCTACCTAATCCATATTGGGATCCTAAACTTCGACTAATGACTGGTCTTGAGCAGCCGGTAGCGGATTTTTTAGATCTTCATACTGAAGTCCATAATTTTATTTATCAAACTCGTAGTTATTTGGAGTTGTGGCTTCCAATGCTTGAAACTAATAATCGAAGTTATCTCACAGTTGCTATAGGTTGTACCGGTGGAACACACCGTTCAGTTTATATTGTCGAAAAATTAGCAGATTATTTTCGTTCCCGTGATAAAAACGTACATTCTAGACACCGTACATTAGAAAAAAATAAATCGTAATGTTTTAAATAAACAATAGAAATTTAAATATTAGTTAAGATTTTTAATTAAAAATTAATAAAAAAACTTTGTTTATTCATTATATAAAATATAACTTTATAAAATATATGTAATTAAATATAAATATTTAAATTGTTTTATTGTATTCTATGTTAAATAGGAACTGATTAATTTAATGTATTAAATATGTTTAAAGATTAGACTTTTATACTTTTTATATGTATAACCACGTTAGTTATTATTAACATAATATTTGGGTACATTAAAAAATATATTTGAAATGTTCTGTTGTTGAACATTACTGTTCTCCTCATTATATAAACAATATAATAAAGTAATCTTTGATTATCTTGACAAAAGATATAAATATATTATCAGCTAATCTTAAAATAAAATATTTAATAAATACACTTATCTATTGTCTAGATACTTTAAAATATTAATCATTTTATTCAGGTATCTGTATATACATATGCAATAATACAATTACATATTAATTGTCATTTATATATAATATGTTATAACAATATTATTGTACTTTTTTATAAAATGACTGAATAAATGTATGTCTTTTTAAATGTTAACATGTATGAATACTCGTTATTTATGCTGATCTAGCGTAGTGGTACGAACTTATTTTTAGATTTTAACCATCATTATATTCTATTTTTAAATTCAACGATTCACTTCTCAATAAAAATGTTAAATATAAAAATTTGACTAAATTTAATGATTTATTTTCATATAGAGTTTATTAAAAATAGAAAATGAAAGTTTACATAGTTTTTACTAAAACTAAAATATTAAGAATGACATGAGACTATACAAAGATTATATAGATTCTACAAATTTACTCTTTTAATGAAAAATTATAATAGTAATATACTGTCAATCAAATTAGATATAATATCAATTATACTACATATCTTTTTTAATACATATCTTTTAATATCTTATTTACTAAATAAGGATGATAGGTCTGTTGGAAAGATGAAGTAATAAATAACGTCAATATTTTCACTATTTGAAGTAAAATTTCTTTTTTTATAATATAAATTATGCCAATACGTTGTTTGTAACTTGTGATACATGAAGATATATGTGTATAATAGCAAATAACGATATATGATTGAGTAATGATTATGATTCATATCACTACTAGTGCTCAACAACATTTTTCTAACTTATTAGTTCATCAAGAACCTGGTACTCAAATACGCGTATTTGCTATTAATCCCGGTACATCTAATGCAGAATGTGGTATCTCATATTGTCCATCAAATGCAATAGAGGTTACCGATACTGAACTAAAATATGAAAAATTTTTGGTTTATGTTGATAAATTAAGTTTACCTTACTTACAAGATGCTGAAATTGATTTCATTACCGATAAATTAGGTTCACAATTAACGCTGAAAGCACCTAATGCGAAGAAGTTAAACATAGTAAATGATGATGCTCCTCTTATAGACCGCATCGAATATTTTTTACAATCAAACATAAATCCTCAATTAGAAAGTCACGGAGGGCAAGTTAAATTAATAGAACTTACGGATGATATGCTTGCTGTCCTTCAATTTGGTGGAGGATGTAATGGTTGTGCTATGGTAGACTATACGCTGAAGGAAGTCGTTGAAACAAAACTTTTAGAAACATTCAGTGAACTCAAAGGTATATGTGATTTGACCGAACATAAGCATGGAGAACATTCCTACTATTAAAAATTGCTAGCTATCACCTTTCAAGTTAAATAAAATAACAAAACAGAATTAATAGTTTTTCTTCATAGAAAATGTGTAATTTTCATTACAATGAGTGTTATCACATTAAAAAGAAATAATACAAACTAATTAAAACAATTATATTGATCTAAAAATATTTTTAGTTTGATAGAGTTAGTATTCTCTTCTATAAAAATAATATTTTATTTTTATGTAAAAATCTTTAAAAGTTTTCACATATACTACTACGTTAGTATATAGTGCCGATTATATCTTTGATATCAATAAATTTTAAATATTTTTGTTGTTTTATTTTTTAAATATAGAAACTAAAACCTAGTGTCGTAAGACAAAGTCTTATATTACTATTAATTTTTTAAATTTATGTATTTATTAGATCAATAAATTGATTTTGAATCAAAATCCGTACTAGAGGATATTTAACAGTACTATATAATGTAATAATAATTTGATTCATTAGATTTATTTTTTTAATTAATAAATGATAACAAACATTTTCTATGTTACAGGCTTATAACCTGTGATTGATATCACTCATCATATAGACATTTTTATGTATATCTATGGTATCATAAGAATCAAGAGAATAAAATTCTTAAATTAACATTCAGTTATTATCATTAAATTGACATATCAATTTCTAATGTTAGTGAAAATAAATGTTAGGATTAGGATATTTAAATTTAAAAATATCTTCATCTCCTGTAAATTACAGGCGCAATAAAATTGCCTACAATCTATCTAACAATAGATACCTTGCTTGTATAAAATAGATTGTAGAACAATCTATTAGCATTACGAAAATTGCAAATAAGACAACAATTATTCGTGATATTTAATTTTTATTATATTTCTACAACAGAGTTCTCTATTTACATGTCAGTAATATTTTATAATATATCGAATTTAATACTCCGATTAAAAGTATCTGATTTTACTTCTCATACAATAATACAATTAAAGTAATCATAAACTTTTTTTAATGTAATATCAAAAATAATTTTAATTTACCATATTTAATCGATGGATAATTTAGTTATTTTATAAAGAAATAATTCAAAGAAATTGATGCCTATATCATGATGATATGACACAGTTTCTAATTACGGTGAGTCGTGCAGATTGGTGAAGCAATACGTTTGGAATGTATTATTGGTCAGAGGTTCCAATTTTTCGAACAAAATTTTTATAAGGATAAAAATAAGAAGCTTAGTTTTTATATATGAAATAGTCTAACTTTTTTAGAATTTTTCTGGTCTTCATCACAAATAATAAGTTAATGTTATGCATTATTTATTAACATAAATTTATTACTATAACTAGTATTCAGAATATTTGAATTAGATGAGTAGGTTATTTGAGTATTCATAAAATGATAACATATTCATGTTAGTATATAAATATAATGTATGTAACTAAAATAAAAAATATTCACTTTTAATTGAAAATAGATAACAAACTTTATCTATCTGAATAAAATTCATACATAAAATATATCACATGTCGCATAGTAATAGATACATAATTTCGTAAGCTGAATGTTAGTTAGTTTTTTTGTAAAAAAAATATGATTAGTTGACGTGATAAAATATTAAAAAATCTTTTTAAAAAAATAGATTACCTGCATAATATAAAAATGTGTATATATTATGAAATATAACTAATTTTACTATGTTTTCAATTTACTATTTAATACAGTTAGTAACAATGAAATCATATATATACATGATGTATATCTCCTGTAAATTTGTGCATTACTTACTAAGTATAAACAAGTATTAACTGTAATTAATACAGTGTGATATTTATACACGATCATCTACGGAATGATTTATATATTTATAAAATATTTTATTTTCCTGATGCAATATTTTAACTTTAAGAAATACAAAAATATTGTATTAGCTCTTCAATATATTACTAGAAATTTTAGAATGGGTTTTTATTTTATGAAGTTTAGCTGTGTTAATAAAATTTGTTAATTGAGATTTTGATCTCTTCATATACTCTTTTAAAAAATATATTAGGAAAAATAACTTAAATATATAAGTATGAAATTTATATTCATATAAAGATCGTCTTAATGATAAGATATTAAAATTAGTGCATTTTCTGATATAATACTAAACAAGTCGTTTTATTACATTTGTATTATTATGAATAATTTTGGCTGTTTGTCAAACATACTATAATAACTTTATAACCAAGCACTATCTTACATTTTATGAAATCTTGTTCCTTGAAAAGGATTAAAAGATTAGGATATTATTATCAATTCATATATACTACTATATAATTTATTTGAATGTATAACTCGTTTATTTGAAAATACATCTTTTTCAAGAGATTTTTTAAATAAGAATTTAAAGATAAAAGAGTTAATTAGTATAGTAATGTAGTATTATGATTAACGAAATTGAACACTCTACCTTTTTGATTCACGATTATGAAACATTTGGTAAAAATCCTGCTATTGATCGACCAGCTCAATTTGCAGGACTTCGCACTGATAGTCAATTTAATCCTATCGATGAACCGAAAATTTTTCTTTGTCGTCCTCCTGACGATTATCTTCCAGATCCCGATGCAGTGTTGATGACTGGAATTACACCGCAACAAGCGTTGCGTCATGGTGTCATAGAGCCAGAATTTGCATTTCGAGTACATCAATTATTTATATCACCAAAAACTTGTGTTTTAGGATATAACAATATTCAATTTGATGATGAAGTAAGTCGCCATTTATTTTATCGTAATTTTTACGATCCTTATAGCTGGAGTTGGAATCAAGGCAATTCACGTTGGGATTTAATCGATGTAATGCGTTCTTGTTACGCTCTCCGCCCTGAAGGAATTAAATGGCCGATTAATGAAAAAGGATTGCCTAGCTTTCGGCTAGAGCATTTAACTTATGCCAATGGCGTAAATCACATCCATCCTCATGATGCTATGGCTGATGTCTATGCTACATTAGCTATGGCTAAACTAGTTCGTAAAGTACAACCAAAATTATTTAACTATCTTTATCGCTATCGTAATAAACATCAGCTAAAAAAACTAATTGATGTGAAAACAATAAAACCACTAATTCATGTATCAAACACATTTAACGTTACTCATGGTAACATTGCTTGGATTGCTCCTCTTGCATGGCATCCTACTAATCCAAATATATTAATTGCCTGTAATCTAAGTGGTGAAATGCAATTACTTACAGATCTAAACAGCGAAAAGTTACATATCTTATTACGTACTCCACCTAAAGAAAGAGAACAACACACTGCAATACCATTAAAACTAATACATTTAAATAAATGTCCAGTACTAGTACCTACTGACACACTTAGATCAAATGATGCTATTCGGTTTGGCATGTATCTTCAACGTTGTCTAGATAATTTAATCTGGCTACGTGATAACCATTTACAAATACAAAAAAAAATCATAACATCATTTATGGAAATATCTACTTCTTATACTACATCGGATAATGTAGATATACGACTTTATGACGGTTTTTTCAGAGCATCTGATCGTGCTGCGATGAATGCTATCCTAGCAACTTCACCTGAAAATTTGCCGGCACTCAATATTAAGTTTATTGATCCCAGACTAAAACCTTTACTTTTTCGCTATCGAGCGCGTAATTTTCCTCACACATTAAATCATGACGAAAGAATACTTTGGCTAGAATATCGAAAATCTTGCTTTATTCAATCTCGAATAGAGAGTTATGTAAACAAATTGAAAATACTCTATCAAATTCACAAAGATAATGGTACAAAAATTAAGCTTATCAATGCATTATTTGAATATTTACACACCTTGTGATGAAGGTTTACCTTACTATAATAAGGTATAAAATATTGTAATTTCATTATTAATAACCATTAATGTATTTAAAATAAACACTGTATTGACATATGTAATTTCATTGATTTAGCCAATTTCATTACACACATCATCATATACATATTTTATGTATATACATTTTTTATATATATCTCAATTAAAAAAATTATTACCACAATACTTTTCAATTTTTTTTAATGTTTCAAAAACATATTAATAGTTTACTATGTATGTAAAAATATTAATTACTTAACGTATGTGTGAACATTAACTATTTTAAAACTTTTGAGTATCATTTTTTAAATAGAGCATTCTCGCTATCAATATATTATTAAATTCATACTAATTTTAGTAACTATTGTCTCAAATTAAACATATAAATCATGTTATATATATTATTTCACATATAGTGAAATTATACTATATCTTAATTATTTTAACCTTAGTTTAATTGATAATAATTTCTTTATAATTTAAGATAATTGATATACAAATATCAAAAAATACATAAATAGTAGTTTATAAATCTTTTTGATATTTAGCTAATAATTACTCTATGTATAATTAATAATCACATTGATCAACTTATTTCTAATTTTAATATTTTATAAAAAACGTATTTTCCATTTAAGTTCATAATTAAAAATAATTGGATAAATATATCATCTAACTACGATTCATAATCATTTTTAAAATCAATTGGACAGTGAAGACTGTGTAATATTTTATTTTATAATATGTCAAAAGTATAATATATCGTCTAACATGCTAGATATGGAATATAATATGTTTATCCATAAAAATCCTTAATTGCAATTAAATAATCATTTTATGTAAAATTAAGAAAATTTTCCGATTTTTTTAGATTTTCTATTCTATTTTATATTCTATCAGATTAAGTAAAATGCATTAATTTTTATTAATTATTATTAATTGATAGCAAGTTTTTATTTGTAATAATATTAAACAAATAAATATAAAATGTGATCTTGCTCCATTACCTTAATTTATTCCTATTACATTCAGTTAATATTTTATTTTTTAGTGTATTCATTTTTGAATAAAATTTCACATGATTCCATATAAATATGGATATCTAAAAAAGATGAAATCTACGTCATGAGACCAGAACACGATATTAATTTAATAATTGACTACATCAATGAAATTATCAAAAAAATATAATGAAGTTATAAAGGATTTATCATTAGATTTTAATCTAAATGAGATTTATATTGACTCATGTTCATCGTATATACCATAAATCATGCGATTTAATTAGTTATATAAAGTCAATAAGAATAATATGTTCTTAAAAAATACAATTACATAAGAATGATTAACAAAAGTTATTTTTAATAATATTAGTTATTTCCAGTGACGTATGTTATTAATATGTAGTGAATTACATTCACTATCTTTATATTCTAAATTTTATTATAATAAACTGATTTTTTTCAATTGAATTACATTAATTATAATGTTTTTCATTTTACAATGAATAGCTTTCTTGAATAAGGCATCGTCACTTCTGATTTTTTTACTCATTTCTGTTTATATTGAAACATAACAGAAAACAGTAACATTGTTATCCTACATTTTTTGAGAAAATGAATAAGATGAATATCTTGAAGGAGTTATTAAATGCTCTATGGCAACAAAATTTTGAAATATTGTCCGATCCGATCTTAGTTTGTATTATGTATTTATTAGTGTGTATAATCCTTTTTTTAGAAAATGGATTCCTTCCATCTTCTTTTTTACCTGGAGATAGTTTGTTAATATTTTTAGGTGTCTTAATTGCTAAAGGTACACTTAATTTTCCGATGACACTGTTGTTATTAACTATTTCTGCAAGTCTCGGAAGTTGGATTAGTTATCTACAAGGAAAATGGTTAGGTAATAATCGGATTGTAACAAACTGGCTTAATCATTTCTCTGTTCATTATCATGAACGAGCCTATCGTATGTTTTATCGACATGGACTATCAGCTCTTTTGATAGGTCGTTTTATCGCATTTGTACGTACTCTTTTACCAATTATCATTGGATTATCTGGATTAAAAAAATCACGTTTTCATTTTTTCAATTGGACTAGTGCTTTTTTATGGGTGTTTATTCTTATCCTAATAGGATTTTTTTTTGGAAAAACCTCTGTTTTCCAAAGATATGAAGAAGTAATGATTTTATGCTTAATGCTATTACCATTAGTTCTACTTAGTATTGGATTAGTCAGCTCCTTAGTAATCATTTTTCGTAGAAAAAATTGATTCCGAATTAATAATAAAATTACCAATTGACTACAATGAATTCATATAGATCCAAATACTATTTACTGCTATTTTCGTTATGAAATTTTCATTATAGTATATATCATTATAGTATATATATAGTAATATAATAGTGCTGTTGCACTAGTATGTAATATTAATGCAAAAATTTATTTTAAAAATTGAGTTAAGATACTTAATAGCTATATAATGAGTATTTTAATGCATTCAGTTAAATACTCATTATAAGTTATATATATAATCATATAGAATTATGTTACAACTTAATATTATAGATAAGTTAAGAACTAATAAGGATTGCTTAAAGGTACGTATACCAATATCATAGAAAATAATTTGTAAACTATTTTAAATAGTAGTATTTTAAAAATGATAAACTCAAATATTATTTTCAATAGATTTCTTCACATACCGAGTAGACTATAATAGCTAATATATTATTAATAGTATTATAAAAAATAATTATATTACATATAGCGAGCCTATATGCTAATTCTTAGCAATGCAATGGTTTTTTCAAATTCTAGAAAGTTATTTATCTATTTTAATACAAATAGAACATTAATTTTGTTGACCATAAGAATCAAGTAAGGTTTTTAAAATTTCTTAATTTGTTATTGAACTAATGTTAGCCATACTTTAACCTGATAGTTAAGAGTTTCTAATTTAGACAATCATACTATCACTATACATTAAATAGCCATATTTTATTAATATCATTGATATTAATTAAGTTGATATTTTAGTATTATTCATTGATATTTTCTAGTAAAACGGTCCTCTAAATTTTCATTTAGCTTTCAAATAAAAATTTTCGTCGTTATTAAAAATAATAAAAAACGTGTAGAGCCGATACTTATCTAAAGATACGTAAGAGATTCAGAACATTCTAATGTTTATTATTATTACAATGTATTGAAAAAATTTAAATGATTTACAGCTAAACAGTAGCTTGTACTAAATTATATTATATAGATAATGTTTTTACTAAAAATTTTAGCAATAACTAATTGATCCATCAGTTAAATTAATTTAATAATAGCCGTGAGATTTATACATCAAAAAATTAGTAACAATTACAATTCTCTTATGCATGTTTCTATCGGTGCATACATTAGTAACAATAAGAAGGTAGTGAATGAATAAAGAAAGTATTTTTAGTAAAATTATCTGCCGAACTATTTCAGCTGACATTCTTTATCAAGATGATCTAGTAACAGCTTTTCGTGATATTCAACCCAAAGCTCCAATTCATATTTTAATTGTTACTAATCGTTTGATTCCTACGATTAATGATGTCACCGTAGAACATGAAGTAGCCTTAGGTCGGTTATTTACTGTTGCAGCAAAAATTGCTAAACAAGAGCGCATTGATAACGATGGTTATCGATTGATAGTTAATTGTAATAAACACGGCAGACAAGAGATTTATCATCTTCACATGCACCTTTTAGGTGGTAAATTACTTGGAAATATGGTTTGTTGTCATACAACATAATAAATTACATAATTAAAGATTAATCGTATCATTATTAAAGATTAATCGTATCATTGCGATCTTAATAATCATTGATTATTATCAAGTATAATATTTTAGATAATAATGATTTTAAGTTCAGCCTATTGTAGGTGTAATATTTCTTGAAACTTTGATAAATGATAATGGTTATTAAGTATCGCTTACATAGTAGTTTTTTAAATTATGGATAAAGATGAATAAAAATGTGCAGCAGTAATCTAAAGGAACAATATATTTGTGCTACATTTACATAAAATCTTGAATGTATTAGTTTCTATAAAATTAGAAATACATAAAATCTTCTTAGTCATTTTCACATCTCCATTAATAGCTAGCTGTTGTACTTCTCACTTTTTTTATAAAATGCCAAAAAACATGACTGAATCAGATCAGTTATCAATTACAATACCGAAGTTACATCGTCTAGAAACTAGTGAACCACTCTACAAGACGTTACCAAAAATTAAAACTGTAGATTGGAAATCTAGCTTTTCACCTATGGTGCATGCGATGGTTTCAATAAATGAAATTCAAAACGGCAGTGTTCTATTAGTAACAACTATGAAAAATAATACCAATGGTAATTTACAAACTAATGAGGCGACATCGATACTTATTCAACTTCTAAAAAACAGTGTTAGTAATAAGTTTCAACTTTGTGATTCTGATCGATTGAATATGGCGTGTCAAATATTAGGAATATCAGCCGATAATGGATTAGAGTTGCTCAATAACGTAGTAAGTTTAGCACGATATCTTGATATACAGTATGTACTTTATAGTATTGCTAGCGGTAATGTACAATATCCTTATGTTAATTTACAAATACTTCTAGTAAACACTGGTGAAATTATTTGGTCTATGACAAGTAAAAGTATTTTTTAATATGTCTCACATCAAAATTAACCCTATATAATGTAACATTGATCATTTAATGTGCATAGGTTGGTTATTTTTCATGTTAAAATGTTGGTTATTTTTCATGTTAAAATACAGTTAATTAAAGTATACCACGTACCTACCAACAATTAAATTAGCTTCATTTGAAGTTAATTTGTAATGCAATAAAAAACTAGTATTTAAATGTAGATAAATATCAATATATGTTTTAGATATATTTATATCATATCCTCTTGCTATATTACTTTTGGTAAAAAATAAATTATGTCTAGTTATTGAATGCATATATACTAAACATGTATCAAAAATTAATATTTAAAATGATTTGATTGTTAGATTGTTTGTTAAAATATTCTGTCTGCTTTAAAAAATTTAAAATTAATTATTTTTTTATCCAAGATAACGTCTGTTAAATACTTTAAATACCAAGTATGTATTTCTGATATGATAATTACCATTTTCGTTTTTTTGTACAATAGCTAAACAAAATGAATTATTATTAATTTAAAATATTCAATTACATAATAAAAAATATATTTTGTTAAATATATTAATAACAAACTAGATAGTTTAATGAACCATGAATTCTATAAGAATAGCATAATATGCTAATGTTATATAAATCATTTTTGTTTAAGTAAAAATTGTATTTTTTATCAAAAAATATTTTTTGTTTTATATAAATTTTATTTAATATATACTGTGAAACAATATTTCAATACCACTAAAATGACTCTTGACGTTCCTTAGTTACTAAAAATAATTAAATAATTAATCATATTGATTTGCAGTTTTAATTAATTTGATGCAATGACTAAATTCTATTTTAAATGCAATACTAATTTTTCATAAAAAAGCATAGCTATAGTATGTTACTAAATATTTAGGCATAATACATAATATTATATCTTAAATTGATCTTTGGGTTTTGATAGTGATTTAAAAACTAAAGATAATCCCTACTTCTTAGTAAACCGAAATAAAATTATGTATTTTGTATATAATAATGTTCAATCTTCGGATTGAAGAAACGTTCACGTCCCAACGTCGACATTGGACCATGACCCGGCAAAAATACAATGTCATTGTCTAACATCATTAATTGATGTATTGATTGCATCAATGTTTTTATATCACCACCTGGTAAATCAGTGCGACCGATATTATCTTTAAACAATACATCTCCCATTAATATGAATTTTTCGGCCTTATCCCAAAAGACTACGTGACCCGGTGAATGACCAGGGCAATGCAACACACTAAAAGTAATGTTGCCAACATTTATTGTATCACCTTCTAAGAGCCATTGATCGGGAATTAAAGGAGGAATACTCCCTATTCCAAAAAAGCGACATTGATCTGACAAATTATCTAGAAATAACTTATCGTTGCAGTGTGGACCAATAATTGGAATCTTATAGAAGGATGCTAATTCTCTAGCAGCACCGACATGATCTAGATGACCATGAGTTAATAAAATTTTATTTACCATCACACCACACATTTTAATTTCTTGACGAAGTCGAGAAACGTCTCCACCGGGGTCTATTAGAGCTGCTTCTTTGGTTTGATCACACCAAATTAATGAACAATTTTGCTTAAATACGGTGACTGGTATGATATGATACTGCATATTTTTTTCTCTTCAAAAAAAGATTAATAATTTATTAAGAGGTTGTTTTAAATAAAATGATATATCTTAGAAAACATCCACTAGTTCAGTGAACGATATAGACATTAAAATATTATTACATATATAAATATTTTATTTTCACGTTTAACTAAACTTATATATTAAATTACTTTTAATATTTTAAGATAAATTACTTTATTGCAGTCATAATGGTCAAAAAAAGATATAAATAATCAGAAAAAGTGAGTAGATTGATACTTTTTAACAAACTAAAGTAAAAGTAGTATAAAGTATTATTGAATACATTTAGTATTATTTTAATTTAGCTTGTTATATCATAATATTATCAATAGATTTTTTTCTATTCTAAAATTTCTATGAAACAAAAATTTTTTCTGGTTGTAAAAATAAAAATTGAAGTCAGATTAGTTATAATGAAAATATAAAATTAAGATAGTTGCTAATTCTATTAATTTATATAATTTAAGACAATTCATTATTATGATTTATTGATCATATTGGTTAGTATTTAAAAACTAAGTTTTATTAAAATGAAATACTTCTATTATTATATAGAATATTATTCTAGTAGCTATTATATTCGAAATCAGCATCAATATTTATCTATATTGATAATATGATAGGATGAGTACTTTACTGATATATAAATTATAGTATATTTTTAACTTTAAGGAATCAAACAAATCACAATTCCATTGGTGACACGTATCTTAAATTTTATTTTTATATATTAAATTAAAATATTTGAATCAAAGAAACATAAGAATAGATGAAAATATTGCATAATAATTGAACGTCATACAGGTACTCAAAATTTGTAACACAATAATATCTTATTAAATTATTTTTACATTCTTTATAACAGTGTAAAAACAGACTTTTAGAGTATCATATTTCAATATGTGTTCTACGATTTATATTAAGTTAAATTTTATTACTGTTTTTATAGCATAACATTAGAAATAATTAAAAAGAGTGTTATTTTCTTTTTAGAAAGCCATTTTTTGACATAGTTAATTTGAATATCTTTCATTAACAAATGTGATGTAATTTGATCTTATATGTGAACATATTACAATTTTAGGATAATAAATTCAAATAATTTAATAATAGAGAATATAAATATTTTTTTTGATTTTTAACTAATAAATTAAGTAGTAGTTTATTTTTGAAATAAATAATAAGCATATAATACTAATTATTCAAAATGAACTTATATTAAAAAATATTAAATATAATGTATATTATATCGAAATGTTCATATAGTTATGAATATAAAAAAACATAATTTTTTATGTATGCTGAGTCCTCTTTTCCTTTCATAATCATTATGATGCAATCACTGTTACAAAATATATTTAATATATTAGCGTCCTATTGTAGGAGATAGTATATACTTATCATAATTAGTAATTAGTATAAATATATATAAAGTATGTCTAATTTTATAGATATTTTCTGTATATAAAAAAGTTATACATCATTCATTAACATACGTCTATGGATAATGAAAAGTAATCTAATATGTCAAGAATTCATGTATTAATGTACACATTGTGTGCTAAAGTCACACCAATCTAAAACACCATTATTTTCAACTATATTATATTAGAAAATATGATGTAATATGGTTATTGTTAAAATCGAACGTGGCTAAAAAAATAAATTTTAGCATTGTAAGGGTTACATGCTTGAATATTATCTCTTAATTTTTAATATTAAGTAACGAAAAATCACATAGAAATATATAATTTTTTTGACATCGAACGTATGTTATACATAATAAAAAAATGTATTAAAATTAACATATTTTAATTAAAACAATCATGTTTATACTAATGATAATGATACTTATATCACCGCAGTTTTTAATAAAAGTAAATTTTCTGATTATCAGGAGATCAGATCTGATAATTACTATATAATGTTATAGCAAGGTGCGTTTTGCATTAAAATGTAATCTGGATCAATTATAACTTAATGATATAAAATTTTTATTTTTTTAAAAAATATAAACTCTGAATATTATATCGAATCTTAATTAAATAATTTATTAAGACACATTCAATCATCTAAGATAAAACATTATCTAACAAAATTAAGATGTACTAACTATATAGCATTAAATTATTTTTGAATGAACTTTAAAAATCAATTATAATTAATTCGCATAAATTTTATTTAATAAAATAAGAACATATATCTATATAATATTAACGTACTATAAATTATAAATTTTAAATTTACAGGATCTTATCAATGATAAGATCAGATTTTTTAAAACTAAAATGCAGTACAGTACTTAATATTATTATAATATACAACATTGAAGTATAAGTGTCCACTATATATTATATAGGAATATGTCTGATAATCAGTTTTTATCCATAGTTTTTATGTTTTTTAAAAAATTTATATAAAATATATACGTTGTTGGAATAATGTATACATAGTAATTAATAAAACCATGTATTATAATGCATGTGATAAATTGGTAGGAAGTCAAAAAAGGTTATACTATTTCGATTTGAGATAAATGAAACAATAATAAAAAATTTTTTATTATTGACTTTTATATTTATAGAGTATTGAAGAGTTTTAAACTAGAAAATTTCTAGGGATTATATTTTTGGGTGTATATCGCTTTAAAAAACTTAACCTTATATTTTTTATAATTTTATTGATACTTTTACTTCATATACCATGGTATATTACCATGTACCTTTTAAATAAAATTTAACTAATCCATATTTAAATATTTTATTTTATGTATCATGATAATATCAACTCAAAGTATTAAAAAATAGAAAGTTATCCTAATAATTACGGCTCATACAATATCGATTTACGTTGTAAAGGACATTAATCTCTTATGCTAACACTGGCGTTTTTAGTTAAAATGCTAATTGATTTTTATATCAGCATATTGCTGTTACGAATTTGGATGAAGTGGTCACGTTGCGATTTTTATAATCCTTTTGCTCGATTAATTGTTAAAGTTACACAAACAATGATCGAACCTTTTCTTCGACGCATTATTCCTAATTGTGAATCATTAGATAGTGTTTCTTTACTTTTAGTACTTACGCTAGCAATGATTAAATTTCCATTATTAACGTTAATTGAAATGAAATCTCTACTCTTTGAGCCTATGTATTTTTTAATAGGTTTATTAGCTTTATTAAAAGCAGCGGGAAAATTAGTGTTTTGGGTATTGATTGTCCGTTCTTTACTCAGTTGGACCAGTCCAGGACGAAGTCCAATGGATGTAATATTTTATCAATTAAGCGAACCATTAATTCAAAAAATTCGTTGCATATTACCCACTGTAGGTGGTATTGACTTTTCGGTAATGCTCATAATTTTAATTATCTATGCATTGAATTACTTCGGTATGAATCTTTTTCCAACTATTTGGAATCGTTTATAATTAAAATTTACAATAAGAAAGAATGTTTCTTGTTATAAATAAAAAATTAATTTCAGCTCAAAGCCTCTTTTAACAAAAGGAAAAGTATGAATTTGAATATTTCAAATTTGAAATATTCAAATAATTACTTGATATCTAAAAACAAGAAAGATTTTACTAGAAAATATAAACTTATTTTATATTATCTACGATATATTCTCAATATATTAAATACATTAAAGAAACGTTTTTCAATATTCTATTCTTATTTATTTTTAAAATATTCTCATCAATCATTGTACATTATTATAGAATATTAGATAGAGATTTAGTTTTAAATACATTTAAAAAATTCAATAATCTGTTAATTTAACCACATATCAAAAACATGATAAGTTGAAATTTGAAATACACAGAATAGATAACTGATATCATGATTAATTGTATTGCATGTGTCACGTTTAAGAATAAACTATTTTATTAAAGATTAATAATCAGATAGCTGATTATGATTTTTAATCATTAAGTGTATATTGGTTTAACAATAGCCGATTATTTAATCATATTTAAACATTTTTATTTTTAAAATGAAAAATTTACTACCAATCAGTCTATATTCTAGATATCTATATCTTTGTCATATAAAAATATCCTTATTTCAATTTTATGTGTACATCTACCTGATAATAATAAAGTTCCATATATAAAATATATTGAATATTTATTAGAAGATATTGAATCTAGCTTTCTTTTTATTAAAAAATAGATCATAAAACACTTTATTTATTGAAAGAGATATTCTTCTCCAGCATCGACTTATAGTTTACGAGTAAATATTACTTGATGATATTCCCAATGGGTTAATGTTATCAAAAACGAAAAAATTTCCATGGTAACTAATTATTTTATCTTCGTTGAAGGTACATTGGTTTTATGAAATATCAATCAGTAAATAAAATCGTATTTACATCAATATGTAAAACTTTAAATATTTTATTAACTAACGGTTCTACTATAGAATAGTAGCAATCATTAGACAACAACGGATAAAAGTAAATTATTTTTTACTTTTCTAATAATAAGAAATAATTTACAAAATGTAGAGATGAAGCAGAATGAACGTGCCATAATGATGGGAATATATTACATTAAATAAATAAAACTAACGACTTGATTAAACGTAATCTTACGTACAGCGAAATTACTACTTTCTTTCAACTAAGATTATGTTATTTGATTGTTGTTTACGATAATGTCTTAATTTTAAAAATGCTATATAATATTATTATATATATAATCCCTTTTCTTTTTAAAATAAAAGGCAAAAGAAAATGAATTGATTGATATCACCTGAAATTTTTTTAAAGAACATAAGATAGCATATAATTAGAGTTATCAATAATAAATATACATCTTATAAAATAACACGCCCTACTGGATTCGAACCAGTACCCTACGGCTTAGAAGGCCGTTGCTCTCTCCATCTGAGCTAAGGGCGCATAAGATTTATGTTATCAAACACCAACATCATTGTATAAAAGTATACATATTTGAGTCAAATGATTTTTTAAAATTATAGACAATGATATAATATTATATTACCTTTTATAAAATCATAAGCTGCACCATTAGTGATATGTGACACTTTTAATTTATTTAGTATTATGTTGGTAGGTTTTTGAATTATATGATAGCCAAAATAATGGACGGTAAGGCCGTTGCCCAAAAAATTAAGAATAAAATTGCTTTTAAAGTTCAACAACGTTTGAGAAAAGGGAAACGAGCTCCAGGACTAGCGGTAATACTTGTAGGTAATGATTCTTCTTCAAAGATATATGTTGCCAATAAACAAAAAGTCTGTAAAGACATTGGTTTTATTTCCATGTATTATACTTTTCCTAGTACAGTAACAACAACAGAATTAGTGACACTGATTAGTGTATTAAATGCCAATAGTGACATTGATGGTATACTAATACAATTACCACTTCCAGTGGACATTGATAATCTTACTATTCTGGAACATATTTTACCAGATAAAGACATAGATGGTTTTCATCCCTATAACATCGGTCGTTTGTGCCAACGTGCACCTCTTCTGCGACCGTGCACTCCGCACGGTATCATGACGCTGCTGAAATATTATAATATTAATACCGTTAGTTTGAATGCTGTGGTAGTTGGAACATCAAATATTGTTGGACGACCAATGAGTCTTGAATTACTCTTGGTCGGATGTACAGTCATTATTACCAATAGGTTGACTAGGAATTTAAAACAACATATAGAAAATGCTGATTTATTAATAGTGGCAGTCGGAACACCAAGATTCATTCCTGGTGCGTGGATTAAACCTGGTGCAGTAGTAATTGACGTGGGAATCAATCGTTTAGAAAATGGAAAAATTGTTGGTGATGTAGATTATGATGGAGCTATTCAGCGGGCTTCGTATATTACACCAGTACCTGGTGGGATAGGTCCTATGACAATTGCCATGCTCATTCAGAATACTCTGCAAGCATGTGAAAATTACCATGACACTGTTGTGTCACCACCGTCCATACTAACATAACAATCGATGTTTTATCATTCATTACAAGTTAACTCTTAACATGTATATTTAATATATTATAATATTATATTAATAATATTCATAAATTTACTGTTACGTAATTAATTACGGCGCCAGTTCGTGCCGTGAAGACTATCTTCTAATAAGATTCCCATTGAATGCAGCTCATCTCTAGCCTCGTCAGCTATTTTCCACTGACGAGATTTACGTGCATCATCTCGCAATTTAATTAATTTTCTAATTCTTGGATTATCATCCTTATTGACTATAATACCTTTGTGTAAAAAAGCATTTGGTTCTTGTTCAAGTAATCCTAAAACATGAGCTAAATGTCGTAAAGTAGATGCAACACCATGCACTTCCACTGAATTTGCGGTCTTTAATCGATTAATTTCATGAGCTATATCAAATAATATAGAACAAGCTTCCGGTGTATTAAAGTCATCGTTCATTGCAGCTATAAATCGTATAGAAAAGTTTTTTTTATCACTTGGTTCAGCTAAAATATCAGTATCGCGTAAAGCAATGTATAAACGCTCAAGCGAGGCGCGTGATTGTCTAAGATTTTTTTCGTTATAATGCAATAGCTTTCGGTAATGACTAGATATAAGAAAATATCTTACTGATTCAGAATCATAATGTGATAATACATCGCGTATAGTAAAGAAGTTATTTAATGACTTAGACATCTTTACATGATCAACCGTTACCATACCAGAGTGCATCCAGATGTTAACATACGGACTGTCATATGCACAAGTAGATTGTGCTATCTCATTTTCGTGATGAGGAAAAATTAAATCTGATCCACCACCATGAATGTCAAAATGATGGCCAAGATAATGAGTATTTATAGAAGAACATTCTATATGCCAGCCAGGACGGCCTTTACCCCATGGTGAAGGCCAGCTTGGCTCCTTATTTTTAGCTAATTTCCATAGCACAAAATCCATTGGATTTATTTTGGCATTAGTTAATTTAGTACTAGTACTAAATTGAAGTCGTTTAAGATTTTGATGTGATAATACGCCATAATTATCGTCACTGTTTATAGAAAACATTACATCTCCGTTTGAAGCTATATAAGCATGCTGACGCTGGATCAGATGATCAATTAATTCAATAATTCTGCCTATAAATTTTGTTACACGTGGTTCGTGATCAGGATTTAGAATATTAAGTTGATTAAAATCACAGTGCATTTCATCAATCATGCACTCAGTTAATTGATGAAAAACTTTACCAATTTCAGCAGCTCGACAAATTATTTTATCTTCAATATCGGTAATATTACGCACATAATTGACTTGATAGCCAAGATATCGTAGATAACGTGTAACAACGTCAAAAACAACAAAAGTACGTCCATGACCAATATGGCAAAGATCATATACGGTAACACCACATACATATATCCCGACTTTATTATCGTAGATTGGTTTAAATGTCTCTTTCTGGCGCGTCAGGGTATTAAAAATCTTTAACATTAAGTCATTCCGCACGTTTTTTGGTGACATACCATAGCAAATATGACAAGTAAGTACTATTGTTTCATAATCTTAAATCTATAATTTTTTGGTTACGTTTGTAAAACCTCATATTAGTACGCACTAGAGATATCTAGTGCTTTATGAAAATATATGAATTAAAAAACTACTTTTATTCACTTTATCTATATAATTTATGACAAAAAATAAATAATAACGACATGATTGAACTTACACTTCATATCATATATATATCATTATAATAATCTAATATTAGATCAATTATGAATCTATTTAAAAAGTTCTAAATTTCCTTTTCTGGTACAGATTGACATTTTTAATGTCAGCAGAGCTAAAATATATATACAATATAACCAGATATTTTATTAGAAATAATATTCTAAAAATATTTTAATTATTTCTTGATTGGTCAAATTTATTGCATAGAATCATGGGAACAAATTTACCTACATAAAAATAAATTAAAAATTTATAAAATACTAATAATTTTTTTTAATTAATGATACTGAAATAAAAGCATTAAGTAACCTTGTATTAATTTTGAAATATTTTTAAAAAAAAATATATAGATATTGAATATGTAATAATATGATTGAGAGCATACTTAGTGGTAATAGTACAAAATGCAGTTTATATTTACGGTATATACATAAAGTGTACTACATGGTAAATTATGTGCAGGAGCTCACCGAGATTATGCATTATTGTTACGAATATGTCAATATTATTTATTTCAGACGTTCATCTCTGTCATCAGAAACACAGTATAACTGCTGGTTTTCTTTATTTTTTACGCACTCGTGCTATTCATGCTAGCGCATTATATATTCTTGGTGATTTATTTGATATTTGGATTGGAGATGATGATCCTAATCCATTGAATAATATTATTTCTTCAGCTCTCAAAGAATTAAGACAATACGGTATTCCATGTTATTTTATTCACGGTAACCATGATTTTTTAATTGATAAACATCATGCTGCAGCTTATGGTATGATCTTATTACCATCACAACGAATATTACAATTTAATGGGCATAGAATTATAATTCTACATGGAGATACTTTATGTACTAATGATATTAGTTATCAAAATTTTCGTCGGAAGATACACCAAAGGTGGCTACAAAAATTATTTTTGGACTTACCTTTTTGTATACGTAAAAAGATTACAGGAATGATACGTGCAAAGAGCATCAATGGACATTCCATTAAAACCACTAAAAATTTTGATGTTAATCTACAGACAGTTATGTCTCTAATGATGCATACCAATACATCAGTCATGATCCATGGACACACACATCAACCAGCAATTCATTATTTGCCTGGTAACAGACTCCGAGTAGTCTTAGGTGCGTGGAATCAGCAAGGTTCAGTCATTGAAGTGAATGAAAAAAACGTGACATTGTTTGATTTTACTTTTTTTGATTAAAACTAAAAAGTATTAACTTAGCTGAATTTTATATGGTAAGCATGCAAAATAATTAAAACAGAACAATAATACACCAATATTATTTTTAATAATATTAAACTATATTGCTTTAATAAAATACTAAAATTTAGATAAAATCTATAAATTAATCTACTCAATACAATAGCTATTAAGCATAGCATTTTTATTTTTAATATTTCTTTGATTTTTATCAAATAGTATTTGTTATAGATTTACTTTTAAATAAAACGTGTTTGATATGTGTTATCAATGAATTTGATATATATTATTAACTGTTATTTAATATGAGTAATATATAAGTTCTATATTTTTCAATAGATATACTATACTTATAATTTACATTATTTAAATTTAGATCTACCTACAGATAAAATTGTTATATTTATTAAATAATTCTTTTTTTAAAATGTTTATTTCTATTCTAGGATTATGGCTAATATTATATATTTACGTTACAGTAATTGTTGAGTGGTCAAAAACTTTAGATAGTACTCATAAAACATAATTTTAATACAATAATTTACTTTAGTAGATTATTGTATTAAATCAATATATTACTCTGATTATTTCCATTTATATATCGCATATAAATTTTGGAAGTACAGTATGGTCTGTAATATAATTTTCTACCATAAATATTAACTCATCCCGAAACTTAGTACTTGATTGATTTTGTCTGGATATAATCAATAATATTATTAATATGTGTATAATAGTAAAAATAGTGTTCATCGTTGATGAACATTTAAAAATTTTAAATGATTAAAATATTATTAAATGTAAAAATACATTATATCTAATTCAAAATATTACTAAAAATTATGTTTTAAATATATAAAAAATAAAAACTTAATACATATTAATCATTAATCAAATTAACCATGAATCATCACTAATATTTATTCTACATATGAGCAAAATTCCATTTTAATTAGTGCAATTTAAAGTATTGAATAATAGTGTATCTAAGTTTATACCTGTACTTTACTATCAAAATAGTGTATTTTTTTATCTAAAAATTGATATATCACCAGATATAATATCTGTTGCTCCTTAATAAGAATTAAATTACATAGCGATTTGATCGCTTGTTTAAAAAAATTAAAATGCAATAGACTATATAATATAATCTAATAAAATTAGATATATTTTTTATAATTGAATATCTTTATGATTATTAATAATAATTATAGATATAAAATACAACAAATATGCACGTTATTACACTGTTTATTTAAAATAATTATTTTCTTATTTTCAATTATGATATCACTCAATGATAATTTACCAGATCGTCTCCATATCGTATTTCTATGCATCGTTTAATAGATTATGCAATAGAAAATGCAATATTACTATTTTTAATAGTAGATGTTTAATTTAAAATTTTGATTAAGTATCAGTTTAATGAACTAGGTTATTTTCAATTAAAACATGCCTACATAATCAAAATAAATTTCGTTATTTAATATATAAAAATTAACTATTATTAATCTTTATACATTATTAATATAAAAAATTATATTTTTGTCTACTTCACTTTTTGATAAAAATTAGTGACATAGTTTTATATTTTAAGAAATATATTATCAGCATGAAATATAAAAATCATTGTCTGAACTGAACTATTTCATAGCGAAAATACAGATAGCTTTTTTAGTATATTTTAAAATTAAAATTTTTAAAAAAATATAGGAAAATTATAATATTAATATATCATTCATCATAATTTACTAACCACTATGATCGATCTAAGTTTTTATCTCTAAATTATTTGTGAAACTTAGATTCAATCTAGTAACATTTAAAACAATAAATTTATCAATATAATTTACTTTCATTGAATATTTCAAATGTAAGTAATTTAATAAAAGTAAAGATCAAATAGAAGAAGATCTCTCTTTAATCAAAGTCAACGCCAATATTTTTTATGCAACTTATTTACTTTGTATAAATATCGACGAGATTCTGATGAAGGATGTTTAGTATACAGTGCTTTATAGACGTCATCAGGTGTCATTTTATTAATAATTTGAATTGCTTGATTTCGATCATTCGAAAACACTCGTAATACGCTACCGATACCTCCATGGTAAGCAGTTATCACTGCATAACGACGTGATATTGAATTAATAATACCCCCTAAATATTTATTTTGTAAAATTGCTAAATAAGCGGTGCCTGTATCAATATTATTTTCGGGATTAAATAAATAAGTTCTGCTTGGATGTCCCCATTTACCCTTCATTTTAAATACATCTCGTCCTGCACTATGCTGAACTATTTGCATTAATCCTAATGCGTTTGCACGGCTTATCGCGTAAGGATTAAAACGAGATTCAGTATATATAATTGTTAAGATTAGCGATTGATCTATACCATATTGTCGCGCATATTTCCGAACAAGATCTAAGTATTGATGGGCACGCTTATCTACATGGTTAGGAACTAGCGGAATAGTAATTGACCAAATTTTTTTATAATCACTAATGTAAGTTTGTAACTTTGTCCTTAGTAAATGATCAGCAAAACGAGAAGCTCTCCATATCCAACGGATAGGTTTACCCATATCATCTAATACTTGTCCATAAAGAAATGGATTTTTACTGATAGGAATGTCGTTTGAATCAGAATAAAAATCGATAGTAGCTGGATTACAATTCATTAATAATGTATTAATGATTGCTTGACGTAAACGAATAGTTAGATTTTTATCAGATATAGTTTCAATAGTAATCATACCTTCATCAAAATTAATATGAGTTCTAATTGTATAGCGATCAGTATACTTTACATAATCTTTTGGTCCAACAATTAGAACATTACCTAATCCCCATAAATCTTCAACATTATGGGCAAGCTGGGCTACTAATATATTAAAACTATTAGTATCCTTTGTTTGTAACTGATTACTAATATTTTTTTGATTGTTTAAACAACAAGAAACCAGTAAAAGTACAGTGATCAATAAAAATAACGTCTTTTTCATGTAAAAGGACCATATCAAAAAAAATAGTTTAGATAAGATAGCTTTTTGACAGACGTTATTTGATCAGCATATATCATCGATATGTATATCCTGATTTTTAAATAAAAAGTTAACCATTTCCTGATTGAGTTTTTTACGATCAGATAAATTTAACATGCTCAGTTTATTTTCATTAATGATAATAGTTTGCTTCTTTTGCCATTGTATCCAAGCTTCTTGAGATATAGTATCATATATTAATTTTCCTAATTTACCTGGATAAATTTGGAAACTTTGTCCTTTTGCTTTGCGTTTTAGAAATTTACAATAAATAATTCTATTCATCATTATATCTCTTAATATTATTACTTTTTGGTAGAATATAGATTATTTACTATAACTTGATCAACTGTAATAACAATTGTTTGGCTGGAAATGCAAGCCCGATTTCTATCGGTTGAATTAAATCATACCAACATCCTTGTTCTTCATGAATGTACTTTTTTTCTCTGATGTATAACAATATGGGCATAATTTTCAAATTAATATGACTCAAACTATGGCGAAATATTGACAGTTTTTTAACTTTTTTACCTTGAAGACTATGCTTATGTAACCATGCTTTCAGCGTTATCAAATCAGGAAATTGTGGAAAACAAAATAATCCACCCCATATACCTAATGTTGGGCGTTGTTCTAACCATACCTCATTATTACTTTGCAAAATAAGAAACAAAGCGGTTTTTTCTTGTAAAATACGTTTTAGCCTTTTACCTGGATATTCATTCCAACTATTTGTACTATAAGATTTACAACTATATCTAAGCGGACATCTTTCACATTTTGGATGTAATCTTGTACATATCATTGCACCAAGATCCATCATTGCTTGATTAAATTCCGAAACATTGTGCATTGGTATGCTTTGTTCGCTTAACTTCCATAGAATGTGTTCAACTTCCTTTTTACCTGGCCAACCAGAAATAGTATAATAACGAGCTAACACTCGTTTTACATTACCGTCAAGAATAGGATAGTGTTGATTGAACGCTAGAGATAATATAGCACCTGCAGTAGAACGTCCAATTCCTGGTAAAGCAGAAACTGAAGAAAAATCTTGAGGAAATTGCCCATGATATTTATTTATAATAATCTTAGCGGCATTATGCAGATTGCGTGCTCTGGCGTAATAACCTAGTCCTGTCCACAGATATAATACTTTGTTTAATGGAGCTGTTGCTAATTGAATCACAGTAGGAAATGTAGCTATGAACCGCTGAAAATAAGGAATGACAGTTATAACTTGTGTTTGTTGTAACATAATTTCTGATAACCATACTGTATATGGCGTCTTTTCAAGCTGCCAAGGCAAAGTTTTTCGACCGTAATATTGATACCAATCTAATATTAATTTAGAAAATTGTGACAATTCTTTATTCATTGAATTACCATTATTTAACATTAAAATATGAAGTCACACTTTCATTACGAAGTAATGTTTAGCATAAAATAGTTTTAATAAGAATACTTTTATTGCATGTTGATTAAATAATAATATTATTTCTCAATGTAATTTAAACATTAATTTTCACGCTTTGTTTATGGAGAAATTTTTTCTTAAACTTGATATGTATGCTATTTTCATAGCGTACTTGTAATATTTTGATAGTTCATTTATAACGGATTAAGAGTATTCTCCAATGTGATGTACATATCCAAAGATATCTTCTGGATCAGAATATATTGTATTTAATAAACATCAGTGATGTTGTAGATTGGTTTAGCGTAATACATACTACACATTAATTACTATCTAATAAACTATTTTGAGTATAATAAATAACATCGTTAATATAGAACAGTACCTTTCTAAATATCAGTATTATCCATTCAGTATAAAAATATAAAAACCAAAAATATATAACCTTATTTCTTAGTTTGTAACATAATGAATGATATGATCAGTGTCATTTAATGTTCGTTTTGATTCATTTAGTAGAATGGTCAGTTATTTTATAATGGTATTCAATATCATATAGCTTTAAATATTTTTTTGACATCGAAATAAATTATAAACTCTTAACAAATCCTTAGTAAACTAAATGCAGACAATAGACAATATAGTTTGCAAACTAAACTGTGTAATTTATTTTATATTTTTAACTAAAAATAATTTTAAAAAAGATATTCCATTTTCAAATACAGATTATATAAATATAACTGATATAAATTACAATGTTCATTGCTACTAACTACTGATAATTTCTTATATGATCAGAATCAAAAAAAATAGAATTTATCTTCATTATTGTATTATAAAGCTATATTAATAATAGTATTTAATATTAGGTATACCATGTACTATAATACAGTAATAAAATCTTGGTAATTCTTAGTCAGAGAATTAGCATATCATATTTAAAAACGTTATAATAGTTTCTCGATTTTTGATCGTCTGGTGCTCTATGAGAAATACAATATGAAAATCGTTGAGGTAAAACATCCACTAGTACAACATAAATTAGGATTGATGCGAGCTGATAATATCAGTACGAAGCGTTTTCGTGAATTATCTTCGGAAGTGGGTAGTCTATTGACCTATGTAGCAACATCTGATCTAGAAACAGAAATAGTCACGATAGAAAGTTGGTGTGGTCCGGTTAAAATTAATCAGATTAAAGGAAAAAAAATTACGGTGATACCGATCTTACGTGCTGGATTAGGCATGATGGATGGGGTATTAGAAAATTTACCTAGTGCTCGTATAAGCATTGTAGGGGTATATCGTGATAATATTACTCTAACACCAGTATCCTATTTCCAAAAATTAGTTTCTCACATTGAAAAACGTATGGCATTGGTAGTAGATCCTATGTTGGCAACTGGAGGTTCAATGATCGTTACCATTGATTTATTAAAAAAATCTGGTTGTTCGTCTATTAAAGTACTGGTATTAGTAGCAGCACCTGAAGGAATAGTAGCTTTAGAAAAAGCACATCCTGATGTGGAACTTTATATTGCTGCTATCGACAACGGTTTGAACGAAAAAGGCTATATCATCCCAGGTTTAGGTGATGCAGGAGATAAAATATTTGGTACGAAATAATGTCATAGCAACTAATATTCAATGAACCAATTATTCAAAAATACATGAAATATAAATGTCACAACTAGTAATTTATTAAATTTTGATTTTGATCGTGGATTCGATTGTCATAGAAAAATATTACATGATTTCTATCATATCTAACAAGATTATTTTTCCACTTTTTAGAGAAATAACCAATTCATTTCTCGAAAATGAATTAAATTCAATATTATTATTTCAATTTTTCATTTCTTTAATATTATGTTCTTCTTTATGAAGAATTATAGTAAAGTATTATTTATTCAAATAATTATTTGGTTATATTTATTTGAATCATCACGATTATTCTTAGCATAAATTGATTAACTATTAGAGTTTTTAAAATATACAATAGCCTTACTTTCTGTTGTTATAATTAATTTTATTATATAATCGATAAACTTGTTAAATTTAATAAAAATATAATTTCAATACTAAATTATGAAAAATTAGAAAAATTGTGCAATTCTAGTATAGAAAAACAATTTGAAGAAGTTCAATTTATTCTATTTAATTTTTAAATAATTACTCCATGTAGTAATTATGTTCTATTAAAAGTTTGAATATAAAAAACTATATTAATGTATAGATTATAACTCTCGAAAACTAATTGGTTCATTATCAATGGTTGATTAATGAATATTATAATAATATTACTCTTCTGATTATTTAAAATATGACATGGATAACATGAGACACAATCGTGTGATGACAATCAAAAACATTTGACACGTGTCTTGAAAAATTAAATTAATGATTTACTAGATAGCGTAACATGCAACGTAAGGGCTCAGCAGCACCCCAAAGAAGTTGATCACCCACAGTAAAAGCCGAAAGATACTTAGGTCCCATATTAAGTTTACGTAATCGGCCGATAGGTATGTTCAATGTATTTGTCACTGCGACTGGTGTCAATTCGTATGTCGATATTTCTCTGTGATTAGGTACTATAGTAACCCAATCATTATGCGACGTAATTGCATGTTCGATTTCTAATAATGGAATGTCTTTTTTTAATTTCAGTGTAAGTGCTTGGCTATGACAACGTAGAGATCCAATACGCACACATGTTCCATCTATTGGTATTATGGAATGAGTATTAAGAATTTTGTTAATTTCTGCTTGAAATTTCCATTCTTCATAACTCTGTCCATTGTCTAATTCCTTATCTATCCAAGGAATAATACTACCAGCCAGTGGTACTCCAAGAGTGTCCGTCATCAAAACGCCATTACGCATTAGATGAGTAATTCGATGTTCAATATCCAAAATTGAAGATGTTAAATCCTGTAGTTCCTCTGAAACCATACCGTATAATTGACCCATTTGAATCAATAATTCACGCATATGACGTGCACCACCACCCGATGCTGCCTGATATGTAGAAAATGAAATCCATTCAACCCATTCTTTGGAAAATAATCCACCTAATGACATTAGCATTAAACTAACAGTACAGTTACCTCCTATAAAAGTTTTGATACCTTGATCAAGTCCTTTCTGTATTATTTTTTGATTGACAGGATCGAGGATGATAATAGCATCATCAAGCATACGCAAAGATGATGATGAATCAATCCAGTAACCTTTCCAACCTATGTTTCTTAATTTTGGATATATATTATTGGTATAATGATTACCCTGGCAAGTAACAATAATGTTCATGTCTCTTAAAGATTCTAAATCAAAGGCGTTCTGTAGTTGGACATGTTTGTTAGTATTAATTATTAATGTATTCTTACCATACTGAGAAGTAGAATAAAATACGGGGTGGATAGTATTAAAATCTTGTTCTTCGGTCATGCGCTGCATCAATACCGAACCAACCATTCCCCGCCAACCGATAAAACCTACATTGTTCATTTTTAACATCCTGATTTAGAATCAAAAAAATGATATATAATCTTTCTTCACAACACCAACAAGAAATAAAATCTATATTGTATAAACTTGGGGTATATAGTATCAAATATAATCATTTTAAATGAGTATTGCTTTTCAGAAAAAGTATTTATATTTTTACACATTGATACACCGATGGCGAAAAATTTTTGAGGTTATAATGAATAAAATAACATCAACTACCATATTATTCTTTTTATTGATGGATTCCATTGGAAATTTACCCATTTTTATATCAATATTGAAACATCTAGAACAAAAATATCGGAAAATCATTATAATACGAGAAATGTTAATCGCATTGTTTATTATGTTAATTTTTTTGTTGATTGGTGATCATATTTTATCATTCTTAAATATACGTATGGAAACTGTATCAATTTCAGGTGGTATTATTTTATTTTTAATCGCAATTAAAATGCTTTTTCCTCCTAAAGAAGCAAATAGTTATGAAAAGATCTTATCTTCAAGTGAAGAACCTTTTTTAGTGCCTTTAGCTATTCCATTAGTCGCTGGACCGTCTATTTTAGGAACGCTAATGCTATTAGCACATCAATATCCTCAACAAATTAATCAGCTGGCATGGGCTCTTATAATTGCTTGGAGCTTATCGGTAATCGTTTTAATGTTGTCTAACGTTGTATTACGTTTATTAGGTAATAAAGGATTGAGCGCATTAGAACGGCTAATAGGACTGTTACTGATTATGCTTTCCATTCAAATGCTATTAGATGGCATAAAAGTATACTTAAATACCTAGAAAAATACGTACCTAAAACAATAATTGTTTAAAAAACAATGAAATTAGAAAAAACTATGGTAATAGTAATAGAAGATCTAACGTGTAGTATCACATATAAACTAACACCTTAGTTTCATTTTTCATTAATCTATTTTATCTACTTTAAAAGTAAATTTGTATTACATATCTTACACTGCATTATTCTCTTCTTAAGAGATTATTAATTTGTGTAACACTATATATGATATCATGTTATTTAAAATATATAGTTTTAGCCTTTTCGAAAATTGAGATTGTAAAATCTGTTATTTATTTTATTTTTAATAATTTTGTAAATATTATATCTATCGTTTCACTATCTTAGTATAATCTATATTATATACATGATCATATAGTTTAACACTAATTATCTATTAATCGGATTCATATCAATTAGTATTGGTAATACTATATATTTAAAAAATATTTTAAGTATGTGTATAATTACACGTTAAAACACTTTTTTATCTATTATAATTAAATTAATTAAAGGTTTATTATTTATATGTAATGAATCATTATGTTATTATAATATATAATATGTATTATTTATTTTAGATTTATATCTTTAGATAGAATCTGGCTTACTATTATTTTATTTTTACTAATGTTTTTTTATCAATTTTTAAATTTATTCTCTTTATATACACATATATAATATATTATGACATATTCATTCAAAGTATTTCATAGCAGTCTTTTAAAAAAATTAATCAATGTAGTTATATGAAATAATTATTTATAACTTATATTAGACTAAATCATCTATATAATATTTCTATATATATTAATAAAATATATGTCTAAAATTATATTTTATAGGTGATTATTATTAATATGATAATTACATTCAAAGCATAATATTTCAACTTTGTTTTTATTACATAATATTATAATTTAACGTTAAACTTTAACAAACTTTTTTCAGATGAAAAAAGTTTAAATTAAACCATTGTTATTCATCCATAATCTAATATCAATACTTTTTTATTTATGTAAATTGTAAAATTAGCTATCATTATCTAATGCATTTGTAGAAACATTTTTCATAAAAATCTCAACGATATATAATTATTCATTTTTTATTACAAATAAATTTTTAGTACAGTTCTTTATATTACGATCATAAGTTAGTTTTATTAGACGTGAATCTTTTTGCTAAAGATGCGATTATCTTATCGTAGATAATTAGCTATAAATATAAAACTTAAGTATATATTTTGATGTATTGATTATCACTATTTCAAATAACTTGATTATTGTTTACATTATGATGTATAATAACAGATAGTATTCACTTTTTCTAATTTTTTCCTTTCTTCAACACGAAGAACATTAATAGTATTAGAATCTATTTGAAGTCAATGCATCTGAAAATAGGATAGTATAAATCATTATTTTTATTTTATTGTGATCTTTAATAATATTTAGTCATAATATATCAATCAATTTCACAATAAAGGTGAGGTGTCCGAGTGGCTAAAGGAGCACGCCTGGAAAGCATGTATATACGAAAGTGTATCGAGGGTTCGAATCCCTTCCTCACCGCCACAATCTTACATAGAAGATTAATCTGAATTTAGTTTATTGATTTAACTAATAGTTACCATTACTACTGGTAATATTTCAGTGTAAAATTACATAAAATATAAACATCAATATAATACCTTCTTTATTATAAAAATATTATATAGATAATATGGTATTATGTATCTAATATTTAGAACATCTTATTCGTTTTATTATTCATATTAAGTGATAATTGATAATATCCGGTTTTTTAAAATTAAAGATATAAAATATTATCTTGATGAACCTAATAGTTCAGCTCACTGAGCTAGAATTAAAAGATGATAGGTTTGATACCATAACATAAAATCACGGTTATAGAATTATCTATATCATTTAAATAAATCAATTAAAAAAAGAAGTTCTTTATGAATCATAGTTCCTTGTTTAAATTATTTAAATAAAAAATTATATTAAAGACTTTGAGAATAATGAAATTATTATACAATTTTTGTATACAATACCTTTTTATTAGTATGTCTATTAACCTTCAAAGAAATCCTATTAAAAATTAAAACATATACACTTATATACTATATAATGAGATATATGACTTTGTCATAGTCATTACTTATTTAATAAATGCATGTAAGCCATATATGCTTAATGTAAAAAATTAAAATCTATTACAGTATGTAATATTTAAAAAGAAATAGTTTTGAAAGACATTTTAAATACAAGCTCTGCTATGATATTCAATATAACAACCAAAATCATATGCCTCAAGATATCTTGTATATATTAACAAGAAGACTATTACATTATCTAAAATTTCATTATTTTCTTTTTGAACAGAAGGGTAATAAATCATATTTTATTTAGTTAAAATCATTCATTTATTTTAAGTTAGTCTATTCATTATAGTATACATGATATAATTCATACGCTATAGACATCTTTAATACATAAAAAGTTTGCTATGGCTTATTCTCAATTTACTTAAAAATATTTATTGTATTACATAAATACGATTAATGATTGTAGATATCTACTACTTATATCAAAACATTATTTATATTTTATTCAATAATTAATTAAATCCTAAAATTCAACACACAAATATTTGTTACTATCACATGGTGATTAGTATTAATAATAATTTTTTCAAGCACTATATGCCGAAAATTATCATCCATTAATGTAATATTAATAACGATAGATACATAAGATTGCATTATTGAATGTAATATTTTATATCTCAGACAAGGTAAAACAAAACCATGAGATCCAAAAAAATAGAAACATTGTTGGTAAGCACTGGAAGAAAAAAATCATTTACCCACGGATCGATCAACCCAGTGATCCAACGAGCATCTTCTTTGGTATTTGATTCCGTACAAAAAAAGAAAGAATTGGATTCCGACCATGCTAAACAAGAATTGTTTTATGGCCGTCGCGGCACACTTACTCATTTTGCATTGCAACAAGCAATGGTAGAATTAGAAGGTGGAGTTGGTTGTGCTCTTTATCCTTGTGGAATGGCGGCGATTAGCATTGCTATGCTCGCTTTCTTATCAGCTGGAGACCATATTTTAATGACCGATTCTGCCTATGAATCGACTCAAAAATTTTGCCGTTATATTCTTCAAAAAATGAATGTTACCACCACTTGGTTTCACCCACTTATTGGTGCAGATATCGGTAATCTAATTAGGGATAATACTCGTATTATTATGCTGGAATCACCAGGGTCTATGACCATGGACATTCAAGATATTCCAGCAATTGTACAAGCCGTACGGATTAAAAATAAAAATATTGTTATCATATTGGATAATACTTGGTCTGCCGGAATTTTGTTGAAAGCGTTCGATTTTGGAGTCGATATTTCATTACAATCAGGTACAAAATACCTTATCGGCCATTCCGATGCAATGATTGGCATTGCAGTAGCCAATTTACGCTGTTGGAATCAACTACGTGAGCAATCCTATTTGATGGGACAGGTAGTAGATGCTGATACTGCTTATATGGCCATTAGAGGTTTACGTACACTGAGTGTTCGTCTCAAACAACATGGAAAAAACGGACTACAAATTGCAAAATGGTTGGAGAAACGTCCTGAAGTGGAAAGTGTTAATCATCCTGCTCTGCCTAATTTTAAAGGCCATAATTTATTTGTCCGTGATTTTATTGGTGCTAGCGGTCTATTTTCATTTATTTTAAAGCGGCGATTAAATGACATCCAGTTAGCAAGATATTTAGACCATTTTACATATTTTAGTCTTGCTTATTCTTGGGGCGGTTATGAATCACTTATTTTAACCTCTCAACCAGAGGAACTGGCAAAAATTCGTCCTGCTGGCAGCGTTAATTTAACTGGTACATTGGTCAGATTACATATTGGATTGGAGAATGTTGATGATTTAGTAAAGGATTTAGCTGCGGGCTTTACACGCATTTCTGCTTACAAAAACAAATAACATGTTTATATTCCACATTATTTTATAATGGATTACAGATAAAATCTGTATGATTTGATGTGCTGTATCAGCGTAATAAGATGAGATAATAACTATTATGATATGAATAGTGTGGTTTTTAACTATATTGAATTAATATGAAAAAAGGTCGAATTGAGATCTCTCAATCGAGACGTTTAGTGATGGGAATAGCTTTTATAATTTATATATGAATTTATAATTCAAGTTTCTTAAATTAAGGTGACTCCATTTTCTATTTTATTTGTACTGTGTAAAATAGTTACCACAGGCTATTAAATTACACAATAAAATTGTGTAATTTAATACATGGTATTAACATAGTGTTTTTTGATACTATTAATTATATTGCTCTAGTATTTCATTTTTTAATGATTGCTGCTTATTTTTTGGAAAAAATTCCTATAACTTCATTCTATAATTATTTTTATGCTTCTAATTTTTATTTAATTTTAATAATGTAATGTATCAATTATTGTTGTAGATAATAAAGTTAAATAACTTTATCAAGTAGTATAATTAAAAGATGATATTTTCTAGTATTATAAAATGATAATTAGTATAGTATTAATTTATTACATTCAATATCATACTATGATGATCTATTAATATGATTTTTTTACATCTATTGATATCTTATTAGTTTCAATATTATTTTTACAAGTTGATAACTAAGACAAGTAATACTAAATGTTATTCCAGTTACTATACCTAGTAACTAATAATACTATTTTAAAAAAATAAATTTATTATATAAAAAGTAATTATTACTTTGAATAATACTATTATATAGTAATAAACTATATAGAATAAACATTCTATATAGATTTGTATGAGAATTACATTATTTATTACTAATTTTAGTAATATTTCTTTATTGAAATTATTGCAATTTTTATTGCAATTCGAAGAATGAACTTCATTCAATTTCAATGAAATTGATATATAATATTTTTAAGTAAACATATAATTTTATTATATTCGTTATATTATTCATGATTCTAAAAAAATATCTTTACATAATATTTTTTAATTTTAAAAGTAAAGTATATTTTATACATATTGTAAATCTTATTGATTTTAAATAAGAAAATATTTATTATAAGATATAATCTTATTTAACGTCTAATAAAAAAATAAGGAATACATAATTCTTTTCATAAATTATTTTTGAAATAAAAATTTTTTCAAAATTAAAGTATTTAAACTTCTATTGTTTCAGTATATATTAGTTTTTCTTAAATTATCATTTATTTAAACATATCAGACATTAGAAATATTTTAGAAATAGCATTATATTTTAGGTATTAAAGTAATAATATTACTTGATTATTTTTTACTAATGAACATTAATATAAAATTAATTCTGTCTATATATATAATTATTCGATAAGGTTAAATATTTTAGTTTAAATCAAAATATATTATTATATTATTTTAGACTTAAAGGAAATCATATTAATTATTTAAGTATTCATTTTTGAATACTCATGATTCTATCATGACAGATATAGTAGATAGTTAGATACTAATTATTTATTAAAAAACTATTATTTATTTGAATAAATATTTTTAAAAAATTATATTTAATAAAATAAATAAATAATGTAAATTTTTAAAAAATAAAATTTAAATTAATTATATTTGTTGATTTGATACTACTGTGATATAGCAATCAATATAATATTTAATATTATTAAAATATTATTAAATAATAATTTAATATTTTATTTATTTTTTAAATTTTTAATCATTCTTAATACTTAAGACATATCATTACATACAATGTGTAGTATATAATAATAAATTAATATGAAAAATGATATCAACTATAGCAAAAATGTATATCTTAATACACCATGTAAAAATGCATACATAATGAGTCCTTTTACAATATTAAAATCTATCATTCAACATGAATTACACGGTTACGATAATGAATATGTATAGATTATTAAATAATACATTATAGTTAATGAAATGAATAGGTTATAAATAATACAATAGATCTATTGTTAGATAGTCGTATTAAATGATAAAAAACCACATTATTAACTTAATTATCACTTTATGCTTGCAATATTTATTAAGTATTTTTAATAGATATATTCAATATATAATTTTATTATTACTAGTCATAGTAATTAAAATGTCAACTAATGCAGTCTAGAATTTTTCTTCTAATCATTAGAATACAAAATTAGTTGCATTAAGTTTGGAATGCATACCACAAAGTAATATTATATAATTAAGAAACTTTTTAAAAGATACAATTAGTGTATTTAAAATAGCAAATAAGTTATATTACATTCAATAATGTTGTTACGTATCATCTAAGTACAATAATTTTTAAAGAAACCATTAAATATCAATAATACGACATAGTTAGAACATCTCTATTGTATTTCATGATAAATTATAACATTAATTTTAATCAAAAAGCTTATGTTTATACATCCAAATTGGAAAAAGATAAATTTCATCTTATTTAATGTAGATATATATTGCACTATGTCGCCTGATACACAGAGTAATGCAAGATTTAAAAATCATGTCAGCCTCTATGTTTTTAGTAAAATGTATCATAACTAAAATAGTTGTTTAAAAGTTTCATATAAATTTAAAATCGTAATTATTTTTAATAGTGAATGATTAAACATCATTTTTCGATTAGGTGTTCTTTATCAAATTTAATTTATAAATATTTTAAAAAGATTAAATATCTTACTCGCATTATCTATAATGATCTTATTTACATTAATTTTAAGAAATTTTACTTTTTTATTTTTAAAATAATGCATAAAAACTTATTTTTGAGTTTAACTATAACTTACATCTCTTATTCAAGAAAGAATGGCATATATCACTGATATAATCTGCTACCTTCACTTATATCATGTAATCGATATATTACACACACTGCTTCAGTGAAGTAATAAGTTATTATATGTATTATTATTAGGTTATTTTTAAATAAAAGTCACATAATTTTAGAATCTAAACATTTATTTAATCAGGAGTATTTTTCATGAGTTATAGAGGTATTAACAAAGTTATTTTAATTGGAAATTTAGGTCAAGATCCTGAAATTCGATATATGCCAAATGGTAATGCAGTAGCCAATATTACATTAGCTACGTCAGAAAGTTGGCGAGATAAACAAACAGGTGAAACGAAAGAAAAAACGGAATGGCATCGCGTAGTGCTTTTTGGAAGATTAGCTGAAGTTACAAAGGAATATTTAAAAAAAGGATCTCAAGTTTACATTGAAGGAACCTTACAAACTCGAAAATGGCAAGATCAAAACGGTCAAGATCGCTACATTACTGAAGTCATAGTCACTTTAAATGGTAGCATGCAAATGTTAGGTAATCGTCAAAGTATAGGTAATAATTGGAGCCAACAACAAGCTTCACAAGGAAATAATGTAAAATTCAGCAGCGACGAACATAATGTAACAGAAGCGCAATCAAGTCAGAATAATACTACAATTGCTTCTTCTCATTCATCGCCAACAGATTTTGATGACGATATTCCATTTTGAATTAAATTTAAATTTGATTTTTTAGTTATAATGTTTAAGATTAGTTATATTAATATTATTAAATTAATACCTAATGCATAATAGCATTAGATGTAATTATATTAATTACAGACTTTATTCAAAACTAAGCGTTTTAATCAACTTAAATAAGTTATGCTCCATGAGCATCATATGATTTTATTTTGTTGATTAAAAACGAAAAAATTAGATAAAGCAAGCCTTTTACTACCTGGTTTGTTATTTATTCATATATCGAATAAAAATTATTCAGTATTTGACATTCTATAGGCTTGCTGTAATTACAAGATCAAAAAAGGATATATATTTTAATACACTATTTTATAAGCATAACATAAATTGTTATCTGACAATGATAAGAATCTCAATGTATTTATACTTATATTGAGCACTTTATCTTTAAAAAAGTTCATCTAAAGATGTTGTACGATTCTTTTGATACTCATTTTGAAATAAATACATTCTTAATGTATTTCTATATTGTCCATTTACAAAAAATTCCTGTAGCAATATACCTTCTTGCTTGAAGCCTAATTTAGTGTAAATGTGAATAGCTTTAGTATTTTCTTCATCAACAATTAGATATAACTTATGGAGATTTAATACCATGAAGCCAAAATTGAGAGCTAAATGAGTAGCTATAGTAGCATAGCCTTTACCTTGATGCTCAGGAACTATTAAAATAGTGAATTCAGCGCGACGATGTATATGATCTATATCTATTAATTCGACTAATCCAATATTAATACCATTCTTGTCAATAATAAAACGCCGCTCATTCATATTATGAATATTTTTTTGATAAAGATCTTTTAGCTCAACGTAGGCCTCATAGGGTTCTTCAAACCAATAACGCATCATTATTTCGTTGTTATTAAGCTGATGGATAAAATGTAGATCTTCACGTTCTAGTGGCCGTAACTTAATATTATGTTGATTGAATGATTGACCAATATTGTTCATGAATCACAAATTCAAATAAAAGATAAATATCTTATAATTACAAGATGATTTAAAATGGATAGTTTAAAATAGCATGACAACAAGAAATTTATAAAAAAGTTTTTTCTAATCACTGTGTTAATATCCATGTCACAAGTAACTGACATAATAACGAATTGAACTAAAATACTAATACTTTGAAAATTCTTCTCATATTAAAGAAAACTGTTTTCATATACAAAAATAAGTCATAAATATACATTAAATGATTCCTTAAAAACTTTATAAAATGAAATTTTTCGAGCTAAATTAATTTAGCGTCTAAAACTTAGGTATATATTATTTTTAAATAGTGAGTAAAAGAATATGTTGTTCGGTATAACTTTTATAATGTTCAAATATTTTTTTAATTTCCATTAAAACAGTATATTTTTTAAAAAATAGTAAATTAATATTTTAATAAAAAAGCTAATCATGTAATGATATGATCTTTCATTAGTTACATTTTGATGTTCAAATATCCGTAACAAGAATTTCATTTAACATAAATACATGTAATTTTATGTATAAAGATAATTCAAATATATTTTAATATTTAAAATATTTTAAAAATAAAACAAATAACATCAACATGTACCATGGTTGAATCTACTGTATATTCATAATATTGAAGACAAATCTAAATGTAAAAATTATATTGTATATATATTTATAATACATAGACAATAATTGTCAGTGATCTAGTAAAATACTATGACGTTACAAACAATAAAAATATAATGTTATAACGTTTAGTTATAAACACTTTTTCATATTTCTGAATATTATAGAAATCATAACATGAGATTTACACATCTCATTATTTTCAATTCACCAATGATTTTTTATCATAAGAAAAAAGTATTTTAAATATATTAAGTTATACTTTTTCTACTATAATTACATTTAAATTAATTCTAATTTCACTGTGCACTTTGATATGAACATCATGACTACCAATAGTACGAAGAACACCATTGGGCAAATACACTTCTCTTCTATCCACGTTAATACCAGCAGCTATGATAGCTTTAGCGATGTCGCGAGTACCAATAGAACCAAATAATTTACCTTCATCACCTGCTTTTGATGAAATTATAATGCTATGTAATGCATTGATTTTTTCTGCTCGATCTTCAGCTTCGGTTTTAATCTTATTAAGTTTTAACTCTAGTGAAGTACGGCGTATGTCAAAATATTCTATATTTTTTTTAGTGGCTAAAACAGCTTTTCCTTTCGGTATTAAAAAATTACGCGCATAACCTGGTTTTACATTAACTTTTTCCCCCAATCCTCCTAGATTAGTTATTTTATCAAGTAAAATAATTTGCATCACCTTCTCCTTTGAAAAAATAAAAATTTACTAATTAATTACTGATGGCGATCAGTATATGGTAATAAAGAAAGATAACGAGCTCGTTTTATTGCACGGGCTAGTTGGCGTTGGTACTTTGCACAGGTACCGGTGATACGACTTGGAACAATTTTACCACTTTCAGTAATATAGTTTTTAAGTGTAATAATATCTTTATAATCAATCTCAACAATTCCTTCTACAGTGAAACGACAAAACTTACGACGACGAAAATAACGTGTCATTTGATTAATCTCCAAAATCTGTTAAATCAATTTGATTTTGCATATAATATTACTTTATAAAAGTCATTCAAGCTTTTATCATAGCTAAAAAATCCTGCATCATAATGTGTAACAACCATGATACTATGAATAAGATCAACTAATTTTTTACCAATAATGACTATTAGTAATAGTACCATATCTAGTGTAAGAAATTAGTGTCATACTGTACAGAACGATGTTCAGTCAAAACTGATAATGCGGAATCTATGAGGGCTAACCTTATAAAAGATAGGCGTTTTATATACATGCCAGACAACACCAGACGGTTAACTGTTATTATTTATTACTTCTTTAAGTTCCTTCTTAATAATAAAAGCTCCATTTTCTTCAGATGAATAATTTTCACGATGTTCTCGATGATCATCTTTGATCTTCACCATTGGAGATGCTTCAATCACTGCATGTTTAACACGTATAATCATACTGCGTATAACGACATCATTGAAACGCAGAGTCATTTCTAACTCATCCATGATTCTCTGTTCTGCTTCAACATTCATTAAAACATAGTGAGCTTTATGTAATTTATTTATAGGATAAGCAAGTTGACGACGTCCCAAATTTTCAAGACGATGAGTTTGGCCCCCTGAACCAGTGATTAGTGTAGTATAACGTTCAATCATACCAGTAACTTGTTCGCTTTGATCGGGATGAACCATAAAAACAATTTCGTAGTGACGCATAGAATTGCTCCTGACGACTTAGCTTCATCAGGATATTATTATAAACCCGTTTTGAAGCAAGGAACGTGATGAAATAACAAATTGCAAACCAATGGGCAGATTCTACTAATCTAACAAGCAAAATACAAGGATTCGATAAATTATTTCTAAAGTTATTAACTATTATATTGGTATAATGTTTATTATAGACCATTTTAAAATGAAGTGTAATAAATACTATTAAATTAATACAATAATTTGATTATAATAATTCAAGAATCCTGACAGGAAAATATTGTTAATATAGAATTTTTTAATGACTTTTTATTTTATATATTTTAATGAAATAATTAAGATAATATCTTTTAAAATATAAGAAAGAATACTTTTCTTTTATTGATATTTTGTTATAAATCATATTTACTATTATCAATATGATATTTAATATTCATCATTACTTAACTTAATACTAATTGACTACAATATCTTAATTGTTATATGTTTTGGAAAATACTACAGCTTATTTAAAAAATCAAAAAATGATAACATTTAAAAAATTGATATAAACCAGCTATTATTGATGACAGTCAATAGTATTTACTTATTCTGATATCTAGTAAATATTAGAACGAAAAATTTAATTTTTATTAAAAATTCCTTTGCCGAACCGCTTCGAATAAACATATTCCAGCTGCAACTGAAATATTAAGAAAAGGAATTGAATTAGCCATGGGAATACTAACAAAATCATGGCAATGTACACGAGTTAAATGACGTATTCCCTTATTTTCTGAACCCATGACTAACGCTAATGGCCCAGTTAATTTACTTTGATAAAGACAATGATCTGCCTTGCTAACAGTACCAATAATCCAAATATTATGTTCTTTAAGAACTTTTAATGTACGAACTAAGTTAGTAACTTGAATTAATGGTACAGTTTCTGCTGCGCCACTGGCTACTTTTTTAGCAGTAGCATTCAAAGGTGCCGAATGGTTTCGAGGCACAATTACTGCATTCACACCAGCCGCATCAGCACAGCGTAAACATGCTCCAAGATTATGTGGATCAGTCACACCATCTAGTACCAATAATAATGGTTTATCTTGTTTAGTTAATAATACTGACAAATCTTTTTCCTGATATTGCACACTCATCTGGATTTTAGCGATAACGCCTTGGTGAACAGCCCCACTAACCTTATTATCTAACCATTTTCGACTAGCAAAATGGATAGTAATTTTAGTGTTGTTTACTTGTTGTATCAGATTTTTTAAACGATAATCATAACGACTTTTAAGTAAATACAAAACAAGTATCCGTTGAGGATAACGTTCTAATAGGGTTTTTACCGCATGAAAACCATAAACAATTTCACTCATCATATCATTCTATTTTAATATTGATAAATCTCAATCTTAATTTTTATTCAAAATAAAAAATTATCCAATGTAGATCACTACCATTTTATTTACTACATTGAAAAAATTCAGATCTTTTATTGTGATGGCTAATTATTCCTTTCTTCCATTAGAAGACTTGACTATCTTTTGATAGAGTCAGATTTAGAAAAATTAATACTAATAATTTAATTATTATTTTTGTTACAATGTAATTGATTTATTCCTTAACTACTTTTACAAAAATTTTTCTTGAAAAACTTTCTAATTCCACTATAAGTAGAGTGGATTCAGTTAACAGACACTAATGAAAAATCAATTTTACGTTGATCCATATGTACTGCTTCAACTCGGATTGTAACTATGTCTCCAAGCTGGTATAATCTACCACTATATTCTCCAACTAACTGATGACATGCATTGTCATATCTATAGTAATCATTATCTAAAGAAGAAATGTGCACTAAACCATCAATAAATAATTTATTAAGACGCACAAAGAAACCAAATCCAGTTACATTAGTAATTACCCCATTAAATATTGTACCAATATGGTCTTGAATAAAATCGCATTTTAACCAATCCGATACATTTCGTGTCACTTCATCTGCACGGCGTTCATTTGTCGAACATTGCTGAGCAAGCCTTAGTATGTCTTCGAGTTCATAGTGGTACCAACCACTGGTCAAATCAGAATAACCTTTAATTGTACAGCTTTGACGATTAAGAAGATATTTAATTGTACGATGTAATACGAGATCTGGATAGCGGCGTATAGGCGAAGTAAAATGGACATATGATTGTAATGCTAAACCAAAATGTCCACGGTTTTCAGAGTCGTAACTTGCTTGTTTCATTGAACGAAGTAACATTGTTTGTAACATTTCATAATCTGGACGATCAGAAATTACGTCAATTATATCAGCATAATCTCTTGGCGTTGGTTGTTGTCCCCCACCCAGTGATAGTCCTAATTTCCCTAGAACAGCACGTAGGGATGTGACATAATCAATACTAGGCCTGTCATGTACCCTATACAATATCGGTTCTCTATTTTTTTCAACAAAACGCGCAGCAGCAATATTAGCTAAAATCATACATTCTTCAATCAGTTTATGAGCATCATTACGCTTTGTGGAGTCGATTCGTTCAATACGACTACTATCTTCATTTAAGATAAACTTTGCCTCTTCAGTTTCAAATAAAAGACCACCACGTTGTAGTCTAGCCTGCTCAAGAGATTGATACATTTTATGTAATTGCATAATTGGATTAATTAATAATACATATTGATCACGAAGTTTTTGATCGCCTTTCAAAATCTGCCATACTTTTTTATAAGTTAATCTAGCGTGAGAGTGCATCATTGCTTCATAGAATTTATAGGATAAAAGCCGACCTTGTTTTGATACATTCATTTCACAAATCATACAAAGCCTATCTGTCTGAGCATTCAATGAACATAAAACATTAGATAGAATTTCAGGTAGCATAGGAATGACTTGAGAAGGAAAATATACAGAAGTAGAACGCCGACTGGCTTCTTGATCTAAAAATGTAGATGGGCGTACATAATAACTTACATCAGCAATTGCTACCCATAATCTCCAACCACCGCCATGTTTTTTTTCGCAATATACAGCATCATCAAAATCGCAAGCATCTTCATCATCGATAGTTATTAGCGGTAAAGAACGCAAATCAACACGTCCTAATTTAGCTGATTCCGGTATTTCGTCTTTGAATGCATTAAGTTCACGTTCAATTTCTTGAGACCAAACGTAGGGCACATTATGAGTGCGCAATGCGATATCTACTGCCATTTTAATATTCATTTCATTGCCAAGCACTTCAATCACTTTACCAATGGCCTTAGTATCGCGAGTTTGTCGTTTAATTAACTCTACAACTACTATATATCCTTTTTTTGCTCCACGTGTTTCTTCCGGTGGAATTAGAATTTTAAAATTAAGCCGATTATCTTCGGGTACAATAAAGAAATTGCCAGAATCAGTAAAGAAACGTCCGACAATTGAACTAATTTTAGGTACTAAGATTCGTATAATACGTGCTTCACGACGACCTTTACGATCAGCACTTTGTAGATGTGCCATAACTACATCGCCATGAATTACCATCTTCATTTGCTCAATGGATAGATAATAGTCATCTTTTTTGTCTTCAACACGTAGAAATCCATATCCATCACGATGACCGATTACTATCCCTCGACCTAAATCGAGGCGTTCTGGTAACATGTAGCGTTGTCGCCGGGTAAATACTAACTGTCCATCACGTTCCATGGCACGAAGACGGCGGTGAAAACCTTCTAATTTATTATTGTCACTAATGTCTAGTGCTTTAGCCAATTCTTTTCGGCTTATAGGTTTTTCTGTTTTGGACAAAAGTGCTAAAATACATTCACGACTAGGAACTGGGAACGCATATTTTTTTGTCTCTCTTTCTAAAAAAGGATCTTTTGACATTGGTTACCTCCTAATGTCAAAGCAGACTGCTGTTCCAATATAGGTACACCTATCGTAATTTGTAAAATGGTAACTGAAAATGATAAATGATATTAGTTTTATAAACATAGATGGATGCCATCTTCAATAATTATTAGTACCTATGGTAGACAACAGCTAATTTAGATAATTATAAAAATTTGAATCTCTTCTTACAATCTGCAATTTTTTGCAATATCTAACTAAATTTTTATAATCATAATCATTAAATTACCCATTTACGTGAATAAAAACTTAAAGATAATTTTTCGACATTCTAACGGGCCTATAATAACCTATTGATAAATGAAGTTAGTTAATAAAATTATTTGAGGTATTGATTTAGATTACTTTATGAAATAAAATTAAAAAAATTAACATCTGCTCATGTTGTTTTTTCGTTCCTTGAAACATTACTAAGTATCAAATGGATTTCGTACAATTATGGTTTCATTGCGATCAGGACCGGTGGAGATAATATCAATTGAAATGCCCACTACTTCTTCGATACGTTTGATGAAGAAACGTGCCGATTTAGGAAGTTGATTAAATTCCTTTATGCCACGAGTACTTTCTTTCCAACCTGGTAATATTTCATAAATAGGTTCAATATCTTTCCAGTGATCCATTATATTCGAAAAAGTTTTAATGGTATAATTTCCAGGAAGAAGATAGGAAGTACACAGTTTTATTTCCTGTAAACCATCAAATACGTCAATTTTAGTTAAGCATAATCCGGAAATAGAATTAATTTGTACAGCATAACGTATTGCTACCAAGTCAAGCCAACCAATACGACGACGACGGCCAGTAGTTGAACCAAATTCGTTTCCTTTTTTGCATAAAAAAGTACCTATATCATTATGTAATTCGGTTAGAAAAGGACCGGCACCGACACGACTAGAATAAGCTTTAACAATACCTAATATATAATCTACATAACGTATACTAAAACCAGAACCAGTAGAAACAGCACCAATCGTAGTGTTGGACGAAGTTACGTAGGGATAAGTGCCGTGATCAATGTCAAGCAATGTGCCTTGTGCACCTTCAAAGATCATTCGATCGCCACGTTCATGAGCATTATTTAACAAATCAGACACATTAACAGCCATATTTTTAAGTATATCAGCAATTGGTAAAATATTATCTAATAATTTTTGATAATCTATCGCTTTTACCTTATAATAATGTATAAATTGAAAGTTATAATAATTTATAACCTCTTTTAATTTAGCGATAAAAAGATTTTTATTTAAAAGATCTTTAACACGTAGTGCACGTCTGGCTACTTTATCTTCATATGCTGGTCCAATCCCACAACCAGTTGTACCAATGGCTCTATTAAAACGTTCTTGTTCGCGTGCTAAATCCATGGTCACATGATAATCAAGTATGAGTGGGCATGATTCAGAAATAAACATACGCTCACGTACTGAAATACCACGTGCTTCCAGTTTACTGATATCTTCCATTAGCGCTTTTGGTGATAGCACTACGCCATTAGCAATGATGCTAATAACATCTTGACGTAAAATAGAAGAGGGTATTAAATGTAAAACGGTTTTTTCACCATCGATGACTAGCGTATGACCCGCATTATGTCCACCTTGATAGCGAATAGCATACTTAGCACCTTCAGTTAATAAATCAACAACTTTACCTTTTCCTTCATCACCCCATTGGGTACCGAGTATGACGATGTTTTTTCTCATCTTGTAAACTTAATTAGTTTATTAAAAAAAGTTTTATTACATTTAAATTTTAAATGTTTAATGTTTAGTTAGAGAGTGTTGTCTCGGTTGCATAGTTTTCGTATTTAAACAAATTTCATTTCATTATATCACATGATATCTATTGACATTATTGATAGCCACTAATCTGACTGATAATTAAATTAATAAAATGCAACCATTTTTTACATCATGCTATCCATTTTAGTATTGATCTTCTTCAAGATACAAGCAAAGTTATGGTATCACTATTACAATATGAATTATCGGACGTTCTATTTAATAAATCAAGAGTATAAATAATATGCTTAATTATTGAATCAACGAATAATATAATTATTATGGTTAACGATTACCCACAGTATTTTCTGGAAGTTTCATAAAACGAAAGAAATTACTTTCTGGATCTAATATCATCATATCATTGTTATTATTAAAACTATTTTCGTAAGCACGAAGACTTCGAATAAAAGCATAAAATGCTGGATCTTTATTAAATGCATTAGCATATAACTTGGCAGTTTCAGAATCTGCTTCACCACGCATAATTAATGCTTGACGTTCAGCTTCTGCTAATGTACGAGTAGCTTTATAGTCTGACGAAGCACGCAGTTTTTCTGCCTCTTCTTGACCTTGAGAACGATGACGACGAGCAACAGCTTCGCGCTCTGCGCGCATACGTTGATAAATGGCATCTGATACTTCTGTTGGAAGATTAATTTGCTTGATGCGTACATCTACCACTTTTATTCCTAACGTTGCCATACTATTAGGATTTACTACTGGCTGTATAGTATTTGTATCATGTTCAATGTGTGTAATAGCTGGAGAAATAGTATTGTTGGTTTGTATTACTTGATATTCTTCATTATCACCAGAAGTACCGTAATTTAAAGCATGACGTACATCAGTCATAAGCTGATTACGAGAATCAGTGACAATACCTTTGACATCTAATCGACCAAGTTCAGAACGCAACCGATCAGAAAATTTTCGTTTTAGTAAAACTTCTGCTTGAGAAACATCGCCACCACCTGTCGCTAAATAGTAACGACTAAAGTCACTAATAATCCATTTAATATATGAGTCAACGATAAGATCTTTTTTTTCCATAGTTACAAACCGATCCGCTTGATTTTCCATCGTTTGAATACGCGCATCAAGATTTTTAACTGTTTCTATAAACGGTATTTTTATATGTAATCCTGGATTATAGATCAATGGATTATTATTATTATCGCGTAAAACTTTTCCAAATCGTAAGACAATACCACGATGACCTTCTTGTACTACAAATAAAGATACATAAAGAATCATTAGTACTGTTACTATGATAAGCATTAAAGATTTTCGCATTAGTTATTCTCTCCTTTGACGAGCAATGTCATTACGCCGTGTGATATATCTAGGATCTGTTATTGTTCCTATGGCATGATCATTATTAGCAGATGTAGGCGGATGAATGGTATTAGTGACAGTGTTTTTTTGCACAGCAGGTGGACGAATTAAATTAATTGTATCGTTATTTTGATCGTGTTTAGTTTGATTAGTTTGTGAATTATGCCACATTTGATGCAATGGTAAAATCATTAAATTGTGATTACCTTTTTCATTAACTAGAATTTTACGTGTATTTTTAAATACATGCTCCATAGCATCGATATATAGACGTTCTCGAGTTATTTCTGGTGCAGCTTTATATTCTGGCAGAACTTTAGCAAAACGCTGCACTTCTCCTTGTGCTTTTAAAACAGTACGTGCTTTATACGCGCGCCCTTCTTCTAAAATACGTTGTGCTTGACCGTTAGCACGAGGTTGTACTTCATTAGCATAAGCTTCAGCTTCGCGAATGTACTGCTGTTCATTTTCCCGTGCAGCAATAGCATCATCGAATGCAGCTTTCACTTCTTCCGGAGGTCGTGCCGCTTGAAAGTTAACGTCCAGCAAAGTAATTCCCATGTTGTATGGATGGATAGTATCTTCCAGAACATGTTGAGTATCGCTGCGTACTACAGTGCGACCTTCAGTTAATATTCGGTCCATGCTATATTTACCAATCACACCGCGTAATGCACTGTCTGTAGCTTGACGTAAACTATCGTCAGCATTAATGACACTAAATAAGTAGCGTTCAGGATTAGTAACACGGTATTGTACGTTCATTTCAACACGTACTACATTTTCATCAGCAGTCAACATTATACCAGATGCCGCTAATTCCCGTACAGATTCTACATTCACTGCCGTAACTGTATCGATAAATACTGGTCTCCAATTTAAACCAGGATGTACAAGATGATCAAATTTACCAAAACGAAGAACAACACCACGCTCCGCTTCTTTAATGGTATAAAAACCATTACTTGCCCAAGTAACTACTGCTGTTGCTACTATTGCAATTATTACACTAATATAACTATTATTTTTTCCCGATGCACTATAATTAAATTTGTTATTAAACTTACCTAATTTATTATTTATACTGTATACAATCTTATTAAGATCAAACAAGCTTTTTGTATCTTTTCCATTATGATTTCCATTGGAATTACTGCGATTATTATCGCTGCTTTTCCACGGATCAAGTTTATTTCCATTATTACCGGGTTGATTCCACGCCATGTTTTAGCTCCATGAGTATTTAAAAGTATTTTATTTCAACAAATTTTAACTTTCTTACAATCCTTAAATGAGGTAAGTTCTTAAATTTTTTTCTTTTTTACACAGACTATTCCAATAAGAAACAGGTAATTTAACGAATATTCTAATACTGCCATCTTGTTCAACCCATTCATTTTCTATTGCTTTAATCTGATAAAAATAACTGCGCAGCCGACCAGATTGAGGCGGTAGATGAAGTTCATAACGTACAATATTTTTTGATAAACATTCGGTAACAGCCTGTATTAAAAGTGATATCCCTTCTCCTTTTATGGCAGAAATCCAAATTTTAACTGGACGATTCTGTTCATCACGATCAATACGTGGAGATAACTGATTATGTTTATCAATTTTGTTCATGATTAATAATCTTGGGATATTATCAGCTTGTATTTCAGTTAATATCTGATTCACTGCATTAATATTATTTTCAAAATACTGATCAGTAGCATCAACTATGTGTAATAGTAAGTTAGCTTGTGTGGTTTCTTGTAGTGTTGCTTTGAATGCTGCTATAAGATTATAAGGTAAATGGCGAATGAAACCTACTGTATCTACCATAATCGTATTTCCTACATCTCTAAGATTAATACGTCGGAACATCGGGTCCAATGTAGCAAACATCTTGTCAGCTGTATAGACACTAGCCTGTGTCAGATGATTAAATAAAGTTGACTTACCTGTATTGGTATATCCTACTAGTGCAATAGTAGGTATATCTTTTCGACTACGTCGACTCTGCTCTCTGCGTGTTACGATTTTTTTTAAACGAGAAAGTACGTTATTCATTCTATTGCGCAATAAGCGACGGTCACTTTCAAGCTGTGTTTCTCCGACTCCTCGTAATCCAATACCACCTCTCTGTCGTTCAAGATGTGTCCAACCTTTGACTAATCGAGTAGAAGAATGACGTAATTGGGCTAACTCAACTTGTAATTGACCTTCATGAGTACGAGCACGTTGAGAAAAAATGTCAAGAATCAAGCCAATACGGTCAATTACACGAGATTGGCACAGTCGTTCAAGATTGCGTTCTTGTGCAGGCGATAAGTTATGATTAAATAAGATTAGAGACGCTTGATAACTTTTCACTGCTTCTGCAATCTCTTGTGCTTTTCCATTGCCAATAAAATATTTAGGATTAGGTGTTTGTCGGTTTCCTATAATAATATGTAAAGAAATTACACCAGCAGCAGACACTAGAGATTGAAATTCCTGCAAATCTTCCATCTCTTTATTTTTTGAAAAAAATATATGAACCAATATAGCACGGTTTCCGATATGATGACGATCAAACAAATGTAAATCCTCTTACAATTAATGAGACTCACTTATATTTCTTAAGGCACTCTTATATTAATGTATTTTGAATATTTTAACATTTTAAAATAGATATCAACAAGATATGTGGTTACTTTTCTTCATCGTTTTCTCGTTTAACCTGCTGCGATACAGGTATAGTCCCGTGATGATAATTGCTTGAAATACCACTCGTATGATTATTATAGTGTGATATAGGACGAGATGGAACGACAGTAGAAATAGCGTGCTTATACACCATCTGGTTGATTGTATTTTTTAACAAAATAACAAATTGATCGAAAGATTCAATTTGGCCCTGCAGTTTGATACCATTCACTAAATAAATAGACACAGGAATGTGTTCTCGACGTAGAGTATTTAAAAACGGATCTTGTAAAGATTGTCCTTTGGCCATTCTATCTCTTCCTTATTTTCATTATGTTGTTGTGTGCAATACACACTGTGTGTTTTAAATGAAATGATCATCATACAAATATGTTCAGTGCTATCAATTGTACACGATCATTTAACTTATGTACTAACAACCTGTAATACTTTATTAATAGCTACAGAAAATTTTTCATTATCAAGCCAATGAAGATTGCGCCACGTATGCAACCATGTCATCTGATTTTTAGCAAGTTGTTTTGTTGCATAAATTCCACGAGAAATCATGTCTTCATAATTAATTTCACCAGAAAGATATGACCACATTTGTCGATATCCGATACATCGCATAGAGGGCATGTCACTACTCAAATCACCTCTAGTAAATAATCTATAAACTTCATTTTCGAAACCTATTGCTAACATCTGATAAAAACGTTGTTTTATTCGTTCATGCAACAATAAATAATTCAATGGCATAATAGCAAATTGGTATATTTCATACTCTAAAGGCGCATTAGAGATTCGCGTTAATTCTGTTACAGTTTTACCTGTAATCAAAAATACTTCTAATGCTCGAATTAATCTCTGTACATCATTAGGATGAATACGATTTGCTGAAATTAGATCAATTTGTTGTAATCTCTGGTACAATGCTGCCCAACCTATGATTTTTGCTTCATTTCTAATATCTTCGCGTATCTTAGAATTTGCTGGAGGTAATACAGCTAATCCATTGAGTAATATTTTAAAATAGAACATAGTCCCACCGACTAGTAGTGGTATACGGTTAGCTTGAATGATCATTTTTATTGCTTTAAGTGCATCATATCGAAAATTCATTGCTGAATACGGCTCTATTGGATCGCAGATATCTATAAGATGATGAGGTGCTTGAAGTAACTCATTAATACTAGGCTTAGCTGTACCAATATCCATACCACGATAGATCAAAGCAGAATCAACGCTTATAATTTCTACCGGTAGAAGTTGATGTAGCGCTATTGCAAAAGAAGTTTTTCCAGTAGCTGTAGGTCCCATTAAAAAGATAACTTTGGGTTGACGCTGTAATATCATATTAGTCATAGCTCAATGCTTTAATAGCAGCTTTTAAATTTAATGTTACTACAAGTCCATCGGGAGGATTGTTTTTCCATTGTGGATAAAGTTGATCTAATTTAGAAACTAATTGCATCATAATAGAATAGTTCCATGAAATTGGTTTATTCTGACGCCAATAAGCAATCCAAGATGCTATTTGATACTCTGTCATCAATTTTTTATTATGCAAATAATTGAATAATTCTTGAATAAAATTTTTTAAATTTTCTTGAGGAATTAAAAAAGGTACTGCATTCAATGTTACCTGATGGACAGACCTACACAAAATAATACCCATTTTCTGAAAAAATGTCTGATATTGATTCAATACTTGGATTTTCTTTTCACATAAAGTCATACATAACGGAATGTTCAACGAATGTGTGTAAGGAACATTGTTCTTAGTGGTCCATTGACGTTCAAATAAATAACGTTCTGCAGCCGGTAGCGAAAGTAAATTTAAGGCATTATCTGCTTCTAATAATGCATAGCAAGGTTTTACTAACATTAGCACATGGACAAAATTGCGTAGAGTAATGGCAGATAATGGCTTGACAAATTTTATTTGTCTCAGAGTATTCCTATTAAAATTTTTATGAGAGAGCTTAATTAATTGATTAATAGCAGGCAATTGATTATAATATTTGACTAATTTATACTGTGTAAAAACATTATTTTGTACTAATTTTACCTCCTTTGATAATTTTTGAACTTTCATTAAAGGCAAAAAAATATCCTTGTATATAACCTGAAAGTTCGTGCAAGAACAATGATATTGTTTTTTTTTATCAGAAAATGGATGCAATATACCTTGAATTGTTCTTAATATAATATATCGATAAGAATCAATATTCTTATGTTCTATTTTATTCTGTTCCATTGGATTTTTTTGAGATTTAAATAAACTAGTATGACATAAGGAGATACCAACATCTCTCCGAGATGTTGAGCCAGAGTTAATATATTCAAGAGGACGATAGTTACATCTAGATCTAGATATCGTCCTATTTTTTATCACATGATCTTCTTCACTATCCAGTAAATTTTGAATGTTAACTTTACTAAGAACAGTTTGCACTGCTTGATAAATAAAATCATGTACTATACGTTCCTGATGGAATCGTACTTCGTTTTTAGCAGGATGTATATTTATGTCTAGTTGTTTAGGATTTATATGGAGAAATAAGATAAAGGCTGGCTTGTTTTGTATACCTTGTATTTTTTCTTGGCAGGCCTGCCGAATAGCATGATAAACTAATTTATTTTTTAATACTATACGATGATTTACATAAATATATTGTATCTTAGATAAGTAATTATTCGTAGGATATGCTATCCAACCTCTGATATTAAGATCATCCTGCTGCCAGGAAATGCTAACGGCTTGTTTGATAAACGCTGTGCTACACAATTTAGTTAGCCTACTTAGATATTGGCTATGTTGAGTTATTGCCTTGTATTGTCTCACAATTTTTCGATTATGACGCACAATAAAAGTTACATGGAAATGAGCTAATGCAATACAACGGATTATTTCATCAATATAAATAAATTCTGTTTTTTCAGTACGCATAAATTTACGTCGTGCAGGAGTATTATAAAATAAATCTTGCACTTCTACTGTGGTTCCTACTGGATGCGAAACTGGTTTTAATGTTATCATTAAATCATGGCCTGTAATATATATTTGCCATCCTATGTTTTGTGTAACAGTACGTGAAGTTAAAGTTAAACGTGAAACTGAATTAATACTAGCTAATGCTTCACCTCTAAACCCCATACTAGTGATATAATCAAGATCATCTAGATTAGAAATCTTACTGGTAGCATGATTCGATAACGCTAGCACTAACTCATTTTTTGCAATTCCTTGACCATTATCTCGAATACGAATAAGTTTAGAACCGCTGTTCTCGACGTTGATATCAATATGGGTTGATTTAGCATCCAGGCTGTTTTCGATTAGTTCTTTTATCACCGACGCTGGACTGGCAACCACTTCGCCAGCAGCGATTTGGTTAATGACATGTAATGGTAGTACCTGAATGGTCATGCATTTTAAATCCTTTGATATGAAATAGATGCTGTTTATAAAAACCTATTAATATTCTATTACAGCAGTATTTTCAATATACTGACTAATATAAATATGAAATGTACATTTCACAGGAACTAGCATGTTAACCTATATTATTACTTTAATAATTATGCAATACAAAATATAAATGTAAAAATAAAAACTCCATATTTTTCAATTTATTAAATGGCAATTGTAAACTCATCTATTATATGACATTATATATCTTAATATATTCAGATAATGCATTTGTTCATGCTGAGACTATAATGTCTGTTAATAAGAAATTTCATCATGTTGTATTATGACATGAGATAGATAATAAATAACTTAACTTACAAACATTTAATCTAAAACGACTAATGTCCTATGTATCATTTATCTTAATGTCTTCTACTGAATTTTATTCATGAATGAAATTTCATTTCATAGATTGTTTATTAAACTTTGGCCTTAATGACCTGTATTGGACACAATACGAAATAAGAACGTAAGCCTAAATGTAAAGCATTAGCAATTTTTTGCTGATATGCACTACTACCCAGTAATCGCTCTTCATAAATATTACTAATAAAACCTGTTTCTACTAATAATGATGGAATATCTGGAGAACGTAAAACACCAAAACTTGCATGTTCTGGATGAATCTTATGTAACGTACTAACTTGACGAAGTTGATTCAGTATTTTTACTGCAATATCATAACTGACTCGTTGAGAGTATCTAAATTGTAAGTCTAAGACAGCTCGACTAAAATAGGGATCGGTTTGGTTTTTAGCAAGCAAATCACCGATACCACCTAACAATTCAGATTGCTTATCATGTTGCTCTAACCAAGTCAGCATTTCACTATTAGCACGTTGGTTAGATAATATCCATAGTGATGCACCGCTAGCATTATGTCGATTTGATGAGGCATCAGCATGAATTGAAAGCAATACGTTAGCACCTTTTTTTCTTGCCACGTTAGAACGACCTATGACAGAAATGAAATAATCACCATCTCGAGTCAATACAGGTTTGAACATAGGATCAGAATCCAATAATATTTTTAGTTTATTGGCTATAGCAATAGTCACATTTTTTTCATATAAGCCATTAGGACCAATGGCTCCTAGATCTTGACCGCCATGACCTGCATCAATAGCGACTACAATTGGTTTGGTAAGAATTGGTAACTTCTTCTTACATGGTATTGGTACGGATGTTGAAACCAGGTTTTTTACTGGTCTATTTTTTACTTGTCTTGATTTATTGGTATTAACTAGTTTCGATGATGGAAATGTAATCGGTGCTAATACGATTCTATTCTTAGAAAGATTAGATAATTGACTATTATGCACCGTTAATATAATGTTGTAACGTCCGTTAAAGTAACGTGTTATAGCCTGTACATAAGATCGACTATTTAATTCAAATATTAGTCGTAAACTCCGTTTATCTTCTGGCATACCAACTCGAATACGTTTAATTAAATTATTTCCACTAAAAACGATCGGTAATCTTGGTACCACTAAGCCTTTTTGGGCAATATCGATTACTATACGTTCTGGATTATGTAATAATAAAAAAGCATATACAGGCTTATTATTAAATCCAATAACTATTTTAGATCGATGACTATTGTTAATAATATTAATATCGCTAATTATCTCTGATATTGCTTGACTTGCAAACAAGCATATAACTGGTATCAACATCATTTTAAAGTTTATCATTATAAATTGATTACCTTCTATAATGATAATCGGGCTAAGAGATTTACACCAGTAGTAGTAAATGCTTCTATTTCAGCTATTCGACCATTAGTTTGATAATGAAAAGTTAAGGAAATATCCGCTGTAGGCAAGAGGCCTATTCCGTGTTGTGGCCATTCAATTAAACATAGAGACGTTTTATTAAAATAATCACGAATACCTATCAGCTCTAGTTCAATTGCATCGACTAAACGGTATAAATCAAAATGATAAACAGTCCAATTTAATAATATATAGGATTCAATTAAGGTGTAAGTCGGGCTTTTTACATGACCTATATATCCCAAAGTATATAAAAATCCACGGCAAAAAGTGGTTTTTCCAACGCCAAGATCACCGTATAAATAAATAACACAAGACTGTTGACAAGTAGTAGCTAATACTGAACCTAATGTACTCGTTGCTTGTTTATTTGATAAAGATATAATATGTTTTTCCATTTTACTTTCTATGTAATTCAGGATTAACAAATTGAGACAATATTGGAAATAAATCTGTTGCTAACATGCCTCGTTTTCCTTTTTTTATTGCTAAATAGTCAGCAGCCGCACCATGTACCACACAACCAGCACATGCTGCATTATACATCGATAACTTTTGTGCAAGAAAACTGCCTATTATTCCAGATAATACATCTCCCATTCCTCCTGATGCCATACCGGCATTGCCTACATCTACAACACTGGTAACACCGTCACTACCATAGGATGAAATCAACGTTCCAGCGCCCTTGAGTACTACTACACCACCATAAATATTTGCTAATTTTTTTACAGCAAGAATACGATTACTTTCAATATCACTGACATCAATATGTAATAAACGGGCAGCTTCAGCAGAATGAGGAGTCATAATTCGATTATGACGTTGATTTGGATTTAGTGCTAATAAATTAAGCGCATCTGCATCCCATAACATGGGTTTATCAAATGTTTTGACTATATTTAATGCATTGGTTCCCCAAGTCTTCTTTCCTAGTCCCGGTCCGATTACAACGACATCTGCCCATTGCAATGCATGTTGCAAAGATTCATGATTTAACGGAGATACCATTATCTCTGGCCTAGCTGTTAACAAAGATGAAATATTTTCTTTACGAGTTAAAATACGTACTAGCCCCACACCGCTTCGCAATGCAGCTTCGCCTGTCATACGAATTGCACCAGAAAGACCATGGTCTCCTCCAATAATTAATAACCGACCGTTGTTGCCTTTATGAATACAGGGATTACATGGTGGTAGCCACCATGGGAGTAACTCCGTAGAAAGTCTAGTCATAAATGGTGTTTCATCATTAAGCCATTTATTTAATCCCAAATCATCATAATGGATTTGACCTGTGACACTGCGAGCTTGTCCGGTGAATAATCCTGGTTTTAGTGCTATAAAAGTGATGGTATGTACAGCATGAATTACTTCTCCTGGTGTTGCACCTGTATCAGCAAGCAGACCTGATGGAATATCTAAGGCACAAATTGGCGCAAGATGTTTATTAGCTTGAATAATCAAAGAAGCATAAGGATTTCGAGGTGCTGACTTGAGTCCCGTACCTAATAAAGCATCAACAATGATATCTATTTTTTTTGGCCAAAATGTATCTTTCGATTGTATTTTTCCTCCTATAGCTAGCCATGCTGTTTGTGCTTGTATTGCTTCGTCAGATAGTAAGTTTCGTACGCCGCACGATAATACAGTAACTTGTTTTCCAGCAGTTGCGGCTAATTTTGCTACTACATAACCATCTGCACCATTGTTACCGTGTCCTACTAAGATTAGCCAATAATTGGCGTATGGATATACACAATTAATGCAATTAAAAGCTGCTGTACCGGCGCGTTGCATTAATTCATATAAAGATATGCCAGCTAATTTAGCTCCTTGTAATTCCCACGTTCGAAGCCACTCTGCACTATAAATACAATGCGGCAAATTTGAAGTAAAAAGTGTATTGTGACAATTAGTCATTTTTCAATCCTTTACTCTCATGATTATGTTATATATAAATATAAAATTAATGAGTAATAAAAACTTAACTTTTAATATATTAGATTGTTTCATGAGAAGAAGTTGAATTGACCGTTTAAGGACAGTGCGTTCTAATTTCGACGAAACTAAGTTATGTTGTCAATAAAACTATGATACATTATGTCATGATGTAATTCTATTTTTATGAAAAAATCAAAAAAATCTTGCTATTGCATTAAAACTACGTTAATCAAATGGCTTTGCACACATTATTTAAGTAATATGTTAAATATTACGCCATTAGTTCAGACATAATAGAAAATATTAATGTAATGATTCTTATAACTATATTATATATTTTATATATAGGAAAAAATATAATTTTAAGAATTTTAAATGCGTTTTCCAAGAAAATAATTACTTTAGTCTTAACATGTTTAAAATTCTGAAGAACAAAATTTTAATTGATTTCATTAAATATTTATACAATTAAGAAATATGCTAAAAACTTTTATAATTATTTGAATCTATGTTTTTTAAATGAAATAATAATGAACGTCATAATATGAAAATTAATACAATTGCGATTGTGTAAATGTTTAGATAATAATAAAAATTATCAGTGATTGAATCCATGGATCATTTCATTATGACTGGTTCATTTGAAAACTATATATTATGAATATGTTCAATGTGTTGATAATTTAACTTCACTTCAAACAAATAATAAATGAAAAGCTTATAGCTTGGTAGCTATAAAAGTTGCGTTAGTGACGCACTGATACACAGTTATAAAACTGTAGATATGATCATTGTGTATGACAAATGTATTACTCTCTTCTGCACTTACATCCAAATTCTATTATAACGTAAGTCATATTGCAGAAATAATATAGTTATGTCATACTAGGCAATTAATTAGGTTTTTATTATCTTTATCTATTGTTTAATTGAATATTATTGCTTTCTTTTTAATTTTTATTACCCAGTCTAATCAATAGATTATTATATTTTATTTTGATAGTATTGCACGTAAAAATTCTATTGACATTGTCTCAATACTTTATTAGAGTATTGTTCGTTTCCGTTAATGATTTCCTCTGTAGTTCAGTTGGTAGAACGGCGGACTGTTAATCCGTATGTCACTGGTTCAAATCCAGTCAGAGGAGCCAAATTTCTCAAATAACTTTTAGTATCATGAGAATAATAACTATATCTCATATAGTTTTTATTATTTGTGTGTTATTAAGAACTCCGTGACATTATCAGCACCCAGTAAGGTTATATCGTACTGAAACAAGATCACACATTAGCAGTTATTCTACGTTCATGATTTGTATCGTAGTTCAATAAATATTGATGGATTTTAAAATAAGATATAATAGACAGACATAAAAAGCCTGTCATATAAATTATAAATTTGATAAAACGAACATTTATAACATTTTCAACAAAGAACTTTTATATGTATGTTCATTACTAATCATACGTTACTTATTTTTCTCTATGTATTATCGTTTAATAATATTACCATAATATTATCATAGAGGCATCATCTAACATAATTAACTCATACAGGCAGTAAGGTAATTAAAATAGAAGTTATTATTTTATTAATACATTATTATGCTGATCTGTCTGATCAATATTGAAATAATTCTTTCAATATAACAAAACATATTTATTAATAAAAAAATAAATATCCTCCATATAAAACTCTATGTTTTTTATAATTATAAATAAATAATAACGTCAGAATAATCTTCTGAGTACGATTTTAAATCGCGCTCTATTCGGCACAAAATTTTATTTTGTTTAGCACTGAATTTAACATATTATCAGAATCGACATTTCTTAAGTTTGAAGTGTAAAAAATATAAATAAGCAAAGTTTTATCAACATAAAAATTAATTTTTTGATCAGTCGATATCGTATATCATTGCGATAATAGATTTATTTAATATTCATTATAAACAGTGGAAATCTAAAATTTAGATAATAATTTATACATTGATAAAATCATGTCATCTATTTCTATTTAATGTATAATAAGGTTTTCTAGAGGTCTGTAATACTTTTCGTCAAGATAATCGAAGAATACTATCGACTAATTAAATTATACTAATTCACTAGGATATAATATTTAGTATTATCTGAAAAAGGTTTTAATAAAATTAAACATATCTTATATGATTACCTTATGATGTAATATATCACACAATATTTCTATAAAAATAGAATTACATCACTTTAATATTTATAGATAGTCTTTCTTATATTAAAATAGTAAGTGCTATTTAACATGTTGATATTAAAGAATATGGGCTAGTTTTTACGTTTCAGAGAAAATATTATTCAATTGATAAGTATCTCTTATAATGCAAAACCAACTACATACTATGTAATATAAAAGCTATTTCATAATAGCTCGTTGGTAATATAGTTTTCAACTAAACAATCACAAATATACCACTTATAGTGAACACTATTAAGCAGTTTTAATAAACTAAATGATATAGAAAAAATAGCTCCATAAAGTTTTGAAATTTTCAAAAAAAATATTTTTAAAATATCTTTATTTTCAATAATAATTCAGTGCTAGTTTTATTCAAACGTTATAATGGCAAATGTTAAATTAAATTTTTATCTGCACCGATAAGTACTTTTAGCTTAATACAAGCCTATTAATTCAAAAAAGACATATTCAATATAGGCCACATATTTTAAGGATATCCTAATGCGAACTGTATATTGCGGACACCTAAATTTGTCATATGTTGGCCAAAAAGTTACACTATGCGGTTGGGTTAACTGTCGTCGTGATTTTGGGGGATTAATTTTTATCGATATGCGCGATCGAGAAGGTCTGGTACAGGTATTATTTGATCCCAAGAGTTCATATTCTTTTAAGAAAGCTACAGAACTGCGTAATGAATTTTGCTTGCAATTAACAGGTATCGTGCAAATCCGTCCAAAAAAACAAATAAATATTAACATAATTACTGGTTCCATTGAAGTATTAGCTACTGATCTTACTATTATTAACCGTTCTAAACCATTACCGCTTGATTCTAATCAGCATAATTCTGAAGAACTTCGTTTAAAGTTCCGATATCTTGACTTACGTCGTCCAGTGATGATGCAGCGCCTAAAAACACGGGCGCGTATCACTAGTTTTGTTCGTCAATTTATGGAACAAAAAGGTTTTCTTGATATCGAAACGCCTATGTTGACTAAAGCTATGCCGGAAGGTGCGCGCGATTATCTAGTGCCTAGCCGTATACATAAAGGCGCATTCTATGCTCTTCCACAGTCCCCTCAATTATTTAAGCAATTGCTTATGATGTCAGGCTATGATCGCTATTACCAAATTGTAAAATGTTTTCGAGACGAGGATCTACGTGCCGATCGTCAACCAGAATTTACTCAAATTGATATAGAAACTTCATTTATGACTGCTCCGAAAATACGTAAAATTATGGAGCATCTAGTGCATGATCTTTGGAAAGAAATGCTTAATATTAATCTTGGGGTTTTTCCAACAATAACATATTCTGAAGCAATACGTCGTTTCGGCTCTGACAAACCAGATTTACGCAATCCAATGGAACTAATTGACGTAGCCGATTTGGTGCATAATGTTGAGTTTAAAAAATTTTCTGATCCAGCCAACGATAGTAAAGGACGTGTGGCAGTGTTACGTGTACCCAACGGGGCTGATCTTAGTCGTAAAAAAATCGACGAATATAATGACTACACTAAACAATATGGTATTAAAGAATTAATATGGTTAAAAGTAAATCAACGTATCAAGGGCATAGAAGGAATAAAGAGTCCAATATCTAATGTTTTAGAACCTAAAGTAATTGAGAATATTTTATTACGCACTGGTGCTAATGATGGTGATATTTTGTTTTTTAGTGCAGATTGTGCTATTATAGTAAATAATGCACTAGGAGCTTTACGTCTCAAAATAGGGCTTGATCTACACTTAACTAAAACAGATTATTGGGCACCAATATGGATAATAGACTTTCCAATGTTCAAAAAAAATGAACATGGAAAACTAATTGCAATGCATAATCCTTTTACTGCACCAAAAGATATCGAAGATATTCAAATCCTCTCAAGTCATCCAGAATCAGTAATTGCAAATTCCTATGATATGGTAATTAATGGCTATGAAGTCGGTAGTGGCTCAGTCCGTATTCACCATAGTAGCATGCAAAAAACTATATTTAACATATTAGGAATTGATGAGCATGAACAGCATGAAAAGTTCAGTTTTTTACTCGATGCATTGCAATACGGTACTCCACCACATGCAGGGCTAGCATTTGGTCTTGATCGTTTGGTAATGCTTTTAACTGGTACGAACAATATTCGCAATATTATTGCGTTTCCAAAAACAACAGCAGCAACAGATCTAATGATTCAAGCGCCAAGTATTATCAATGCCGAAAACAATATCTGAATTATTTATTTCGCTGATTAAGTAAAATCATAGATAGTATAATAAAAAATGTTAAATCTCGATTTGTGTAAACAATCTTTCTAACATAGAATATTGATGATACTCATTGATACTTAATCAGTATTGATTTCATAGTATTAAAATACATTAATATCTAATTCATTAGATCGTTTTTACAATGGGGTAATATCTAGATCACATAATATGTACAGTAATTAAAAGCAACTATATTGAATATAAAGATATCAATTTTTTAATAAAAAATATATATTAAAATATTGATGACATAAATTAACAATATTATTTAATACTTTTTCTGTCTAGCGTCAATATTATATTGCTAAGAGTGCAGTGAAAACATCATTGATAATCTAATAGGGAATTAAAATCATTAAAAATTAATTACAATGAATGTGTTATCTGAGTTTAAAAATTATTTAGAAAAATAATGAACAAGTCATGGTAGTTGAATAAGTCATGCGAAATTAATCACAAATTTATTGCTTTCTTCTAAATTAAATAAAAACATGGATCGTTTCGATCAATATTGTATATTGCAATGAACCTTAATATATATTAAAAATATATATTAACAACTAATATTACTATTGTTCTTATATAATTAAAAGACGTGTTTTATTTCTCATTATTAATGATGTATATCAGAATTACGGTCTGTATAACATCGTAGTTATTCTTTTTTAAGAAAGCCTTTAGTCATATTGAAGATATATTATATTTTAAATCAATGATAATAGAAAAAATCAAAAAAATAACTTCCAAAAATCAGGAACTCTTACTGCAAAGAAGGCTCATTAGTAGTAATTTTTACTGATACTAAATATGGCAATATATGTAAATTAGTGTTTTTTCTTGGTATATAAGAAAACTTTAATCACATGTAATCCAACCGATATAACGGTCAAATTTTAATTTGAATAGCGATAATTTTATGATAATTAAACTTGTTCATCGCCATTTTGATCAAAAATATTTGATATGACAATTATTCTTGGCATAGATCCTGGTTCACGTATTACCGGTTATGGTATCCTACGTCAATCAGAAAATAAACTAAATTATATTGACAGTGGTTGTATAATATGCACTAAAGTAAATGGTCTACCCAATCGTTTAAAATTAATCTATTCTGGCATCAGTCAAATAATTACACAGTTTCATCCAGATTGCTTAGCTATTGAAAAAATTTTTGTAGCAAAAAATTCTGATTCCGCATTAAAATTAGGTCAAGCACGTGGTGCTGCTATTGTAGCAGCAATGAATATGGATTTATCAGTATTTGAATATGCAGCTTGTCAAATTAAACAGATGGTGACGGGAACAGGTTCTGCTAAAAAATGCCAAGTACAATACATGGTTCGTACCTTGCTGAAATTACCGATCAATTTGCAAGAAGATGCAGCAGATGCATTAGCTATTACCATTACACACTGTCACATGCACCATAATATGGTGCATATGGGTGCAATCAATTAATTTTTATTTTTGGAAATAAAATATTATTTTTACTTTTGATATTTATCCATTTTCACTGAAATGAATAAAAACTATTATCAATATATATAACTGTAACACAATAATCAAAAATAAGGCAAATAAAGTGATTATACGACTTCGAGGCACTATTATAGAAAAACAGCCACCGAAAGTCCTACTTGAAATCCATGGAGTAGGATATGAAGTATATATGCCAATAACATGTTTTGGTTCTCTTCCAGAAATTGGCCAGGAAGCCGTCATTCTAACGCATTACATTTCGCGTGAAGGTGTCCATTTACTCTTTGGCTTTATACACAAACAAGAGCAGATGCTATTTCGCGAACTTATTAAAGTTCATGGCGTAGGACCAAAATTAGCATTAGCAATTTTATCTGAAATGTCAGTGAAAAAATTTATTACTGCTGTGAAGCATCAAGAAATTGATTCTTTGGTAATATTACCGGGCATTGGAAAAAAAATTGCAAAAAGGCTAATGATAGAAATGAAAGATAAGTTCAATGATTCATTTGATGATTCACATCCCTTACAACACTTAGAAGACTCTCGCTTATCTGCAGGATTAAAAAGAAATCTAAAAACTGATTCAGAAAATGAAGCATTAGCAATAAGCGCATTAGTATCATTAGGTTATAAACCACAAGATGCTAAACGGCTAATAGGTAAAGTGATAAGTACTAGCGTTAGTACTAATTTCGAATTACTAATTCGAAATGCGTTACGCGCCACACTCTGATATAAAATATGATAGAAGTCGATAAACTCGTCTCTAGAGTAGTTATAAATAAAGAAGAAATTGTTAATCACGCTATTCGACCAACAAGTTTAGAAGATTACGTAGGGCAGCCTCATGTGCATGCACAGATGAAGATTTGCATACAAGCAGCAAAGATGCGTGGTGACGCACTTGATCATTTATTAATTTCAGGACCTCCTGGATTAGGAAAAACAACTTTAGCATATATCATTGCTAATGAGATGAAAGTAAATCTACGCTATACTTCAGGTCCTGTTTTAGAAAAAGCTGGTGATCTTGCAGCAATATTAACTAATCTTGAATCGCATGATATCCTATTTATAGATGAAATTCATCGGTTATCCTCAGTAGTAGAAGAAGTGCTTTATCCAGCAATGGAAGATTATCAATTAGATATTATGATAGGAGAAGGACCAGGTGCCCGTTCTATTAAAATTAAACTACCTCCCTTTACTCTAGTCGGCGCAACCACTCGAGTAGGATCGTTAACTGCTCCACTGCGTGATCGTTTCGGTATTAAACAACGACTTGAATTTTACCATATTAAAGATCTTCAACATATCATCCATCGTAGCGCTATATTTTTATCTTTGAATATTACTAAGAAAGGTGCTCTTCAAATTGCTCGATGCTCTCGTGGAACACCACGGATTGCTAATCGCCTTCTACGTCGTGTTCGTGACTTTGCCGAAGTACAAGGAACCTATCACATCAATGATGTAATAGTTTTAAAAACATTAAACATGTTAGATATAGACACTGAAGGATTGGATCACATGGATCGTAAGCTTCTTCTAACAATCATTGATAAATTTATCGGTGGACCAGTGGGATTAGATAATTTAGCAACAGCGATCGGTGAATCAAAGGAAACAATTGAAGATGTACTAGAACCATTTCTAATCCAGCAAGGATTTATACAACGTACTCCACGTGGCCGTATAGCAACTGCTTATGCTTATCAGTATTTTAGCCGAGATTATCCAGAAAATATTGAATAATATTTTTTAATGATTAAAAAAATCTAAATGGCTCACTGTAAATAAATTCATTTTATAAATTAATTTATTCCCGCAGTTTTAATGCCAAACTAAAAAAAAATAATACCGAAGCACATAGTACTACTGAAGGACCGGCTGGCGTGTCATAAGTGGCAGAAAACGCTAATCCTCCTGTGACTACCAATACGCCGGCTATAGTAGAACAGACTGCCATCTGTTCAGGGCTACGTGTAACATGTCGAGCTGCTGCTGCTGGCATAATCAATAGAGATGTGATAATTAATGTACCGACAAACTTTATTGCAAGCCCAATAGTCAAGGCAATAAGTAACATCAGTAGTAGTTTAATATGGGATAAATGAATACCGTCGACATGGGCTAATTCGGGACTAATGGTTACTGACAATAAAGCGTGCCATTTCCAAATTATAAATGCTAGTACTATCATCACGCCTATGCCTACTAATATAACGTCTTGAGGAGTAATTGCTAATAAATCACCAAATAGGTAGGACATTAAGTCCACACGAACTGTTTTTACTAAACTAACTAACACTAGTCCAAGAGATAACGAACTATGTGCCATAATGCCAAGTAAGGTATCAATAGCAAATTTCCGAGACCGTTCTAACCATACTAGCCCAATTGATAATACTAACATTACAGCAATTACTGCGTATAATGGATGAATATTTAGTAATAAACCAAAGGCAACACCTAAAAGTGAAGCATGAGCTAAGGTATCGCCGAAATAAGACATTTTACGCCAAATTACAAAAGCGCCAAGAGGTCCGGTCACTAATGTTAGTAAAATACCAGCAAACCATCCAGGCAATAATAATTCAATCATATTTGATTTGTCTAATTTTATGTAGGAGTAACATGATATCTTTCTATAAATAGAAAAAATTAATCACTATAATGATGATACATTGCATAAAAACTGTTCTGAATCATGATACTGTTGACCAAACATGGCGATGAAATCTGGATGCGTTGAAACTATTTCTGGTGTACCTAAACAACAAATATGGTGATTTAAGCACATAACTTTATCAGTTTTAGCCATAACCAAATTCAAATCGTGCGAAACCATAAATATACTGCAACCTAATGTTCGTCGAAGTTGGTAAATTAAATCATACAATGCCATTTGCCCGATGATATCGATGCCTTGAGTTGGTTCGTCCAGCACTAATAGTAGTGGGTTATGGAGAAGAGCTCGTGCTAACATAACCCGTTGCATTTCCCCGCCTGAAAGCTTTTGAATGAGTTGATCTTGTAAATGTTCTGCTTTGACATCTCTAAGTGAAGAAAAAATATCTTTTTTAGTCACACCCGGTCGAAGTCGCATAAAACGTTCTACCGTTAATGGCAACATGGGATCTAAATAAATTTTTTGTGGTACATAGCCTATACGTAGTGATGGCTGTCGAATTAGTGTACCGGTATCAGGGATAATGAGTCCAAGAATAACCTGTATCAATGTAGATTTACCAGCACCGTTCGGTCCTAACAATGTTAATGTCTGCTCTGATCTTAGCCCAAACGAGATATCATGCAAGATAGCTTTTTGTCCAAAGGTAACAGAGATATGTTTGAGTGTTAGCAGATTAGTCATGATGATTTTGATTGTCAAATTTCTATGTTATTATAACATAACAAATTTTACTATTACTGATAAAAATTGATATGTCTACATTAAATATTCCATTAATTTTTCATGTTATTTTACGAAGCAGTCATTCTGCTTTTTTAATAAGTATATTTGGAGGGTTATTTGGATCTATTAACACACAAGCTGAAATAGTGACTTCTGTACGTCCATTAGGCTTTATTGCGGCTGCTATTGCTGATGGCATTATGCCGGTAAAAGTCATTTTACCTGATGGTGCTTCACCACATAATTATGCTTTGAGACCAACAGATATGATGCATATAAAAAAAGCAGATCTTTTAGTTTGGGTAGGACCAGAGTTAGAAGCATTTCTTGACCATCTTGTTATGTCGCTGCCTACTGAAAAATGTATTACTCTAGCATGTGTACCATCTGTTGTTCCACTCTTAATGACAAACAAAAAATACAATGATGGACAATATAAAAATTATTGTCAAAATAATTATAATTCTAATAATTATATTTCTATGAATAGCAGTTACCATAACAGTGAGTACAATATGCATATATGGCTATCTCCAACAATTGCATATCGAACAGCAGAAATTATCTATAATCGATTAATAAAATTGCTACCAGGAAAAAAAAAGATGCTAGATAATAATCTGCAAATGTTTAAAAATATTTTATTAAAAAATGATCGAGATCTTAATAAAATTCTACTACCAATTCGCGGTAAAGAATATTACGTATTTCATGATGCATATGGTTATTTTGAAAAATATTATGGTTTAACCCCATTAGGTTATTTTACTATTAATCCTGAAATACAGCCTGGTGCTCAAGCATTACATAACATAAGAACACAATTGATTAAGAAAAAAATAACTTGTATTTTTGCTGAGTCACAATTTAGACCAGCTTTTATAAATGCTGTTGCTCGTGGAACGTCTGTACACGTTGGCATATTAGATCCACTTGGAATGGGTATTGTTTTAGATAAAGATAGTTATATACGCTTTTTATTAACATTATCGAAACAGTATGTAAGTTGCCTAGAAAAAACACATGAAGAGAAATAATCATTAGTGCAGAAGATCATCCAATCTTTCTTCTTGACTTTAAGCTATCTGCCACGGTCATATCGAATGATATTAGGGTCATTGACAATGCTTACTTTAATTATTGTTAGCTGGAGACCTTATAGTTATTTTCCGATTGTAGTTCAATTAGCTAGTTGCACAAGCATGTTAGAATATATAAAATTGTTAGCCTTCATGCCTAACAATAATGATATACCTGTGGATCATATTTTCCGAATACCTAATAATGATCTTTTCAATAAAAATAAATTAAATGAACATGTAAATAGAAAGGTTTACTTGAATGAACATATCATTTCTATAGGCGATACCCTAAGTAGTATTTTAATCCAGTACGGTATCAGCATAATGGATATTATGACACTATCTTGGCAATATCCAGCATTACGGCATTTACAAGTTGGACAATCTCTTTCCTGGACATTAACCTCAACGGGTAACCTTAAACATTTAACTTGGAAATTATCCCATCAAGATATTCGTACTTATGACCGAATTAATCGTGGTTTTAAAGAAAACATTTCCAATATTAATAGATGGCAGAATACAGTAATTCTTCACGGTCAACTAAACGGTAGTTTTGTTAATAGTGCTCGTGCTGCTGGATTAACAATGAGTGATATTAATGCAGTAATTACAGTATTACAACGGCAAATAGACTTTAGAAAATTACGTAAGGGAGATCAATTTTCTGTCTTAGCGTTACGTGATATTCGGAATGATAGTAAAATGAAAAGTCAGCTGTTAGGAATTCGATTGTATACTGGTTCTAAAAATTATTATGCTTTTCGTGCAGATAATGGAAAATTTTATAATCAAGATGCTTTTAGTTTGGCTCATAGTTTTATGCGATTTCCTATTATGCAAAAATATCGCATTTCTTCTAAATTTAATCTCAATCGACTTCATCCGATTACTAAGCGAATTATTCCGCATCGTGGTATTGATCTTGCTGTGCCAATAGGAACACCAGTATTAGCGGTAGGTGATGGAGAAGTGGTAGTTAGGAAAACAGATAATGTAGCAGGAAATTATGTTACAATTCGTCATAATCGTCAATATGTAACTCGATATATGCATTTAAAAAAATTATTAGTCCAGCCAGGACAAAAAGTAAAACGTGGTGAACGTATTGCTTTATCTGGCAACACCGGTCGCTCTACTGGCCCGCACTTGCATTTTGAGGTATGGATAAATCAAAAAGCAGTGAATCCACTGACTGTTCAATTATCACTTAAAGATGAATTAACTGGAATAGATCGTATAAAATATCTTGAAACAGTTAAGAGAATATTACCCAATTTGCAGTTTAATTAAATTGACACAATTTTTTTTGATATCTATTTATTTAAAATAAATGTTTGTGGTTGTAATATCTACATTTTAGTGAAATACACTTCTCAACTTGTGGAAGTTTTTGTATTTTAATGTATTAAATTTTAATTTTTAAATAAATGTTGCACTGTGATTATTTAAATGATAAAGACGATAATAATAAGAAGCTTGAAAGCTTTAAATTGTATATATAAACAATTTATTTATTAAAATTTTTATACTTATTATTGATGATGTATATATTATTGTACTTATAATAATATAATTATATGATAAAATTTCATCAAAAAAGAATTTTTACTAAACTCATATATTATACGATATTGGTGTAATATGTTGCTTGATCAGCCACAGGCATACAGGAGGACTCTGCTCTTCATATAATTTTTTAAAATTCTGATAATCCAAGAGAAAAGATATGAATGATGATAATCAAAGTAAATTATTATACAATATAGTAATGTACAGACTCAAGATAATATTGTTAAATTCTTTATTAACCAGTACGTTCTCAGAACAATATTAATGTTTACTGACTTATATAGTAGAGCAGTATGAGTCCATAAAATGGATAAATTTACTATTATATAGAATTATATCATTTGTATAATTAAAATTATTTATTAATGATCATTCGATACAATATAATCTAGAAGCCATCTTTGATGGTGTACTTAAAGACAAAATGGTGAGAACAAAAAACTAGTTAAATCTTTAAGATTAACTACTGAAGTAGATGAATTTAGATAACATTTTAAAAATGAAAACACTTTTGATAATATAAAAATATTTTATTGTTAAAAGATGGCTGTGTATATAGATCAATATTTCATCTATTTTAACTACTTATTTAGTGTGTACAGTATTTTACAAATGAAGTTAAAAGTTGTGTTGTATGGATCATTATTTATTTAACTACTTGGCCAACGCTGAAATAGATCTTGAGGTAGTTGAAGTTGGAATTGATCTAATATACGATTAACAGTTTGGTCTATAATATCGCCAATTTTTATTGGTCTATGATAAAAGGCTGGTACGGGTGGCATAATAATTGCACCTAATTCTACTGCAACGGTCATCAGACGTAAATGACCTAGATGTAATGGCGTTTCTCGTACCCCTAGTACCAATTTCCGCCGTTCTTTCAGAACTACATCAGCCGCACGTATCAGTAAAGTATCATTGTAACTATTAACTATTCCAGAAAGAGTTTTCATGGAACAAGGTAAAATTACCATACCTATAGTATGAAATGAACCGGAACTAATACTGGCAGCAATATCTCGTACATCATATACTATATCTGCTAAAGCCTGAACTTCACGTAAGGAAAAATTTGTTTCTATCGTTAATGTTTTTTTAGCCGCTAAACTCATTACTAAATGTACTTCAATATCCGATAGAATGTTAAGTACCTGTAATAGTCGGATTCCATAAATTATGCCACTAGCGCCGCTAATGCCAACAATTAGACATTTCATACCTACTACTCCGAGTAGAGCGAAAATAATAGAAGACGAATAGAAGACGACATGGTTAATTTAGCTATACTTATCAGATTCTATAAAAATACATTCATCAATCAATGTGATAACAATTACTGATCGAGATTTAAGTAAGTAAGAATTACTTGATTATATATAAATGTAACAAGCTTTATCGTAGATTTGTTTAAAAAATATTTATTAATTTTTTATGTAATGGCAATAATTAAATACGAGATCTATAAGATCAATATGTCGGCATAGCATATTTTGATGCATCATATACTTTACTATTCTGTTAATAATGATTAACAATAGAATTTCACATCAACTCTATGTAAAAAAATTCTGATTAATTTAATGAAATCTTCTTTTATCTACATAACTTACAAAAAGATATTCATCTTTTTAATTTGATCACTAACGATTATAACAATATAACTTTCTAAGAAAAAAGAAATTTTTCTTAAAATAATTTTTACATAACATTAGTTTATCTGAAAACGGAAATAATTGTTTGTATATTGCATGCACAATCTATGCATATAAAAACATCTTAAACTTTTTTGATTAAAAATAATATTTTAAAAAAATTATAAAATACATCATTTTTTAAGATGGCTATATCTTTTACCTTACAGAACAATATATCATATTAATAAAAAATATATCACATATACACCATTTTTTAATCTTTTTATGTCATGCAGCAGTAAAATTAAAAATTATTTAATAATTTTATTCATTGATTGTTACTATAAAACTTGATATTTATTATTGAGCTAATATATATTTATTCGCATATTATATACTTTTATAAAAAATTATATTTTTCTTATATAAATAATATTAATAACGTTATATTACTGCATAATTATATTTTTATGTTATTTTATAATAGTAAGATAGTAAGAATGTTGATTAGTACAATGCAATCAGGTATAACGAATTGTATAAGTAACGATTTTAAAATTCCAATATTTTAAGATACATTGAATGAAATTTACTGGTTAACAGAGTTAAACCTAAATACATTAGATTAATTAAAAACATATTAAATGACACAATACCATATCAGAAATTCAAAATAATTTTTTTGCTATCTCCAAAGTATCGCTACGGAAAGGACGTTTCATATGTTCAATGGCATCGGAAATATTATGATGCACAAGACATTCGTTTTGAATACCAACACAGTGACCACCACATCCTTGTAACAGTAATTCAATAGAATAAGCACCCATACGTGAAGCTATAATACGATCACAAGCTACCGGATTACCTCCTCTCTGAATATGTCCCAGTACCGTAGCGCGAGTCTCACGACCTGTATTTTTTTCGATATATTGTGCCAATTCAGTGATATTGCAAATATATTCGGTAATGGCAACAATCGCATGTTTCTTACCTTTAGTAATGCCTGCTTTGATTTCATTAAGTAAATCTTTTTTGTTAAACTCCACTTCAGGTAAAACGATAAATTCGCATCCACCAGCAACAGCTGCTGCCATAGTTAAATCGCCGCAGTAGCGTCCCATTACTTCTACAATTGAAATACGTTGATGAGAAGTAGAGGTATCACGTAGTCGATCGATTGCTTCAACCACTGTTTCTAAGGCAGTAAAGTAACCAATAGTATAGTCAGTACCTGCTACGTCATTATCAATGGTGCCTGGTAAACCAATGCAGGGAAATCCCATTTCAGTTAATTTTTTAGCTCCCATATAAGAGCCGTCACCTCCAATTACTACTAATGCATCGAGACTACGTTTACTCAAGTTTTCAATGGCAATAGAACGTATTCTTTTTTTATAAAACTCAGGAAACCGTGCCGAACCGAGAAAAGTACCACCTCGATTAATTACATCAGAGACACTATAGCGATCTAATTTTATCATCCGATCCTGAAATAGTCCAAGGTAACCATCATAAATACCATAAATTTCTAAACCTTCTGATAGTCCAGTTCGAACAACACTCCTAATAGCTGCATTCATTCCTGGGGAATCACCTCCGCTTGTTAATACGGCAATTTTTTTAATCATGCTTACCTCGATACTTAAAAGCTACTTGAACAAAATACAATCATTTATTAGTTTTCTTTATCAAGAAGAATATTAATACATAGGAATAGTAATGCATCATTACTAATGATGAGTGATATATCAGATTAATTTCAAATATTATTTTTCTGATTTATTTTTTATTATAAAGATATTATCGTCTATTCATTGCATCAATAGTAGATTGAAAACAAAAATAAAAACAGCTAGTATTTCATATGGTTATTTAAAGCATTCAAGAAAATTATTTGATTAAGTTTCTAATTTTTATAAACTTTATAAATCTTGTTAAGCTACTTAACTTTTTATTATTAATTCATATTAATAAATGTGTACCTAACGTATACCAGTAGTAAAGTAGATTACTATTATAAAAAAATAAATTTTTGCACGTTTATATCTAATAGATGCTACTTTTCTACATATCGTTCATAAGATATGATCGGCTTTAAACCCAATTAATAGTTTGAAAACTGTGCTTGTTTAGTAGTGAATTAAAGTATGATAAACAAGAAAGGATACATTTTATTCTATTATGTGTCGTTTTTGATTCAATGTCGAGCAATATATATATTATAATATATATTGAAAACACGCACATTGTTTTATAGGAACCTATGAAAATTCTTCGTAAGAATAGGTTATTTTTAATTCATTTCATTATTAATTCACTTAAAATCCAATAAGTGGCATAAACATGGATATATATTAAATACAAAACGTCATCTCAAATATATGATTACAAATGATTACAATAAACTCTAATAAAATTATTCTTAAATAATTTATCTAATTAAATAGAAGTTTTTATATTTATTTAATAATAAATTAAAGTTTATAAATTGTATAATTTCTAGTTTAGAACTAAATTAAGATATAATACTAGATAACTAATTGTATTGTCATGTGTTTAACATACTAAACGTTATTTCAATACAATTTAAATGTAAAATTTATTTAGAAATAATGCTAATCCACATTATTATTAAGTCTATTTATTAATTATATTAATTATATTAGTTATAATAAGCATTCATAAATTCATATAATAACCATAAAAAATAACTCACTTCATCAATCATAATACCTATGTATGACAGACATATAACTGTTTATTGTTTATTTGAATTTAAAAATTATATATAAAAATTTTATTTGATATATATAATATATTACTTTAAAAGATTGATATTCGCAGACAAATCCTTCGTACAACATTTAATAATGTGTTAGAACTATTCTCTTTTATATATATAACATTTTATTATACTTTTTATTATACTTTGGTTTAATTAAGTCGTTCTCTGATACGTGCAGCTTTGCCAGTACGTTCACGTAAATAGTACAATTTAGCTTTACGCACAGATCCACGGCGTTTTACAAATATACTATCTATTATTGGAGAATATGTTTGAAAAACGCGTTCAACACCTTCACCATTAGAAATTTTACGAACACTAAACGCAGAATGTAAACCACGATTACGAATAGCGATCACCACACCTTCAAAGGCTTGGAGACGTTTTTTACTTCCTTCAACGACCCAAACTTTAACTTCTACTGAATCACCTGGTCGGAAAAGTGGTATAGTTTTTTTTATTTGTTCCTGTTCTATTTTATCAATAATCCATCTCATAATATATAAATCTCTTATATTTAAATGTAATAACATTAACCATAAGACATATAATTTCAATTAATTTTTCTGAATTTCTTGTTGAAATTCATTCAATAATCGTAAATACTCATTAGTTAGTAAAATTTTATCAAGAAGTTCAGGTCTTCTGAGCCAGGTACGTCCTAAAGACTGTTTTAAACGCCAACTATGAATTCCAGCATGGTTACCTGATAATAAAATAGACGGTACCTGCATATCGTTGCTCAGTACAGGGCGAGTATAATGTGGATAATCTAATAATCCATTAAAAAAAGAATCCTCCATTGCTGACGCTCTATGTCCTAGTATACCTGGAAGTAATCGAGATATTGAATCAATTAACACCATGGCTGCTAATTCACCGCCGCTAAGAACATAGTCACCTATTGACCATTCGCCATTAATTTCAGTAGTGACTAAACGTTCATCAATACCTTCATAACGGCCACAGACCAAAATCATTTTCATATTATTGGCAAGTTCTCTGACGCCTTGCTGATTAAGTTGTCGTCCTTGAGGAGATAAATATATTACTTTTACATTTTTTCCTGCTCTATTTTTAGCATCATGAATAGCATTTTGTAAGGGTTTCAGCATCATCACCATTCCGGGTCCACCACCGTATGGACGATCGTCGATAGTACGTCGACGATCATAGGCAAAATCACGTGGATTCCAGAACTGTATATTCAACAAACCATTTTTTACGGCTCGTCCAGTGATTCCATAATCAGTGATGGCACGAAACATCTCAGGAAATATGCTAATTATACCAATCCACATGCATTCTATCTCTAGACGTTATTACTAGTTGAAAATTAAAGATTAAAAACTAGGATCCCATTCAATTTTAATAAAACGGGTAGCAAGATCAACATTTTTAATTACCTGATTATCTAGAAATGGAATTAATCGCTCTTTCGTACTAAAAACATCCTGTAAGTGAGCTTTTACTACCAATACATCATGAGAACCTGTCTCAATTAGATTAACCACTTCACCTAGTTGATAACCATCAACAGTTACAACCTGGCATCCGATGAGATCTTTCCAGTAATATTCGTCTTCGTTAAGCTTTGGTAATGACGAGATATTAACAAAAATTTCGAGATTGTTAAATAATAATGCTGTTTCTCGATCTTTTATCTCTCTAATTTTCACGATCCAATTTTGATTCATCTGTTTCCAATTTTCTAACCAAATTGAATTCCATTGATCAAATTGTTTAACAAACCAAGGTTGATAAGAAAAAATATTTTCAGCTTTTGCAGTAGATGAACGAATTTTTAACCAACCACGTACTCCATACGCTGCACCTATTGTGCCTAAAATAATAGCGTTAATAGATTTTTTATTATTGCACTTAATTGTTGCCATCGTTAAAAACATTATTATTTTTTGTAGCATTTTTTATCAACACAGCCACGCGATTAGATACTATTGCACCTTGATCAATCCAATGTCGAATACGATCTGAATTTAGAAAAAAACTTTTTTCTTGGTAAGATCGGATCGGGTTAAAAAAACCAATACGCTCAATAAAGCGGCCATTACGTGCACTACGGCTATCAGTCACCACTATGTGATAAAATGGACGTTTTTTAGCACCTCCGCGTGCCAAACGAATTTTTACCATAATACCCCTTTAATTTTAAACTCAGTTTTAAAAATTCTTTTTTTAAATTTACTAGAATTTTTTATTGTTATATATCAATAAGACAGCTAACAGTTAGAAAAAGACCAGGAAGAATCCTATTCTTCATGCATCGCATAAAATTTATGATTCCATTTTTTTTTATTTTTTTCATCATTTTCTGCATGTAATCGAATTGTTTTAAAAACTTGTTCACATCTTGTATTTTCATGCCAGATCCGACTGCAATACGGCGTATACGTGATCCTTTAATAATATTTGGATTTAAAAGTTCTTTAGTTGTCATCGAATTAATCATAGCTTCCATATGCATCAAGATGCCGTCATCTACACGAGATTTAACATCTTCTGGTAATTGACCGCCGATACTGACTGGCAACTTACTCATGATATTGACAATACCACCCATGTTACGCATCTGTTGTAATTGTTGAAAAAAGTCGTTCAAATTAAATTCAATACCTTGATTAAGCTTTCTGGTTAGTTTTTCTACTTGAACACTATCAATTTTATTTTCCATCTCTTCAATAAAAGATAACACATCCCCCATACCCAATATTCGGCTAGCTAGCCGGTCGGGATAAAATGGCTCAAGTGCGTCAATTGTTTCTCCAATTCCTATGAATTTAATAGGTTTACCAGTAAGATGGCAAATAGATAATGCTGCGCCGCCTCGTGTATCGCTATCTAATTTAGTCAATATAATACCAGTCAATGGTAACGCTTGAGAAAATGCATTAGCAATGTTACTAATATCTTGTCCGATCATAACATCAACCACAAATATAGTTTCTACTGGACTAATAGTATTATGCACTGCAACGATTTCGGACATCATCATCTTATCTGAATGCAAACGGCCAGCTGTATCTACTAATAGTACATCGTAAAATTTTAGCTTTGCCTGTATTAATGCATTATTGATGATATCAATCGGTTTTTGTGTAATATCAGATGGAAAAAAATCTACACCCGCAGTCTGTGCCAATATTTCTAGTTGTTTTATGGCCGCCGGCCTACAAGTATCTGCTGATACTACTAAAACTTTTTTATTATATTTTGTACATAAATGTTTACTAAGTTTACCAATACTAGTTGTTTTTCCACTCCCATGCAAACCTACCATCAATATAACTGCAGGCGGTTGTACTGCCAAATTTAAGGTATTATCCTTATTGCCCATAGCATGTACTAATTCAATATGTATGATCTTAATAAATGTTTGGCCCGGTGTTAAATTCTTATTAATTTCTTGCCCTAAAGCATTTTGTCTCACTCGGTTGATAAAATCGTGCACGACTGATAATGCCACATCTGCTTCTAAAAGTGCTATTCGAATTTCCCGCAGAGTATTATTAATATTATTTTCCGTCAGTCGACCTTTACCACGTATATTATATAATACACGTGATAATCGTTCAGATAAATTTTTAAATATCATTTTTTTATTAATTTATAGTAACATAATTAGTTATATTATTGATATGATCAATAATTATTTTTTACTTTTTACTAAGCAAGTAAAGATTATTAAAATCCTTGCAATCAATCTTGAGAACGCATTACATATAAAAATAATTTTTTAGTTATCTTCTTTAGTTAAAGAACATTTTCTTCTAATTTTAAAATTTAAAACTAGTTTATTTACATATTCTTTAGGTTCTAATGTATTTTTTTGCTAATATTTTAAACTACGGCATGACGTATTCATCATATTAACAACTAATAATGCTAATGAAGAATAGTGTAATTAATATATTACTAATTGGTATATATGTTTTCAATGTGTTTTTTTTAAAATGATAGTTTAATATTCAGGTTTTTATGTATACTATGAAACAAAAACATGCAAAATGTTTTTTTATATAATAAAATAAAATTATATTTTTAATATAATCAAGACAATACCATGCATTAATCAACTAAAATTAATAAGATACCATAGGTGTAATGTTTACTCCATGCGATTTTACATACACTTACTTATACTTAATAGATAACATTCAATAGATCATATTACTATTTAAAGATAATGAGTGCATTAGATTAAGTCTAACTATCAGTCCAGTAATAATATTATTGCACTATGAACTTTAATTTTAGTGTTGAAGTATTAATATCATTTATTGCAGACTATTAGTCTTATTAGATTTTTTTACTGTAATTTCTAGATTAGCTCTGAATTGATAAAAGAACGCCATGAATTGACTAACTTGTTCCAATCATCATATAACACATAATTTTAATATTTTATTAACCTATTATATTGGATTATATCACTCAATATTTTGAAAAAAATGTTCCGTAATCGTGCGTTACAGCCATATTAAAAATAACTTTGACAGTGTAAATATTTTATATTAGATATTTCTATTATCTTATACTCAATATTAGATTCTATCTTATTTTTAATTTAGATGAAACATATATTGACATAAAGTAGAGATTTTATCTTTTGTGTTTAAAATAACGAACAAACAACATATGACATACATGGTACTTAATATACAAACTCATAGTTTAGTTAAGAAAATTCTCCTACTTGTCTCAAGTATACTATAGTATTAGAAATACTAATCGAGAAAATTTCAGGATTGATGAATATTTATTTATTATTCGTCTATACAACGATATAATTATTATCAGATTAAAAATGATTATTAATATTAATATCAAAATAACTTTTTTAATAAAAATTATTCATACACTCTCAAACTGAAAGTTTACTTATACAAATTCACTAAAATATTATATTAAATTAATTGTTAAACATGAAATTACACATGATATGTATTATATTAGATTAAAGTTTATATTTAATATATTATTTATTAGTAAGTTACTACCTTTTTGTATTGTTATCCAAAATAAAAAATTTATCAGAATATTTATTCTATCTATAAAATAATTTTGTTTTGAATACAGTTGGGACTATTCATATTAATTTCATACGTACTAAAATCTCCATATTTTAGACATACACATATTCAAATTTTTATTTTATAATTTAAGTATTATTAATTTATGAGCATCGTAGTAGTCAAATTAATACTCATATCCTGTTTTCTACAATTAGTAACAATATTCATATTGCTATGACTAAACAGTTATCAATAGAAATTGGCTTGATAAAAATGTTTTTCCATTATCAATGTCTACTACGCTACATATAATTTATCACTGTTTTTTAAAATTGCGCTATTATCTCAATAATTAGCATTAGTTATTATACCATAATATGGTTATTAAAATCATGAATCATATGCGTATAATCTAATAAAACAATTATTATCCGATATGAAAATTTTAGATACTAATAGATTGCCTAAAATTGTATATTTAATTTTATTTTATAAAAATTGAGTATAAAATCGACAACGTATTTTACGCATTAAAAATAATATGCATGGCCATAATATACCGTTTGCTATACAAGTCCAAAATATTTCTGGTTGAAAATCAACATTAGTAACTAAACATTCTGCTAAAAAAACCACGCTTTCAGTAATTAACGATAATAGGATTACAATTAGTGTTTGTTGCCAAAGGCATATACTCCGCAATAATTGAAATTTAAATACCACTAAATAAGCCAATATACTAAATGCTAATGCATGTATGCCCAATGTTGAGCCGAGAATAAGGTCCATGACCAAGCCGATAAAAAAACCCGTTCCTATATTAGTGTGATGTGGTAATGTCATTATCCAATAAATAAGCAACAAATTAAGCCAAGATGGACAGAATAACATAAGTTTTTGGGGCCACCAAGGCATAATGTGCAGTATTGCTGCAATAAAAAAAGACATCCAAATCATCCAACGATGATGATCATAATAATGATGCATTACTGTTATCCTGCAGTATAATGATGCAATTAGTTTTTTACGTACGAAACTATTTCGACCGCTAGCTAAATGCGAAATATAACAGATTAGGAGCTGTTAATGTAGAATTTTTCTTCTACTGTTCAAAACAATCAATATCTGAAGTTTGAACTGCATAATGACCTTTGGTTTGTGTCGAATTGGTTGCCTGCACAGGAGAGACTACGGTATTTGATAGTGATAGAACCTGTGGAATTGTACGCTTTAACCGCTCATTGGCTATATGATGTATTATTTCTGGTGGCCGTGTTATATTACCATGTGATTCAGTATCCCATAGTAACAGCAAATGTCGTAAACTTTGTAATTTAGCAGTTGGTCGTGCCTGCATAATAGTATAAGCAGTTTTCGCATCTGTTTTTACCGATGAAACAGTAGCAACTGGATAGCCTTCTGGAAAGCGACCTCCAAGACCAGATGTTACCAATATATCACCAACACGGATATCGACATTACCTGGTAACTGTTCCAGTTGTAAATGTTCGGTAGAACCATTTCCAGCAACAATCAAACGAATATCATTGCGTAGTATTTGGATTGGTAATGCGTGGGAAGAATCACATATTAATAACACTCGACTGGTAAGTTTATTAGTAGCAATAACCTGACCTACTACACCTTTATCATTAATAACCGTTTGGCCAACATAAACACCATGATCTAGACCTTTATTAATTACGATTTGATTTCTATAGGGATCAGCACTAATAGAGATCACTTGCGTGATCATTTTTTGTTCATCTTTACGTAATGGAGAACCCAACAATGCTCGAAGACGAGCATTTTCTTCTTTGTAGTGACCCAGTAATAATTGTTCGCTGTTCTTTAATAAGAGCTCTTGGCGTAAAGTCCAGTTTTCATGTTCCAATTGAGTACGTGTTGTCAACGCTTGAGATATATAATTTAGTAATTGGCGTGAACTATGAGCTAAAAAATAGAAAGGACTAATAGCGGTGTCCATATAGCTTCTGATTTTGATGAACGTTTCTCGCCGACTATCAGTAATTATGATGAAAAACGACATTACAACTGCTAAAAAAACTCGAAATTGAAAAACAGGGCCTTTTTTACAAATAGGCTTCATAAGCTATGTATTATCCTAAACAAAAATAAGGATTAAAGTAAGAATGATATTGTATGATAATAGGAATGGCTACCTGTTACGGTGAATTTCCTTGCGAATAATGTCACTCTTCACTAAATAAATCGCCACCGTGCATATCAACCATTTCAAGTGCCTTTCCACCGCCACGAGCAACGCAAGTGAGCGGATCATCTGCTACTACTACAGGAATACCGGTTTCTTTCATTACTAATTGATCAAAGTTACGTACAAGCGCTCCTCCACCAGTCAGTACCATGCCTCGCTCAGAGATATCGGAAGCTAACTCCGGAGGACATTGTTCTAATGCTACCATCACTGCGCTTATAATACCAGTTAGTGGTTCTTGTAGTGCTTCTAGAATTTCATTAGAATTTAAAATAAAACTACGCGGGACTCCTTCTGCTAAATTACGTCCACGTACTTCAATTTCACGTATTTCATCATCTGGATACGCAGAACCGATACCATGTTTTATACGCTCAGCCGTTGCTTCACCAATTAATGAACCGTAATTACGGCGAACATAATTGATGATAGCTTCGTCAAAACGATCACCTCCAATACGTACGGAGGAAGAGTATACTACACCATTAAGTGATATGACCGCGACCTCTGTGGTGCCACCACCAATATCAACCACCATTGAACCAGTAGCTTCAGAAACTGGCAAACCTGCACCAATTGCGGCTGCCATTGGTTCTTCAATTAAAAATACTTCTCGTGCTCCTGCTCCATGGGCTGATTCTCTGATCGCACGTCTTTCTACTTGAGTTGCTCCTACTGGAACACAAACCAACACACGTGGACTAGGACGCATGAAATTATTACTATGGACTTGCTTGATAAAATGTTGCAGCATTCTTTCAGTAATAAAAAAATCAGCAATTACTCCATCTTTCATTGGGCGAATAGCAGCAATATTACCGGGAGTACGACCAAGCATTCGCTTTGCTGCATGTCCGACAGATGCAACACTTTTTGGAGTACCAGAACGATCTTGACGAATAGCAACAACGGAGGGCTCATTGAGGACAATACCTTGTCCTTTAACATAAATGAGCGTGTTAGCAGTACCTAAATCGATGGACAAGTCATTGGAAAATATGCCTCGAAATTTTTTAAACATAGTTAAAGAATAATCCTACACACTGGGACGAAATGAAATTTATTCATTATACCAATAACAAAAAATAGTAAAAACAGTAATAAAGTGTAATAAAACGCGTAATCCGTAATAATGTCCTCTTTAATATTTGCAAATTGAATCTAACTTAATTCAATTAGTTTAGTCGATTATTGTATATATTGGTTTTGTATAAAACATTCAATACATATTTAATGCTAATTTTTTAGACTTTACATAAAAAAATAAAATTAAAAGATGCATATCTTATGCATAAATTATCTTTTGATACTACTATACATTATAAAAAGAAAATACCATATTGTTTTGTGTGTATAATCAAACATCGTCTAAAAAATATTCATTGACATGTAAGTATACTGACATCTTGTATTAAGAATATGTCAAAATGCTGAATGTTTTAAATATATGGTATGAATAATTAACTTTTAGTCCTATTTAGCATTAAAAGTAAAATAATAAATCTTTTATTACACTCTGTTATAAAAGTACTGATATAGTGCTTTAGTTAAAGTGCCTATAAATTATAGAATTTTTTTAGCATTTTTATATCTGTATACTAAAAAACACTACGTTGTAAAACGACATTTTTTTTAAAAAATGACTACATTAAATTGTAAGTATCCTTATTAATAGACTTTTAAAACAATAGATAGAGAGTGCATTGGTTAAGATTTATACTTTTTGATATTACTTAATATTTTCCATTATACTGTCGTTATAAGCAACATATTATGCAGATTTTTTTAAAGATACTACATGGTGTAACTGATCAAAATTTAAGAAATAAAATTTGATCTTAATCGAGATAATTAATCAGTATGTTAGCCTGAGAAAGGGTATTTAAAAGGGAAATTAAAAGAGAGTTAACATAAGTTATAAACTATGCTAATTTTTAATAATTATAGTGAATTAGTAATGCAATGAATTCCTTCAAACCAGCAATAATTCTATTATTAAATTTATTTGAATGATATTCAACGTTTAAAATAATTACATTTTTAAAGTACATGTATTATTATTTCAGTTACCATAATAGTATTATTAAACACGGAACCAAAGAAGTTATCTTCAAATAAGCATATTTGTTGATCAAATATCATATTTAATTATTCATATAAACCTTTTCAGATAAAATGAAAGTTTTATTGAGCCAATTAATCAAATATAATATCTGTAAACATTATGCCCATACTACATTGTGATGTTTTTAAAAAAAACACTAGGTAACAATAATCTTATTAGCTATCCTTATTATTATGAATTACTATATACTAATAAGATGAGCATATACATACATATCCTGTATTTCACAAGAAATATTCAGTAATTTTACTAGAGCATTAGAATTGAAGCTCATCTCTTGACCCTTAATAAGTATTTTAATTCGATAAATCTGTTAATATCACGATGTTAGTCCTAGTATAAAACATTATAACCCATATCTATAACATGTGGGTGTCGATTAACTATTAACTTAATATTTGACAGTATCAAGAGAACATGTTAATCCGTATTGACATATAAGTCATCGTAATTAACTGTGGACAATTGAAAAATAAATGTAGTAAAAATAAAGTGTTCTGAATTTAATAAAGTTATCGACAATGATCAGACATTTGTTCTTCTATGTTTTTATATTAATAAATACTGAATTTGTACTATTTCATTCACTGTATAGCATAACATATGCTCTCACTCTGTTGTGTTAACTTATACATAACCTCTATTAATTGATTTTTAAAGTTATCATAATTAATTCAATCGACTTGGAATGATTATGGAATAGTCATAATTTCTTAGATTCTAACTTACTTATGATTTTAACCTGGAGGTTTTAAATATAGTTAGCTAACAGTAAATAATGAAAATTGTTCATGTAGTTTGATTAAATGTTTTTAATTTAAAAATTTATACAATATGTTATTGCATAATGCATGTATTAATTGATTCTATAAAAATATATTACGATATCCATAATAAATAACAATTTCATTATTTAATTTCGTTTTATTGAGTTTTTTTAAACAGGTTTAAAAAACACATATTACATATCTTTGCATAGTGAGATTGATTTTAATATTCTCAATAGTAACTGTGTGATAATACTTGATCTAGATTGCAAATTCTTATCGATAACGTTAGCAAAATAATCAATAGTGTACTATCGTGTATTTCATAGGGTGACATAAATTGAAAATAGTTCATCACATAACAAAAAATAACAAGTTCCATATTTTGCTTCTCAATGGACCAAATCTAAATTTGCTTGGTTTTCGCGAACCTGATAAATATGGGCATACTACATTGGATGATGTCATCGTATATTTAAGTGACATGGCTAGTAAAATGGGGATAAAACTTAATCATTTTCAGTCAAATGCTGAAAATGAATTGATCGATTGTATTCATCAAGCACGGGAAAATACAGATTTTATTTTAATCAATCCTGCAGCTTTGACTCACACCAGTATTGCCTTACGTGATGCACTGTTAGCAATAAATATTCCGTTTATTGAAATTCATCTTTCCAATATATATTCAAGAGAACCATTTCGACACCACTCCTATTTATCAGATATTTCGGTCGGCGTAATATGTGGTCTTGGTGTTGAGGGATATTACTTTGCTTTACAGGCAGCAGTAAAACTGCTATCTAAATCAAATTAATTAGCATATGGAACTTATTCATGGATATTCGTAAGATAAAGAAAATGATTGAATTAGTTGAACACTCTAGTATTGTGGAATTAGAAATTTCTGAAGGCGAAGAATCAGTTCGTATTAGTCGTGCCACAGTGCAATCAACTTCAGCGACGCAACAAATTTACGGACCTACGTCTCAACAGTCTTCTTCTACTACTATTCCCATTGCAAGCATCTCACCGAGTATAAATAATCATATTGTTCGCTCTCCAATGGTAGGCATTTTCTATCGTGCTTCAAACCCTAATGGAAAACCATTTATTGAAGTAGGTCAAACAGTTAACATTGGTGATACTCTTTGTATCGTTGAAGCAATGAAAATGATGAATAAAATAGAATCAGATAAATCTGGTATAGTGAAAGCTATTCTATTAGAAAATGGTCAACCAGTTGAGTTTGATGAACCTCTGGTTATTCTTGAATGATGAGAGAGCAAATGCTAGATAAAATTGTCATAGCAAATCGTGGTGAAATTGCGCTTCGTATTTTACGTGCATGTAAAGAATTAGGTATTAAAACTGTGGCAGTAAATTCTACTGTTGACCGTGATCTAAAACATGTTTTATTAGCAGATGAGACTATTTGTATTGGCCCACCACCTTCTATCCAAAGTTATCTCAATGTTCCTGCTATTATTTCTGCAGCAGAAATTACGGGTTCAATGGCTATTCATCCAGGCTACGGATTTTTGTCTGAAAATGCTGATTTTGCAGAACAGGTTGAACGCTCCGGTTTTATCTTTATCGGACCTAAATCTGAAACAATTAGACTAATGGGTGATAAAGTTTCTGCAATCAATGTGATGAAAAAAGATGGCATACCTTGTTTGCCTAGCTCTAATGTTTTAATAGGAACGGATGTAGACAAAAATTGTGCTATAGCTAATAATATTGGTTATCCAGTAATCATCAAAGCAGTAGGCGGGGGCGGTGGACGTGGTATGCGTATCGCACAGACTGATGAAGAGATAGCATCCTCAATTTATATGACTCGTTTAGAAGCACAAGCTGCATTTAACAATGACATGGTCTACATAGAAAAATATTTAGATAATCCACGCCATATTGAGATTCAGGTGCTTGCCGATGATAAAGGAAATGTCATTTATCTATCAGATCGAGATTGTTCTATGCAGCGCTCTCATAAAAAAATGATAGAAGAAGCACCGGCATTTGACATTGCTGATGAATTTCGCCAAGATATTAGTGAACGTTGTGCTAAAGTATGTGCGAATATTGGTTATCGGGGTGCAGGAACCTTTGAATTTTTATACAAAAATGGCGAATTTTTTTTTATTGAAATGAATACTCGAATTCAGGTGGAACACCCTGTTACTGAGATGATTACTGGAATAGATCTTGTCAAAGAACAGCTTCGTATCGCAGCTGGTCAACCTTTGTCTATACAACAAGAAAATGTAAAAGTATTCGGGCATGCAATTGAATGTCGTATTAATGCTGAAGATCCTGTGACATTTTTACCTAGTCCTGGCAAAATTACTCGTTTCCATGCACCAGGTGGTTTTGGAGTTCGTTGGGAATCACATATTTACGCTGGTTATTCAGTACCATCATTCTATGATTCTATGATTGGTAAACTTATCTGTTTTGGAGATACACGACAAGTAGCTATTGCTCGCATGAAAAATGCCTTGGCAGAATTAATTATTGATGGCATCAAAACTAATATTGATTTACAACTTGAAATAATGAATGATAAATATTTTCAGCAAGGTAGTACCAATATTAATTACCTGGAAAAAAAATTTGGTTTGAAAAAGACTTAATCTAGCTATTGCACAACTATGCCTGTATGATATACGACTATGATAAAGCTAGCAATAACCTGATTTTTTTATTATTAATCACATAAGTTAGCAAAATGATACGAGTAACATGAACTTATTAAGTTCTAATGAACATTAATTAACTTAGTGAATCACAAAATGGATAAGCGATATCTTCAAGCTAACTATGAAGCACGGTGGACTGTTGGTCTAACGATAGCCTATTTGATTTTTTGGTTACTTGCTGCATATTATCCAGATAATGCACAGGGCATTACTGGATTTCCTCACTGGTTTGAATTAGCTTGTCTATGTATTCCGATATTGTTTATTTTTCTCTGTTGGTTGATGGTACGGGTCATTTATCGTAATATTGTATTAGAAGACGATCCAGATGTGCATTGACATGATGCTCCCGTTAATTACTTATTTATCGTTAGTTTTTGCGTTTACATTTTATGCTTATTTCAGTCGTGTAAAAAATGGTTGCTTGCAGGATTATTTTATTGGTAATCGTTCAATGGGTGGTTTTTTACTGGCGATGACTATCACTACTACGTATATTAGTGCAAGTTCATTCATTGGTGGCCCAGGTGCAGCCTACAAATATGGCTTGGGTTGGGTACTGTTATCTCTTCTTCAACTACCGGCAATCTGGTTATCGTTAGGTGTTATTGGAAAAAAAGTTGCTATTCTTGCTCGGCGCTATCATGCAATCACATTAAACGATATACTTCTAGCACGTTTTGAAAGCCCGTTATTAGTATGGCTGGCCAGTATTAGTTTATTAATAGCATTTATTGGCGCTATGACAGTGCAATTTGTTGGTGGTGCTAGATTATTAGAAACTGTATCTGGAATCTCTTATGATATTAATTTGTTAATTTTCGGCATTAGCATCGTATTGTACACTACTTTTGGAGGGTTTCGTGGCAGTGTATTGAACGATGCATTCCAGGGAATAGTTATGTTGCTTGGAACTGGAATTCTTTTGATAGCAGTTATTTATGCTTCTGGTGGTATTAGCGCAGCAGTAACAACACTTCACAACATAGATCCAGCTTTAGTATCTCCAACTGGAGCCGACAATGTGCTATCGCCAAAATTTGTGACTTCTTTTTGGATTTTAGTATGTTTTGGAGTCATTGGTTTACCACATACTGCAATTCGTTGTATTTCTTGTCGTGATAGTAAATCGATTCATGTCGGCACGATTCTTGGTACAATACTCATTGGAGTATTAATGCTTGGAATGCATTTAGCTGGTGCATTAGGACGTGCAATTTTACCCGGATTGACTGTACCGGATTTAGTTGTACCAACCTTAATGGTAAAGTTATTACCACCATTTGTAGCAGGAATTTTCTTAGCAGCACCACTAGCAGCCATTATGTCAACAATTAATGCACAATTATTACAGTCTTCTGCTACTATCATGAAGGATCTGTATCTCAGTTTGCATCCGCAACAAACCAACAATGAGTGTCGTTTAAGATACTTATCTAGCCTAGTGACATTTGCATTGGGTTTATTATTGTTATTAACTTCTTGGCATCCACCAGAAATGATTATATGGCTTAATTTATTAGCGTTTGGTGGCATGGAATCGGTGTTTATGTGGCCATTGGTATTTGGTCTCTATTGGAAACGTGCTAACTCCACTGGCGCTTGGAGTAGCATGGTAGTTGGTGGTACAAGCTATACATTAATGGTCGGAATGGACCTACAGCCAGGTGGTTTTCATCCTGTCGTTTTAGCCTTAACAATAAGTTTATTAGCATTTTTAATAGCTAATCCTTTTGGACGTATAGCCGTTTCAAATCGCATTACTAATAAATTTTAATTATATACTAATGAATTTTAATTATATATAGTGAACTTTCTTCCACAGAGAATTATAATTTTATATGCGTTATGCTAAAAGTCTGTCATCCCACCAGAATAAAATTATAAGACTTATTAAATATTCTTTGGAATATTACAATTAATTTATATGTTAATTGCTATTGAATAAAAAATAGAAATAGAGAAAATATTACTTTTTTTTAAATTTCATAACGCATTAAATTAATATATTTTAAAACGTTTAAATGTGCGTGATATATATTTTCATTTATGATTATCATATACAATATTTTCTGTAATGTGCTGAATTGCTATTACGCGATAAATAAAGAAAATTAGTATTCAAATTTTCATGTGGTATAAATAACTTAATTATTTTCAATCTAATTAATAGATAACATAAAGAGTGAATTACTCTGACATCTCATCGAATGGTTTTTATATAAAATTAATTAAGTAATTAGAGATTCACATGATAATAAGAAATAATTGTTTTATGCAAGCATAGAGATAACGGTCGTTCGTTCAATATGAATAATTACCTATTCATATTGTGTTATTATAAATATTTGATAATGATTAGCAGGTTCTCTTTCAGAGAGAAAGAGCAATAGATAAAGAAATATGAAATTGTACATATAATTATCTAACATACTAATTATTTTTTACCATTAATTATTTAAAATAGTATTTTAGGAAGTTGATTTCCTGTTATATCAATAATGATTGAAAACTACTTCTGAGAAAAAATCACATTATTTAACTATCATAAATTTAGTTTTGTTTTTCAGTGAAATTATAGAAATATTGTTCATGAAATATTATATATTTTATGAATTGAAAGTATTTCATACTGAAAATGTTTCATGAGGTCATATCTTTTTCGTCATAACACATTGTATTTATTTTGAATATTTTATTTAGATTGCTGTATAAAATTCTTCGGTTTTAAAAATATCATGATGTGCATGACCATCAACTCATAATGTTATTGAAATTGAAATCGTAAGAATCATTATATTTCCATAGGAAAAAATACTTTTTCAATATAATTTTACGTATTAATAGCACATTGTCATAGGTATATTGTCCTTGTATATATGCGCTTGATACAAGTATTCCAATTTATTATAATTGGTTATTCTCTTCTATGTTATAATGATAGTTATTTAAAATTATGAAAATTTATCAATAAATTCTCACTACAACAATATTTTTACTCTTTATAAATATATAATCAATGTGTTACAATATAAAAACAAAAAAAACTATCACAAAACTATATATTAAATAATAACTGCATGAATATAAAATGTTTATCAAAGGTAAAGAAAAAATTAAATATAAAATAGCAATTGCGTCATATTGACTATGAGCATTTTTTAAAATGAAAAGCATTAATATGCTATATAAATATTTTTTAAGCTACATTGCTTCATATGCATATTATGTTATTATAATATCGTAACGTTCTTTGTTTATGTCTGTTCTGATTATATTTGCTAACTATTGATTTGATGCATTAGCTGTTTAACAATTAATTTTAAAAGTAGTAAATATATTTTTATATGATTGAGTATTAAACATGTAATAATACATACTGCACTTTATAATATTAGTTGATTAATTTAATAATAATCAGAATTATCACTATTGAATTTATGATACACAAACAGGTTAGTAATAAATATAAATTAACTATTTTGCCTATATAAAATATTATATTCCAATGATTTTTATATAGCATAGAAAACTTTAAATAGCTTAACTATTTATTCATTAAATGGTAAATTGATTATTTATTTTTTAATATGTATATTTTTATTTATCATTACAAGTACGAAATACATCAAATAAATAGCTGTATAGCTTCCTATATCTATTTTATATTTTAAAAAGATTAATTTGCCATTTTTCTATCTATGCTAAAAAATTTTTGCTCACTTTAACTAGGTACATAACCTCATCTTACATAAAGATTTATAAAAAAAGTAATGACAATATTTATGCAATTGTTTTAATAATGGATTTACACTGAAAATACGATGTAGATTTAGGATGAATAGCGAATTATGACACAGGATGAGATTAAAAAATCGGTCGGTTGGGCAGCATTGCAATATGTTCAGACCAGTACTATCGTAGGAGTTGGTACTGGCTCTACCGCCAATCATTTTATTGATGCACTTGGATCCGTAAAACATCAAATAAAAGGTGCAGTTTCTAGTTCTAAAGTATCTTCCATGAAATTAAAGAAACTAGGTATTCCATTAGTTGATCTAAATGCTGTAGACATGCTTGATCTTTATGTGGACGGTGCTGATGAAATCAATCCATATATGCACATGATTAAAGGTGGTGGTGCTGCACTCACTCATGAAAAAATAATCGCTGCTGTAGCACGTAAATTTGTCTGTATTGTAGATGCTAGTAAACTAGTAGATATGCTCGGTAATTTTCCTCTGCCAGTTGAAGTTGTTCCTACAGCCAGATCTTTAGTAGCGCGTGAATTAGTACGATTAGGTAGTATTCCTAAATATCGCCAAGGGATTATTACTGAAAATGGCAATATTATTTTAGATGCTCATAATTTTAAAATTGTTAATCCTATTGAACTTGAAGCACAAATTAATAATATTCCAGGAGTTGTTACCGTAGGATTATTCGCTCGTCGTGGCGCAGATATTGCACTTATAGGTAGTGAACATGGTATAAAAATAATACAAAAGAAATGTGTTATTAACACATAATTAATTTTGATTTTTAAATAAAAATATTTATATCGTAATCTAAATTAGATAATGAATTCCATTATCCATTATATGGATTTATGAAACACCAATAAAATATTCAATCGAATTCAATAACATGAATGCTATTATATAATATAGAGTGTTTTTATGAAATTTACATTGTTTAGTTGAGGGGGGGCAATAAACATTATATCGGATACCTAACCAATGAAATAAATGTTAATTATTTATTTATGCATAGATGAAAGATCTTGAAGAGGTTACTTTTAAAATCCGTATGTTAAGTAGCATATTCACAAGACAATTGATTTCATTTATCAGACAGATAAATTTTTTTATTTCTATAACCATTAGTATATCATAAAAGTCAGAAAAATTTAATTTCATACCGAAGCGTCTATTCAATTGGTCAAAATAAAATAACACTAGAATTTTTATTCAGTTGTATATCTTATTGAAGATGTGAATAAATCCATATTAGCGCTGCTGATAAATTTATCAGAAGATGTGATAAGAAATGGTGAGACGACAATTTTTAGTTCTTAATATTTCATTGCCATTGCCACCATGTAAAAATTAACATACTTAAATTTAGCATGATTAATATAGTTTTTAACTAAAACTAACATATTCGAATATAAATATATGAGATATTATATTAGTGCATCTTAGTTTCTCCTAATGCAAATAAAATAAATACTTTCCAATCTAAAAATAACATTAAAAATAACATACTGTTACATGTAATAGATAAATAGAGTAAAATAATCCATGACCCACACAACACTTTACGAGATATATATCACAATGGCACAGTAACTTTCAATCAGAAGTATTGAAAATACTGTGTTCTATACACAAGGTAATAAAGAATATATGTGAAATATTATAAATACTACCATCTCATCTATAATAGTGAATCGGTTATTTATATCGGAAATAATTTATAGAGGAATGATTATGAATCAAATTCCAATGACACTACGTGGTGCTGAAAAATTGAGAAAAGAGCTTGAATATCTCAAAAACATTAATCGTCCTAAAATCATACAAGCTATTGCTAATGCCCGCGAATATGGCGACTTAAAAGAAAACGCTGAATATCATGCCGCTAGAGAACAACAAGGCTTTTGTGAAGGTCGAATTTTGGAAATAGAAGCTAAATTAGCCAATGCGCATATTATTGACATAATGCAAATATCCCCAAACGGACGTGTAATTTTCGGCGCTACTGTTAGTTTGCAACACTTAAATAATAAAGAAATAAAAGTCTATCGCATAGTAGGTGATGACGAAGCTGATTTTAAACAAAATTTAATCGCTATAAATTCTCCTATTGCCAGGGGATTAATAGGCAAAGAAGAAGGGGAAATTGTAATTATCCAAACACCCAGGGGTAAAGTAGAATATCAAATTCTTAAAGTAAGATATTTATAAAATTTTACAGAGTGATATAAAATTATATTTATCAATTGATTTTAAAAATCAACAATTTTAAGTATTTATTGGTTAAATAAATAAGATATGCTTTTAAAAAATAAATATATATGCAGAATCTTATTCATTTTTTTAAAACAGCTGCAATAATCTAAACACAATTTTTTACTGTCTTAATATTTTGAATACATACCATTATATACATGTTTAACATGTCTTTTATATTTCAATCAATACATTATCTGTCAATAAATTATCTAATACTCCATATTATACCATTGATATAGATATATTAAAGTGATTAATACTCATTTATTGATATGAAACTTAACACTGTTAAACTCATTGAATTAATAAAATTATACATAGATAAATTTAAAATTTTTACAAGATGACCTCAAAGTTAATGACTTTATAAAAATATATAGGAACGGTTCTTGTGAATTAAAAAATTAATTTTGACTTTAATATGTTGTTTTACTCATTATTAAAATTTATTTCTATAATTTATTTAAATTGAGGATAACATGAAATATTCTACAAACGTATTAATTTAATTTTTAAAACATCTCATGATAATGTGAATACATGAATCATTAATCTTATTCATAGCTATATACGTTTTATAAAATTTATTGGAAAATAAAAATGATAAGAAAAAATTTTTCGACAAGTTCTAAACGCTGGTTGCACGAACATTGCAGCGACCAATATGTTCAACAATCAAAAAAAAAGGATTACGTTCTCGTGCTTGGTTTAAACTTAATGAAATACAGAAAAGTGACAAACTATTTCGGTCTGGAATGACTATTGTTGATTTGGGTTCGGCACCGGGTGGGTGGTCGCAGTTCATTGCTAATCAAATAAGTGGAGAAAAACGTATTATCGCTTGTGATATTTTACCTATGGATGCGATAACAGGTGTTCAATTCATACAAGGAGATCTACGTGATCCCCAGGTGCTACAGACTCTTTTAAAATTAGTAGGCGAAAAAAAAGTTCAAGTAGTTTTATCCGATATGGCACCGAATATGAGTGGTATTCCATTAGTTGATACTAGTAATGCTATACATCTTGTAGAATTAGCGATAGAGATATGCCGTGATATTTTATCACCAGGCGGAACCTTTCTAGTGAAAGTTTTTCAAGGAGAAGAGTTTGATGTATGTCTACACAAAATTCACGCTCTTTTTATGAAGATAAAAATCCGAAAACCACACTCTTCCCGAACTCGTTCTAGAGAAATATACGTTGTAGCGACAGGGCGAAAAATATAGTATTCTATACTAATTTTAATACCTTGTAATATGAGGATTATTCCTTGAGTGATATGGCAAAAAACCTGATTATTTGGTTGGTGATTGCAGTTGTATTAATGTCAGCATTCCAGAGCTTTGGACCCAGTGAATCAAGTAAACGTAAAATAGATTATTCCACTTTTATGTCTGAGTTAAATCAGGATCAAATTAAGGAAGCACGTATTAATGGTCGTGAAATTACTGTTACTAAAAAAGATAGTAATCGTTATACTACCTATATTCCGGTTAATGATCCAAAATTGCTTGACATTCTTTTAAACAAAAGTGTCAAAGTAGTAGGTGAGCCACCAGAAGAACCTAGTCTATTAGCATCAATCTTTATTTCTTGGTTTCCGATGCTATTATTGATTGGGGTTTGGATTTTCTTCATGCGGCAAATGCAAGGTGGTGGTAAAGGTGCAATGACTTTTGGAAAAAGCAAAGCGCGCATGCTTACAGAGGATCAAATTAAAATAACCTTTTCTGATGTTGCTGGTTGCGATGAAGCAAAAGAAGAAGTGAGAGAATTAGTCGATTACTTACGTGAACCTAGTCGTTTTCAGAAATTAGGTGGTAAGATTCCAAAAGGTATTTTAATGGTCGGTCCGCCTGGAACAGGTAAAACACTATTGGCTAAAGCTATTGCTGGCGAGGCTAAAGTACCTTTTTTCACCATATCTGGTTCAGATTTCGTTGAGATGTTTGTTGGCGTGGGCGCTTCTCGAGTACGAGATATGTTTGAACAAGCAAAAAAAATGGCACCGTGTATTATCTTCATTGATGAAATTGATGCTGTAGGTCGTCATCGGGGCGCTGGACTTGGTGGAGGTCACGATGAGCGAGAACAAACCTTAAATCAAATGTTAGTAGAAATGGATGGTTTTGAAGGAAATGAAGGTATTATTGTCATTGCAGCAACTAATAGACCTGATGTACTAGATCCGGCCCTTTTACGTCCAGGACGTTTCGACCGACAGGTAGTCGTTGGTCTTCCCGATGTGCGTGGTCGAGAACAAATTTTGAAAGTACACATGCGCCGAGTACCATTATCACCTGATATGAATGCTTCCGTTATTGCAAGGGGAACTCCTGGATTTTCAGGTGCTGATTTAGCTAATTTAGTCAATGAAGCGGCATTGTTTGCTGCCAGAAACAGTAAAAATGTAGTATCTATGGTAGAATTTGAAAAAGCTAAAGACAAAATAATGATGGGTGCTGAACGTCGTTCAATGGTAATGACTGAAGCACAAAAAGAGTATACTGCTTATCATGAAGCAGGTCATGCGATTATTGGCCGATTAGTGCCAGAACATGATCCAGTACATAAAGTAACGATTATTCCACGTGGTCGTGCACTCGGAGTAACCTTTTTTTTGCCAGAAGGAGATGCTATAAGTACTAGTCGACAAAAGTTAGAAAGTCAAATTTCTACTTTATATGGTGGTCGTCTAGCTGAAGAGATGATTTATGGTATACATAAAGTATCTACTGGCGCGTCCAACGATATTAAAGTAGCAACTTCAATTGCTCGAAGTATGGTAACACAGTGGGGTTTTTCAGAAACATTAGGTCCATTATTATATGCAGAGGAAGAAGGTGAAGTATTTCTTGGTCGATCAGTAGCAAAAACGAAACATATGTCTGATAAAACAGCACGCATTATTGATCAAGAAGTAAAATTACTTATTGAACGTAACTATGATCGTACCCGAACATTATTAATAGAACATATAGATATTTTACATGCCATGAAAGATGCACTAATGAAATATGAAACCATTGATGCGCCCCAGATAGAAGATTTAATGAGCCGTAAAACAGTTCGTCCTCCAGCTGGATGGAACGATGATAATATTAAAAATAATGGAAGTAATGGTACGCCGCGTACCCTTCCATCTATGGATGAATCGTGTTCATTAAACCCCAGTAACACTATATCCGAACAACATAATGGCCATTAGACATATTACGCAACATTTATGATTAATTTTTGCTTTTTATTAAAAGTATTAAAATAACAATCTTGCAGTTTAGGTGGTTATAGGAGCCTAAAATTATGCAACTTATCTCTCATGAACGTATTCTCGATCTTTCCGTTCCTCGAGTCATGGGCATCCTTAATGTAACACCTGACTCATTCTCCGATGGCGGAAAGTACAATCAGCTGCCTAATGCTATCGAATACACTGCAGACATGATTAACGCTGGAGCATTGATCATTGATGTTGGCGGAGAATCTACACGACCAGGATCTCATGCAGTTAGTGAAGAAGAAGAAATAGAACGAGTAGTTCCTGTAGTCGGGGCATTAGCTCAACGATTTGATATTTTTATTTCTGTAGATACCTCCAAGGCATTAGTAATGCAGGAAAGCATATTAGCCGGCGCTCACTTAATTAATGATGTTCGTTCACTCAGTGAACCTGGAGCTTTAGAAGTTATTGCAGCTGCACAACTGCCAATATGTTTGATGCATATGCAAGGCAATCCACGTACTATGCAACAAGCTCCTTATTATAAGAACGTACAGGCGGAAGTCGAAGAGTTTTTCATAAAAAAAATTGCTTGTTGTGAAGAAGCTGGAATTAAGAAAGATCAACTACTGCTTGATCCAGGATTTGGATTCGGTAAGACTTTGTCACATAATTATCAACTTTTAGCTCAACTCTCAAGGTTTCATTATCTTGGTTTACCAATTATGGTCGGAATGTCACGAAAATCTATGGTTTGCCAATTAGCAAATTGTGCTATTGAAAATAGAGTATCAGGTAGCATTGCTTGTGCAGTTATAGCTGCACTGCAAGGAGCAAAAATAATACGAGTACATGATGTTAAGCAAACAGTAGAAGCATTGCATGTAGTTAAAACTACTATTGCAATGAAGGAAGGAAAAAGTTTATATGAGTAATCATAAATACTTTGGTACTGATGGTATTCGTGGTAAAGTGGGAGATATACCTATCACGCCAGATTTTGTCCTTAAGTTAGGTTGGGCTGCTGGTAAAGTGTTAGCACGTCATGGTTCTCGTAAAGTCATTATAGGCAAAGATACTCGTCTTTCAGGCTACATGCTAGAATCAGCGTTAGAAGCAGGTTTAGCTGCTGCTGGATTATCCGCTGCTTTTACTGGTCCAATGCCGACACCGGCCATTGCCTATCTAACGAGAACCTTTCGTGCAGAAGCAGGAATTGTCATTTCTGCTTCACATAATCCATTTTATGATAATGGCATTAAATTTTTTTCTATTGAAGGCACAAAATTGCTAGACAATGTAGAAACGGCTATTGAGATAGAATTAACGAAGCCATTAACTTGTGTTGAATCATCAGAATTAGGAAAAGCAAGCCGAATTGTTGATGCAGCTGGACGTTATATCGAGTTCTGTAAAGGTACATTTCCTGGCATTTTCAGTTTGAAAGGACTAAAAATTATCGTAGATTGTGCTAATGGTGCCACTTATCACATCGCACCTAGTGTATTTCGTGAACTTGGCGCAGAAGTGATTACTTTAGGTTGTCAACCAGACGGCACAAATATTAATCAAGAATGCGGCGCTACTGATGTGCATCTATTACAAAATTTGGTGTTAGAAGAAAAAGCTGATTTAGGTATTGCCTATGATGGTGATGGTGATCGAATAATTATGGTGGATCATTTAGGAAAAAAAATAAATGGAGATCAGATCCTGTACATAATTGCACGAGAAAAATTACGACAAGGTCAGCTATTTGGTGGTGTAGTCGGAACACTTATGAGTAATATGGGCCTTGAGTTAGCACTAAAACAACTAGGGGTGCCTTTTATTCGCGCTCAAGTTGGTGATCGCTACGTGTTGGAAACAATGCAAAAAAAAGGTTGGCGTATTGGAGCAGAAAACTCTGGACATGTGATCTTGTTAGATCATACCACCACTGGTGATGGTGTTATTGCTGGTCTACAGGTATTATCAGCTATGATTAGTAATCACGTTAATTTACATGATTTATGCAGCGATATGTTGTTATTACCACAAACATTAATAAATGTTCGTTTTATTGGACAAAGTAATCCTATAGAATCAGAAGTAGTTAAAGAAACCTGTTTTGAAGTTGAAAAACAATTAGCTGGCCGAGGACGGATATTGTTACGAAAGTCAGGCACTGAACCTTTAATTCGTATTATGGTAGAAGGAAAAGACGCTGAACAAATTACAACACTTGCACGTCGCATCGCTTCCGCGTTAGAAACTGCAAATTGAATTTTGTGAATTATAATAATGAAAACAAGATAATTTACGAATAAATTAGTTTATTGCATTTTGTCATCATTAAATTAATAACTAAGCATTCTTTGATTATTAAAGTATTTAAATCATTAATGTTGAAATATTTAAATGTATTGAAAATAGTCCTGAGAGTTTTATAAATTTATAGTATTATACACTTTGTAGAGAGATCTAAAGAATGATGTACGAGATTTTATTAGTAATATTTTCATTAATAGCAATTAGCTTAGTTGCATTAATTATTCTACAAAAAGGAAAAAGTATTAATGATATAGGGGCAGCCTTTGGTTCAGGTGTTTCGAGTACTTTATTTGGTTCTGTCGGTTCTAGTAATTTTATAACCCATATGACAACGATACTGGCAATACTTTTTTTTATTCTGAGTTTACTATTAGGTAATCTGAGTAGTCGTCATAATAAAAAGGATATCCAATGGAATGTTTTACATGAATCCCATAAGCCAGAGATAATGTCAAAAGACATGTCTACACAACAGAATCACGATATTCCTCAATAGAATAAATGTGTTATTAATAATATATTGATATACCGAGGTGGTGAAATTGGTAGACACGCTACCTTGAGGTGGTAGTGCCTAACTGGGCTTATGGGTTCAAGTCCCATCCTCGGTACCAAAGTTTTCTTTGATAACTTTCTATAATTATTAATTATGATTCATTCCTTTTTTTAGCCATTATGTTTCTTTTTTTCTAGAAAGTTTTTTAAAAATTTAAAATTATCGGCTATAAATCTAGTTATTTTATTACTGAATTCCATAATAATATTATTTTTAATATACTGTCTCAAGGCGTTATAGTATTTAGCTAACTTTGAAAGTTTTTCTAGTAAAATACTTTACTACATAATATTTCTAGCCGCTATACTGTGTATATAGTATCTAATTTTTTGACGCCCCGATTTTCGGGGTTTTTTATTGTTTCATTGCAATATTATTAAATTTATTGATTCTTTTCTTATGGGCATCTATAAATGTATATAAAAATAAATATTGTTTATTTTACAAAGAGTTAAAAAAATAATTATACCAAACTCAACTAATAAATTGGTATTGTACTAGATGTTAAAAATTGTATCTCTATAACCTATATGTTTCCTTGTTTAAATTTGGCATGAATAGAGAAGTACATTTTAAATCGATTTATCGATAACAAAGTTAGCTTAGTATTAAACATCATGATACATAATCGCTGTGAACAAAAAGACATCACTAAAATAGTCTATTATGTAATAGTTAGTATAATAATGGATTTAAAAAATAAACAATTCGCCTTTAAAATATTAAAAAAGCGAATTTAGTATCCCATTTAAAATGTTTTACTAAGGCAACTAGTATGAATAAAGAAATTCTTGCAGTTGTAGAAGCAGTTTCCAACGAAAAAGCTATTCCGCGTGAAAAAATTTTTGAAGCTTTAGAGCTTGCATTAGCCACGGCAACAAAGAAAAAATATACACAAGACATAGAAGTGCGTGTCAGTATTGATCGTAAATCAGGAGATTTTAATACCTTTCGCCGTTGGATGATTGTAAACGAAGTAACTCAACCCACACGAGAAATAACATTGGCGGCAGCTCGGTTTGAAAGTCAGAACATGCAACTTGGTGATTATGTTGAAGATAATATTGAATCTATATCGTTTGATCGTATAACTACCCAAACAGCCAAACAAGTAATCATTCAAAAAGTACGTGAAGCTGAAAGAGAAATGGTACTCAATCAATTTCGTTGCCGTGAGGGTGAGATTGTCACAGGCGTGGTAAAAAAAATTAATCGGGATAGTATTAATTTAGATCTTGGCAATAACGCAGAAGCAATCATTGGACGCGAGGATATGCTGCCACGAGAAAATTTTAGACCAGGTGATCGAATTCGTGGCATATTATATTCGATACGTCCAGAAATGCGTGGTGTGCAACTTTTTATCAGTCGTTCTCGACCGGAGATGCTAATTGAGCTTTTCAGTATTGAAGTACCCGAAATTGGTGATAAAGTAATCGAAATTAGGGCTGTAGCTCGTGATCCGGGCTTACGAGCTAAAATTGCCGTTAAAACAAATGATAAACGTATTGATCCAATCGGAGCTTGCATTGGTATGCGAGGTGCACGAGTCCAAGCAGTTTCCAGTGAACTTGGCGGTGAACGAATTGATATTGTACTATGGGACGATAATCCAGCTCAATTTGTTATTAATGCCATGGCACCTGCTGATGTTTCTTCTATCGTGGTAGATGAAGATAAACATATAATGGATATTGCAGTAGAGGCAAGTAATCTTGCTCAAGCTATCGGTCGTAATGGGCAAAATGTGAAGTTAGCTTCACAGCTTAGCGGATGGGATCTTAATGTAATGACGATAGATGACCTACAAGAAAAACATCAGGCTGAAGCTAATACAGCAATTAACATTTTTACTCAGAATTTGGATATTGATGAAAAATGCGCCGCATTATTGGTAAATGAAGGTATTTTTTCTTTAGAAGAAATAGCTTATGTACCAATAAATGAATTATTAGAAATAAAAGGATTAGATAAAAAAACACTAGGAATATTACGCGAACGAGCAAAACGTGCATTGATAACACAAACTCTTACTCAGAAAGAGTTTCGAAGAACAAATGTTCCATCTAAAGATCTACTCGGCTTGCCTATGCTTGAGTGCGAAATAGCATTTAAATTAGCGGAGCATGGTATTTGCACTTTAGAAGAACTTGCTGAACATGGCATTGATGAACTGTCAGATATTGAAGGATTAAGTAGTAAAAAAGCCGGTGAATTAATTATGGCTGCACGCAATATTTGCTGGTTTAAAAAAATTACGTAATCAATTATAGAATTGAAGGAACAGCATGACAGATACAACCGTAAAATTGCTTTCTGAAGCAATGAAGATTTCAGCAGATTTCCTAGTACAACAATTTTATGACATTGGAGTCAATAAAACTGTATTGGATTCTGTAAGTCAACAAGAAAAAGAAATATTAATAGCGTATTTAAATCGTAATCGAAATAAAGGCCCCAATCAATTAACTTTACAGCGAAAAACACATAGTACTTTAAAAATTTCTAGTACAGGTGGTAAAAGTAAATCAGTAAAAATTGAGGTTCGTAAAAAACATACGTATTTACAACCGGATCTTCAAGAAGACAAACAACTTAAAATAGAAAAATCAGTTCAACAGCACATTGAAAAAAAGTTTGTTGAAACGAAAAGTAATAAATTAACTAATCGACCGCTTAATACAACGATAAAAACATTGCAAATGTCTATAAAAGCTCGGCGTGAAATTGAAGCTGCAGAGTTAATACGAAAGGCAGAAGAAGAAACATATCGAAAGATTGAAGAAAGAGCTCGCCAAATAGCAGACGATGCACGTCGTATGGCTGAAGAACATAGCATTTGGAAGAGTGATTCTCTAGATATAGATGAAGAGGATAGCACCACTGACTATCATATCACTACCTTTCAACACGCTCGAGAAGCAGAGGATGAAAATGATCGTAAAGTAGAATATGATCGTCGAATCCGAGTTGGTAAACTGAGTAAGAACAAGAAAGCAAATCGGCTATCAGAACTAAAATCTGATCGTGAAGAAGCGCGTGCTATGATGGGTCGTAATAATAAAAGCAAGCGTAATAAATTAAGTACTCTGATGCAGAGTTTTACTAAGCCAATTAAGATAATAAATAGAAATGTAATCATTGGCGAAACTATTACTGTAGCTGAATTGGCTAATAAGATGGCAGTAAAAGGTTCACAAGTTATTAAAGTAATGATGAAACTGGGTGCTATAGCAACTATTAATCAAGTTATCGATCAAGAAACAGCTCAATTAGTAGCAGAAGAAATGGGTCACAAGGTCAGTCTACGTCATGAAAATGAGCTTGAAGTATCAATAATATCAGATCGAAATACTTTAAAATTTACTGAACCTGAACCTAGAGCTCCGGTGGTTACTATCATGGGACATGTCGATCACGGTAAGACTTCTTTGTTAGATTATATTAGATCAACAAAAATAGCTGCAGGAGAAGCTGGTGGAATTACTCAACATATTGGCGCTTACCATGTTAAAACTGATAACGGCATGATAACCTTTTTAGATACGCCAGGACATGCAGCATTCACAGCCATGCGCGCCCGTGGTGTTCAAGTTACAGATATCGTTGTTTTAGTAGTAGCAGCCGATGATGGCGTAATGCCGCAAACAATTGAAGCTATCCGACATGCTAAAGCAGCAAAAGTTCCAATAGTAGTTGCAATAAATAAGATTGATAAGCCAGATTCGGAACCCAAAAGAATTAAAAAAGAATTAATTCAATACGGAATTATTTCCGAAGAATGGGGTGGTGACAATCAATTTGCACATGTATCTGCGAAATCTGGTGAAGGCATTGAAGAGCTATTAAATGCAATTTTATTACAGGCAGAAATTCTTGAACTCAAATCCATTAAACAAGGAATGGCTATTGGAGTAGTTATTGAATCTTTTTTAGATAAAGGCCGTGGCCCGGTAGCCACTATATTAATACGTGAAGGAACTTTACATCGTGGTGATGTTGTATTATGTGGTCTCGAATATGGCCGTATACGAGCTATGCGAAATGAATTAGGTCAAGATGTAGGCTGTGCTAGTTCTTCAATTCCTGTGGAAATTTTTGGCCTATCTGGCGTACCGGTTTCTGGGGATGAAGTAACTGTAGTACGTGATGAAAAAAAAGCTCGTGAAGTAGCACTCTATCGTCAAGGTAAATTTCGTGAAATAAAATTAGCACGTCAAAAACAATCTCAGCTAAAGGATATTTTTGCTGAAGTAAATGCAGGAAAACAATCTGAATTGAATATTGTGCTAAAATCTGATATGCAGGGATCTTCTGAAGCTATTAAAAATGCTCTAGAAAATTTATCAACTGATGAGATAAAGATAAATATCATTAATTCTGGAGTAGGAAGTATTACTGAAACCGATGCTACTTTGGCAGCAGCATCTAATGCTATGTTATTAGGTTTTAACGTTCGTGCTGATTCCTCTGCTCGTCATATTATTGCAAAAGAAAATGTAAATTTACGTTATTATTCAGTAATATATGATTTGATTAGTTCAATTAAACAAGCATTGACAGGCATGCTAAAACCAGAATATAAACAGGAAATTATTGGTGTAGCAGAAGTACGTAGTGTGTTTCGTTCACCAAAATTTGGTGCCATTGCAGGCTGCATGGTAACGGAAGGTCTAATTAAACGCTATAACAAAATTCGGGTATTACGTGAAAACGTAGTCATATATGAAGGAGAGTTAGAATCTCTTCGCAGGTTTAAAGATAATATTAATGAAGTACGAAATGGTATGGAATGTGGTATTGGAGTAAAAAACTATGATGATGTTCGTTCAGGAGACATAATCGAAGTTTTTGGCACAATTGAAACTCAACGTAACATTTTTTGATATGTCTGTTATTAACACAATGTATATAATTATTTTCTTACATTACTTAACATTGGAGCATTGAATGTTAAGAACATATAGCCGTACCAAACGTATTGCTCAAGAAATTCGAAAAGAAATAGCTATTATTTTACAATGTAAAATTAAAGATCCTCGTATTGTCATGGTCACGGTTTCTGGATTAGAAATATCACGTGATTTAGCATACGCTAAGGTATTTGTTACATTTTTAAATAGCAATACACCTAAACAAATTGGTATGAACATAAGGAGGTTGCAGTGTGCATCTGGTTTCATACGCAGTTTGCTTGCTAAAACTATGCACCTACGTATAGTACCAGCATTGACTTTTTCTTATGATTCTTCTTTAGTAAAAGGAATGCAAATATCACGATTGCTTAATCATGTAAAATAAATAAATTATTTTTGCCGAGGTGAATAAAGTTCAACTATATCGAATACATCCAGGAAAAATAAAGTGAAGAATCATCTTGATCACATTCATCGTGATATCAATGGAGTTATATTGATGGACAAACCATCTGGTTTGTCGTCTAATAAACTATTACAAATAGTCAAGCAATTATTTTGTGCTAATAAAGCAGGTCATACTGGCGCATTGGATCCTTTAGCAACTGGTATGCTGCCTATTTGTTTTGGTAAGGCAACTAAATTTTCTCAATACTTATTGAATGCTGATAAATATTATCGAGTTATTGCTAAGCTTGGTGAGCGTACTGATACTTCTGATGCTGACGGCCAAATTGTTAGTATTAGACCGGTAGTATTAAAAAAAGAGGATTTAGAGTCTGAATTAGATTATTTCTTCGGAAAAACTTATCAAGTTCCATCAATGTTTTCGGCGATAAAACATAAAGGTCGACCATTATATGAATATGCTAGAAAAGGAATACTTGTCCCACGTAAAAGCAGATTAATTCAAATTTATAGTTTACAATTACTATGGTGGAACCACGATCAAATTGAATTAGATATTCACTGTTCTAAAGGAACCTACATACGAACTATGATCGATGATTTGGGAGAACGACTTGGTTGTGGTGCACATGTTAAATCTCTTCGTCGCTTAGCAATATTCCCGTATTCTAATACGCGTATGATAACACTGAAAGCATTGCAAATACTTACATCCATTGAACCAAAGTCACAAGAGACGCTGAATCGACTTGATACATTATTATTACCAATAGAGACTGTGGTTAAAGATATATTATTTTAACCACAATTTTATTAGAGACTACTTTATAAAAGTATATGAGTTAAGAAAGAATAAAAAGTTATCGTGCAGTTCTTATTCAGTGTATCATAAATAATTGACAAAAAAATAAGCATAATTTTTAATTAATGCGCCGATATACGTTATTTGATCGAAAAAATATTTTTATAATACAATGATTATCTTGCGATTACAAAGATCTAAGGTTACACTAGCAAAGTGTATGCAACGAATATTTATATTAAGAGAATATAATCTATTTATTCCTCGATAAAGTTGGAGTATGTTAATGTCTTTTTGTCTTGAAAAAAGAAAGGAAATTATTTCTAATTTTGGCCGTATATCCAAAGATAGTGGAAAAACTGAAGTACAGATTGCTTTTTTAAGTTATCAAATTGATTTTTTGCAAAATCATTTTTCAAAACATCGGAAAGATCACCACAGTCGCCGTGGTCTTCTCCGTATGGTATCTCGGCGTCGAAAATTACTGGATTATTTAAAAGATAAAGATATCGTACGTTATAGTAATTTAATCGTACGTTTGGGTCTTCGTCATTAATTTGATAAGTGAATTTTTATAAGAGAGGGGCCATATAAAAGGCCCCTTTCTGCTTGTACAGAATCTATGTATGGACGTGACGGATAGGAGTTAATATCAGTAACATGCACAAGAATACATTAAATAAATTAGCTCCTATTATTTTCGGGAAGTAAACAATGAATAATGCTATTAAAATAGAGTATCATATACTTTTAAAAAGGAAAGAATTTTGTTAAATTCAATTATTCGAAAGTTTCAATATGGTCGTCATACTGTAACAATAGAAACTGGCAATATGGCACGTCAAGCCACTTCTGCAGTTATGGTAACTATGGATGATACTGCAGTATTTATTGCAGTTGTCAAAGCAAAAACAGTTAAACCAGGACACAATTTTTTTCCATTAACCGTGCATTATCAAGAACGCGCTTATGCTGCTGGCCGTTTCCCGGGTAATTTTTTTCGTCGTGAAACACGCCCCAGTGAAAATGAAACGATTATTTCCCGTCTGATTGATCGTTCGATTCGTCCATTATTTCCAGATGGTTTCTTGAATGAAATTCAAATAATTGCGACTGTGATGTCGCTCAATCCGCAAGTTAATCCAGATATTGTAGCAATCATTGGTACTTCAGCTGCGTTGAGTATATCTGATCTTCCTTTTGATGGACCTATAGGAGCTGCGCGTGTTGGATACATCAATAATAAATATGTACTAAATCCAACAACTACTGAATTATCTAATAGTTTACTTGATTTAATAGTCTCTGGTACGTCTAATGCAACATTAATGGTGGAATCAGAAGCAAAAATTCTGAGCGAAGAGCAAATATTGGATGCTATAGTGTATGCTCAAGAGCAGCAGCAGATAGTGATTGATAATATCAGGCAACTAGTAATTAAAGATGATGATAAATTAAAATGGCAGTGGCAACCTAAAGCAGTTGATCATGCCTTATACATTAAAATTACAGAATTAGCCGAATCTCATTTAAGAGAAGCATATTGTATTGTAACTAAACAAGAACGTTATACGGCAATCGAATCCATCCAAGCCAATGTAATTGAAATTCTAACTAATCAAGATAATAATGTAGATCAGGATAAGATAAAAGATAGTTTAAAACAACTAGAAAAAACTATTGTACGTAGTCGCATTTTGTGCGGTAAACCTCGAATTGACGGTCGTGAAAAAGATACGATCAGATGTATAAATGCTTGCATTGGTATATTACCACGTACTCATGGTTCGGCATTGTTTACAAGAGGTGAAACTCAAGCTTTAGTTACTGTTACTCTTGGTACTGAACGAGACGCTCAAAATATTGATGAATTAACAGGTGAACGAATAGATCGTTTCTTGCTACATTATAATTTTCCTCCCTACTGTGTAGGTGAAATAGGTATGTTAGGATCACCGAAGCGTCGAGAAATTGGACATGGTCGTCTGGCAAAACGCAGTATTTTAGCCGTCATGCCTAATGCCAATGAATTTCCGTATACTGTACGAGTGGTATCTGAAATTACAGAGTCACATGGTTCTTCTTCTATGGCTTCCGTATGTGGTGCATCCTTAGCGCTAATGGATGCTGGAGTGCCTATTAAAGCAGCAATTGCCGGAGTTTCTATGGGTCTTATGAAGGATTCTGATAATTTTTTTGTATTATCTGATATTTTAGGTGATGAAGATCATTTAGGCGATATGGACTTTAAAGTAGCTGGAAGCCGTCAAGGTATTACTGCATTACAGATGGATATTAAAATTAAAGGTATCACCCGTGAGATTATGAAGATAGCACTGAATCAAGCTAAAAATGCGCGAATGCATATATTGGATATCATGGAAAAAGTAATTAGTACATCACGTGGCGATATTTCAGAATTTGCACCACGTATTCATACAATAAAAATTACTCCTAATAAAATTAAGGATGTGATTGGAAAAGGCGGTTCAGTGATCCGGGCATTGACTGAAGAAACTGGTACAAATATTGAAATTAAAGATGATGGAACTATCAAGGTGGCGGCAACTGATATTAAAAAAGCTCATCACGCAATGCGACGTATCGAGGAAATTACCGCTGAAATTGAAATAGGACGTATTTATAATGGAAAAGTAACACGTATTGTTGATTTTGGTGCTTTTTTTTCTATTGGCGCCGGTAAAGAAGGTTTAGTGCACATATCCCAAATTACTGATAAACGTATAGAAAAAGTAGCTGATTATTTAGAATTAGGCCAAGAATTACCAGTTAAAGTACTGGAAGTAGACCGTCAAGGTCGAGTACGTCTAAGTATTAAGGAAGCGAATCTTTCTAAAAAAGATATAATAGTGTATAGAACAAAATATTTGAAATAATATTTTATTATTAATTTTCAATTTTATCTGAAGAATCATAGCGATCTATACAGTAAAGGGTGATTTTTTAAAATAAAATAGAAATTTTAATGTGAGTTTTTCAGTACAACGGTATTATGTCAGATCCTTTTAAAAAACATAGATAGTATGCTACCATGTGTTAAAAAAGACCGAAGAATATAGAACAATTTTATTTTTAGTCTATATCAATTGCTTAACTAAAAAATAGAAAATAGTACATTTAACACATGTAAAAGTGTCTTTATATAGTGATAATTAGTGATAGTAATATACGAATATATCTGTTATAGATTGTACGGAATTGCATGATATATTTTTAGATTTGGAATCTTAACCACACAACATATTAAAATTTTTAAACTGTCCTGCGAAATCTAATTTCATATGTCCAATTCTTCTATCATATTGTAATAATAATCACATATCATTAATTAATTATGATGCTATTCTTGTGAAAAAAATTTGATTTTATATTTCAAGACATAGGTAACTATTACTTGTTAAAACAAATAACGATAAAACATCATGGTATGTAACAAAATTACATTAGAAAATAAGTATAAAAGTATAATTTAAGAAATATCAACAATATGTTTGTATCGAATCGATACAATAGATCAGATTTGTGATTATCAATCATCGTTACATGGCTAATAACTTTATTCGACTCATTTATTACAAAAATTAATTAAAGATTACTTAACTACAGAAAACACAGTTTTGCAATAACTTTTTAATTAACTTTATTAAAAGATAAATCATTTATTTGTTATTTTATAATGAATAAATATTCAATTAAGTAATGTTATATCCTATTAAAGGAAATTCAGAATCATTAGAAATATTTTAAAGTAAGATTAATACTAATATTGAAAAAATTAAAGTAGTTTGCATTCTCTCTTGCTTGTGAGAGTTAAATTTTTTAATTCAACCAAAATTTAGACCAAATACATATTTTAAATTAAAATTCACTATAGTAAAACATTGAGATTAGTCACAATTTAAAAGAGGCATCTATATATGTCTAAAACAGAACATTCTTTTACTGATATGGGATTAAAAGCTCCTATCCTTAAAGCATTAATCGATCTCGGTTACGAGAAACCATCACCTATACAAACTATTTGTATTCCGCATTTATTAGCCGGACATGACGTACTTGGCATGGCGCAAACTGGTAGTGGAAAGACTGCAGCTTTTTCTTTACCTTTATTGCATAATATCAACGCAGAATTAAGCGCACCTCAGGTATTAGTATTAGCACCAACTAGAGAGTTAGCAGTGCAAGTAAGTGAAGCTTGTACTGATTTTGCTAAATATATTAAAGGTCTTAACGTGGTTGCTTTATATGGTGGTCAGAGATATGATATTCAATTTCGTGCACTAAAAAAAGGACAACATTTTATAGTTGGCACACCAGGTCGATTGTTAGATCATCTAAAACGTGGAACATTAGATTTATCTAATTTAATTGGTCTAGTACTTGATGAAGCTGATGAAATGCTGCGCATGGGTTTTATTGAAGATGTAGAAAATATTTTAGCACAAATTCCTGCGCAACATCAAACAGCACTATTTTCTGCCACTATGCCAGAAGCCATTCGACGTATTACCCGTCGTTTTATGAATAAACCGAAAGAGGTATGTATTCGTTCTAACATAACTACTACTCCTGATATTAAACAGAGTTATTGGATCGTCTATGGCATGAGAAAAAATGAAGCACTTGTTCGCTTCTTAGAAACCGAAGATTTTGATGCTGCTATCATCTTTGTACGTACGAAAAGTGCTACATTGGAAGTGGCACAGACATTAGAACAAAATGGTTATAACAGCGCTGCACTCAATGGTGATATGAATCAGACATTACGTGAACAAACACTTGATCGTTTAAAAGATGGACGTTTAGATATTTTAATTGCAACAGATGTTGCTGCTCGAGGTTTAGACGTTGATCGGGTTAGTTTGGTAATAAATTATGATATTCCAATGGATTCGGAATCGTATATACACCGTATTGGCCGAACTGGGCGTGCAGGGCGCACTGGGCGTGCTTTGTTATTTGTAGAAAAGTATGAACGACGACTGCTACGTAACATTGAACGTATCATGAAACTTACCATTCAAGAAGTAGACTTGCCAACCTCTGATATGCTTAGCGCTCGCCGTTTAGAAAGATTTTCAGAAAAAGTTCGAATTCATCTTCAAAGTAATGATCTAAATATGTATCATGCATTGCTATCAAAATTACAGTTAGAAGAAAATTTAGATATCACAATGTTGGCTGCAGTCTTATTGAAAATAGCTCAAGGAGAACGCCCATTGATTTTACCGTCTAATCCGATATTGGGGCATCGTTCACGACGCGCATTACATGTTCAAGATAACACCTGTCAGGAAAAGAATGAACGTTCATTGCGCCGTGAACGATGCAATATAAGTGAAATGGATCTTTACCGTATCGAAGTAGGCCGCAATGACGGTATTGAAGTCCGTCATATCGTTGGTGCAATTGCTAACGAAGGAAATATGAGTGGTTGCTATATCGGTAATATTAAATTATTTGCCTCTCATTCAACTATTGAACTTTCAAAGGAAATCTCTGGTAAAACATTATCCCATTTTACTCGTATGCGAATTTTAAATAAACCGATGAATTTACAATTTTTAGGTAAAGTACAATCTCATAATAATCGTCAAACAACTACTAATAGTCGTGTGCATTACGGTAATGAAAAAAATGAAGGAAACAGTCGTCATTTCAGTGGACATCGTAAAAATACGATGTCTATGCCAATAAATCGCCGCCGTTTTAATAGTAATGCTTAATGATTTAGATTAATTGTTTAAAGTAAAAATTTTGAAATTGTAATTGCGTTATATAGTTAATGAAAATAGATTTAATCTATATTAAATATGAAGAAATATTTTTAACTAAAAAGTCGTGCGTCATTCTTTAATGCGAATGTCAGATTTCGATAAATTATCTCAATAAAATCTCAAGTTTATATATTAAATGAAATTTATACTTTATGGATTAGAGTATAATGGACTTTTCTATAAAAATAGAACAACCATTTATATGGACGAATTAATTTTTATTTTAAATTTATCTTTTCATTTTTTTTTATCTTTAAGATAAGATAATCTATGTACTCTATTAATTAATGGATAGATTAGTAAGTATTATATTTAAATATAAAACATTTTAAAATGTATTTAAAGCATGATTAAAAATACGTTTATCAATTTTATTTAGTTGATAAAATTATAAGATTTATATTTCTTCTATCTATGAGATAAATCACTTATATCTTTAAATTATAAAAATGTATGAATATTCTATTTTCGAAATATATAAAATGCATTTTTTCTTTTTAAGAGAGAAATTTTTTCATAATTAAATAAAGTGCTAAAATAGCAGATATATGATAATTTTTATTTGATGCCTAAATGATTATTATATCATTGATTATATTTAATAACAGATGTAAATTTCATCATATCTTTGGTATTTGTTGATATTTTAAAACTGCTAATAATTATTATTCATGAGTGGTGATTGGAAGTAATTGTGATGTTGTTTTAAAAGTAATTATTAGAAATATTAAATTAAAAAAATACGTATCCCTTCTCAAACAGAAGAAATAATGTAATCTTATTACGTTTAATAAGTAATAATTTTATAGAAACATTCTATATAAGATTACTTGATTAAAAAGACTGAATTTTTACATATTGATATATATTCTTTTTATATAGAAAAAATTTCTGCCTAATACAATATATTATATAATTTTTATTATTTAATATAATATATATTATTTATGGAACAACTATTACATCATGATGATATAATGTAATTATTTAATGTAATTATTAAGGTATTATCAATGTGTATTGTACAGTGAAATTTTTTATTTTTTGATCCTATACATCACATGTATTAATGAATACTTTATATTATGTAATATAAATGAGAAATATTATATCAATTTTAGAACTAACCAATATAAACTACCTGATAGCACTATAGCCACTGGAAGAGTTAGTATCCAAGCCAATAAAATTTGTTTCACCATACTACCTTGTATACCATTTCCATCTGCTATCATAGTCCCCGTTACTGCTGATGATAAAACGTGGGTAGTTGATACAGGCATACCAGTATAACTAGCAATTCCAATGGAAATTGCTGTAGTTATTTGTGCTGATAATCCTTGTGCATAAGTCATATTTTTTTTACCTATTTTTTCACCGATAGTGATCGTGACTCGTCGCCAACCGATCATAGTACCCAATGATAATGATAATGCGACCGCAATAATGATCCACACCGGGGAATATTCTATCGTACATAGTAAATCTCGACGAAGATTCGCTAAAAAATATTTATCTTCAGCAGTCATTTTTGAAAATTTTATTATTCTATCAATAACATCAGTAAGATATATCAAAACACGACGCACATAAGAACGTTGATATGGATTCAATTGATTATAAGATTCTAAATGATTTAGTACTAAAACAGTGCTATCGATTACTAATAATACTTGATGTTCTATATTACAGCAGTGATTCTTTTTTTTTGTATTTTCTTGAGTTAAATTTTGATGGTTTTCTAATAGGTTTTGTCCAGTACTTAGAGGAGATATGAAAGTATGTTGTGCTATTCGTGGTATGCTACACCATTCTTCTGCATCATTAAATTGAAAAAAAATTTTATGATGTTGAATACAATATTGCTGTAAGTAATTCACAGCATTTTTAATACGATGAATATCGTAACTATTGGCATTCATATTAATAACAAATCCTGCGGGAACAACACTGATTAGTACTAGCATAATAAGTCCTATTCCTTTTTGTCCATCATTGGCTCCATGAGAAAAACTTACACCAGCGGCAGAAAGAATAAGTGCTATGCGAGTCCAAAATGGTGGATGACGTTTTCCATTTTTTTGTTCCCATTCTTCAGGTGTAATATGAATACCGCCAAAAATTTTTTTGTTTTTCCAATTTCGACGAAGAAAAAAAATTGTTAAACCTGCTAATAATAATCCTATTATCGGAGATATAATAAGTGACAAAAAAATTTCAATTAACTTAGGAATGTTCATAGCTTTCATTATTGAACTATTAGTTATTAGGGCATTAGTTAAACCAACACCAATAATTGCACCAATAAGTGTATGCGAACTAGAGGCCGGTAATCCAAAATACCAAGTACTAAGATTCCATAGGATTGCTGACAGTAATATTGAAAACATCATTGCCAATCCACTAGTAGAACTAATGTTAAGTAGCAGATCAGTTGGTAATAGATGAATGATAGTATAAGCTACGCTTATACCTCCCATTATTACACCAAAAAAATTCAATATTCCTGACATAATAACTGCTGATTGAGATCGTAAAGCACGGGTATAGATCACGGTGGCTACGGAATTAGCGGTATCATGAAAGCCATTAATAACTTCATACAATAAAACAAAAATTAATGTAAGCACTAACATGAAACCGGTATGTAATTCTAAACCGGTGAATAAATATAGCATAAAAACGACGCCATTATTTGGACATAAACAGATTGCATTATCTGCGACAACAGAGGAAAGGAAAAAGAAAATATGAAATATATGTTCTTTCTTATCACAAAAAAATAAAATTTAGTATATAAATCTCTGATTTGAAAAAAATGAATATTTATAATTCATAAGAATGTCTTGTATTGACATTTTATTATCAAGCATCATTCATTAAAATAAAATCGGATGATGAATTGAAAATTTTTTTATACTAGACATATATTTATGTAACAACATTTGTTGTTATATTAATTGTCATCCGATAAGTAGCATATCTTACGTTTTATTTAAACATGCTAATAACATGGCTATGAGATATTTTTCTTTTTTTGCATAATGCATATTAATTTAAAAGCATGTGTTAGAATTTCAGTGATTGAGCATATCAATGCTATAATACGGATAACTATATGAAGGATATAAAAAATCTCTATTTCATAGATAATTGTCCTAGTCTTTTAAAAATAGTTTATAAAAAAGATCGGAATTTATTCTCAGAAATGAAATTTTCTATCAAGTTTAATGTGTATATTGATAATATATATTTTAAATATTTATTAAATATTAAATGGATAATTTGACTACACAAATATATTTTTTAGTCTTTTATTTAACAAAATTATTGAAAATTATTATAAATAATTTGAGGTAACTTTAAATAATTCTATAAAGCTTTATAGCTAGCCACTAAATAGATATATTTTGATTTATTTCAGACTACTTGAAGGTCCATAGGACAATAGCATTTAAACAAATAACACAGCACATTATATAACATAGTATATATATTAATAATAAATATAAGAATTATTGACAAAAATCAACTTAGATTTTGAATTTAAATGACGCTGCATCAAGATATTTGATGACAAATAGAGTGATGATGTATTGTCAAGAATGCTAATATATCATTAGATATATCAAAGATTGAGTTTTTCTAAAATTTATATGATAAAAATAAAATAAGAAGATACGTTCTATTAATCTAATTTAATATAAGCATTATTCATTTTAACTTGGTATAAAATAAATATATTATACATATTCATAGCAATGTTTTAATGAAAATTAATTTTTTATTAAATTAAAGAATTGGCGATAAATTTAGTTTCGAATTGATGTGCGACATAGCTACATATAATCAATGACAGGATACAACTACAATAATATATCATAGTTAACCTTTATTAAATTGATTATTATATTGTAATAGTTCGATCTATAAAGCAAGAGGAGAACTAAGTTAATTTAAATTAACATCTTAATTCCATCATTAAGATGCTAGTAATGCACTAGAGCATTAGGAATACCTTTGTATATTGCTGTAATATTTTTAAATATAAAAAATAATATTTTAATTAAGCATTTATACGCTACTAAAATCAGTAAAAAATATATTGTTTTTAACAATAGTATATTGTTTATTTATATTGTATTAAATTAAGAATTAAATAATGAATTTGAAGGCTATTACTGAATGATATATTGTTTAATTTTTTAATTATTTCTGGAATTACTGTCAGCGATAATATTTTATTCATTTTAAATTATTCTCCTAAAATAAAATTACTTTCTTATAAATATACATTTCAAAAAATATTTATTTAATTAGTTCATGTATAGATTATAGATTTTTAAATTTAGATGCTTCTTTTTATCGCAATAAACATATATACTTATACTTAAATTCGAATAGATAATACAACTATCTTAGTTTCAAAATTGACTTATTTTAAATGTTTTTATTTAGCTACGTTTGTTATATGAAAATATGGTGGAATCATATTCTAAAAATTTAGAATTCAGATCGTATCCATATTCTTAAAATATTTAATACGTATATTTGACAATCTTACCATATTATCATATAAACTGAATTTTTTAAAAAAATTAAGTAATATGACAGTGTGGTTTAATCTTAAAAAACTATATTTTTACTTTTTATAAACTTAAAAATTAAAAATATAACCTAATTTCATTATATTTATTTAAAAATTTTCTAGAAAAAATATGAAAATGATTAGGAAAGTAAAGATTTTTCCTATATTTTCAACTATATCGTTTTGATGTATATCAAAAAAATGCGCGTCTATTATCAAATACAACAATAAAGTTCATCGAAAATCTATTACAAGATTATATTCTCTATTATTTAATTCATTAAATAATGTATTTGTAATGTTTAAATAATATTAATATATTAAAAAATTAAAATAACTACACAAAAAATTTATAGGATATATTGTATATACCATCAGTGCCAAAATAACGTATTTCTCATTTTTACTTTTTTTGTCTTTTACATAAGGTACACTTTTTTACAGCACGAAATATTAAATAAAATGATTGAAAATATGTTTCACATCAATTATATCCATCATTGTGTTGGCTATATAAATAAAACGTTATATTTAATATAATCTATAGCAATTTTTACTATCAAACTGAACATAATTAATCTATTGTTTATCGTAGATAAAAATTTTTATATACTATACAGAAAAAGATACATACCTTATATGATTTGACATTCGTCGATGCACTAATTAGTTAAAAAATTTAAAGAAGCATGGCTTAAAATTTTTACTAATTAATAGAAAACCGGTCTATAGTAGGAAATATGTATCGTTTTTCAAAAAGGAATAGATAAGAACTATATGAACATTAAGTATTTTTATGTTTCGTAATAAAAGATTAAAAATGCGAAAGTTAATAACTTAACATTTTTGAAAATTCTTTGATATTATGTAATAAATATTAAAAAAGTATTTTCGGTTGAAAATTAGTACTGATGCATCAGATAAAATAAAATCTCTTTTTTTATATCCATAAAAATAAGCTATAGTCTACAATGTGTTAATGATTATAGTTTTCTGCTATTGTCCTTTTATAATGAGTTATCAAGCAAGTATTTTAAATTTTTACTCATAATTATTGTACTATTATCAAAGTAGTAAGAAGCATTATTTATATGGTTTTAAAACCATTATCAACTGATTAAATATAATTAAGATCAATAATTTATTAGACTATATTACCAAGTAACACTATATTTAATAAAGGTTGTGTTAAAAAAATTCAATATTCTTATTTTGTATGCAAATAAAAGATTTCAATTCTTAGAGAATTTTATTAAAAGTATAAAATTCTAATGATCGTTTTTACAGCAATCAAATTAATAGTAACTTAAAGTAATATAATGTTGTTCATATTTTAAAGCTATGCTATTGAATATTATACTTAAATATTTATTTAGTATTATTAGTTAGTAACTAAAAAATAAATTTTTCTGCAATATAAATTACTATAATATACTTTTTTTAGAAGACCATATATAATTTAATTTTATTATTATTAATTACCAAGAAAATTTATATTATGTTACTTAAAAGTCTTCAGTTATTATAATATATACTAATCATTTATTTATTATATAAATAGTAATTTTACTAAAGTTAAAACATAAAACAATGTAATCATAATTTAATTATTGAAATTATTCAGATTCTGAGTGTCTACTCAGCTTATGAAGCTATTTATCATATGTTCTTATACTAAAATAGTATATGTACAAAATATATTTTTATATAAGAACATAAAAATGTTTAGGTTTTCCTACATTGTGATTTATAATATTATCGATAGCACATTTATTATAATGAATATGTTTTTATTAAAAATTGTACATTACTTTTTACCTTATCAAACAAAATAAGATGATACTTTTAATTAAGTATTATACCATCTATTCTTTAGTCTATTTTTTTCATGAGGTAAAGTATATCCAAAATGGATATAATCTTTACATTGAATATTTTATTAATTTTCCATAAAGATTCTAGAAAATAAGACCATGGATTTTGATGTATAATTGTAATGTATTCATTGATTACATGTACTATCATTTGATATAATTTTACATGAGATTAATAATATAAATTATAGTGTTGATAATACTATAATTCAATTTTTACTAAACTGAAACATAACATAGTAATATAGAATTATATCTGGTAGTATTCACTGTTTTATATAAGGTATTAGTCATTGTTATTGATAACATGCTAAATGTTGGAGACATATACCATGTTATTTAAATTTAATCTAAATTCTATTTAGTACAATTTTTCTTGTAAAGAACATATAAAATTATGTGTTTCACGTTATCATTATAAAAATATATTTTTTATATATATATTATAAAATATCAAGGGTATAAGTAAGAGTATAAGTATAGGTAATATACATAATCGTATCGTTATCAACGTATACTAAAAATTAGTATTTATCTTAAATAGAACAATAATTATTGTATCTATAACAATATATTGATAATTCAAAATCAAATATTTATTACATGATTGAGTTTTATTTAGTTTACATCTATGACTCAATACTTGTAGTTGCATTTCTCTGAAATTAAATAGTAATAAATTATTTACAATTATGGATTGAAATATTTACAATTTTTGGTTAAAGTATCTGGTCATTAACTACAGTGTTATGCTCAATATAGCAACTTAGCATCCATATCACTTTAATCAGGAAAATAGTATGTTACAAAATATATCCAATAATCTTCATCTCATCGATGAAAAAATAATCATTACTCCTAATGAATTAAAACGTCAATTTCCTTTAAGTAAAATTGATCAAAATGCCATTACTAAATCTAGACACACAATTGCAGATATCATACATGGTCGTGATCCGAGACTATTAGTAATTTGTGGTCCATGTTCTATCAATGATATTGATGCTGCTTGTGACTATGCCTATCGGTTACAAGATTTATCAATGAAATTAAGCAACAAGCTATATATTGCTATGCGTGTTTATTTTGAAAAACCACGTACTATTATCGGATGGAAGGGATTAATTAATGACCCATATATGGATGGTTCTTTAGATATTGAATCAGGATTAAAAATAGCCCGTAACCTACTTCTAAAATTAATCAAAATAAACCTACCATTAGCAACGGAAATGTTAGATCCTAATAATCCTCAGTATCTCGGCGATCTATTTAGTTGGTCAGCTATTGGTGCTAGAACTACAGAATCCCAGCCTCATCGTGAAATAGCGTCTGCTCTTGCCACACCAGTAGGTTTTAAAAATGGAACACATGGCAACTTAGAAACAGCAATTAACGCAATACGTGCAGCTGCATTGTCTCATCGATTTATGGGTGTCAATCAAGCTGGTCAGCTTTGTTTACTACAAACTTATGGTAATCCAAACGGCCATATCATTCTTCGAGGTAGTAGCAATAAACCTAATTATTACCCAAAAGATATTATCAGTTGCGAGAAAAAAATGGCAGAAGCAGAAATTCCAATATCGTTAATGATTGATTGTAGTCACAGCAATTCTAGTAAAGATTATCGTCGTCAAACAGAAGTAGCGCAATCGGTACTTGCACAAATTAAAGAAGGTAATCGTTCTATTATTGGTCTGATGCTTGAAAGCTATATTAATGCTGGTAATCAATCTGCAGAATTACCACGCGAAGATATGCGCTATGGTGTATCGATTACCGATGCTTGCATTGATTGGAAAAGTACCAATAATTTATTGTATCAACTACATAATGAATTACCATAATAGAAAGTAGGAAAAATAGTAAAATGATAAAACTAGACATTTTAAGAAAAGAAATTGATAAAATAGATAAAATGCTTTTAAACCTACTTTCTAAGCGATTAGCATTAGTTAATAAAGTTGGAAAAATAAAAATACAACATGGATTACCAATTTACGATCATGATCGCGAGATGACAATGCTAACTTCTCGTCGTCAAGAAGCTTCTACATTAGGAATCTCTCCTGATTTGATCGAAGATATTCTTCGCAGAGTGATGCGTGAATCTTATATTACCGAAAACAATAAAGGTTTTAAAACTTTGTTTCCAGAATTACGTCAAATAGTTATTATTGGTGGTCGAGGACAAATGGGACGTTTATTTAATAAAATGTTAATACTATCTGGCTATCAGGTGCATATATTGGGTAGAGAAGATTGGTTGTATTCAAATTCTTTGCTATCAAATGCAGGAATGGTAATTATTAGTGTTCCTCTTCATCTGACTATATCGATCATTCAAAAATTACCACCATTACCAGAAGACTGTATCTTAGTAGATTTAGCTTCTATTAAACATGCAACATTACAAGCGATGTTATCGGTACATAACGGACCAGTACTTGGTCTTCATCCTATGTTTGGTCCTGACGTTGATAGTATAGCAAAACAAGTTATAATATTTTGTGAGGGACGTAAACCTGAAGCATATCAGTGGCTATTAAAACAAATGCAACTATGGGGAGCACATTTGTATCACAGTAATACCTTAGAGCATGATCATAATATGTCATTTATACAAGCATTACGCTATTTTATTACTTTTACGTATGGTATGTTTCTGGCAAAAGAAAATGTCAATATCAAAAAATTGCTCGCACTAGCATCACCTTCTTATCGAATAGATTTAATAATGATTGGACGTTTTTTTTCAAACAATCCAAAACTATACGCTAATATTATCTTTGCATCAGAGGATAATATTCTTTTAATAAAGCTTTATCATCAATATGTCGGTATGGCTCTAAATTTATTAGAACAAGGAAATAGTCAAACATTCACTGCTCAATTTGAAGACATTGCTTTATGGCTAGGTAATTACACTAAAATTTTTCTTAAAAAAAGCAAGATACTGTTGCATCAAGTTGATGATTGTTGTGAATAATGTCTATCTATTAAATCAATTTCAACAAAACGTATAAAAATTTTACATCTAAAATTAAAGAACAAAAATATCATGTTTTTCATTAGCTTAATCAAGCTCTATACGTTCGTTATTTTAATTTAAAGCGATATGTTACTAAACGTAACGTCAAAAATAATTATTTTAAAAATAGTAGTTGTTGAAAACAATATAATAATGATTTAAATTATTTTTAGAAATATTTCACGTAAATATAACTAAAGCAGTTCAATTCAATAAGAATACTATTTTTATCTATTGCATAATAAAGAAAACATTCTTTAAAAAATTAATTAGACTTATATTAAATATGTTTTTTCAAACACGGCGGTTGATCTCAATAATTTTTTCTACTTTATTAGCTAAATTATTTAACTGTAATGCTCGATAAGCTTTTTCCATATATGGTAATGCATTAAGTGTGGCTTGCGTGTCAGGAAAATCCTGCAACATTTTTTCTACACGGTTAATTACCGCAACATATGCTCCCCGAGCAGTATAATACTTTACTATACACAGTTCATGTTTCGCTAATCGATGTTTAAGATAAATAAGGCGTTTAGTAGCATCTAGAGCATATTGACTATGTGGATAATGCAAAATTAGTTTTTTGAAATCTTGAAATGCTATTTTGGCATGTTCAGGATTGCAACAAGATTGATCTAATCCAAAGTATCCAAATACTGGATTGCCATCCATTTCCATGCTAGTTAATCCACGTATATATAATATATAATCAATATTAGGATGAGTAGGGTTCAGTCGAAGAAAGCGATCAGAAAAAGTGGTTACTAAAGATGAATCATCAGATTTATAATAAGCGTAAATTAAATCAATTTGCGCCTTTTGAGCGTATATACTAAATGGATGACATTGATTTACTTTTTCTAGTTCTTTGATAGCACGCTTATAATTTCCATTTATTAATTCTTTTTTTGCTAAAGAATAAAGATGGATAGGAGTATTATCTATCGCACCATCTTTATTATTAACACAACCTAATAGTATAAAACTTAATATGGTAGTCACTATGATAATTTTTACATGTACCATGATGTGTTATTATCCTTAATAATAGGATGATGTTACTAGATTCTATATTTAATACAGAAATATACTGCTGATTATAACAGTATATTATAATACAATAATAATATTGGAATGATATTCCAGAGAAAATATAGTATGGAGCTGCATAAGTATTTTGATAAAATAGTCGATGAATCCCAATTTGGAAAACGCTTAGATCAAATTATAACTGATTGGTTTCCCTGTTATTCAAGATCACAGATACAATCTTGGATTCTTGACGGTTTAGTAAAAGTGAATGGAATAGTCATAGCAAAACCTAAACAAAAAATACTTAATAGAGTATTGGTTGAGATACAAGCTACTTTTAAAAAACAACGGCATTGGGAAGCACAAGATATTCATTTAAATATTATTTATGAGGATGATGATATTTTGATAATCAATAAACCACGCAATCTTTTAGTACATCCAGGAGTAGGCAATCCTAATGGCACTATGTTAAATGCATTATTACATTATTTTCCACCTATCTCTGCTGTACCTAGAGCAGGTATTGTACATCGTTTAGATAAGGATACTACTGGTTTAATGATCGTGGCAAAAACGATAAAAGCACATATTGGTTTGGTGTACTCAATCCTTACGAAGGCAATACTACGTAAATATGAAGCAATTGCGACCGGTGCAATAATTTCAGGCGGAACCATAGAGCAACCTATTGCTCGCCATACTACTAAAAGAAAAAAAATGACAGTACATCCTATGGGTAAACCGGCAGTAACTCACTATCGTATTTTAGAACGTTATCGAAATCATACACGCCTGAATGTATGGTTAGAAACTGGTCGTACTCATCAGATTCGTGTACATATTAGATATATTAACCATCCTTTAGTAGGCGATCCTCTGTATGGAGGGTGTGTACGACCAATAAAAGGAGCTTCTGAGATTTTTAATGATATACTGCGTCGTTTTGATCGTCAAGCGTTGCATGCTAATTTTCTAAGATTTCACCATCCTATTAGTAATAACGAAATGGAATGGTGCATACCGTTACCTAAAGATATGATAGAATTGGTGAGAGTTTTGCAAGACGATACTAAACAGTATCAGAATAAATAGATTGGTTATAAACCAGGTTGTTATTTTGTCTATACATTAGATAAATAAGATAAAATGATATTTTATATAAGAAATATGACTGTAATTTTCATGTCTAATACAGCTAATTCACAATGTAAAGAAAATATTTAAAAGATATTTTTGATGTACTTCACAACACATCTATTTGAATTTTCAATTTTCATAAGAAAAAAGTGATTTACCGATTATAAATGTAGCAATTATTTTAACTTTAGCCGGACTATGACTATCTCATATAGCCCGATTTTTGGATGAAAAATAAAAATATAAATTTTAAAAATTATAAGCTTTATTTAATACGATACGTTAATTTAAATAACATTCATTAACAATTTAGGCCATATGTTAATGTTCTAGCATATGGTCATATGGTAACAACAATTTATGTTTTTACTAAAAATTAGCATAATTTAAAGTAATAACAATATGTTACATTATCATTAGACAAAAGAAAATTATCAATATACATCAATTTTCTATTGATCTAATACAATTTTATTGTCCATTATTCTAGAATAAATGATATTATCTTTTATTTAATTATGAAAAATACTTGATTTTTAAAAAAGTAACCTCACTCTGTATAAGAAATATTTGTCATTAATATGGGAGAAGAGTTATGCATCTGGAGCGTCTTACTAATAAATTGCAGCTTGCTATTATCGATGCACAATCCATAGCTCTTGGGCACAATAATCCGTTTATTGAACCTGTACATGTTATGGACGCCCTTTTAAAACAAGAAGGCGGTACTGTATGTCCATTATTACAATTAGTTGGCGTTAATGTTTCTCAATTTATCATTGAAATAGAACGTGAATGTGATCGTTTAACAAAAATTGAAGGTATGAATAATAACGTACAGCTATCTCAAGACCTTATACGTGTGCTGAATTTATGTGATAAATTAGCACAAAAAAATGCTGATAGTTTTATTTCTTCTGAAATCTTTGTTCTAGCAACATTAGAATATCAAGGTACTGTAGCAAAACTATTAAAATTGGCAGGAGCATCTACATTCAATATAACTCAAGCAATTGAGAAATTGCGTGGTGGTAAAAAAATAAATAACCAAGGTGATGAAGATCAACGGCAAGCGCTAAAAAATTTTACTATCGATCTAACAAAATGCGCTGAGCAAGGAAAACTTGATCCAGTTATTGGTCGTGATGAAGAAATTAGACGTACTATTCAAGTACTGCAGAGGCGTACTAAAAATAATCCGGTATTAATAGGGGAGCCCGGTGTAGGAAAAACTGCTATCGTAGAAGGATTAGCTCAGCGCATTATTAATGGAGAAGTGCCTGAAGGATTAAAAAATAACCGAGTTCTATCATTAGATATGGGATCTCTACTAGCTGGAGCAAAATACCGTGGTGAGTTTGAAGAACGTTTGAAAGGGGTACTAAATGATATATCTAAACAAGAAGGTAAAATCATCTTATTTATAGATGAATTGCATACTATGGTGGGTGCTGGAAAAACAGATGGTGCAATGGATGCGGGCAATATGCTTAAACCTGCTTTGGCACGGGGAGAGTTACACTGTGTTGGTGCAACTACTTTAGATGAATATCGACAATATATTGAAAAAGATGCTGCATTAGAACGACGTTTTCAAAAAATTTTTATCGATGAACCAAATGTTGAAGATACTATTGCTATTTTGCGCGGATTAAAAGAACGCTATGAGCTTCACCACCATGTTCAAATTACCGATCCAGCTATTGTTGTCGCTGCAACTTTATCTCATCGTTATATTTCTGATCGACAATTACCTGATAAAGCAATCGATCTTATCGATGAAGCTGCATCTAGCATCCGTATGCAAATAGATTCTAAGCCAGAAGAACTTGATCGTTTGGAACGACGTATTATCCAATTAAAATTGGAACAACAGGCGTTAACAAAAGAATCAGATGACGCTAGCATGAAACGCTTAAATATAATAAATGATGAATTAGAAAAAAAAGAGCGTGATTATTTTACATTAGAAGAAGAATGGCAAGCAGAAAAAGCTTCACTGTTAGGTACACAAAATTTAAAATTTGAATTAGAACAGGCAAAAATTTCAATTGAAAAAGCACGAAGAGTCGGTGATTTAACTAAGATGTCCGAATTACAATATGGAAAAATTCCTGAATTAGAAAAAAAATTAGCAGCTGCTTCACAATTAGAAGGTAAGACTATGCGTCTCCTTCGCAATCGAGTAACTGACGTTGAAATTGCTGAAGTATTAGCTCGTTGGACTGGAATACCAATTTCTCGTATGCTTAGAACTGAACGGGAAAAATTGCTTAGCATGGAACATGATCTACATCAACGAGTCATTGGACAAAATGAAGCTGTGGAATCGGTATCTAATGCCATTCGCCGTAGTCGAGCAGGTTTATCTGACCCTAATAGACCAATTGGTTCATTTATGTTTCTTGGTCCAACTGGAGTTGGAAAAACAGAACTGTGTAAAGCACTAGCTAATTTTCTGTTTGATAGTAGCAATGCTATGGTTCGTATTGATATGTCTGAATTAATGGAAAAACATTCGGTATCTCGTTTAGTCGGTGCTCCACCAGGTTATATTGGTTATGAAGAAGGAGGATATTTAACTGAAGCAGTGCGACGCCGTCCTTATACAGTTATTTTGCTTGATGAAATTGAAAAAGCACATCCAGATGTATTTAACATTCTTCTACAAGTATTAGAAGATGGTCGTCTAACTGATGGACATGGACGCACAGTAAATTTTCGTAATTCTGTAGTTATTATGACGTCTAATTTAGGATCAGAGTTAATTCAAGAACGCTTTGATCAAATTAATTATCAGCAAATGAAAAAAATAGTGCTTGATGTACTCAACCACCATTTTCGTCCAGAATTTATTAACCGAATAGATGAAATAGTCGTATTTCATCCATTAAGTCGTCAAAATATCACTGAAATTGCACAAATTCAGTTACGACATTTATATCGTCGTTTAGAAGAAAAAGGATATAATAGCACTATTAGTGATGAAGCATTAGAGCTTTTAGGCAAACTTGGATTTGATCCTGTTTATGGTGCACGTCCATTAAAGCGTGTGATACAACAAGAAATTACAAATCCATTATCTCAAAAGATTCTATCTGGGAAACTTTTACCCAATAAGTTAATTAAACTAGATAGATATAATAATCATATTATTATTAATCAGTAAAGCAAAAAGAGTCACACGTCTCAATTGATCTATTAGCTCAAGTCTCGTTGTGTGTTTTTAACTTTATTAATAGCAACATTGTTATCTTAATTTAAAGTATCTGCAATCAATGAATGTTGTCTGATTACAATATACTAATATTTTAATTATTATTAGTAATAATTTACATTTTTTATTTTAAATAAATTCTTTCTAAAAAAATAAAAGTACATGAATTAATATAATATTAAATATTAATATTAAATTATAAATTAATTTGATATTTTCCATGCTTATTGAAGTAATAGCTTTTTTAAATTATATTTATTCACATTTATGTGAAACAATGGATATACATATAGTGTATATGCATGTCATACAGCGAGCATTTAACAAACAGATTACATAATTTGATATATTTAATGATATATAAATATAAACGTAGTTTTATTTATTTTATATTGATGTAAAGTATGCATCTATTGCACAGTTGAAAACTTGCTTTTAATATAATAAAGCATGATTACATATACATTTATCATTAAATTAATTTAGTACTCATTAAATAATAGCTAACTATTTATTATAATTGGAAAAAAAGAAAATTAACGCATGGTTTATCACTATAAACAAGATAGATTTTTTTAACATGCATGCATATCATTGTATGATAGATTATATAATCTAATCTGATTCAGGCCTTCTATTTAATAGAATAGCGTTGGCATGATTCGTTATATATTCTACCTTCTAAAGAAGGTAGGACAAATATATATTACTATAATTTGAGTATATAACTTTATATATATTATTAATAATAATTAATTACATTAAATAAATAAGAAATAACACCTTAAAGATAAAAAAGATAAAACGAAAAACTTGACTTAAGTATTTTGTTAGTAATCTCTTTACAACGTTTTACTTTGAAGTATCATCTATGTATGTATAATTTCTGTCCCCTTCGTCTAGGGGTTTAGGACACTGCCCTTTCACGGCGGCAACAGGGGTTCAAATCCCCTAGGGGACACACCGTATTTTTATAGTATATCTTAGAGGGAGACGAATACAATATATCGCGATGTGTTTGAAACGTTATTATAAAATGCATTGCTAATTAATACACACTAGTGAGAATTTAGGTAGATATATATCAAATTTTTTAAAAAATAAATAGCAATGGACATTGCGGAGGAATTTATCTAAAAAGTACTCTGTGTATTTTATCTTTGTTTCACATTGTAATATTATTGAAAATTACAATGTGCTGTTTTTAAGTATTTTTGATAATTAAGCATATCTAAATTAACTAGATTGACAACTAGTATTATTATTAGATGTATAATAATTAATATGTATGAAAATAATTTCAAAAAGTTATTATTAGAGAGTATATCGATACTATTTTATCTTTAAATTTTAACAAAATACAATTATTCGTATCACTGTATTTTATCTTAAAATGCACCAGAATGTTAATAACTATAATTATTGAATAGAATGCAATCATATTGATAATTTATATAAATTAGATCAGGAAAATTAATAAGATACTAAATGGTTAAATAAAATTATTATTGAGACTACAATTTTATATTAAAAATCTAACTAGATTAGTTATTTTATTAACAGTTAAAATTCTTAATTTTAAGATTGGTTAAGATTGGATGATTTTATGTGCTATTTGTGAGCATATTTATGGTCTTAATAAAAAATGCTAATACGATTACATATCATTTTACTCTATCTATACTGTAATTTATTTTCAATTAAAATCATTTAATTCAAAATAATTGACTATTATTCTGATTTAATAGTTACAGTCCTATAACATTAAGAATATTTCTTATGACAGACACTCTTTTAGAGATCAAAGATTATGGATAATATTTTCATTAACTTTAATGTGATATTAAAATCACCAATGCGTTACTATACGAATTTCAGTGAAAATATCTGATGAGCTTTTACTTATATTATCCATACTGCCACATGAGCGTAAATCTAAGGTTATCAGGATTGATAATCATTGTTAAGTATGGTGTATATCATTTTATTTTTTGATTATCTTCGTTATATTTTATATACTCAGAATATATGAGTGCAACAAAGAATTTTTTCGAAAAAGATGATTTTATATCTCACATGTTTAGCAAAAACTGATACGATTTAAATTCTAGGATTTTATGGTATGGCTATTGGCGCAGACGTGTGTTTTTAACTGTTAATACAAGTATGGGTGATTAGTGTCTTTATTGAGCATATTATTAAATTCTCTATTGAAGTTGAAGTTTTTCAATTTTACAAAAATTACTAATAACACTATTATCAAAATAATAGTAATTTTTAGAATATTATGGATTGGCAATCCCAATTATGGTATTTTCTTTTAATCATTTTCCCATTATTTCTTCATTTTCTTTATCTAAATATTATGAAGAATATGGTATTATGGTTGAAAAAATATTATCTTATCTTAGCTTCTTATGTGTAATTATGCGATTATGGTTTGGACTGTAACATTCTTTACTCTTAGTTGTGTCCTCAACCTAACTTCTCAAAATATGCAGAAAGATAAAGAAAAATATCTCAATATTATCTTATTTAGCTAATCATTTTAATAATCCGTTCACAGCTTCACTAGGATTAGTGATTCCTTTTATTGTCATTGCATGATTTTTAGGACATTTTCATTGGAACTAATATTTCATGGCCTTGTGGTTTCATTTTGTCATACCTGTGATAATCAGATTTCTATTAATGTAGTAGGAAAGATTACTTCTGCGTTTTTATGTTACTAACCACTTAATTAGTAGCTACAATTAATCTAAGTATTTTAAGAATCATTAAAATTTTAGGTGAATCAATAATCGCCATTTTACTATTTTAATACCAAAGTAAAGTACTTTTTATAAAATATCAGCTATGACTCGACATCTCAGTTTAGCAATTCATTGTTTTATATGGATACTTGGAAGTATTTTATTAACTGCAACTATAACATTTTGTTTTTGGATGATTTTTCATATCGATATGATATTGATATTTAGAAATTGATTGATTATTTTAATTAGATAGCAGTTATGCTGTTCAACTATATTTTAATTTAAATTTATTCAATATTAAAAATAAATGTGAAAAAATTTTTTTGATATTATTAACAGAATAGTTTTATTATATTGTTGTTACTAACATATTAAAACAGTTAAAAACTACGGTTAAGTAAATAGGCAATATTCGTCAGATAATGTACAATTAAAATTTAATTTACTATATATTTCAATATATTATTTAATATAAATATCAATTAGTCTACCATAGCGTCATTTTTTAATTTAACATATAACATTCTCCTTTATTCAATATATATCTAAGACGATAGATATCGTATCGATTTGTAAAATCATCAACATTATACATGCAAAGTAATTTAGTTTCATAAGATATATTCATATAACTTTTGGACAAAATAAATATAGTTTTCATTACTATATTAGATTGCATTTATATGAATCAACTTTAAAAAATAATTTCTTCTAAACTGTACAGATCAATTAATTTAAAACCAACTATATTCATCTAAATGTTTGCGATGCGTCAATTAAAAAATACTTACTTTAACAATAGAATTACTATTTATGGTTTATATTATATCAAAATGTAGAACTTACATTCTATTCGTTTTTTTAATCATATTATTACTAAATATTATAATTCTATAATATTTTTTTGAAGTAACTAATTTACATCCAAAAATTTTTATCAGCTCATAATAACAGTATTATTTATAGCTTTCTTGTTAAAAGCTAAATAAAATAAGAACTATATTCTATGAATCAATGGGTATTTTCATGCAATATACTACTATGCTACTCTTTATTTACTTTTGATTTAATCATGTCAAATGACAACACATTATTGAAAATATGTTTCAATTTAAACTTAATAAGTTTGCTTTCGCCTTTATTTATCCGAAATATTGGATTATTTGGTTTGATTTGGTTTTTTATTTGATTTGGTTTTGGATATATTTTAGTTGTTGGTAACACTATCTGATCCTCTATTATATTGGTTAGGTACTAAGTTAGATCAAAAATAAATCTGTTTTCTTAAACAATGTATACAGATTACCCATCGTAATCTTAAACTGTATTTTTCAAAAATGAATCAAAGATAACTTGATATAGCTCTTCTCATCAATATCTTCACTTTTTTAGGTATTGGACTGATGGAAACTGGTATGGCATGGTTCTGATCTGATACTCGAATGAAACGTGGTTAATGTATCTGGTTTTACAGCAGCTTCATAAATCAACCGTTTATGATAGGGGGGGAATCATTATTATCGGCATTCATTTTTGTCGTTGGAATTAGGAGATCGAGTGATGGGACTATATCAACCAATTACAGCAATGTATCGCCTTCACAATAATAACGTGATGAGGAACTAATTCAGAAATGGGAGACGTATGTGTTCTAATAATGCTATAACCAAAATTAATAAGAAGTATAATACTGAAGAAAGGTAAAACAGTGTGGCTTACACCAGATCAATATTATGGACCCGAAATAGTATCTTTTCTCCATTTTTTGCAGTTTCTAAAACAGCAACAACACGCGGTGTTCATGCTCTTGTTCGGCTGGCTAGTCTTTAACTTATATCAGCCATATTAATTCAAGGGCAATTAATAGAGTATTTTAAAGACGATGAATGAAAGTTACCCGTTATATCTACAGGCTTATTGAGCAATAAATTTTACGTAAATTCAATCAATATCTTTGGCTGCATTGTTGTTTTAAGACATGTCCTTACGGTGAGGTGTCGCTTTACGTTTAGACAAAAACGATATAATCAAACTCTTTTGATTGATCGTCAAAGTCTTATCTAATAACATTATAGAAACTATGAAATAGAAATGTCAATAAATATTTGAACATTCATTGAAGCAATGAATTAAAAAGAATGAATTAAAAAGATTGCTTTAGCTTTTAAAATTTAATGAATTAAAATTGCAAGCGATGTTGTTAAAATATTTGACGTAACCCCGACATGTTTGATGTAAAACATATCCTAATATATGGTACAATTTAACTTGTTTAGCATGTTTAGTGCTTATTAGATTCTAAAAAATTTAAATTTCATTTATTATGAAATTTGGTATTAAGAATTATTTCAACAGTGTTATTTTGAATACAAATCCAATTTGTAATGCTATATGTTCAAATATGCCATGTTAATTTCATGAAATTAAGAAGAAAAACAAAAAATAAAATATAGACATAAAATTTATAATATTGAATGATCATGTAAAATTTTTAATAAGACAATGATCTTAATCATAGATACACAATTCTTTTTCAGAGACGCAATTCATTCCATTTTATTTTTTAAGTTGCTATAATATTTATTATAAAAATAATCAGAATGCATCATGATAACTTTCTATAAGCTATTTTAGCTGTATTATTTTAGTCAATAGAAACATTATCTACAGATAATAAATTTGTCTAACGTAATTATTTTGATGAATATTAGATAAAATAGTATATTTTTCATATGACATAAAAAAGAAGAAAAACTTGATAAATGGCTGAAAAGAAGTATAATACTAGTAGTAATTTTACTTTAAAAGATATACACTATTAAACTGTTGGTGTTAGTATACGTTTTCTAGCATATACATAAACTGTATATTAAATTTTTTAGAAATATATCACGGATTTATGATATAATACTGGACAACATGCTAGTCAATTGCTGTATTATGTTCCGAAGTAAAATTTATATTTATCATTTATTTAAAGGTAAGTTTGATGTCTAAGATTAAAGGTAATGTTAAGTGGTTTAATGAGTCTAAAGGATTTGGTTTTATCACTCCTGAAGATGGCAGTAAGGACGTCTTTGTACACTTTTCGGCTATCCAGAGCAATGGATTCAAAACTTTGACTGAAGGTCAGCGTGTAGAATTTGAAATCACTAATGGCGCCAAAGGCCCTTCGGCCGCTGACGTTACTGCTGTTTGATTTTATACATTGATTTTCTAGCATTCTCTCTGTACACAGTATGGTAGTTCTGCCGCCGAACTTTACAGCGGCAGACCGGTGCGGTATTTTTTTATTTTATTATACGATCTAAAATAAAATTAAATGCTAATCAATATCTTTATAAAAGATAATTTCATTTCTTTAATGTAGTGGATATTACACGATTTCACTTCTATACCTCAAGATCGATTACTGATTAATTAAACGCCACTATGTTCGTTTTATATTCATTTGTTAGATCACATCATATAAACTCAAAATATATATCCTATAATCTCTTCTAACTTTCTCTTTCTGTTTTATATAGAATAACTTTTAATTTTCACGTTAGTTCCATGTAATTAAAATGCTACTTTAACTGAAGTATATTGATAATATGTAATCATCATATTGCAAGTAATATTAATTTACATTATTCATTCAGAGAAATGACTCCAAATTGGATCATATTGTGAAAAAAAATTTTTCGAGAAGATAATAGTCTAAATGTAAAAGTACAATATTCCACTATCATGACTTATATATTTCTTAAAAAATAATTCTAAAATTTTAAAACAGAATATTAATATAAGACAATAGCGCAGCTGCAATCTTATGCAGTATGTAATATATTATTATAAATAAACGTAAGTCTATTTATTAAGGATAATTGATTATCATGCAAGAATTTTATTCTCCAAAGGAAATAGAATCTTCTGTCCAAAAACATTGGAAGGAAAAAGAAACATTTAAGGTTGTAGAAGATCTAAGTAAAAAAAAATATTATTGCCTCTCCATGATACCTTATCCTTCAGGTAATTTGCATATGGGGCATGTGCGAAATTATACAATCGGCGATGTTATCGCTCGCTATCAGCGTATGTTGGGAAAAAACGTTCTACATCCTATTGGATGGGATGCTTTTGGATTACCTGCAGAAAGAGCGGCGATTAATAATCAGATTGCACCAGCACTTTGGACTTACTCTAATATTGCTTATATGAAAAATCAGCTTAAATTACTAGGTTTTAGTTACGATTGGAATCGTGAAATAATTACTTGTCGGCCAGAGTATTATCGATGGGAACAATGGTTCTTTACTTATTTATATAAAAAAAATTTAGTTTATAAAAAAACATCTGCAGTTAATTGGTGTCCTCAAGATCAGACAGTACTTGCCAACGAACAGGTAATTGAAGGTTGCTGCTGGCGCTGCAATACAAAAGTAGAACGTAAAAAAATTCCACAATGGTTTATGAAAATAACTAATTATGCTGATGAATTATTGTTAAATTTAGAAAATTTAAAAGATTGGCCAGAACAAGTAAAAACCATGCAACGTAATTGGATTGGACGTTCGGAAGGAATAGAAATTATCTTTTGCCTTACAGATGGTGCCGACAAGTTGACTGCTTACACTACTCGTCCTGATACCATAATGGGCATTACCTATATCGTCATAGCTTCAGATCATAAGTTATTATTAAAAGCCATGGAAAATAATCTAAAACTTGCCAAGTTTGTTCAGTCTTGCTGCTCTAATAAAGTTGCAGGAGAAGATATAGATATTATGGAAAAAGAAGGTATGTTCACTGGTTTATATGTTATCCATCCGCTGAACAACGAAATATTACCGATATGGGTTACCAATTTTTTTTTAATGCAAGACGATAACACGGATGCTCTTGTATCTGTACCGAGTCATAATCAAATTGATTGGGAATTTGCTCGTAAATATAATTTACCTATAAAATCAGTAATTCGAAATGAAGATGGTAGTGAACCAGATGTTCACGTACAGGCAATGACTAATAAAGGCGTTTTATTTAATTCTGGTGAATTTGATGGATTAGATTTCCAAGCTAGTTTTAATGCTATCTCCGATGCTGTGGTAGCACGTGGAATAGGAAAACGTAAAATCAATTATCGTCTTCGAGATTGGGGAATTTCTCGACAACGCTATTGGGGTACTCCGATTCCTATGATAACACTTGAAGATGGCACTATAGTACCAATACCGGAAGATCAGCTACCTGTTATACTCCCAGAAAATGTAGTCATGAAAAACATGTCTAATCCACTCAAAAAATTTTTTGAGTGGATCTGTACCACGTATAATGGCCGGCCTGCTCTTCGTGAAATCGATACCTTCGATACTTTTATGGAATCTTCTTGGTATCACGTTCGCTATACTTGTCCCACTTATGATTGCGGTATGTTAGATCCTGTCGCTGCTAATTATTGGCTTCCAGTAGATCAATATATCGGTGGTATTGAACATGCAATTATGCACCTAATGTACTTTAGATTTTATCACAAATTGTTACGAGATGCCGGACTAATAATCTCTGATGAACCAGCTAAGCGGCTACTTTGCCAAGGTATGGTGCTATCTGATGCATTTTATTATTATTCATCTACAAGTGGTGAACGAATCTGGGTATCTCCAGCTGATGTGAATATAAAGAGAAATAAAATAGGTCATATTATCAAAGCCACCGATTCTTCAGGAAGAAAACTAATTTACGCAGGCATGAGAAAAATGTCAAAGTCTAAAAACAATGGAATTGATCCAAACAAAATGATAGAAAAATACGGCGCTGATACGGTACGCCTATTTATGATGTTTGCCTCACCAACTGAAGCAACTCTTGAATGGCAAGAATCCGGTGTACAAGGATCACATCGATTTTTAAAACGCATGTGGAAGTTAGTATACAACTATATACAATTAAAGTCATCACATTTATTAGAAAAAGCCATGTTAAGTAATGTTCAAAGTAATCTACTTTGTGATATACATAAAACAATTGTCAAAGTAACTGACGATATTGACCGGCGACAAACCTTTAATACTGCCATTGCAGCTATTATGAAGCTAACTAATAAATTGGTGCGTGCTCAACAGAATACTAACCAAGATTGCGCTGTGTTACGAGAAGGTTTAATGGCGATCATTCAAATGCTTTATCCATTTACTCCACATATTTGCTTTACGCTCTGGAAGGTGTTAGGTGGTAAAGGAGACATTGATCATGCACCTTGGCCAATTGCAAACAATAGAATTATCATGAATAAATTTAAACAGATCATAATTCAAGTAAATGGAAAATTGCGAGGGAAAATTACTGTTTCCATAGATGCAGACATAAAATTAATTCGTCAATATGCTTTTAAAGAACATTTAGTAAAAAAATATTTGAAAGGAAAAACTATTCTAAAAGTAATATATGTACCAGGAAAAATCCTTAATTTAGTAGTAGATTAAGGAATGCATATTGTGCGCTTATTAGTTTTTTTATATCCTCTTTGTTTTGTACTGATGGTTATTTCAGGTTGTGGTTTTCACCTGAAAGATGCCATGGATTATCAAGTAGAAAATAACCAGAAAATTATAGTTTTGAATAGCTATGATCCATATGGACCATTAACTCGCGCTGTTCGTATGGCATGTCGTTTACACAACATTGCTATTGCTGATCCTACAGAGATTAAAAGCGAGACAGTGTCATCAGTGCACATTATAAATGCGTTAGAAAATCAAGTGAGTACCTCAATATTCCAAGATGGAACAATCGCTGAATATCAAATAATACTCAATGTACAGGCACAAATATGTAAACCTGGCAAGAATGCACACTCTATCAACGTTAAAATTTATCGCTCATGCTTTAATAACTTTTTAACAGCCCTAAACAAAAATCTTGACATAGATTCCATACGACAAGCTATGTATCAAAAAGCAGCACAACAACTGGTGCGTAAAATACTAACAATACATACCTATTAAAACATGTATTTTCATTCAATTGATAGATTAATTTATGATTCGAATTCATCCTGAACAACTTAGTGTGCAACTAAAACAATCATTATATCAATGCTATTTTTTACTGGGTAATGATCCATTGTTATTACAGGAAAGTCAAAATATCATTCGTAACCAAGCTAAAATACAAGGATTTAATGAAATTTTAAATCTAAAAATTAATATGAGTACTGATTGGGATTCTATATTCACATTTTGTCAATCTTTAAATATATTTTCCAGTCGACAAATTTTACTGTTGATTTTACCAGATAACAATATTTCTAGAACTATAGAAAATTGTTTACTTCAGTTAGCATCGTTATTACATAAAGATTTGCTCTTGATTCTACAAAGTAATAAATTAACTTATGCTCAAGAAAAAAGTGCTTGGTTTCAGTCAATTAAACGATATACAATATTGGTAAATTGTACTACGCCAGAAGAAACTCAATTACCAAAATGGATAGACAACAGGGCAAAGCAAATGAAATTAAAACTTGACGATGCCGTATGTCATCTTTTATGTTATTGCTATGAAGGTAATCTGTTAGCATTAGTTCAAGTATTAGAACAATTATCAATAATGTATCCTAATGAAAATTTGATCCTTCCGCAATTGGAAAATGTAGTTTATGACGCAACGTATTTTACGTTATTTCAATGGATTGACGCAGTGCTAGCAGGTAAAAAAAAACGTTCTATACATATATTACAACAATTAAAAAAAGAAGCTTTTGAACCAATGGCATTACTATATAGTATACAACGTGAAGTTTTGTTATTATTAACTTTGAAGCGACAAATGACTAATATACCAATACAGGATTTATTCAATCAATATAAAGTATGGCAGCATCGTCGTCTTTTAGTAATACAGGCATTGAAACGTCTTACATTAAATCAATTAAGAGACATAATCTCTTTAACGAGTAAAATAGAATTGACAATAAAGAAACATTACAATTATTGCCCCTGGCTTGATTTTAATGCACTAATATTACTATTATGTGGAGATGTTCTACCTAGGGTAATAATTAATCATGACTAACGATGCACTTATAACTTTTTATGGTGGAACTTTTGATCCTATCCATTACGGTCATTTAAAGCCTGTTATATCATTAGCACGTTTCTTAGATCTAAAAAAAATAATTATTCTGATTAGTAATATACCCTTATATCGATCAGCACCCATTGCTTCATTTTGGCAACGAGTAGAAATGGTACGTTTAGCGACTATCGAAATAGCCAATAATTTGTTTATCATTGATAAACAAGTATTACATAAGAGTTCTTCGTCTTGGATAGTAGAAATATTTAAAGCTTTACGACGACAACATGGCATTACAGTGCCAATTGCCTTTATTATAGGACAAGATTCGCTATTAACATTGCCAACATGGAAGTATAGTTGGGAACTATCAGGATTATGCCATCTTTTAGTATGCACACGTCCCGGCTATTCTAATCAATTAACTGATCGATATCATAATTATTCTTTAATTAAAAATCCTAATATTTTATATAAAAAACCATCTGGATTGATTTATTGTGCTACAACACCAAAATTTACTATTTCTTCTAGTAATATCCGAACACGCTATCAAGCGAATTTATCTTGTGAAAGCTTATTACCTGTTTCTGTTCAAGCTTATATTGATGAACAAGGATTATATCGTTAACATTATTAACATCGTATGTAATACAGATTGATATTTGATTGACTTAGACAGAATGTGAATGTATTTTTCTTTTACAGTAACTGGTTCTTATTAAGAATATTAACAATTTATAGTTCCATGAGATGAAATATCATTTTATAATGATAATAATCTAGATTATTAATCTAATATTATTATATCCAATAACAATTCACATTTATAATATATCACGATTATGCTATATTTGAAATAGCAGCTATTTTATGTCGTGAAGCTGTCATGATTTCATGCTGTTATGATTTATATAGTAGAACATCACCCAACTAGGATGATAGTTGGAACTTTGAAATTAAAATAAAATATCATAATAATGTCAGTTTATTACTTGGTTCAACTTCAATTTAAATTAGATTCGTAATGTAATTATTAATAACAAATCCCTGGTTTCTCAGTACTACATTTATAATATATTTATCAGTTTGGAGTGAATATGTGGCAATCATATAATTATATATTTATAATATTATGACTAATTATTTGTTTCTGGCATTATAAAGTAAGGCCGTGAAGATAGTTCATGTGAAATAATTTTGCTGAATGAAAATAAAATATAAACCCTTCCACGACTATTCAGCTGAATCAGCACTTTTTTTTCACCGAGCACTTGTAGCGCTCGCAGTGATTTTGCTGCTAACTGGAATATTAATCGCTAATTTATATCGATTACAGATAATCTGTTTTGAAAATTATCGTACTCGATCTAATGAAAACCGTATTAAATTACTGCCCATCGCACCTAGTCGAGGTATTATTTCTGATCGAAATGGAATCCCATTAGCACTTAATCGAACTATTTATCAATTAGAACTAGTGCCGGAAAAAGTAAATAACCTGAAAGAAACTATTAATTCCTTACGCTCAATAGTTGATTTAACAGATGATGAAATTGCTCTTTTTGAAAAAAAACGAAAACGTTCTCGCCATTTTTCTTCATTGCCGATTAAAATAGGCTTGACAGAAATACAAAAGGCCCGTTTTGCTATCAATCAATATCAATTTCCAGGTGTTGCAATAAAAGGTCTACAGCGCCGTTATTACCCCTATGGTACCTCACTAACACATGTCATTGGTTATGTATCTAGAATAAATAATTACAATATTAAATTATTAGATAAGCAAGGCATCTTATCAAATTATATTGCTACTCATAATATCGGAAAATTGGGTATTGAACGTTACTACGAACACATGTTACATGGTAAACCGGGTTACGAAAAGGTAGAAGTGAATAACCGTGGTCGAATTGTTCGACAATTATACGCACAGCCGCCACAGGCAGGAAACAACATTACTTTGACACTAGATTTAGAACTTCAGAAATACATAGAAACACTTTTAATTGGCAGCCGAGCTGCCGTTATAGTAGCTGATCCTAGAGATGGTGGCATTCGTGCGTTAGTATCTAACCCAAGCTATGATCCCAATTTGTTTGTTAACGGAATTTCCAGTAAAGCATATCATGCTTTACTAACAGATAAAAATTGTCCACTCATAAATCGCGTTACTCAGGGAGCTTATCCGCCAGCTTCTACGGTAAAACCATACATTTCAGTATCGGCACTAACCCTTGGTATAATCAATAAAAATTTTTTATTATTTGATCCTGGCTGGTGGCAATTACCCGGTTCAGCAAAGCGTTATCGAGATTGGAAACGATGGGGACACGGTTGGTTAAACATTACCAAAGCTTTAGAAGAATCGGCAGATACTTTTTTTTATCAAATAGCATATGATATGGGCATTGATCGATTATCCGAATGGATGACCAAATTTGGATATGGACAATCCACTGGTATAGACATTTTTGAAGAAGATGATGGAGTAATGCCAACCAAAGATTGGAAAATGCAACGTTTTAAACAACCCTGGTATAAAGGCGATACCATACCTATTGGTATTGGTCAAGGTTATTGGACTGCTACACCAATACAAATGTCTAAAGCATTGATGACGCTTATTAATGATGGTTCAACACGTATACCTCGATTATTGAATAGTACTTGGGAAAATGGTCAACAGGTACCTTATCGTCAAACCGAACATGTTCAAATTGGTGATCCTCATTCCATTTTTTGGAAAATTGCTAAAGACGGTATGTTTGGTGTAGCCAATCGTCCTAATGGAACAGCATGCAAAAGTTTTACCTCTACTCCTTATAAAGCAGCAGCTAAATCTGGAACAGCCCAAGTATGTAGTTTAAAAATTAATGAAACTTATAATATCCATAAGGTAGTAGAACGATTACGTGACCATAAATTGATGACTGCGTTTGCTCCATTTGAACATCCAACGGTGGCTGTGGTGGTAATTTTAGAAAATGGTGGCATTGGACCGACTGTAGGCACTATAACTCGTCAAATTTTAGATTATGTTTTATTAAAAAATAATAATCGTTAACTTATCGATACAGCTTATCTTTATTCTTCTAAAAAGAAAACTGTGAGTTAATTATGACTAATCGTTTAAAAAAAATTAGCTTGTGGGAAAAATTGCACACAGATGTTACACTTTTATTTTTTATAATATTATTATTAATATACAGTGTATTCATTATGTGGAGTGCAAGTGGACAAGATATATATATAATGAGAAATAAAATCATTCAGATTAGCATAGGACTTCTAGTAATGTTGGTTTTAGCGCAAGTATCGCCTCGAATGTATGAGTTTTGGGCTTCTTATCTATATATTTTTTGTATTTTTTTGTTAGGACTGGTAGAAGTGTATGGTCAGATCAGTAAAGGAGCACAGCGCTGGTTAGATCTAGGTTTTATTCGATTTCAACCATCAGAAATGGCTAAAATAGCTGGACCTCTCATGGTGGCACGATTTACTAATCGAAAAAATATTCCATTATCTTTAAAAGATACTATCTTTGCCTTAATATTAATTTTTATACCAGCACTATTAGTAGCAATGCAACCAGATTTAGGAACTTCGATTCTTATTGCTGTTTCCGGTTTATTGATATTATTTTTATCAGGTATGAGCTGGAAGTTAATTGCGACAGCAGCATTGTTAGTAACTGCATTTACTCCTATTTTATGGTTATTTTTAATGCATGATTATCAAAGAAATCGAGTGATGATGTTATTTGATCCTGCAATAGATCCACTTGGAGCCGGTTATCATATTATTCAGTCAAAAATTGCTCTTGGTTCTGGAGGCTTAACAGGAAAAGGTTGGTTACAAGGTACTCAATCACAATTAGAGTTTTTGCCGGAACGCCATACTGACTTCATATTTGCAGTCCTAGGAGAGGAATTAGGACTTATTGGAGTTTTAGTGTTACTTTTTCTTTATTTTGGTATAATTATCCGTGGTTTGACAATTGCAACGAGAGCACAAAACACCTTTAGTCGTGTCATAGCTGGTGGTTTAATGTTAATTTTATTTATTTATATATTTGTAAATATTGGTATGGTTAGTGGTATTATGCCAGTTGTTGGAGTCCCACTACCATTAATAAGTTATGGTGGTTCAGCATTGATCGTTGTAATGGCTGGCTTTGGTATCATTATGTCAATACATACGCATCGAAAGATGTTATCTAACAATTTATGAATGTGTATTTCATATAGCAATACAATATTCATTGCTATAATTTTAAAAGATTTTTATTAATTACTTTAAATAAATTGATATTTTATAAATATAAAGCTATAGGTGGTCTATGTGTACTAAATTTGATAAAAAATAGAAAATGAATTGTTGTACTTTACAAAAGTATGTTATCTATAATAAAGATCATGTCTGTTTGATAAAAAATAGATATTCCTGTGAATATTTTTATGATTCAACAACTTATTAAGTTATGTGTGCTTTTATTTTTTTATACATATTTTATTATATATACAAGAACTATAATAATTTATTTCAGTAAGTTAAAAAATAGTTTATATTTCAATAATATCTAAAAACTTCGTTGTCAATATATTAATATTACTTGATAAGCAATTATTTTTCTAGTGTATGATATCATGTCAGATATCGATTGAATATTTTTTCACTATGGGATTTAAGTAAAATTAAAGCCATATCTATTCACTGAATATTAGTTATTTATAAGATTGAAAGTTTATAATCAAATATGTTCTGAACATTTACCAAATGCCGATCGAAAAAGAAATGACTATTTATTTCCATGATTATTGCCATTTGTTTACATTAGTTCATTAAACAGTATGTTTTCTATAGTCCGTAATTAAGATTTCATGTATATATTTTAAAGTAGGAGTGTATTGTGTCAGATAGAGTGGTTGTGCGCCAGCTTGGTCTTCAAGAATTTGAGTTGGTTTCTCTGGCAATGCATCGCTTTACTGATATGCGAAATTCTGCCAGTGCTGATGAGATTTGGTTGGTGCAGCATCCACCAGTATTTACTGAGGGTAAGAAGGGTAAACAAGAAAAATCCGACAATATTTTAATGTCTGGAAATATTCCAATTATTTTGAGTGATCGGGGAGGAAAAATAACTTTTCACGGACCTGGTCAGCAAATAATGTACGTCCTTTTAGATCTTAGACGACGTCAGCTCGGGATTCGATCATTAGTGACTTTACTAGAACAAATAGTCATTTCTACCTTATCGAATTTCTCTATTGACTCTCATTCTTGTATCGACAAACCTGGTGTATATGTTGGTAATGAAAAAATTTGTTCACTTGGCCTGTGTATCCGAAACGGCTGTTCTTTTCATGGTCTAGCACTTAATGTAAAAATGGACTTAACACCTTTTCTTTTTATTAATCCTTGTGGTTATGCTGGTTTAAAAATGACACAAGTAAGTAATTTTTCTCCTGACACTGATATTGATGACGTTGTGCCAGTGTTATTAACAGAATGTTTACAAAAATTAAATGTAAGTTCTGGCAACATACAATCCTGGATTACTGCACAATATGGTATGTAATGCTGTACAATATATTATTGTTTAATGAATATCTATTTTGTTAAAATGACATTATCTATGCATGTTATAGAACGATATGTTCTAATGTAATATCTCAAGTTCATGTAATATTTGTGTCGTAAGCTAATTTCTTTGCTCTTCAAAATATTTAACTGCGAGGTTATATTTATACTATCCATGATTAAATCTATATATTTCAATACTGGTAAAAAAAATTTAATTCCTGTTAAAAGTATTACAGAAAATCATCAACTAAATTTGAATAAACCTTCCTGGTTAAAAATTAAATTTCCAGCTGACTCTACTCGTATTCAAGAAATTAAAGCAATTATGCGAAAAAATAGTTTACATTCTGTATGTGAAGAAGCTTCTTGTCCGAATTTATCAGAATGTTTTAATCATGGTACTGCCACATTTATGATTTTGGGCACGATTTGCACTCGTCGTTGTCCATTTTGTGATGTAGCGCATGGACGCCCTATTACACCAGATATCAATGAACCAGAAAGATTAGCACAGGCTATTTTTGATATGAAGTTACGCTATGTTGTAGTAACATCTGTTGACCGCGATGACCTCAGAGATGGAGGTGCGCAACATTTTACTAATTGTATTAGCGCAATCCGTAAAAAAAATCCTTCGATCCAAATTGAGATACTTGTACCGGATTTTCGTGGTCGCATGGAGCAAGCTCTAGAAATTATTAATATTACGCCACCAGATGTATTTAACCATAATTTAGAAAATGTACCTCGATTATATCGTCAAGTTCGTCCAGGTGCTAACTATAATTGGTCACTAAAGTTATTAGAAAGATTTAAATTAGCTAATCGACATTTACCGACGAAATCTGGTTTAATGTTAGGATTAGGTGAGACAAATGAAGAAATTATTGAAGTTATGCATAATTTACGTAACTGTGGTGTTACAATGCTAACATTAGGTCAATATTTGCAACCGAGTCGTCATCATCTCCCTGTCAGACGTTATGTTAGTCCGAAAGAATTTAATGAGATGAAAAAGGAAGCTCTAGCGATGGGATTTACCCATGCTGCTTGCGGACCTTTTGTACGCTCTTCTTATCATGCAGATTTACAATCTCAAGGGATTGAAGTGAAATAATTAATTTATAGACGATATAAAAAATCAAAATTGAATATTAAGTTTAAGGTAGATAAGATATATTTTAAAACTTTTTGAACTGAGCTGCTAAGATTTTTATTTAGAAATCTTTAGTATAAAAGGTAAAAGTTTTATATATAAAAATATATTTTTATTTACTAAAAATATATACTAATATTATTAGCTGTGATTCAAGGATTATAACATTTTTAATTTTTATTAATATTTTTCATTTTAGATATGAACTATTAAACATAGTAGAAAATAATTCTATATATTCACTTCTATTTTTTACAATCATTGAAACATTCAGTTACATTGTTTTATACTCTATAACGATCCTTTTCTTTTAAATTTCATCTAGATAAAATGAAATTTTTTAAAAATGAATGTATTAAAAATAGTTAATTATAATTAATAGAAATATTCTAATAACATATAATTATGTTGCATTAACAAACAATAACAATCAAGAAGTATATATAGATATTTGTTTTTTAAAGTAAATAATATATAAAATATTATTTAAGTTTTAATGATTAAGCATGTAATTTTGTATTTTATTGTTTACAATTTAGATTGGTTTTCTCTATGGGATTATAATATCGTACCAAACATGGTAAACCATTCAATAGTTATTTTTATATAACTTTTATATTTTCATTAATCGTAATATTTTAATAAGCTGATAGATATAATGTTTTAGCACTATAGTAGTAGTTTTTACTATCTACATAAATTATTTCAGTTAAAGCATATATTGTTATTATTTTTCTATATAATTTTGTATGTGAATAAAAAACAATCACATTACATAATCTATACAAATAAACTAAGTGCTATCAGTCTTAGTCAAAAACTAAGATACTGTCTTCCTAAAAATCCAATAATTAACATTATACAAATAATTATGAATACCAAATTAGTATTTTAAATATATATCAATATAGTTCAATTATATTAACTTTCGCTAAATCAGTTATATCAAAAATTTAAAATACATGTGTTAGAGTTAACAACTTATTGATGTAGAAAATATTATATCATTTGAATCTATATTAAAATTTAGAGTTTAATATTATATTTCTAATACAATACAAATATTCTAGTTTTAATTTACAAATATCATCAATTGATATCAATAACATTTTATTAAAAATTATTTGATTATATAAATATAGTTTACATTATTAGATTTTATATTCTTAAAATTTTTTCAAAAATACATCTGACTTGAAGTTTTCAAACTGTGAGAATACATGATATTGCAATATCAACATACTATTATTTATACTGACTATATCATCAACAAGATGAATTATGACGATTCATGAGCATAGAATATCGTTAGATGATATTCGATCATCACATAAAACAACTGATATAAATTAAAAAAATAATTGTTATAATAATATTTATACTAAATAATAAATTTATCTCTATTTTACAGAATAACTTATGTGATATAATTAATAATTATACAGTATTTTATCAATCAATAAATATTACTGATATAAATACGAAAATGAATAAAATGGTTATATATTAAATGATATCATTTATTAATATATTTTAATTGAACAGAATTTCAAATAAAACGCTATACATTATACATTATAATTATATAATTTGAAAGTTAGATTATAGATAATCACGCAATATCGATACTTCTCGTCGGCTATAATTGTAACGCAATATACAAAATAGACTCTTCTATGGCACCTATATATACTATAAACTATAATCAGATATTTACTATGATCTAAGACATATCCAAATTTAAGTTTATTATTAAGTTATATTTTATTATTTTTCAGATTATATTATTTTTCAGAATGTAAAGACAGACAACTATTATTATGAATATTTTAATTTAGACTAAATAACAACGTACCTATCATAGAATGATGATATATGCTCTCACTATAAAGAACATGTTCTAATTGTTAGATAATTATACGATATCTTTAATTTTAGTGATTTTATGCTTATTTTATGTTTTAAATTATTTGTGCATTTTACACGTTGTGTGTTTAACTTTATTGTATAAATATTATCATATTAACTTTATAAATTTATATTTTAGAATAATGTTATTCTGTTATAGATTGACTTAAAAAGTATACAATAAATAAGGCAATATATTTTTATATAGAAAACTGTTAGTGCCACTAATAATAATATGTTTTGAAAAAATTAATTTTTAGTGTCGTTTGACTCATTTAAAAATTTTTATAAAAATATTAGACATAATCGGTTTTAAACTATAAAATATAACATGTGATATGATATTTCATCACTCCATATTCATAATGCTTATTTCATTAACTAAAATAATCAATCATCAGTAGATATTAATATTTCGTGTTTTGATCATGTCAACTATGACAAATATATTTGGAATGTTATTCCAACAAATAACACCTGTTTTTATCATCCATAATCCAAAATTAAAGAAGATTACTTACTGGCTTAGTTTTATGATATATAAAACTTAAATGATCATCAAAAATGATGATATTTTTAGACATCTTGAATTTTAAGTTGCATTTAATGTCTTAATCTTGCTATAGATTACTAACTTATTTTAGTTAAAAAAATAAATCAGCCTTATTTATAATATAACATTTTATTTTCAATAATCATTCACTTATTAAGCTAAATACTTTTTTAATTATTATTAATGAATTATTGTAAAAATTTTAACTCAATCATCATCAGTATGACATGATATAATGTTCTGTCCATCATATTAGTTATGATGCTGTTACTAAGTTTGGTAACAGCACATTAAATTAAACAATTTATCACTAAAATAAGTAAATAGTACATTAAATATATTAAGGATTGTATTTCTTAAGTATGTTGCTAATAAATGATGGATATTTTCTCACTTAAAAAAAGCGCGTAATCCGTTCACTATAGATAAAATCAGTTAGAATCTGGAAAACAAGACAATATAGGTTTATAATTAATTTTTTATTTCATAGTGATACTATGTTTGAAGAATATTAGTGCACAATAAAATTATTAATGTACCAATTCATAAATCCAGCATTATATGGTGGATTTATGGTGAAACATGGTAACCATTCTAACTGTAATTCATAACTCATGAACTATCAAGTGCTTGCTCTTAAATGGCGTCCGAAAACATTCGAAGACGTAGTAGGTCAAAAACATATCTTAACTGCTTTAAAACATTGCCTTTCTCTAGGCAGAATTCATCATGCTTATCTTCTATCAGGCACCCGCGGTGTGGGTAAAACCACCATTGCCCGACTGTTAGCTAAGGGGTTAAATTGCGAAACTGGTATTACAGCTATTCCTTGCTGTCAATGTAAGAATTGCAAAGAAATTGAGCAAAGTCGTTTCATTGATTTAATCGAAATAGATGCTGCCTCTCGTACGAAAGTTGAGGATACTCGAGAACTTTTAGATAATGTTCAATACGCTCCGGCATGTGGCTCTTTTAAAATTTATCTTATTGACGAAGTTCATATGTTATCCAGACATAGTTTTAATGCATTGCTTAAAACTTTAGAAGAGCCACCACCACATGTTAAATTTTTACTAGCTACTACTGATCCACAAAAACTACCAATGACCGTACTTTCTCGATGTCTACAATTTCATTTAAAAGCGCTTGATGTTACACATATTAGAGATAGACTTGTTTTCGTACTTCAACAGGAAGGAGTGAAAACAGAGTTTCGTGCTCTACAATTAATCGCTCGTGCTGCTATGGGTAGCATGCGTGATGCTCTTAGTTTAACTGATCAGGCTATCGCTATGGGACAAGGAGTAATTAATTGGGATTGTGTCAACCAAATGCTTGGATTAATAAATACTGAGCAGCCGCTGATACTTATTGAAGCAATAGTGTCTTCTGACAGCAACAAAATGATGGAACAACTCGAGCAGTGCTATGCCCGTGGAATAGACTGGGAACAACTGTTAGTAGAAATGCTATCTTTGCTACATCGTATTGCAATGGGTCAATTATTATCTAATGAATTACATGATGAAGAAGAGCAAAGTATACAACGACGTTTGCAGAAATTAGAACAATGTATTCCTCCGACTGATTTGCAATTATACTATCAAATTATTTTGATTGGACGTAAAGAACTCCCTTATGCACCAGATCAGAGAATGGGTGTAGAAATGACACTATTACGTGCATTAGCATTTCATCCTACGGTAGATGATGTTAGGTCAGACACCAATACACACAGATAAATAAAAATAAAAAAATACATAATAGACAAATGAAAAATTAGGAATCCTAATATTATCACTCCATCTGTACTATATTACATACGATACTAAAACATGAAAATTATAGAATTATGTATTACACCTAGTAATAAAATCACTTAAAAGTCAACTCTAAGCAAAACAGGTTCAGTGTAAGAATATTAATAAATTAATAGCCTTATAAATTTTAAAAGTCAATCGCACTCTATAAAATTTTTTCTTACATAGATGTTGTTCAAAACATTATTTAAATTTTTGATATTACAAAATATTGAATGGATAACTATAAGATTTGATAAAGTTATTGATTCCTAAAAAAAAGGATGCTGCATCTGGAAATAAATACATCATTGTAACAGCAACACAAAACATATCTAAGATCATCGATCTTATGTATAGAAAAAATTCAGATCATATCAAACAATTTAGACTGTTTGAGAATGTTTATTCTGAATTAAATACAAAAAACTAGCATTACGTAATTGTACATACATATAATTTTAGAGAGCAGACGTATGTTTGATAAAAGTGGCATAGACAATCTAATGAAACAAGCTCAAAAAGTGCAGGAAAGAATACAGCAAGTTCAGAAAGAAATCTCGAAACTAGAAACAACTGGTGAATCAGGAGCTGGTTTGGTAAAGGTAACTATTAATGGTATGTATCAATGCCGTAGCGTTAAAATAGATTCTCAAGTTATAGAAGAAGAACACGATATTTTAGAAGATTTAATTGCTGCGGCAATTAATGATGCTACACGTCGCATATCTGACATCCAAAAAGAAAAAATGGCATCTATGTCTAATGGAATACCACTTCCTTATGGTCTTACAATTCCATAATATTAAGATTACCTTAATAAAAATACAATCAATAACATTCTTTTCGGTAAGAATATTTGATTAAAAAGCATCAAATTTACAATTCCAAGGAATTATGGATAAAATATCCACATGATTGTCAATCAATTATATTAAGATATTTAGTAATTCAACTATCAACTGATTTTAAATAAATGGTAAACGTTTTGTATGAATCAATTAATACAATGAATAAACTAATGTAGCTCGGATGTACAGCATTGCGACTAAGTACAAACAATAGCTAGCATTAAAAGTATGCTAGCAATATTACAATGTTTTTTAAAAGATAAAAAATTCCAATTATTTCAATACAAGCACATTACTAATGTGATATGTATTCCTTTTTTTTAGTTGATGCTTGAAATATTTTAATTTAATCCCATTATTATTTTAAACAATTGATTAGTTTCATTTTAAAGTAAGGTACAATATAGTATGACAGGACAAGAAACTCGCGGATTTCGATCTGAAGTAAAGCAATTATTGCATTTAATGATCCATTCGCTTTATTCCAATAAAGAAATTTTTCTTCGAGAACTTATATCCAACGCTTCAGATGCAGCGGATAAACTGCGTTTTATGGCCCTTTCAAAACCAGAATTATATGAGGGAGATACTGAGCTGCGTATCCGTTTATCTTATGACAAAGACAAACGCATAATTACTTTACATGATAACGGTATTGGTATGCATCGTGATGAAGTAATTGATAACCTAGGAACAATTGCTAAATCTGGAACAAAAACATTCCTTGAATCTATAAAGTCTGATCAAGTAACAAATAGCCAATTGATCGGTCAATTTGGTGTTGGATTTTATTCTTCTTTTATAGTATCTAAAAAAGTTACCGTAAAAACTCGAGCAGCTGGTGCTAATATAGGAGTATTGTGGGAATCAACTGGTGAGGGAGAATATACCATTTCAGATATAATTAAGCCGGAACGAGGAACAGAAATTATTTTACATTTACGCGAAAATGCAAGTGAATTTCTAGATGATTGGCGGCTTAAAGGCATTATCAATAAATATTCTGATCATATATCTTTACCAGTAGAAATCAAGACGCGTAAAATAAATAAAACAGACGATAAAGACGAAGAAATCGTTTATATTTGGGAACAAATCAATAAAGCACAGGCGCTCTGGACCCGTAATAAGAACGATATCAGCGATGAAGAATACAAAACATTTTACAAAAATTTTTCTAACGATTCTGAAAACCCGCTAATTTGGAGCCATAATCGTGTTGAAGGAACGCAAGAATATATTAGTCTCCTTTACATTCCAGCACAAGCACCCTGGGATTTATGGAATCGTGATCATAAACATGGATTGAAACTTTATGTTCAACGTATCTTTATCATGGACGATGCAGAACAGTTTATGCCTCGTTATCTGCGATTTGTAAGGGGTCTTATTGATTCCAACGACTTGCCATTAAATGTATCTCGTGAAATTTTACAAAATAGTCATGTTACACAAAATTTAAAAAATGCACTGGTGAAGCGTGTCTTATCAATGTTAGAAAAATTAGCTGAAGACCATAAAGAAAAATATCAATTGTTTTGGCAGAAGTTTGGATTAGTTCTGAAGGAAGGACCTGCAGAAGATCTTACAAATAAGGAAATCATTTCTAAATTGTTGCGTTTTTCTTCCACACATAGCGAAGATGCTATACAAAATGTATCGCTGCAAGAATACAGAAAGAGAATGATAGAAAATCAAGAAAAAATTTATTACGTTACTGCTGATAGCTATATTGCTGCTAAAAGCAGTCCGCATTTGGAACTCCTAAGAAAGAAAAACATTGAAGTACTGCTGTTGTCTGATCGTATTGATGAATGGATGATGAGTTATCTGACAGAATTCGACGGTAAGGCATTTCAATCAATCAGTAAAGTCGATTCATCTCTTGATAAACTAACAAATGAAGAAATTAAAGTTCAAAAAGATACCGATAAAGTATTAGAACCTTTTGTAAATCGCGTTAAATCTTATTTTGGTGAGCGAATTAAAACAGTTCAATTAACATATCGTCTTATGGATACACCGGCAGTCGTTGTTACTGATGCTAATGATATGACTACACAAATGGCTAAGCTATTTGCGGCTGCGGGTCAGTCTACTCCTGAAATAAAATATATCTTTGAGCTTAATCCAGAGCATGCACTAGTAAAACGTGTTGCCCATATTGATGACAACAAAATTTTTGGAGAATGGATGGAACTATTCTTAGATCAAGCATTATTAGCTGAACGTGGTTCATTGGAAGATCCAAATCAATTTATCCGTCGTGTTAATCAACTATTAAGCTCTTAGTTAATAATTATTCAAAAATAAATTTCTACTGTATTGCATTAAATACAGACATATATTGATGAATTTTAATTTTTTAAACTATTTTGAGATTAAAAAGTCACATTATTAAATAATATGGAAGTTTTATCTATAATAGGTTGTATTATTTTTTAGCTTTTATAATATTTTTAAGGAAATTTTTCTTAATGCGTATCATTCTTTTGGGCGCTCCTGGAGCTGGTAAGGGCACTCAAGCACAATTTCTTATAAAGAAGTACAACATTCCTAGAATTTCTACTGGCGACATGTTACGAAATGTATTGAAGATGAAATCTAAATTTAATAAACATTTTATCGATTCTGGTAAACTAGTTAGTGATGACTTAGTTATCTCACTGGTAAAAAATCGGATCAATCAAAATGATTGTTGTAATGGTTTTTTACTAGATGGCTTTCCTCGTACCATTCCACAAGCAATGGCTATACATGATATAAGCATAAATTTCGTACTAGAATTTTCGATACCGGACACATTGGTTATTGATCGTGTAATAGGCCGACGGATGCATATACCCTCTGGTCGGGTATATCATATTAAATTTAATCCACCTAAGCAAGAAGGTAAAGATGATATGACTGGTGAATCTTTGACTATCCGTGAAGATGATCGAGAAAACATTATACGTCAACGCTTGATAAGCTATCATCAAAATACAGTGCCTTTGATCAATTTTTATAAAAAAAGAGCAGATGAAGGATATATTAATTATTTTGTTATTGATGGCACACAAACAGTAGAGGAGATTAATGCTAAACTATCTCGTGTTTTAAATAATGGTAAGTCATTAAAAACGCCATCCTAGTATCATTTAAATAATATGTCATATTTTCTATATATTCATTTAATTAATTTTAAAGTTAATGGTTTATAAAAACTATTACAAATAGTGTTAATTGAATTCACAATGAAACATTGTTTATATAGATTCGACATCTAACTGATATATTGATATAAATCACATTAGTCTTAATGATGTTGATCATGTCAAATACCTAAGATAAAATCTTAAACATATCTTTTTTATATCATAAGAAGGTTATATAAATTTTGTCACAATGACATCATCATTTTCTTTCTAAAAACAGATCAATAAAATTGAAATCCGAAAAACTATACAATTCTATATAGGATTGTATAGAGCGCCATGTTTGGTCAATAGTCTAAGTATAGGACAGAATCCTATTCTCTCTAATAATTTAGATCTTTGAAAATTAAAGATAGATAGTCTGATGTATTAAATTACATATCATCAAGATTTAATAAAAAATGGATTGTTAAAAACTATCTATCAATGCAATACTATATCTAATAGTAGTCTTTTGCATGCCATATGATAAATACATTCGTTCTTATTTTCCATATATTTAGTTGTTTTAATTCAAATCGTAACATGGCATTATTCAATGATGATTATATTTACAGTTGTAATTTTATAAAATTTCTTTTTATTAAAATACGTTATATAAAAACATGATATTACCTACATAATAATCATTATGTGGCATATATTGCATTTTAAAGCACAGCTTACTGAAGTAGAATGATCATGACTGAGATATAATACATAACATACAATATATGATTATGGATAAAAATTAAAGACAAATAAAATACTTTCGATAGTAAGATAATTCTGCTACCGATTCACGAATATCATCTAATGGATGATGGGTATTTTTCTTTTTAAAACCAGATAGAATTTCAGGTTTCCATCGATCTACTAAAAGTTTTAGAGTACTTACTTCAAGATAACGATAATGAAAATAAGCTTCTAAATTAGGCATATATCGAAATAAAAATCGTCTATCTTGACCAATGCTATTACCACAAATAGGTGACTTTCCGATAGGTACCCATTTAGAAATAAACATTAGCGTTTGTTCTTCTGCCATCTTCTCATTTAATTGACTGCATCGAACGCGATTTATCAATCCATTAGCGGTGTGGGTACATATATTCCATTCATCCATTAATTTTAAATGTTTTTCAGGTTGAAATATTGCTAATACTGGACCTTCTGCAAGAATATTTAGATTTTTATCGGTAATTAACGTTGCAAGTTCTATGATGCGATTATATTCAGGAGATAATCCGGTCATTTCCAAATCAATCCAAATTAAATTTTGATCACTTATTGGCATATTATTCATCTTAATGATGGATTACATAGTTTATTCAAAATAATAATTTTTATTATCTTCATGAGTAATTTATATTCATATTAAAGTATGTTTAAAGCTATTGTATCACTGTATTTCATGCTATGAACACTGGAAAATTTTTAGAAGATTAGGTGATAGATATTATCTATGATACACTTTATACTATAAATGATCTATTATAAATAGACGATATTATTGATCATTCTTTCTTCATTTATTTGAAATAATATAAATAATAAGATGGTAGAATGAAATAAATAGGTCATATCAAAAAAATTTATTTAGAGTAATACTGTCAATAAAATTTATTTAGAGTAATGCTGTCAATGGATATCTCTATTTTTTAAAAAAAATGAAGTAAAAAGCTTAATTTGCTTAACAAATAATTTTTTAAAATTAATCAATTTGTTAAAAAAATACTGGTACTTAATCGTGCAAACACTTTTAAGTGATGGTAATTAAATACAATATAAAAGATAAAAGATGGAAAATAAGAGAAATTGATGTAAACATTTTATATTGCTATAGTTATAGTGATGTAATTAATTTTTTATTTTAATGAAAATTCAGTTTATAAATATTGGTCTTTTAAGAATAACGTCACTATTTAATTGCAATAGATATCCATTAGTCTAAGATATACTGAATATATATAATATGAGAAGTTTAATCATTAAATAACTGATGTTCATTTCTTCTACCAAGAATACAAAAAGCCTTTTAACAAACTAATAACGTACGAGGCTCCTTGTGCTGTACAAAATAAAAATAGTAATCCAACATTTATTACCTAAACTGTGGCTTACAAAGCTAGTCGGTTGGGGCGCAGAACGCCAGGGTAGGTGGTTAACGCGCAGTATTATCATGCTTTTTGTACGAATATACCATGTTGACATGCAGGAAGCTCAACAACCAGACATAGCTACTTACTCAACTTTTAATGATTTTTTTGTACGATCGTTACGCAGTGGCTCCCGTCCTATTAATACTGATCCTAATGTATTAGTATTACCTGCAGATGGAATACTTTCTCAATTTGGACAAATTAAAGATAAATGGATATTTCAAGCAAAAGGACATCATTATAGTTTAAAAGCATTGTTAGTTGGAAGAGAAGAACTAGTCGCTCACTTTCTTGACGGCAACTTTTCTACAACATATTTAGCTCCAAAAGATTATCATCGCGTGCATATGCCTTGTGATGGTGTGCTGCGCGAAATGTTACATGTTCCAGGAAATTTATTTCCAGTTAATCTAACAACCGTATCGAATATCGCTAATTTATTTGCTCGAAATGAGCGGATCATTTGTGTATTTGATACTAATTTTGGACCAATGGCACAAATTTTGGTCGGAGCAACTATTGTTGGAAGTATCGAGACAGTTTGGGCTGGAACCGTTATACCACCACGAAAGCGAAATGTTCAACGCTGGCTTTATCCTACAGCAGATTCTGTTGAAGCAATAGTATTACTGAAAGGACAGGAGATGGCGCGTTTTAAGATTGGATCAACTGTTATTAATCTTTTTTCTGGTAAGCACGTATTGTTAAGTGATCATCTGTACATTCGGTGTATTACCCGAGTTGGACAAAAATTAGCCTACGGTACCGTGAAAAAAGACTAACATACTAACAGTAATTTCTGGTTAATAAGAGCCATGTTACCTTTTTACCTGATTATGCTGTTTCTTTTTGGATGGTTATGTGCCACCCCAGCTTTCACTGCTGCATTTTCTGACGAAAATCAGATTAAAAAAACTTTGCAACAAACACGAGATAGCAAAACTACTCCTAACCAAATGGCTATTATTGAAGCGCTTCAATCGGCCTTAAATAATATTGCTGAAGGAAAAGCGTCCAAAGCTAAAATAAAAGAATATCAAACAGCTATTGATGATTTTTCAACACTAACACGTCAGTTATGGATTGAAAAAGATCGTACTTTAGATACTTCTATCAATATTAATTCAGACCTTTCTAAAAGAAGTTTGAATCAATTACTTTTTCAAGCTAACAATCAATTAATAGATTTATCCGGTCAGCTACAACATGAGCAAGATCAAACATGTGCTATTAGCGATTCGCTCAGTTTATTACCTCAACAACGAACTGAAGCACGAAAAGTAATGAATGATATCAAACTTCAATTGCAAACACTACCAATTCCTAAAACTCCACTGGAGAAAGCAAAATTTAATGCTCTTCAAACAGAATATACCACTCGTCAATTAAAAGTAGAAGAATTAGATCTTGCACAACTAAGCGCTAATAATCGACAGGCACTATCTCGACTACGCACCGAATTCTTAAAAAAAAGTTATGATCAAGTAGATCATACTTTACAAACACTGCGAAATCAGATTAACAGTTTACGTCAGCAAGAAGCAGAGCAAGCTTTAGAGCATACTGAAATGTTGGCAGAACAAGTTGGAACGTTACCAAAGTCAATCAGTGATCTATTTAAAACTAATCGTGAACTCTCTATTACACTAAACAAACAAACTCAACGGATGAATCTTATTGCTTCACAGCAACGCCAAGCCGCATCACAAATCTTACAGGTACGCCAGGCACTAAGCACGTTACGTGAACAAGCACAATGGCTTGGAGAGTCTCCAGCCTTAGGAGAAACCCTACGAGCTCAAGTATCTAGACTACCAGAGATGCCGAAATCACAACAGCTTGATAGCGATATGGCACAGTTGCGCTTTCAGCGCCTTCATTTTGAAGAATTAATGAATAAACTACCTCAATTAACTCATGGCATAGAAAATGATAGTTTACATCTGATTCCAGAACATCGACATATTCTTGATACACAATTGGCTATCCAGCGCAATGTACTTAATTCACTGTTAACTGGTTGCGATACTCAAATTGTAGAATTAACCAAACTTAAAGTTGCTAATGGCCAGCTTGAAGAAGCAATGAAAGAAATTAAGGAAGCCGCTCACCGATATCTTTTTTGGGTAGCTGATGTCAATCCAATTAGCGTATCTTTTCCACTGCAAGTAGGTCAAGATTTGCGTCGATTGCTAACGTTGGATACATTTAATCAGATTACTAATGCACTTGTTATGATGTTTACCAGCCAGGAAACACTAATTTTAATATTTTGTGCTTTGCTATTAGTTGGTTTTAGTCTCAGTTCACGCCGTCATTACTATACATTTCTTGGACGTTCTAGCGGACGAGTGGGAAAAGTTAACCAGGACCATTTTTACTTAACTTTACATAACGTATTTTGGTCTATATTAGTAGCGTTACCGCTTCCGGTATTGTGGGCTGCATTAGGCTACGGTTTACGTCATGCTTGGCCCTACCCAGTGGCAGTAGCTATTGGATATGGTGTGAGTGCTACAGTACCAGTATTATTAGCTTTCATGGTATGTGCTTATTTTGCGCATCCTCTTGGATTATTTGTAGTGCATTTTGGATGGCCACAGCAACAAGTAAAACGTGCATTGCGTCATTATACATTATCTGTTGGAATGATCGTTCCACTAATGATGATGCTGATTACCTTTGATAATTATAGCGATCGGGAATTTGTTGGCACTCTGGGAAGATTATGTTTTGTGTTGTTTTGTGCTTGCTTATCGTTGGTAACTAGCAGTTTAAAACGTGCAGGATTGTTATTATACTTGGACAAGTATGCAGCAAAAGATAATGTTGTAAATCGTTCTTTATGGAATTTGATGATCTGTGCACCTATCGTTGCAGCGTGTTCAGCTTGTTTAGGCCGTTTAGCTACTGCACAAGCCCTATTGGCACGTTTGGAAACGTCAGTGGCTATTTGGTTTTTATTGCTGATTATTTATCACATTATCCGACGTTGGATGTTTATTCAACGTCGACGTATTGCTTTTGAACGTGCCAAACAACGACGTGCAGAAATGCTTGCACAAAGAGCACGCAATGAAGATTTATCTCAATCACAGTTGAATGAAGCTGCTGCTGAAGTAGATGAAAAAGTGTTAGATCTTGATACTATCAGTGCTCAATCTCTACAACTTGTACGTTCCATATTAGCATTAATTGCACTAATATCTGTGATATTATTATGGTCTGAGCTACATTCAGCATTTGGGTTTTTAGAGAATATTACTCTTTGGGATGCAACTAATACCATACAAGGTGTGGATAACGTGCAACCGATTACATTAGGTGCTGTTTTAATTTTTATTTTAGTTTTAATCATAACAACTCAGATGGTACGAAATCTTCCTGCTCTTTTAGAACTTGCGCTATTGCAGCATTTAGATCTTACGCCAGGTACTGGTTATGCTATCACCACTCTGACAAAATATGCTCTTATGATTGTCGGAGGAATAATTGGTTTTGCCATGATAGGTATTGAGTGGTCTAAATTACAGTGGTTGGTTGCAGCCTTAGGAGTAGGGCTAGGATTTGGTTTACAGGAAATTTTTGCTAATTTTATTTCTGGTCTGATGATTCTATTTGAAAAACCAATTCGGATCGGTGACACCATTACAATTCATAATTTGACTGGTAATGTCACTCGAATTAATACTCGAGCTACAACCATTACCGATTGGGATCGAAAAGAGATTATTATTCCTAATAAAACTTTTATTACTAAACAATTTGTTAATTGGTCATTGTCGGATACAGTCACACGTGTCGTACTAAACGTTCCGGCTCCTGCAGAAGCTAATATTGAACAGATCACCCATATTCTAGTACATGCAGCACGTCAATGTCCTTTAGTTTTAGAGATTCCAGCACCAGAAGTATTTTTAGTTGATTTACAGCAAGGACTTCCTTTGTTTGAATTGCGTATGTACGCTGCTGAAATGGGACACCGTATGCCACTACGCCATCAGGTACATATTCTTGTGTTAGCAGGATACCGAGAACATTCCATTGAATTACCTTTTCCACCTTTTCAATTTCGTCATGATAAGATATATGGCGAAAATGCATTTTATTGTCATATAAAATAAAAATGGATCGCCTAAATTATTATTTTTATATTTATGATAATCATAACAATGAATATATTAAGATCTTTATTATTTATTTCTAATATACTAGAAATATCTCAGTATGAAATTAAATATTTGTAATGTTTTGAAAAGTATATTATACTCCAAAATTTTTTTTAAAAAACCATAAAAGTGTTAATAATTATTAACTAATAAAACATTTAATAACATAAAGACAACTCAAAACTACTAAGTAATCTCATTGTGAAATGGAAAGAATTGCTTTTGATTATTTTAATTTTTTGTATTTTTTTGTGTATGATCACTTATATGTAAAAATATTAGATAAATGTTATTATATTCTTAATTAACATCGTACTTTATTTATTAATAGATAGCACATATAAGTGTAAATTGAATTGACTGATTAAGATCAATAAAATTAAAATATTAGAAATATATAATTTAAAAAAGAATTTAATTTCATTAAATTAGTTTAATATCCATTAAAAACAAGTATTTTTAAAAGATTACTAACTACGTAAATATTCGTGATTAAACATATGTTATAATTAAAACAGGCATACGATTGCTCTCTTAAAAAAGAAGAGAGTCAACAATGAAAGATTATTAAGTGGTATGTTGTTATGTACTAAAATTTTAAAAAGATATTTCGATTTTAAGTATATAATCCATTTTATGTTAAAATAACATTTATTAACATATGATTAAACAATCTAAAATAATAGATATTCTTTATCTTGTTCACATTAAGCTAATTTTATTTAAAACGTAAAATTTTTAAAATTAAAGAGTAATCAATTTTACAATATAGCGTTGATTCAAATATATTTAAATGCAAGATAGATACAGACTTATGTTCGTATTTGGTTGGTATCATATATGTTTTACACGGACTTTTTTTGTTGAATCCATAAAATCATTTATTTTAATTTTCTATTGATTTTTTAACTAAAAATTACGTATATATGGAGATATTTTATTAAATTAACTTAAATAAAGATTTATGTAATTAATATGTAGAAACGTAAAGACCATTAATCTTCTTATTATGATTTATCATATATAATAAGCAATTAAACTAATATCAGTTCTTTATTTAAAATAAATGCTAGTTTTTGTTTTATTTAATTAGAATATGAAAATAATGATTTTATCATTTATATTTGGTGTTTTCTAGAAAATGATTTATACTATTTGATAAAGATATTATCTTAACATTCTATATAAATTTTTTCTATTCAACAAATAGAAATTTTTAATAATTTGAGTATTTTATAAGCTCTTATAGAAGATTATAAGAAGAAACTAATTTAGTTTATAATTAAACGTTAATGAACAGGCAAGATTAAGTACGTTATAACTTTTTAATACTAACCTTTGAGTTCTGTAAATGTTATTATGTTGGGTTGATACAAGCAACCTTTATTACTGTATGGTTTATATTAACATATTGAGATTAATCATAACATTTTAATAAAATGTTATAGGGATAATTAATATATAAATTTTATACTATAAAAGTATCGGTAATATTCAGGTGCAAAGACCAAATGAAATCTCTATCAAAAAAAATATATTTTATGTATAATATATTGTACTTAAACTAAATGATATAACAACATAACTTATAATAATTCGTTATATTTCCTAGTGAACAATGCACAATAATATGTAAGTAAACTATGTAAATAAAGCTGATTTACAGATCAACGTGATATCAATATATTATATTAATGTGTAACACACTATTGACTAATTATAATATTTCTAATATAAGAGGCTATTAATATATATATAATAATTATTATATAATAAATAATTAAAATTTTTATTTTTATATATTATTACGTTGTTGAACAAAATTTTTAATTTTTTTATATATTTATAAAATTTAGATAACTATCGGTATAATTTAATAGAATTAAATATTCTATAAAATGCTAGATTGAATTAAAAATATTAATGCAATATAATGTTTAATAATGTTTAATAGTGTATTAAAAAGTTGTTTTTCAATTGACATATATATGCTAATGTTTTAATCTATTAAAAACACAATTTGTTAATGTATTCCACGCATATTACGTTAAATCAAAATTTTTAACTTAATATAGAAATAGTTTTTCCAATGTATGTTCAAGGACAATATAAATAAGTTTTAATATTAGAAATTTACTATATTTATATACTGACATTTTTTTAGAAACTTCAATTTTCATTGAAAAATGAACAATGTTAATAAATTTATTATTACTCCATTAAAAACTACATATTAAAAATGACAATACAAGTGTATGTATCAAATTATGCATTTTATGCGTATTAGTCCTAGAAATAATATTTCAGTTGTTTAAAAAGATTTTATCTTACACGACCTATTTGAATCTGTTTTTCGATCATTATATCTCAATAAATTACAGTGCTTTATTGATCTTAGATCATAAGCATGATACTAACTTTAACGTTTTAATTTATTAACAATTTTTACTTGATGAAAAGACGGTACAATAATAAAACTAGTCTTTTTTGTATTTCTAATTAATTAATACATACGTTATTACTACAAATAATATAAAAAACAGATAAATTGGTGGTATGTAATTAATTTAAAAATTAAATTTCTTGATTTACAACGCTATATTTTAATCTTCAAATTACGTTATATAATGAATATAAGATGAATTAGCCTAATTAATTTGTTTTTTTAATAAAGTTAGTTTGGTAATATTATTAACGTAATCTTTTAGTGATGATAAAATTGTATTTAATTACACATTGTATTCAAAGTGTCTTTGAACTACGAATTTAAATTTAACAGAAAACCGCATATTTTCATGTTATTACTTTAAGTTTTATCCAAAACACATTGGAGTTGAAATTTGTTTAAACAATTATTAAATCACAGAGTGAATGTTTTTAGTAGATTTTTCTCATCTATAAATAAATATAAAAAGTCCATGGAGATGATATTCAAACATTGAATATCAATATCATATAATATTCATTATTACTCGTACATATTATCTATATTAATACGGTATAGAACAAATAATAAAATATTTTTCACTGTATATCTCAGAAGTTTCTTTCACATTGAAGAAGAATATTTTCTTCTAAAAAACTATTCTGACCTTTTCAAAAACGTTGTATATGCTTATGCTAATGGAGCATATTTCCATTCAAGCCATATCAATATTCACATTGAATGTTGAACTGTTTTTAATAGAATTTATTGTATTTTTTAGTCTTTTTGCGGAGTTCAAGTAGTGACTAATATGAGCATTTTTGATCTTTTTTTAAAATCAGGATTTTTAGTAAAAATCGTCATTTTTATTTTAGTTTGCCTCTCTATTTCATCTTGGGCATTTATTATCCAATCCTCCCGTGCTTTAATTTCCGCTTTTCGTGAAATAGAGACATTTGAAAATAAATTTTGGTCCGGTACCGAATTATCCCGTCTTTATCAAGATAGCGTAATGCGCCGAGATCTTATAACCGGTTCTGAACGAATTTTTTATTCTGGTTTTAAAGAATTTACTCGATTACATTGCACTTCCTCTAGTTGTACTCACGAAACAATAGTTAAAAATGCTTCACGTGCAATGTACATATCAATGAATCGAGAATTAGAAATGTTAGAAATTCATATTCCATTTCTTGGAACAATTGGTTCAATTAGTCCATATATCGGTTTATTCGGTACAGTGTGGGGCATTATGCATGCTTTTATCCGACTTGGAGAAATTAAACAAGCCACGATGCAGATGATTGCACCAGGAATTGCTGAATCTTTGATTACTACTGCTATAAGTTTATTCACTGCGATCCCAGCTTTGATATCATTTAATAACTTAAGCTTAAAGATTAATAAACTTGAGCAACAATATATCAATTTCATTGAAGAATTCATTGCCATCCTACACCGTCAATCCTCAAATAATGATATATAGAACAGAAGAGATTAATTATGATTAGAAAAAGAGCACGCAGAGAGATTAAATCTGAGATTAACATCATTCCATTATTAGATGTACTGCTAGTTTTAGTATTAATTTGTATGGCAACAGCACCAATTCTTAGTCAGAGCGTTGAAGTAGACTTACCTAATTCTGCCAATTCCAAAATTATCACTAATGATAATTATCAATCTGTGATAATTGAAGTTTCTCGCTTAGGTCAATATAGTTTAATCATTAATAATCAACGTCAAGAGTATCTGCCTGCTGAAAAAATACTCACTGAAATAAGTACTCATATTACAAAGGATCCTAAAACGGTTTTTTTGATAGGTGGAGCTAAAGATGCTCCTTATAATGAAATTATTAAGGCACTCAATTTGCTTCGTCAGGCTGGTATTCAGTCAGTTGGTCTTATTACTCAGCCTATCTGATTGTTTTCTATTGTAGAAATCGTTAGTATCTAGCTAATTAGTTAATCAAAGAAGAAATTGTATTGAATACTACTACAAATAAACATAAATTTAAAAATGCTATGATTCTATCAATGATGTTACATTTCATTTTAGTAATTGCATTAATTTATCGCTCAATTTATCGACCTAAAGAAATAAACAAATATAGGAGTAACATTGCTATTGTGAATGCTGTGATGGTTAATCCAGATAAAATAATACAACAACATTATTATGAAAATCATTTGGATCATCAACAATCAAAACAATTGAAAAATACATTATTATCTGAGAAAAAGGGATTAACAGAACTTAATAAACATCACTTTTCTATGCAAAAAATAGATAAACCAAATCAAAATAATCAAGTTAAGAAAAAACAAGTAGAAATAAGTAAAAATATTCAAAGATATCAAAAAAAGCTTCCTAAAGTTACAGTTCAAGTTCAATCAACTGATAATGTAAAAAAGCAGACTATTGTAGAATTATCTAAACAAACTACTAAAAAAGTAGATGATTTATTAAATGAACTTACCGATATTAAAAATTTTAAAAAGATTAAAAATAAACCGTACTTGGATATCAATAAACGTAGCAATGCTAGATCAGAAGCAATTGATTTCTACAAAACTATGATTAAAAATGAAATAAAAAAAAATTTTTATGATTATACTAGTTTTTTAGGGAAAACATGTCATTTAAAAATGACATTGACACCTGATGGTACGCTACTTTCAATTACTTCTGTTAATGGAGATTTAGCACTATGCCAAGCAGCCATTACCGCAGCTAAAGCAGCACAATTTCCACGTCCGCCTGACTTACAAGTATATGAAGTATTTAAAGATGCAATACTCGAATTCGTACCACAATAGCAGAACTATGTGGTAATGTTCTACTATGTAGATTCTATTACGTTAGGGTACAATGTCATATTATGTGACTAGATAGTCTGATGTATGTAACGTTGACTCGGCGCTCTCACGAAAATTTGGGAGATGAAATGAAATGAAAAGGATAATTCAATCAATATTAGGATTATTAATTTTATGGAGCTCTATACTATGTGCAAGCATACGTATTCAAATAACCCAAGGAATGGATATAGCACGACCAATCGGGGTAGTACCATTTAAATGGGTATCATTTAATTCTATTAAATCTGAAGATATTAGTGAGATTATTGCTGCTGACTTACGCAATAGTGGTAAATTTAATGTACTTGATACCTTTAATCAACCGCAACATCCAACTACTGTATCGGAAATAATCTCAACTGTTTGGAAGGAAGTCGGTATAAGTGCTGTTGTCATAGGACAAGTACAAGCTAATACTGACGATAACAGTTATATTGTTTCTTATCAACTCATCGATACTTCTAGTAATCAAAAAACTATTTTGGCACAAAACAAATATAAAGTTATGCAAAAATGGTTACGCTATGCTGCTCATACTGCTAGCGATGAAATTTTTGAAAAATTGACTAGTATTCAGGGTGCCTTTCGTACTCGTATTGCATACGTAGTTCAAAAAAATAGTGGAAAATATCCATATGAATTGCTTATTTCCGATTACGATGGATTTAATCAAAAACTTATACATCGTTCATCACAGCCACTGATGTCACCATCTTGGTCACCAGACGGTAAAACACTAGCCTATGTAAGTTTTGAAAGTGGTCGATCTGCCTTGTTAATGCAAGCATTGGATAATGGAATGATCCGTCAAATTACAAATTTTCCGCGACATAATGGCGCACCGTCTTTTTCTCCAGACGGAACCAAACTAGCTTTTGCTTTATCGAAAACAGGTAGTTTGAATTTATATATAATGGAGTTAAATTCAGGTCATATTCGTCATATAACTGATTGTCGTAATAATAACACAGAACCAACGTGGTTTCCGGATAATCAAACTTTAGCATATACCTCTGATCAAAGTGGGCGCCCTCAAGTATACAAAATTAATATTAATGATGGTGTGCCTCAACGTCTATCTTGGAATGGGACACAAAATCAAAATGCAAATGTGAGTTCAAATGGAAAATTTTTAGTTATGGTTAGTAGAAAAGATGCTGAACAACATATTACTAAGCTAGATTTAGAAACGGGATCAATTCAGGTTTTAACAGACACATTTATGGACGAAACACCTAGTATTTCTCCTAATGGAACAATGGTTATTTATAGCACCACTCAAGGAGTAAATTCCGTATTACAGCTAGTATCAAATAATGGAAATTATAAAATACGTCTTTTAGAAATTAACGGACAAATCAAATTTCCTGCTTGGTCTCCATATTTGTGAAACACATTAAATAAATGTGATATAATATCACAAGATCAAAAAAATATAAAAGGTGCAAGATGAACATAAGCAATATGTTGAAACAACTAATTTTTGTAACATTTGTAATAACTATTACTGCATGCAGTACTCAAAAAAATGCTAATAACGATGACGAAAATTCTATAGATACCAATACAGCTTTACGTACAAAAATACTAAATAGCAATAATAATATATCTACCGATGAACGAGCTCATTTACAAATACAAAAACTTCAGCACAGCTGCATTTATTTTGATTTAGACAAATACAACATACGTTCTGAATTTACTCAAGTATTAGATGCACATGCAAATTTTCTGTGCAATAATCCACATTATCAAGTCACCATTGAAGGCCATGCAGATGAACGAGGAACGTCGGAATATAACATTGCTTTAGGTGAACGTCGCGCTAATTCTGTAAAAAATTACTTACAAGGTAAAGGAATTTCTGCTGATCAAATCACTATTATTTCTTATGGTAAGGAGAAACCAGCCGTACTGGGTCATGATGAGGAAGCTTATATTAAAAATCGGCGAGCAGTGCTGGTATATTAACCATATTGTGAAAAATAATTTCACATTGGATCCAACAAATTTATTGTTATTGTTTTTCTTGTCAAATCCTATAGCTATGGCTCAAGCGCCGATTAGTGATATCAAACCTGGTTTAGTTGGGCGCATGATTCAACTCGAACGTGTTTTTAATGCACATGGTCAGATATTAATTCAATTGCAGCAACAAGTTGCTGATAATCAGCGTGAAATTGATCAGCTTCGGGGACAGATTCAAGAAAATCAATATCAGCTATCTCAATATGTGAATCAGAAGAAACAGGTGGACATACAAACAGAACATCTAATAAAAACGCCTATATATTCTTCCAAAGAAAATATCAAACACTTGTCTTTAGTAGAGAATGCAAAAGATCTCTATTTATCTAAACATAGAGATGCCGATACAGATTATAATAAAGCACTTTCATTAGTAATGAAGAAAAAGCAATATGATCAAGCGATTATCGCATTCCAAAATTTTATTAAAAATCATCCTAATTCAACTTATCAATCAAATGCTAATTATTGGTTAGGTCAACTAAATTATAAAAAAGGGAATTCAGATAGTGCAGCTTATTACTTTGCTTTAGTGGTTAAAGAACATCCTCAATCATCTAAAGCGCCTGAATCTTTGTTAAAAGTTGGTATCATAATGCAAGAAAAAGGCCAAAATGATAAAGCTAGAGCAGTATTTAAACAGGTTGGTAAATTATATCCTAGCGCAGACGCTGCTAAACAGGCACAGAAACATCTAGCAAAACTATAGAAAAGGTTTTTATTAAGTTTTACTTAACTATTCTATTGCACATGGTAAATAATAATAAGATATATAAAATATAAGATATATAAAATATATGTTAGGTTAAAAAATAATCTTTATCAAAAAAATAAGATAACGTTATCTTATGTTGTACCAAAAATAATTTACTAAACAATGTAGATTGTTAAGATGAGCATCCTGTTCAAATAGGATGTATTTAATTTAATTTTAATTACTTTTACTTTTATCATTACAATATAAAATCACAAAACGTGTATCGACAATGTATAAAGAATAAAAATTCAACTTATTCGTAATAATATAAATTATAGAAAAATGTTATTTTGAAAATCATGGTTTTCAATCGCCAGATTAGTGTTTTTGTGATGTTCTATAATATAGTTTAAAACTAAATTTTTGTTTTATACCAGCTAATTCTATTAATTTAAACGTATTTTATTAATAGTAAGTATCTAAATTTATTAGATATCTGTTAAAAAAGTGATACATCATTATAGATGTCGTAATACTTTGGCCTATTACTATTTTAAATAGTAGAAATATAAGTGATATTTTTATCAAAATTTATTTATCTTATCAATTTTAAGCTAAACGATAACATAAAGCATTTCTATTATTCTTTAAATTAACCTAATATATTGCAAGTGATCATTAAACAATAATGATAAATTACAATTAAAATAGAATATTACATAATATTGTTTCAATTGAAGATGATCTAACAAAGTCGAATTAAATTTGATAAAAATTTTTATGAGTTACAGTGTAGTGATGATGAAATTCTGCATATATTATGCGTTAGAATAGAAAAAATTTTTTACTGACATTACGTATCTCGATATTATGTAGATAAATAAATAGGTGAAGTAACATAGTAATATCGTAAAATACGTTAATACAACATACGAAACAATATAAAATAATAGATTAAAAGGATTAATACTATGGGATTTCTTAGTGGAAAACGTATTTTAATTACAGGAATCGCAAGTCATCGTTCTATTGCTTATGGTATCGCTCAAGCTATGCACCGTGAAGGTGCAGAATTGGCCTTTAGTTATCAGAATGATAAATTAAAATTGCGAGTAAAAGAATTTGCTATGAATTTTCATTCAAATATTATTTTGCCTTGTGACATGGCACAAGACGATAGTATCGAATCATTATTCAGTAAATTAGTTAACATTTGGCCAACGTTTGACGGATTTGTACACGCTGTTGCTTATGTGCCTAGTAAACAATTAGATGGTGATTATGTAAATGCTGTAACCCGAGAAGGTTTTGTAATCGCACATGATATTAGTTCTTATAGTTTTGTTGCCATGGCAAAAGCTAGCCGTGCTATACTAAATCCAAATTCCGCATTACTCACTCTAACCTATTTAGGTGCAGAACGTGCTATTCCTAATTATAATGTCATGGGTCTTGCTAAAGCCTCTTTAGAAGCTAATACTCGTTATATGGCTAATGCTATGGGTAAACAAGACATAAGGGTTAATGCTATTTCAGCAGGACCGATTCCAACATTGGCTTCAGCTGGAATAAAAAATTTTAAAAAAATGTTTTCTTATTATAAATCAGTTATACCTATTCGACGAATGGTAACGATTCAAGATGTTGGTAATGTCGCTGCTTTTTTATGCTCTGATTTATCGGCAGGTATTACTGGCGAAATAATTCATGTTGATGGAGGATTTAGTATTACTACCATGAACGAATTAAGCTTAGAGTAATAAAATTAATGTTTTATAAAAAAAGTTATATTATTCTTGATTTTTTAATTCATTAATATAATTATATAACTAGTGATTATATAATATCCTGGGCCCGAAGTTCAGTTTTTAAATAGGCATAGTAAATTGGTGCTGCTACCAATCCTTCAATGCCAAATAGAGCTTCAAATATCAACATTACTAAAAGTAATTCCCAAGATTTGGCGTTAATTCGACTACCGATGATCTTAGCATTCAAAAAATATTCCAATTTATGAATGAGAATAAGATATAGTAGCATAACTCCTCCAACGGTAAATGAAATGGAAAGAGCCGAAATTATAATCATAATATTGGAAAGAATATTACCAATAATAGGCAATAGACCTAATATAAAAGTCATAAAAATTAACATTTTATACATGGGAAAAAATATATTAAACATAGGCAATATGACTAAAATCATAATAGATGTTAATAGAGTATTAATCAATGATACTTGAATTTGAGCAAACACAATACTACGAAATGCTTTAGATAAATAATCTAATCGTTCCAATAACTGTTGTATAAAGTATGTTGTATATTTCGAAGGTTTATTTAATGAAATGATTGATCCAATAATCAATCCTACGAAAATGGTAACTAATCCATGTAAAACAGTACGGCTCATGTTACGGATAATGATTAAATTGGATTCCACTAACGTGAATATTTGTTCTTTTAATTCTTCTGCGCTTTCGGGAAAAAAAGAAGGTAAATAATCAGGAATATGATTCTTAAGTTCAGAAAATATACGATTAATTGCTAATGTAACGTTAATACGATATTCTGCACCAGAATTTAAAAAACCAGTTAAACTAGTAATTCCAAATATCATAGCTATTACAACAAATCCAGCAATTAATGTGACTACTACCCATCTTGCACGGTCACTGCCAACAAAACTCTCAAACCATGGTGTTAAAGAAATAATTAATTCATAAGCTAAAAATCCTGCAACAAAACAAGGAAATAGATGTAATGGAATAATCATAATAATAAATAAAAATACCAATAAGTAAGAAATCGCTTTAAGTTGGACCTTACTAACGGTCATTTATCTTTCCTTAATTATCATGCACTACATTGTCATTACTATTAATTAGTAGCAGTAAAAATACTCAATGCTAATTGATGATGTTGTTTTTGAAATTTGATTGCTGTGTTCATTGTTTTATTCTACTTATTAGGATCTAGCTACTCAATAAAGTAAAGTTAAGCATTTCATTGTAATAAATATTATTTCTTGCTTCGAAAATCATATAAAGTATTTTATTTTCTTATACTGTTCTATTTATAAGGTATATATCTTTTTTAAAAGCACATAATTACTAGTAATGCTTACTAACTAATACTAATATTAGTAATAAAAGTTTCTAACAGAAGAAAATATAACAATATCTCATTATTGTAAGTGAGTAAAACATATTGATTTTTAACTTAAAGATCGGCATTCATTAATATGAATGTACATATTCTGTTGATTATCACTGAATTTCATTTCACATTAGCTATGTGTGATAGCACATCAATAGAATCGATGTCTAAATTCGTCAACTTATTATAAAACATATTACATTCCCAATAATAAATTTTTTTAAATCTATTTTTATAAAGCAACGAATTTATATGATTTGTACTTTTTTCCAAGCAATAATAGAGCCATAGATTCTTATCTAGAATATATTAAAAATATATAAATATATTGAAGTTTATATCAATTTAGTTCTAAACTAGACATAAGTTGGAAATTAACTTTCTTCTTCATTTAAACAAGACACAAAAATTTAGGATTTAATCTTATATTTTTTCAATTCTCCTAAACCATTGAAAGGTGCGCGTTCGCTTAATATTTCCTCAATTCGAATTAATTGATTATATTTTGCTATACGGTCAGAACGGCTCATTGAACCTGTTTTGATCTGACCAGCTGCTGTTCCTACTGCAAGATCAGCAATAGTAGCATCTTCAGTTTCACCAGAACGATGAGAAATAATGGTGGAATAACCTGCGTCTTTAGCCATTTTAATTACATCTAGTGTTTCGGTCAGTGTACCAATTTGGTTTAATTTAATTAGAATGGAGTTTAAAACACTTTTTTCTATGCCTTTTTTTAAGATAGCAGTATTAGTGACGAATAAATCATCACCAACTAGTTGAATCATATCACCTAAAACTTTAGTTTGATAGGCAAAACCTTCCCAATCAGATTCATTAAGGCCATCTTCAATGGAAGCAATCGGATACTGTTTTGTTAAACGTTCTAGATAATGCGTGAACTCCTTCGAAGTAAACACTTGTTCTTCATCTATTAAGTGATAGCACCCGGTAGCTTTATCAAACAGTTCAGAAGCTGCGCAATCTATTGCTAAAGTAATATCTTTACCAAACGCATATCCAGCTTTTTCTACTGCTTCATTTATCACGGAGAACACAGCTGCATTAGACTTTAAATTCGGTGCATAACCACCTTCATCGCCTATAGAAGTACTCATGCCTTTGGATTTTAGTACACTTGATAAGTTAAAAAATATTTCGGAACCCATTCGAATAGCTTCTTTGATCGTCTTAGCTCCAATTGGCTGGATCATAAATTCTTGAATATCGATATTATTATCGGCATGTTTACCTCCATTAATGATATTTATCATGGGTAATGGCATAGAAAATGTATTTGGTGTACCACTTATTTCTGCAATATGTTCATATAATGGCATTTTTTTAGAAGCTGCAGCAGCTTTCGCAGCAGCCAATGATACAGCCAAAATGGCATTTGCGCCAAGTTTAGATTTATTTTGAGTACCATCTAAATGATTCATAGTTTCGTCTAATGCAACTTGATCTATAGCATCTTTACCGATGAGTGCTTTTTTGATTAATCCATTGACCATATTAACTGCTTTAGTTACGCCTTTTCCAAAGAAACGGGATTGATCACCATCACGAAGTTCCCAAGCTTCATTAGAGCCTGTAGATGCGCCCGATGGAACAGCAGCTAAACCAACAAAACCACCTTCTAGATGCACTTCTGCTTCTACGGTCGGATGTCCACGAGAATCGATGATTTCTCGACCAATAATTTTTATAATTTTTGACATGTGTATTGCCTTAATACAATGTATTAGAAGTATAATCCTTTGTAGAATAGGGGATTAAGTATTTTTCTCTTTGTTCATAATTTTCTGAAATTTACTTCAGGGCTATTTTCTTATATTTACTAGCAGCTCTTATGAATCCACAAAATAATGGGTGGCTATCACGTGGCGTTGATGTAAATTCTGGATGAAATTGACTGGCAATAAACCATGGGTGGTTAAGATATTCAATGATTTCTACTAACTTATTGTCACCTGACCATCCAGCAATATGTAATCCAGAATCTTCGATTGGTTTTAATAGCATATTATTAACTTCATAACGATGACGATGACGTTCTATGATATTATTTTTTCCATACAACTGTCTCGACAAGCTATCATTTGATAAATAACACGATTGACTACCTAAGCGCATAGTACCAATTAACTTATTCTGATTAGTACAAATTTCTTTTTGAAGGCTTATATCGTTCCATTCAGTAATAAGTGCCACTACTGGATACTTGCAATTTGGCATAAATTCGGTGGAATTTGCATCTTGCATTCCAACTACGTGACGAGCAAATTCAATTAATGCCACTTGCATACCTAGACAAATTCCTAAATAGGGAACTTTTTTTTCTCGAGCATATTGTGCCGTTATGATTTTTCCCTCTACACCTCGATATCCGAATCCGCCAGGAATTAAAATTCCATCTAGATTTTTTAAAATTTTAAAACCTCTAATTTTTACATCTTGTGAATCAATGAGTTGAATATTCACTGTTAAGCGATTTTTTAGTCCAGCATGCTTTAAAGCTTCAACAACTGATTTATAAGCATCTGGTAATGTAATATATTTTCCTACTATTCCTATATTTACTTTGCCAAGTGGATTTTCCTGCTGGTAAATTACGTGCTCCCACTGAGATAAATCTGCTTCAGGGCAGTGAAGATTATGGTGTTTACAAATATACTCATCCAATCCTTGCGATTTTAATAATATTGGTATTTTATAAATTGAATCAACATCTTTTAAAGAAATCACTGCATTATCTAATACATTACAAAATGAAGCAATCTTCTTACGTGCATTGCTTGGTACAACCCGATCAGAACGACAGATCAAAACATCAGGTTGAATTCCTATAGAAAGCAATTTTTTTACCGAATGTTGAGTAGGTTTAGTTTTAACTTCACCTGCAGAAGCTATATACGGCACTAAAGTTAAATGTACATAAAGTGTATGTTGTCGTCCCATATCTATTGCCATTTGACGGATAGCTTCTAAAAAAGGTAATGATTCAATATCACCTACCGTACCTCCAATTTCTACTAGAATTATATTATAGTCTTTACCAACTTCAATAATACGTTCTTTAATAGCATTCGTAATATGAGGAATTACTTGAATGGTGGCACCGAGATAATGACCTCTACGCTCTTTAAGTAAAACGTCAGAGTAGATACGTCCAGTAGTAAAATTATTATGACGTGACATTTTAGTCCGAATAAAACGTTCGTAGTGCCCCAAGTCTAGATCTGTTTCAGCCCCATCTTCAGTTACAAAAACTTCGCCATGTTGGATAGGGTTCATAGTACCTGGATCTACATTTATATAAGGATCTAACTTCATAATGGTAACTTTTAAGTTTCTTGCTTCAAGAATAGCTGCTAGAGAAGCTGTAGCAATGCCCTTTCCTAGAGAGGATACCACCCCGCCAGTAACAAAAATATAATTAGTTATCATGCTAAAAACCTAAGACATAAGGTACAAAGTCTAAATAACTGAAAACGGGAAAAGAAGTATACTTAAAATCTAATTATATTACAAATATTGAAACGTATAAAAATGTAATAACATACTAAAAAACATGATTGATCATTTTTATAAAGATAATAGATTCTATTGTTCTATAAATTTATCTTTGTTATTTCGTAGTAACAACATATTTATTTATATTCATCTAATCAAAGAAAGAATAAATCTTCGATTTTTTATAATAAGTTATATTTTGTAATTCTTGACTAAAATATTAGCAACAGTGCATAAGATATCGAAAACGGATGTCAGTCAATTTTAATCTCTTTTAAAGATATGATTAAAAGTATAATAACTATAAATAATATTTATAATTTATTCAGATGTTTTTATACTGACATATTCCAACTATTTCTAACTTTTCTTACAGCAATTAATGTTTGAGAAAATGTTATTTCTTAGTCATGCTGTGGTGGAAAATTAATATAGTCATGTTTAGTAATAATTTAATTAGAATTGAAAAGAAAATATCTATTACTCCCTGTAATAATAAAAAGACAATTCTAAGAATTTAGAGTTAGACTCGGATCCATTATATCTTTTTTTGACATACAATATATGTTCAATTATTCATTATATATTTAGACGCTTACTTATAAACGTTTGTTACTTAAATTTAATTTTATTTTCCCGAAAACTAGTCGTATCAAGGAAAATTAAAGATACAATTTTCATAATTTAAATGGTTGATGTTTACTTTACGTTACCTTCTTTATATTTCCAATGCGCTGCCACACCTAACTCGGCATTTTTGTGCATTTGGTATGTTCGAATCTGGATTTCTAGTATTTTTCCGTGTGGTCCTATTATTACTGTATGCATTGATTGGTAACCGTTAGGTTTCGGATTAGTAATATAATCATCAAATACATCTGGTAGATGATGGAAATGTGCGTGTACAATACCTAGAGCAGTATAGCAGTCCTGTAGATATTCTACTATGATTCGAACTGCTAATAAATCAAATAGTTCATCGAACATTAATTTTTTTTGGCACATCTTTCGCCATATACTATAGATATGTTTTATTCGACCGTAAATTTTTACTTTTAAACCTGCTTGTTTCATTTTACAAAGTAACAAATTAACAAAATCTTCAATGTATTTCTTATGGCTAAAATGTCTTTCGTGAAGCAGTGTTGCAATATATTTATATTCATTTGGATATAAAGACTGAAAATAAAAATTTTCTAGTTCCCATTTTTTTTGTTCAATATTGAAATGTTTATCAAACTTTGAATAAATTTTTACATGCTTTTTAGCTTTAATTACTAAAATTGCTAAGATCCAGTTATTTTCTAATGTATTTTTTATAGTAATGAAAACAGAGAATATTTTTAGAAAATTGCATTACAACTCTGACAATTTTTAACGTCTGCCAGTGGGCAGGAGTACGATATATGCTATCTGCTTGCTCTAAACTTAAAGAGTTATTATTCTTCATAACTTTTAACTATCAGATGGAATTGATGTTAAAATTGCGTATATCATACACTAATTGAACAATATTTTTTAAAACTCTTTTTTCTAAGTTTTTTTAATACGCCAATATTATTTTGCTAATGAAGATATTAAGACTGTATTTAAGATGTTACTATCTATGCTAAATAGAAGTAGAATATTGATTCTTTCCAAAACTATAATTTAATCACAGGAAAATAATTGGATCATCCTTACATTTCTATGTACACTAGCACCTAGTATTAACTAGGTAACTATGTAATTTTAGATTGGAAAAACATTAATTTTGCTATCCAATTATTCACAGTGTATTTATTTATCGAATTTAAACGCGTACATTTTACCGAAAATCATACTCTTTCTACTTTATAGTGGATGCTGGAATGCATGTAATATAACACCATCAATTCTTAAAAAACGCACTACGTGAACTCACAGCATATTAGGAGTGACAAGATAGTAGTGTATCACTAATAATTTTTTCTATTCCGCGTACGTTAGGTTGCTAGTGACGTGTTTTGTAATAAAATACAACTTTAAAGTACACGTAATATTGTTAATTATATATCTTATAAGATAACAGTAAAATTGATAATTATCGTTTTGTAATTTTCTTACATACAAAAAATCTGCTTATTTATTTACTAGAAAATAAAAAATAAAGATATATTACTTAAATGATACAATACCATCCTATTGTTCTAAACAACTATGAGAAAAACTTATTGAATATAATTCAAAACAAGAAAAGTATAATATTATCTTGAGATAACATTATAAGTTAATTGCTGATTAATTTAACAATTTATTTATTTTAAAAAATTTTATTATTGTATTTATATACACTCTGTTAGTTGATAAATAATTTAAATACAGTAGAATTTCTAAAGAAATTAGTCCGATCATTAGATGATCAAAAGTTTATAAATATAAATTTTGGATGAATGGATTAATTTATTTTTTTAATAGAAGAATTAAAATAATGACGATATTAGAATAGTAATATTACTAAAGATGCTTAGTCTATGAAAAACCAAACATCAAAGTATGAAATAGATAAAATTTTTAATTATGTTCAGTAGTACGCTAAAATAAATAAAATATAGTGTGTTGAATGTTAAGTAAATTTAAATTAGTTCTCATTCCTTAAAAAATAAATTTATTCTTTATACAAATGTTTGATATATCCATCGTTATTTACAATCCATGATTCTAGTCAATAAACTTTTTATCATGATTAATCAATCAATACTACTACATTATTGTGCTGAAATTTGATTCATAAACTAGAAAGTAGTGGGCAATAATCAACGGTTGTATACTATAATATTAAATTATATCAATCATTCTGTTCAATCTTGTTATACGTCAATATAAGAGTTAAACTATGTTGATATAAAAATCAAAATGCATTATTGAAATAATGTTGTGATTATATTATTACATTAATATATTTATAGAGGGTAATGACTATTACTGCATGCACGATCAACAATGAATAGTTGTGAACTAGAAAATCTTATAGATATAGTATAATGATATATATTAGTATGAATATGTAAATCAATGCAAAAGCATCTTGCATATTACAATGTGCAACATTAATATAACTGCTGTTATATTCATTAATTTATATAGTAACACCTCTTATCAATTGCCTATGATTTTTATGTCTTGGAGCTCATTTATCTATAAATGAATAATTATATTAGTATATATTTGACGTGTCGTAGTATTTTACTACGTATATCTTGTAGTATTATTTAAAGGTTTATTAAAAAATAATCAACTGCACTATTAGTTGATACTTAACTTTAAATAAAAAATCCTTGTCTTGATTTTAAAAAAATATTAAATAATATGAACAATTCAATATTTTTACTAAACATAAAACGTAACCTGTTATAAAGTAAGTGACTTCGCTTATTTATAATAAGCAATAAATTATTGAAAGTTTCTATTAATAATAGGAACACATATTTTATCGAAAACAATTAATTATATAACCGACATTGTTAGAAATAAAAAATTTTTTTATGAACCATGCAAATCATTCATAGTATGATCTATCACATTTATAGATTAATGATTTATGATTGATTGGCAATCATTCTATCTATAGGTATTATCTATATCAATTCTGTTAAGAAGTCAGTCAGTAAAATGTTTAACATTATTAAATAATGCTATACAATATTGTGTTCATTGATTTACACTCATTTAAATTAGTTTCAACACTTTGCTTATGTACGACGACAGTTGGTAGACTATAGGTTATTCAGTAGAATCTTTATAGGAAAAGATTGTGAATTAATTACATTCATTAATTAGACTGAAGTAAGTTCATGACATTATCATATGGAATATTGAATTGTTTATGTATACTATAGACTAATACAATATTGTGTCATATTAAGCTCAATCATAATTTATTTTTTAGGTTTCTTAATGAAGCAATATTTTATAATTTTCGTATTATTTATACACGTTAAGTGAATGTACTAATTTAGTAGTATTAAAACTTAAAATATATTCATAGTATTTGTATTTAATTGCTTTAAATTAGCATTTATTTAATTACAAATATTATAATTAATTCAATAAAATTATCATAAAATCACAGAAAATATGGACAGAAATAATTAAATTCTTAGACTTAATGCGTCATTTTATTATTTACTTACAGTAACATATATATTCAATATATAATTTATATTTTTTTGTTTATATAATATATTTTATAAAAAGAATATAAAAATATTATATGATATATTTCATTCATTTAAATTTCAAAAAAATGAATTACTAAAATATATTAGTACAGATTATTTAATTGGGAATACTTCGATATTCTGGGTTATTTTTAGTATTTTTAATAAAATGATCAGTCGAATTGAAAACATAGTAATTAATAAAAATACAATATTCTGTTATTTACTAAAATAAATACGCAAATTTACTAAATTTACAAAGTGTACAATTTAAAATATTCGTATTTAATACGAGTCGTCATATGCATAGTATTCAATCACATACCATTTAATATAAAAATTAGACCTACTAAGATGATAATGAGAAACCAGTATTATTTAAATATAAAAACAATACAAGAAAAATCTATAAAACTTTTTAGGAAACATTAAATTTTAGGAAATATTAAATTTATAGAAAGACTTTAGTTCTATCTATTTAAATATTATTTATGTCGTTTCGTTACATTGTTAAAAAAATAGATAAAAATACTTAAACTAAGACACTTTTAAATTTTGTGCGGCATTTAACAAAAATTTATATATAAATTAAAGTAATCTTTTTTAAAATTTTATTTTAAAAGATCCAATCAATATATCATCCAATAGTAAGAGATGATATTTAAAGATATTCAGATATTAAAACTTTAATAATTAGCTTGTGCATTAAAATCTATAATAAATAAGTATTAAATTTATATCTTTGCAATACTTAATTATTTAAAATTTTTTGATAGCAAAATATCTATACTTTGTTGACTAACCTATCAATTAACTATAAAAATATTGTGTTCGATTCAAATAGTATGATTAATGTAAAATTACCATCCAGCTCAATACTGGAGGATTTGCATCCTGTCATTGTATTAGAAAATAAATTATGTATTTTATATAGCCTTTTCTTTTTGAAAAGTTTTCAGAACTGATAAAATAGAAGGCAATACACCATGCCATAAATAAAAAGAATGAGCAGCTTGTCCTACAAGCATACCTAGACCATCTGAACAGCGATAAGCTCCTTGTCGACGACACCAAGATAAAAATGGAGTATCATCATCTTTTTGATAAAACATATCGTAACAACCAATGGATGGAGTAATTAAAGATTCCGGTAATATAGGAGGGATATTTCCTTGTAAGCCAATTGATGTTGCATTAATAATTAAATCGTACTCTGGATACATTAAATGATCTAATGGTAGAGCACAAATATTTCCAAGATGATAAAAAACCTCTACTAATTTTTGTGCACGTAAAAAATTTCGGTTGGTCAATACTAACTTACAACCATAAGACAAAAGTGACGCAATGACACCTCTTGCAGCACCACCAGCTCCGACTAACAGTACATGACTATTGTGACGCAAAAGACTAAGACGTTGTAAGTCGCTAAGCAAGCCAATGCCGTCAGTATTATCTCCTAACAATATACCATTAGGCTGCTTTTTAATCGTATTAATCGCACCAATGAAGGAGCTTCGCTCAGTATGCTGATTACAAAATAAATAAGCGCGTTCCTTAAACGGTAATGTTATATTTGCGCCTAAACCACCTTTATCAAAAAACTGCTTTAACAGTATTTCAAAATCATTTACAGGTGCTAATATTCGTCCATATGGATGAAAAATTCCTGTTTCAGCAGAAAAAAGTGAATGGATGTATGGAGATTGACTATGTTCAATAGGATTCCCAAAAACAGCAAAGGTATCCATAATCTGATTCCTTGTCACATTTTATTATCCCTGGCGAATTAATGCACCACTTCGAATATCTCTAATTTCGGAAGGATTTCGCCGACCTTCGATAGCTTCGTTCATTATTAAAAAAGTTTTACCTAGTTGCTCATGTACCTCAACAGCAGTACGTGCTGGTGGATATCCTGTTAAATTAGCACTAGTAGAAATTAATGGTTTTTTAAATGCAAGGCAAAGATGATATACAGGTTTGAATGTGCAAATACGCACTGCTATTGATGAACAATCTCCCGTAAGCCAAAATGGAATATTTGGACGGGCTGGCATCACCCAAGTAACTGGAGTTAATAGATGATTCAAAATCCGTGCACGTGCAATATTATCTAATGCACTATCGTCAATGTAAGGCATCAATTGCGTGTAATTAGAAGCCACTAAAATAAATCCTTTTTGCCATGGACGTTTTTTTAAAGTTAAAAGCTTCCTCACCGCAGATTCACTGTCAGGATCACATCCAAGACCAAATACAGCTTCTGTTGGATAAGCAATAATTTGTTGTTGTCGCAAAGCTCTAACTAAGCGTGTTAAACTTGTGGAGAAAATTTTCTCGTCATGTTTTTTAGTTAAGTACAAAAAATAATTACTTATTATATTATCCATACACAAAAAGAAATACTAATATCAAGTATGATCTATTGAATAATGAAATAATGACGTACAACATATTGTACTAATAAGACCTTTAAACTTAAGATAAGTCAAAAAAACTACACCATTATGATTTTTAGTAAGCATTATAATGGAAGTAATATATAATAATTACAGTAAACGAAAGTTATATAAATCTATCACTTGTGAATTACTATAATATAGACCGATATGATACCACATCACTAATCATTAAATATTATTTTAATGTAGGCGATTCTTTTCTATTTCGTCAATTGGATGCACATTCTATTTAGAATGACGGTGCTTTTTTAAGTAAAAACTACATTACTTAAAATGAATCTAAATTACTTCATTTATCTTAGATATAAAGATTTTAATATTTTATAAAAAGTGCATTTACAATGATTAAGTATATTTAATACTATTAATGAAGACAATGTTTATGTTCTGCAAACACTAAAGTTTCCATCTGTTGATAAGCATTTTCACAACCCGGAATATTGAATAAAACCATAAGAATGACCCATTGTAAATCCTCTAGATCAAATTCTGTTTCTTCTAATGCCATTACACGATCAATAACCATCTCTCTCGTTTCAATATTAAGCACTTGAATTTGTTCTAAAAATAACAAAAATCCGCGACAATTTGTATCTAAAAATTGACTTTCTTCTTCGGTATAAACACGCATAGCAAGCGGATCAATATTTAATAATAAAGCTTTCCCTTGTCCATCTTGCAAATCAGCTAGTTTTTCTAGCCAATTTAAAGCATTAAAAATATCTTTCCGATGAAAACCTATGCGGGTAAGATCATCCGTCAATTTGTCTTGATCCACACGCATTTCAATTTCATTATGGATATAGGTCTCAAACAAATACATTAGTACGTCGAACATGCATTTACCCTCCCCCAATCGGACATAGTTGCCAGATATAACTTTGATCTATCTTAATCACTTGAGTTTTATTAATCGCATCATAATCTTGGCACCAAGTTGACCGGCACTTCATTGACGACGTCAACAGGTATAAATTTTTCTTCTACGTTAGCCAACATATCGACAAATAGCAATGTAACTTTGAAAGTTAGTCTATAATTATTTTTGTTTTTCTTATTTATACTCTGTTTCAATGAACGTACAACAGCTTAGTTATTTTTTAATAAAAGTAAATTTTATTGGATCAAATAAAATATGAAATGCTAATAATAGATGATATTAATCAATGTATTTACTATATAAGTAATAGTATATATCTTATATTTTAGCTTAATGTATAATTTATTTTTTTTGATAAAATAATATATATGTTTTATATGATTGAAAATATTTCAACTCTTTAACTCTTTAGTTAAAGAGTTGAAGAAAATCATATTACCTATAAACGATTATTAATTCATTTCTAAATAATGGTATAAATGATTAGTGCATTCTACTGCCAGTAAATGGAAAGTGAAGCTAATGCTCTATCTTAGTTTTGTGAAAATCCGATTTTTATAAAAAAGCAAGATTGACAAGACAATGTCATAATTCTTTAGATAACAGCTACTGTAATTATTAACTTATTCGAACAGAATATACTATTACGACTTGTTACAAATTACCAACTTCTGTCTTTTGTTAAATTAGATATTTGATATGACAGATTTATTGAAATATAATTAATATAAGATATGATTAAGAATATTACTATATATGAATGAGTAGTAGAATATATGTCACTTAACAGACATCAAGACACAATCTTATTAAGGAATATTAATTGATTACAGGTAATACCAATGGTATGTACAAAAAAATAAACGCTAAATTCGTCAGTCATAACATATTCATTATATCATAATAAATACATGATGTAGTAGCATAGCCTGAACAAAAGTACTTTTATTTTTTAATGTCATTATTACTACCTGATATAAAAATTGTTTCGATAGTATGTATTACGTAATCCTAATTTTTTACTACAAAGATGAAACGATTACATTTAATAATGTTAAACAATTTTTTATAACTTACTAATAAATAGTAATATTTTGCACTTAAAATTCAGAGTGAAACCACTATGTCGTTGCTACGGATATTATATTATCCAGACAAGAGATTGCGTAAAATTGCTGCTCCTATTGTGAATGTTAATGATGATATCCGACGAATTGTAGATGATATGTTCGAAACTATGTACACTGCAAAAGGTATTGGTTTAGCTGCTACTCAAGTAGATATTCATCTACGAATTATTGTAATTGATCTATCTGATACTCAAGATCAACAGCTAATACTTATTAATCCTGAATTTCTGAATAAAAAAGGCAAGATTAGCTTCGATGAAGGTTGTTTATCTATTCCTACTCAACGTGGATTTGTATCACGAGCAAAAAAGATTAAAATATGTGCTTACAATCTCAATGGAAATAAATTTAAACTAGAAGCAGATAATCTTTTATCGGTTTGTATTCAGCATGAAATGGACCATTTAATAGGAAGGTTATTTATAGATTACTTGCCTCCACTTAAAAGTAAGTGCGCTCATAAAAAGTAAAACTTAGAAACATTAGTATTATATAAATAAGTCCACGTTAGAAGCGTGATCTACATGTTATTACAGGAATAATGGTCGTGTCTAACTCCTTACGCATTCTCTTTGCAGGTACTCCAGAATTTGCAGCACATCATCTAAATTCTCTAATACACTCTTCTCCCCATAATGTCATTGGTGTTCTTACACAACCAGATCGTCCATCTGGACGTGGTAATAAGTTGGCTATCAGTGCGGTAAAATATGTTGCTAAGCAACATAACTTAATGATTTTTCAGCCTTGTGCAATGAATATGTTTGCAGTCCAAAATTTACTTCATCTTAACATAGATGTTATAGTTGTAGTAGCATATGGAGTTATTTTACCACAAGCTATACTCAATATGCCCAAATTCGGTTGTATAAATGTACACGGTTCATTATTGCCGCGCTGGCGTGGCGCAGCACCCATTCAACGGGCATTATGGGCCAATGATAAGCAAACAGGGATTACAATTATAAAAATGGATGAAAATCTTGATGCTGGTCCTATTTTACATCAAGCAATTTGTACTATTGAACCTCACGATACAAGTGCAGCACTATACAAAAAATTAGAAAAGATTGGATCAAGATCCTTGTTAATTACGCTGGCACAAATTGCTTCTGATAAAATTGTGGCTAAACCACAAAAAGAAGCTTGTGTTACCTATGCAAAAAAAATTAGCAAAGCAGAAGCACGCCTTGATTGGCGGTTATCTGCCCTACAACTTGAATGTTGTGTTCGTGCATTTAATCCTTGGCCTGTGAGCTATTTTTCATTTGAAGGACAAAACATCAAAGTTTGGCAAGCCAGTATAGATGCTAAAACATTATATTCACAGCCACCAGGTACATTGCTTTCTGTCGATAAAACTGGCCTTCATGTTGCTACTGGAAAGGGTATCTTAATACTTAAATCTTTACAACTAGCGGGGACAAAAGTAATGGCCGTACAAGATTTTCTGAATTCACGGCGCCAGTGGTTGTGTCCTGGTTTGCTGTTAAGCTAAGTTATGATAATATATGATGTGATTTATTCTTAATAAATTGTCAAAATAATTTTATTTTAGAATGTTTCTCTTTACTTAAAATAATAGCTTTTAAATATTTTTAAAAGTTTTAAAAAACTATAATGAACGGTTATAAATAAACTAATCAAAGATAATTTTATATTATGTAATACTAGATGAATTTTTATTAAAAATTTAAATTTTCAGCTAATTTGAGCAATATTATTTACTTTTAATAAATAGTGTCCCTAAAAAAATCTATGCTTAATAATAAAAAGTACTATCATCTATTAATAATAGATATAGATCCATATTTACCTTTTTTATTTCTTCAATTTTATTATGATCGTAAAATTGATAAAACCATATCATAGTCATTACATTGACTTTTGTTTTGTATAAAAACAACCGATTAAATAGTAGCTCAAAAAAATAGTATAATATCATATAAAATATTTTTTTGTGTGTTACCTTACCAGAAACAATCCATATTGTGTCATTCTATATTGTGTCATTATCATTCGGTCAAAATAAGTAATTATCATGACATTATCATCATATTTGTGATAAAATTGTATTATAATAATTAGATAAAAAATTAAAGATATCAACAAATTTGAATACGTAAGTAGATCATTTACTAACTAGTAAATGCAACAACACCATGTTGGATAAAATATATTTAATAATATTGCTTAATGTGAAAAAGCTTTGAGTTTACGTAAACGCAAGATAGCCATTTGAACTTGCATAATAGCATAGTCTATTTCTTCGTCAGTAGTAAATCTTCCTAATGAAAAACGAATAGAACTGCGGGCTAATTTATCAGATACACCCATAGAACGCAAAACATGAGAAGTTTCAAAACTTGATGCAGCACAAGCAGAACCCATAGACACAGCTAGATTTTTAAGCTCCATGATTAATTGAGCACCGTCTATGTCGCTAAAACTGACATTAAGTAATATCGCCACGCTTTGTTGTAGATCACCGTTGACTGTCATTCCATCAATCTTTTGAAAACCTTTTAACAACCTATTACGTAAAATACGTAAACGTAACATGTCAGTTTGTAATTCCTGAGATGCAAGACGATAAGCTTCTCCCATTCCTACAATTTGATGTACTGGAAGCGTCCCGGAACGCATACCACGTTCATGTCCGCCACCTTGAATTTGGGCATCGATATGTACTTCCCGCGGTTTAAGACGTACAAAAAGACCACCAATCCCTTTTGGGCCGTATACTTTATGGGCACTAAATGACATTAAATCTACTGGTAGTATCATAAGATTAATGGGTAATTTTCCAACGCTTTGAGAAGCATCTACATGGAAAAGTATACCTCTAGAACGGCATAATGCACCCAATGCTGAAATGTCTTGAATAACGCCAGTTTCGTTGTTAACATGCATTAAAGAAACAAGAACAGTATCATTACGTATGGCTTCACTTAATTGTTGTGGCATGATAATGCCATTACTCTGAGGTGTTAAGCATGTAACAGTAAATCCTTCTTTTTCTAAACACTTACAAGTATCAAGTACTGAATGATGTTCGGTTAAACCAGTAATGATATGTCGACCTACGTTACAATAAGCATGAGCGACACCTTTCAAAGCAAGATTATTCGATTCTGTTGCACCAGAAGTAAAAATTATTTCAAGCGAATCTACTCCTAGCAGATCTGCAATATGATTACGGGCAATATCAACAGATTCTGCTGCCTGCCAGCCATAACGATGAAATCGAGAAGATGGGTTGCCAAAAATTCCATCTAAAGTCAAATATTGCATCATCTTTTCAACAACACGAGGATCGACCGGTGTCGTCGAAGAATAATCAAGGTAAACTGGTAATCTCATAAAATTTTTTTATTTCATATATTATAACAATGTGTTTTTAAATAAGCTGAGTATATATTACGATTTTGATAATCAAATAACATACTGTGTACAATATACACATAAGATTATAAAATACAACGGCCATAAGTATAATAAAATTATTGTGCATAAAACAGCTTTAAAATAGCTACATTCAATAAAAAAACATAAAAATTAACGATTTATAAAAACTAATTATTTTTACAAATCGATCTTATTTCATAAGAAATAATGTATCGCAATCATATTGCGCTATGTAAAATTAAAAAATAGTCCATTAAAGAGATAATGAGAATATCTTTCTTGTCCATTAATCACTGAGATCGATTAATACTATGAGGTTTTTAAACATCTAACGTTATTAATTTAAATAATATTTACATAAGTTAATTAACTCTAAATTAATTATTCGAGTTTAATGTTGTTAATTACCATTATTTATCTGTCGTTAACATCCAATAAAATGTTCTAAATAAAACTAGAAGCATTTAAAATTTTTTTAAAATTTCTATCAGTAAATTTAAATATATTAATTAGGACATAAAACACCGTACTTAGATTCTAGCGTCTAATCTGCTTGATAATTCACTTGTTAATATGATTAAAAAACTATATACACCGAATGTCGAGAATAAAACTCTTGTTGCCTTATTGAAAAGATATACTTTATAAATCGGATTGTTCTAAAATTATATGCTGCTAATATAAATAATACAAGAATCTTGTCTATATCTTACTCTTTTATAGTAAAAAAGATAATATGAATTTCAAAATATAAAAGATTTTGATTAAAATAATGTAAATTTAAATAAAATAAATGTTTTACATCGATGTAAAACAACTGCTTGTTTATTAAAGAACGATGGAAACGTATTCTGATTTCTGGTAAACTCTTTACCACTCAGGATATTTAATATTTTCATGGGTAAAATATTTTATGCATCCAATGCTGAACATTGCTTGTCGTAGCGCAAGAAAGGCTGGAAATTTAATTGCTAAGTATTATGAAACTTCTAGTACTATCACTGTTAACCAAAAAATAGAATTTGATTTTATTACCAACATTTATCAAAAAGTAGAACATTTAATCGTTGAGATCATTCACAAATCTTATCCGCAACACATTATCATTAGTGAAGCAAATGCACAGTTGCTAGATACAGATAACAATGTGCAATGGATTGTAAATTCATTAGATGGAATGGCTAATTTTATAAAGCGCTTGCCACATTTTGCTATATCCGTTGCTGTACGTACTAAAGGCTATACTGAAGTTGCTGTAGTATATGATCCTATGCGAAACGAACTTTTTACCGCTGTGCGAGGCCAGGGAGCACAGATGAATGGTTATCGCTTGCGAGGAAGTATTGCTCGTACTTTAGATGGCGTAATTTTAGCTACTGGTTTTCCAGTACTACAGAGACAATATTATCATAATTATTTAATTCTATTGAGTAACTTGCACATACAACAAGTTGATTTTCGCTGTACAGGTTCTGTTGCTTTAGATCTTTCTTATGTTGCTGCTGGACGAATGGATGGATTTTTTAAAATGGGTTTGAAACCATGGTCTGTGATCAGTGGAGAATTGATAATACGCGAAGCAGGTGGTATAGTCACTGACTTTTCTGGCGATCATAATTATTTTACTTCAGGCAATATGATTGCTGGAAATCCTCGTATTCTCAAAGCTATTTTATTAACTATGAATAAAAAATACAGACAAAATATTTAAATATTAATTTAAATTATTGTTAATGTTTGTTTTATTATACTTTAAATATAAAATTTTCATTTTGAATTAATTGCACTTTATTTTGAATAATTAATTCAAGTTTGTCCACTTACCAAGTGTATTTAATAGTTTTCTAAGTGTTCTAAAGAAATTTTTCTACATATAAAAGATAAATATTTCAAGATATTATAAATAATAATTCCAGATGTAATTTGAGTTTAATTTTTCTAAAAAGAATAAAATCTAATCACACTACTATATAACATATATTTATTCTATTCATCATCAAAAAAATTAATACCTATAAAAAAATTATAAAAATATTTATATTATTGAAAATATATATTTTGATATAATATAGACAATGTATTTGATGTTAAAAAATGTTTTTTGATGAATATCAAGTTTTCATACCATTATAAACATACAAATACTTAGTATTTTAAGATTAAATCTTGAACATATCATAGTATTATTAATTCATTGAATTAAATATATTTTAATTTATGTGGTCTATTGATGATATAGCGTCGTAATGTCAACGCTACTAAAAATAGTAGGCTTTGAATCAAAACAATGCATGGTCCAGTGCTCACATCACAATAAAAACTGAGAAGAGTACCGTTAATACTAGAAAACGTCGCAGTTAATAAGGATAATTTCAGCATTGCATCAAAGCTTTTACATAAAACTAACGCAGTAATTCCAGGAGTAATCAACATCGCGATTACCAAAAGCACACCCACGGCTTGTAGGGCTGCTACAACCGTTAGTCCTATTAATGATAGAAATCCATAGTGTAATAATGGAATAAAAAAACCCAACACTGTTGTTTGTCTTAAATCAAAACAATATAGTACTAAATCTCGTCGCTTCAATAGTAATATTAAAGTTACCGTTATGGAAATAATTAGAATATGTAAGAATTCTTGTATAGGAATCCCAAGTATATTTCCAAATAAAATATGGCTTAAATGTTGATCTGTATCAATACGAGCGAACAGAACCAGACCCAATCCAAACATTCCGGTATATATTATTCCCATTACTGTATCTTCTTTTAAGTGACTATGATTTTTAATATAAGCAATAGTATATGCACAGATCAAACTAGAAATAAAAGCACCTAAAGACAGAGGTAGACCAGAAGCACAAGCTAATACTATTCCTGGTAATACAGCATGAGAAATTGCATCGCCCATTAAAGACCAACCTTTTAAAACCAAAAAACAAGATAATACCGCACAGACAATGCCAATTAATAACGCTACTAAAAGCGCACGTTGCATAAATGAGTGACGTAAAGGCTCAATTAAATATGTAACAATAAGCATAATATTAATCTTTTCCTAAAAAACGACGTCGTTGATGTCGTCGAATGGCTAACAAGCCATGACGTGGTGCAATTAACCAACTTACTAAAAAAAGAAAAGTTTGTAGAGTAACAATCACTCCACCAGTGACTCCATCTATGAAATAGCTTAGCCACGTTCCGATAGCACAAGTAAACGAACCAAAGCTAATTGAAAATAAAATTAACCATGAAAATCGATCAGTTATCATCCAAGCAGTAGCACCCGGAGTCACTACTAGTGACATTACTAAGATTGCGCCAACAGTTTTTAATGCAACAATAATACTAATGCCTAATAGACCAAAAAATACTAATTTTAGGCACAAAGGTGTTAAACCTATAGAACGAGCATGAATTTCATCAAAAAAAATTGCTAGTAAATCTTTACGTATACAAATTAGTACTATTAGCGTTATGATGCTAATCCACTTTACTTGACATATATCTGAGTCCGCGATGGTCAGAATATTGCCAAATAAAATTGTTTGTACGTTAGCAGAAGTAGGATACAGCGATATAATGAGTAGCCCAGCTGCAAGAAATGTAGAAAATACATAGCCGATAATAGCATCTTCACGCAGATAAGTTAAATGTCGCATTAGAGCCATAGTTAATGTTGCAATCATACCAGTAGCGAAAGCACCAAAAACATAGGATAGATTGAATACATAAGCCAGTGCTACTCCAGGCATGACAGAGTGGGATAAAGCATCTCCAATTAACGACCATCCTCTTAGGATCAGAAAAGACGACAAAAACGCACAAGAGGCACCTACTAACGCACTGGCTATAATTGCATTTCGCATATAAGCATAGTTTAGTGGTTCAAGTGCTAATTCAAACATTGTTTGGTACTCCTGACAAAGGCGGAAAAAATGTACTACCAAATGTACGTTGTAAATTATCAATAGTAAAAATGTCTGAAATTGGACCAGAATCTACTAAAATTTCATTAATCAGTACTGCCCAGTCACAAAAATAAGGTACCTTCCCAATATTATGAGTAGATATTAAAATTAATCTTTTTTCGTCACGTAGCGTTTGTAATAGAGTGATAATGTTATCCTCCGTTTGATTATCAATGCCAGTAAAAGGCTCGTCTAAGAGTAATACTTGTGCTTGCTGTGCTAATGCCCGTGCTAAAAAAACTCGTTTTTTCTGACCACCAGATAATTCGCCTATCTGCCGCCTACGTAATTCTTTCAGACCAACACGGGACAGTGCTTGATCTACTTGATAATAATCTTCTTTGGAAGGTCGACGTAGCCAAGATGACATCTTTCCATACCGTCCCATCATTACTACATCATCTACTAAAACTGGAAAATTCCAATCAATATCCTCATTTTGCGGTACATAAGCTACTTGACTTTGACGTAGAGCTTTTTTTACTGGAAAACCATTAAGGCGAATAAAACCATCACTAGGTTTTACCATCCCAATAATACTCTTAAAAAGAGTGGATTTTCCACTACCATTAATTCCTAGTAGTGCACAAAGCATGCCTCCTTGTAACGTTAAACTGGCGTTACGTAAAGCAGTATGTCCATTATTATAGGTTACCGTTAGATTACTTATTACCAGTGTTGCAGAAGTCATTGTCCGAAACCTTTAGCGATAGTATCAACAGTAATATTTAATAAATCAAGATATGTGGGCACTGGTCCACCAGCAGCAGATAAACTATCTACATAAAGAACTCCGCCATAACTTGCACCGGACTCTTTACTGACTTGACGTGCTGGTTTATCAGAAACTGTACTTTCGCTAAATACTACAGGTATGTGATAATGTCGCACTATATCAATGACATTTTTTACTTGTTGTGGTGTACCTTGCTCGTCGGCATTAATCGGCCACAGATAGACCTCACGTAAATGGTAATTATGAGCTAAATAACTAAATGCACCCTCACTGGTTACTAACCAACGTTGATCGTCAGGTATTTTAGCTAATCTAGCGCGTAGCATGGCATCAATAGCCTTAATCTTTTTCGCATAGTTACGTGCATTATGATTATAAATTTCCGTATGAGATGGATCATATTTTACTAATGCTTTAAGAATATTTTCAATATATACCAATGCATTTATCGGTGACATCCATGCATGCGGATTTAATGTATCATGGGAAGTACTATCACGGATTAACATTGGATTAATACCTTCAGTAACTACCACCGAGGGAACATCATAAATATGATTAAAAAATCGTCTAAACCAAGACTCTAAATTCATTCCATTCCAAAGTATCAAATCTGCTTTTTGAGTTTTAGCGATATCACGTGGTGTAGGCTGATAATTATGAACTTCTGCACCTGGCCTAGTAATTGAATGAACTTCAGCTGCATGTCCTGCAATTTGTTGAGCCATATCTTGAATGATAGTAAAAGTAGTAATAACTTGAAATTTCTTTTGTGCCCACACTTTGCCTGTAAATAATAATAATATAATGAAATAAAGAAAATATAAAATAAAGGATGATCTGGTTAACTGATCAGGCTGTGGAATATTGGCCATGGAAATTATCTCGTTTGATGACTAACATATTAAAATATGAATTATTTTACTTTTATGAAATAACAATTATATCTATATCCTATAATTTTTATTATCCTTAAGTTAAACCTGTGAAGCTAATTACTTAATAGATAGATATAGCATAGGCTATATTAAATAGTAATAAAGAAATTAATTCAAAAATTTTGTACTTATCCTTTCTTTGTTTAGAATATAAAACCAAGACGCTATGTGTTTATTTTGTTCCGTGAAATAATATCTATGAGCTTGGTAATCTATGACGATAACGAGAACAGGTATGACCCAAAATGATTTATTTTCTGCACTATCCAGTGATCTCATGCTTTTGACTGATGTACAAGAGCATGTACAGGGATTTTTGCAAGTACGAGAAGCGCACCGACGAGAGCTGATGGAAGATTATATTGAGCTAATAGCTGATTTAATTTACTATCGTGGCGAAGCACGCCAAATAGACCTAACGGCAAGATTAGGAGTATCACAACCGACAGTAGCTAAAATGCTAAAGCGATTAGTCACTACAAGATTAGTAATACAACAACCTTATCAAAAAATTTTTTTAACTGATGAAGGAAAAACATTGGCGTATGAAAATAGTATGCGTCATCAAATTGTAAAATCTTTCTTATTAGCGCTTGGTATTAGTGAAGAAACAGCACGCCGAGATGCAGAAGGAATTGAACATCATGTTAGTTATGAGACGCTACAAATTTTTCGAGGATTTTCTGATATTATTGAACACTGTTAGTTGCATTTATATTATTGGCTAATTAATTTTTAATTAAATTAAAATTTAAGATATACATTGAGCTGATATACCACTAGATAATGTAGACGTCTTATGCATCATTATAAAACTAGTATATTTATTCAAAAATAATTATTAATTATTTTATCAAAATTTTACAAAGGCTACATATTTCTTATGCTTGCTATTTTAAGTGTTCATTTTCAAATGAAATGGATATGCATTTTGTATTCAATTGATGATAACAATCAGAATGAATGTAGTATGTTCAAAATTCAATAAAACTATTTTATAACTATATCAAATATGTTAATGTTTCTAACATTGATAGTAGAAGCACAAGTCAAATATTGAGTTTTTATGTTTTTAATAGATTACGAATTCATGGTTACACTATGTGATTAACGGCATAGCATTATAGTAAAGTACTATATTGTAATGTAATAACGTTTTTTTGATCAAAATGCCCACATAATGACAATTTGTTATTTAAAGAGTAATATCTCTTAAAAGAAAAATTATTATTTCTTTAAAATCAACATTCTTTTGAGAAGCAGTATATTAATTCATTATTATAGATATAAAATTTATTAATGCATATTCGTACAGTTAATTTAACTCTAATCTGATTGATTTATTAATAACAGTGTATATGTGATAATAGTTGTTATGGCTTTTAATTTTTAAGATGATGTCATATTATATTAAAATCAAAACATTATTAATGTATAGGCATGTTAACGTGCATTCGTTGCTACTATCATACTTTTATAAATAACTAATGTTAACCTCTGGCTTCAAAAAATCTAAGATAAATAATGAGTTGCGAGCTTATTATAAAATAGACCACATATAAATAGATGATGCTTTTTAAATATTTTTTGATTGTTTAGATAACACTCAATATATTTCTAACTAATGATTAGGTTAGACAAACGAGATTATACGGATAATTTATACAGCTAAATCCATTACTTTCTAAGCAATATTAACAACATCATTGATCGATATAGATAGTCTTCTTTTATCTTCTGATTATTTAGTTGTTATAAATATTAGTACATTATGTATGTATACTATTTCGTGTTTGATTCGATAATACAATCGGTGATTGCTTCATAGCTAGAGGAAGGTACGCCTTTCATAAACTTGCTTCATACTCAGTTTGCAAGTTTTAACTATCGTTCTTACCATGAGATGAATGAGACGTAGTTTACTAAAAATCAGCAATATTTAAGGAGAATACTTCTAAGTATTTAAGTAAAATGCCTCCTACCTCATTGCATTATAGAAAATGAATAATAGTGATCTATTTGACGATAAATTAGTTAATTCTATTCTTTCTTTAAAAGATGATAATGTCGTCACTTCCGTTGATTGTGACAATGCGAATCAATATTCGAACCTACTACTATGAGTAGACCATCTTAGCTTAAAGTAACTATAAAAATTTAAAATTTAACTACTTGTGAAGTGGACAGATGAACCGTGAAATTTAGTTTTATAAATATTTTAGTGTAATTCAAAACATAATTAGTGTTATATACATATGCCAATTATATATATTTTATCACACGAGTAGTCAACATATGTCTAAAAAATGGCTTATTTTAGCTGTTATTATTCTGATGTACCTACCAATTTCAATCGATACGACTGTGCTGAATATTGCTGCACCAAAATTGAGTATAGCATTGTCTGCTAGTGGGAATGCGCTACTATGGATCATCGATATTTATTCTCTGGTTATGGCTGGTTTATTACTTCCGATGGGTATACTAGGCGACCGTATTGGTTATAAACGCTTAGGGATATATGGACTGCTGTGGTTTGCTCTTTCTTCTTTAGCAGCCGCATTAGCCAACACTATTGTACAACTCATTTTAGCTCGTGCTGCATTGGCAATAGGTGCATCTATGGTATTACCGGCTACATTGTCTGCAGTACGTAAAACTTTCACAAATGAAAGACAACGTGGTATCGCATTAGGCATTTGGGCTTCAGTCGGCACCACCGGTGCAGCAATGGGCCCATTAATAGGCGGCTGGTTACTAACTCATTATTATTGGGGATCAATTTTCTTAATTAACCTACCAGTTATCGCCATTGTATTGCCAGCAAGTTGGCTAATCATGCCCAAACAACCAAAATGTACATCACAACCTTGGTCGATTAAACAAGCATTAATGTTAATTACAGCAATTCTACTGCTGGTTCTGGCAATTAAACATGGACTCTGCGGAGATGGATGGCAGACACTTAGTGCAGGCTTAATTGGTTCGTTTATATTGATAGTTTTTTTACGTCATCAACTCAGATCGCCAACACCCATATTAGATCTTAGTTTATTTCGTGAATGTGTCTTGAGTACTGGGATTATCATGGTAATAATATCTCTCATGACACTAGTAGGTTTTGAATTACTTGTGGCACAAGAACTACAATTTATCCATCAGCAAACTCCATTTCAAACGGGTTTGTTTATGATGCCGCTAACACTAGCAGCTAGCATCTGTAGTCCACTAGTTAGCTGGTTAGCATCTGTATTGGGATTGCGTATTCTATCATCCTATGGTATTGCATTATGTTCATTGAGTTTTTTTGGTTTATCACAAATTGATTTTGTGGATCACATTAAAATTGCATGGGGATGGATGATGTTACTGGGCTTCAGTCTGCAAATGTCATTGCTAGCATCAACTGCCGCTATCATGAGTGTTGTTCCTCCACAAAAAGCAGGTGCAGCTGGAGCGATTGAAGGAATGGCTTATGAATTAGGTGCTGGACTAGGCGTCGCTATTTTTGGTATGATGCTAACCAGTGGTTATTCCGCTACTTTAGTACTCCCATCTACATTAGCAGATGGCTTAGCGATTCAAGCAACTTCTTCAATTAATGCCACGTTGCAGGTAGCAGAAAGACTAAATATCGTAGAAGCTGATCTACTTCGCCAACAAGCAAAAATGGCTTTTAATCAGGCTCATAGTCGAGTTTTAACTACTTCTGGTATATGCTTAGCTATTTTAACATTAGTAGTCTGGTATTGTATGCCAACTCAACGTGTTTGTTCTTCTGTTCAACATTGAAATAAAATATATTATATTTAATAAAAGTATACTTACTTAATAAATAGAGGACATGAATGCATCGCTATTAGTTTTATCCTAGTTTTTTGAAAAATCTTCTTGCTTGTTCGAATAAATATAGAACATAAGATGCTTATTTTTTCAAAATTATTATTCGATAATATCGTCAACAAAAATTATTAAACTTCAAATTGAAAAAACATGCGAATAATTCGTATACATCTTTTGGAACATTATCATGTAACTTATTATTACTATAGCTATGTTTATAAATTTTTCAAATAAGAAAAACAGGTTTTAAGTTATCATGTATTGATTTAAATCAATAGTTTAATAAATATTGTTTTTAAAATTAATAATAAAAATTATGATTTCGTCTTTTTTTAAAACGATACAAATCTTTATCAACTTCACATTACAGTATTGGCTGTAGAAAAACTTATGAAATTTAAAAACAATAAACCATTATTTTCATTGAAATGAAAATGAACTAAAATTTAAGATTATGAGTATAGATCTCAATTACCTTACTCATTCATATAAATTTAAAAAATATAAAAGTAAATATATTACAAGACTATAAAGAACCAGTAAGATTAAATTTAATTATATTGTTGAATATGTAATAATCTCTGCTTCACTTAACTTAAACACAATCATGTACATATATTTTCATAAAAATATGCATTACAATATCTAGGGATCAAGGCTAAATTTTATACCGAAGATACTAAAAGATACTAAAATTAAGTGAATATTTTATTTTTAAAAGTTAATATATTACATATATTATTACTATATAAATAAACTAACACAGATGCATCTGATGCAATTTTTTTAAATTAATATTTTTGTAATAATAGGTTATATCTAACTTTTAATGATAAATAATATAATAACAAATTATTTTTAGAGCTTTTTAAATAACGATAAACATCCGTACAAACACATATGATTTTTTTGATTTTTTAGATATGTAAGAGAGATAAAAATATTTGATATAGCTCTCTTATATTTTTATATATGCGCTCTTAATATGTTTTGATAACATAAGTAATGATATTATAAATGTTTTTATATTTAAGTAATGTTAACTTATTGTCAACAACAAAATTAATAAAAATATTATTTTATTTAAAATAAAACCAATTAAAATTGAAACATACTAATCTAATTTATTTTTTTGATCTCATTTAATGAAATTACAGTCTTTTTATTAAATCATATTTTACTAAAAGTTATTGAATAATATGCTTAATTAATATTTGCTAACATAGATCATCCTTTTTAATAAAAAATAAATGATTTGTTTAATAATCAGTCAGTAAAAGTATTATTGATACTAATGTTATAAAGAAATTCTGATAGTTTGATTGTACTAGAAAAATATTGTAAGAGCGATAACGCTACTATATAGCAGCGTTTTAAATCTAATTTTATATTTAGCATTATAAATAAAAATTAAAATTTTCTCATTAAAACTTAATGTTCACATAATATATAAATATGCTATAATATACCTACTTGTTGTTAAATAGTTTCAGAACTTCGACGATGAAAAATATGAGATAGAGGTAACCAGCACACTAAAATTAACATTCCCATCGAGAACATGATCATACCAAGACTAAACTGATCATATTGTGGTAACAAAGAGGAGCAATATGCTATTACTCCCGATCCGATATTCTGTAAACCACCAACTAAAGCGCCAGAAGTACCTGCCAGATAAGGATAGGGTTCCATAGCTCCAGTAGTTGCTAATGGAAATAACATACCAGCACCAAAGAAAAATAAAATGGCCGGTAATATTAAAGTCCAGATTTTCATTATACTAAACCAAGCTGGTAGCCACATTAAAATGCTTGCTAGTAAACAACATAGTACAGCCCGCCACATTAGTTCATTGAATGGTGCGGAAGCTTTTCCAGCGTACCAAGCACCGAGAAATGCACCTGGTAATGGTGTAATAAATAATATACTAATTTCTTGACCAGTTAACCCCATATTATTCAGTAATATGCCACTACTGGCTTCAAATGAAACTATGCCAGCTAAACTACCAATTAGCATGAGCAGATAATGATTGAACGTCTTATTACGTAATAAACGATAACAGTCAACAATGGAATTATTGGTAATAGACCAAGCAGGGCATGTTTCAGGTAGATAAAACCAAACCAATAAGGTAACACTAGCACTTAAAAATAACAAGAATGAAAAACAAGCACGCCAATTAAACCAATCAGATAATACACTACCGATTATCGGAGCTAACAATGGACTGACTAATACTCCCATATTTAGAAGACTATTGGCTCGACGTAACGCTCTACCATTACAGATATCTCTTGGCAAAGTACGTGCCATTACACCACCTACACCAGTTCCAATACCTTGAATGCCACAGGACAAGGTTAGTAATAACAATGAATTACTAAACATAGCTAGCAATGTGCCTAAGCAAAAAATAGCCATACCATTTAAAATTACTGGTCGACGACCTATTCGATCGGAAAGAGGACCGTAAATCAACTGCGATATTCCATAGCACAATAAATAAGCCGCCATTAAACATTGTATTGATCCTTCGCATACCAATAAATCACGTGCAATTTTTGGAATGCTAGGTATATAAATAGTCTGTGCCATTTGACCTACAGCTACTAAGACGATCAATAACAGAAAAATATAAATTGGGCGCAAATTTGTCATGATAATAAATTAAATAAATGACCTAGAAATAGAAGTACCAGTTCAACTGAATCAGAATAAGAAATAAAATTGTTTAGAATAAAAAATAAATTATGAAACATACCAAGTAATTTGTCTATTGAAAGAATCCCACCATATTATGAATATCACATATTATAGACTAAGTCTAGTTTAACCTTCTATTTTAAGTTAATGTTATTAGCATATTGTAATATTTAATAATATATCGAAAAAATTATTATTTAATATACTGTCAATATGAGTTTTAAAGTTTAATTCAATAAGCTAATGAAAGTAGCTACTAACATAAAGTATGTGTTGCATAAAATCTATGAAAAACAAGTTACATGGAATATAAATTTTTTTTAAAAGGTACTGACTATATCTGACTTTATGCTATAATCATAGATTGAACGATTCTAATTACAATGATAAATTATTTAGACAATACAGGAAATTATATAGTTATGGTTGAGTGGGTTACTGGTAATGTAGTACAAATTAAATACTGGACAGATAGGCTCTTTAGCCTTGTTATACATGCTCCTATTAATACTTTCAGTGCCGGACAATTTGCTAAACTTAAATTAGATATAAATAATAAAAATATTCAGCGTGCTTATTCCTACGTTAATGCACCATATAATGAAAATCTAGAATTTTATATTATCAGTGTGCTTGAAGGAAAACTGAGTCCTCGATTACATGCACTTAAACCTGGAAACAGTTTAATGATAACGAAAGATTCATCTGGGTCTTTTATTCTAAAAGCTATACCATCTTGCAAAGAACTTTGGATGCTAGCTACAGGAACTGCTTTAGGACCTTATTTATCAATTCTCGATCAAAGAGATGATCTTGATAGGTTTGAACGAATAATACTTGTGCATGCAACTCGTTTTGTTCAAGATTTAAATTATTTAACAAAAATGTTGGAACTTCAACGAAGTTATAATGGAAAACTGCGTATTCAAACAATAGTCAGTCGTGAGCAAGCTCCAGGATCCATTACTGGTCGTATTCCAGACTTAATAACAAACGGCGCTTTAGAAAAAGCAGTAGATACCAAACTTGATGCACGCAGTAGTCATGTGATGTTATGTGGTAACCCAAAAATGATACATGATGTACAACAACTCCTTAACATTAACTATGATATGCATAAAAATTTTAAACATAGACCAGGTCATGTTACCAGCGAACACTATTGGTAATTGTTTAGTTGTTACCCGATCCAATAGGTATATTAAAAACTAATATACATAGATGGAAATAAACTTTAAAGTACAATTTCTGATATTCAACTATGTGGTCATATATAATGATTTCCATTATTTTTTGAGGGGGCAACATTATGGTAATTGCAATTTCGTTCATCAAAAAATATTTCGAATTGAGAAGACGATTACATCATTTTTTCTGATGTGTTCATGGAAATCTATTTTGTTTCTTTTGAGTTTAAAAAAAATAAAAATAAAGTTATTAAAACTAATAAGTTATTTGTCTTTTTTTAAAAAAATTCATTTTTGTCATTATACCCAATGACTTTGATTTATATAAATAATAGTCGGCACATAAGGATATCAATGAAAATTGCTATAGTGTACAACATTAGCAACATGAAAAAAATTATGATATATGGATTGACTTGTTAATACAACGCAACATTTGCATTAAAAAATACCAGATACTTAAAAATAACAATCAAGTTTTATTAGAGTTAACTAATATTAAGTTGCTTGTCTTTCTTACTTATAGTTAATAATAAAATTTATTTTAGTAAACTTAATCTAGTAAATAACATTTAAAAGATACCTTTTTATTTTTTTAGATTAGAGAAATGATCATGAGACGTCCGTTAGTGATAGGCAACTGGAAACTGAATGGTAGTAAACATATGATGTATGAGTTTATTGTAACCCTACGCAATAAACTTAGTAGCATGATTGATTGCGATGTTGTTATTGCACCGCCTGCGACTTATCTCACCTTGGCAATGCATTATTTAGGTACAAGCCAAATTTCGATAGGAGCACAAGATGTTGATCTTCATTTATCCGGAGCTTTTACTGGAGAAATTTCTGCAAAAATGCTCCAAGATATTGGCGTTCAATATGTTATTATTGGTCATCATGAACGCCGTACCTATCATAAAGAAAATGATGAATGCATTGCTAAAAAATTTTCCGTACTAAAAGAATTAGGGTTAATTCCAGTATTGTGTATTGGTGAAACACAAGTGGAAAATGAACGTGGTCAAACAAAAGTTGTCTGTGCGAATCAGATAGACGCAATACTAAATAAGTTAGGTGTTATAGCATTCTCAAATGCTGTTATTGCTTATGAACCTGTTTGGGCTATTGGTACTGGAAAGCCTGCCATTCCGTGGCAGGTACAGATGATACATAAATTTATTCGAAGTCATATTGCCCAGTATAGTATATCAATTTCAGAACAAGTTATTATTCAATATGGTGGTTCAGTCAATGCTGACAATGCATTAGAATTATTTAAATATTCAGATATTGATGGCGCATTAGTTGGTAGTGCTTCACTTCAAGCTGAAATTTTTTCATTAATTGTTAAATCGGCCATAGAAGCAAAACAAAAATAATTTAAATTAAAAAATTTTACTGTCGTTTAACACGCGCTCTTTAATGTAAAAATATGATTATTTAAAAGTTAACGTATTGAATTCATTAGTTGATTAATTACTCTAAAACACTAAGTAATCCTCTTAAATTTAATAAGAATTTTTTTATTTTATATAAGGTTAAACGATAAGTATTATCGTATTATATAATGTCTCAATTAAAAATATCACATAATTTTCACTTATTTACATAATGTGATATGTTCTTTTTTTATATTATTTTATTATATATTATTTATATGCAAATACATTATCTATTACTCATAGGTAATGTATTTGCATATGTTATCTATTATGACTATTTATCTTCATTTAAATTTACATATAATTTTAAGCTAACTATTATTTTTATTGCGTTATAATTCTGTCAATTATATTTGGGCTTCATAAATTCATCACTATTTAGATATATTATTAATTTAATGATTATTAAATCATCATATATATGATCTATATCATAAAGATCAAAGTTAAATTTTACTATATTTATGAATGAGTTATAGTATATGATATATATCAGATAGGTGTTTTAATGTCAAGTAAACTCATACTAGTTCTTAACTGCGGAAGTTCATCTTTGAAATTTTCTATTATTGATGCTTTTAATGGTAAAGAGCATATTTCCGGACTTGCTGAATGTCTTAACTTACCGGAAGCACGTATCAAATGGAAACTAGATAACGTTGAGCAGGGAAGAGTAACATTAGGTACTCATAGTGCGCATCGTGAATCGCTGCATTTTCTAGTAACTACTATACTAAAACAGAAACCAAAGCTATCGGAACAATTAACTGCAATTGGTCACCGAATTGTTCACGGTGGTGAACGTTTTACTCAATCTACCATTATTGATGATGACGTCATACAAAGTATTAAAAATGCTATCCCATTCGCACCGTTACACAATCCTGCACATCTTATTGGTATTCATGAAGCCTTAAAGCAATTTCCCAAATTGGCCAATAAAAATGTAGCAGTTTTTGATACTGCTTTCCATCAAACCATGCCAGAAGCTTCATATCTTTATGCCATTCCTTATACGTTATATCAAAAATATGCTATTCGTCGTTATGGTGCTCATGGCACTAGCCATTTTTATGTTAGCCGAGAAGCAGCTAAAATATTAAATAAACCAATTGATCAGCTCAATATAATCTCGTGCCATTTAGGTAATGGTAGCTCTGTATCTTCTATTTGTAATGGAAAATGCGTCGATACATCTATGGGCTTAACACCATTGGAAGGTCTAGTCATGGGAACACGTAGCGGTGACATTGATCCAGCAATCATATTCTATTTACATAATACCCTGGGAATGTCTATTAATAAAATTAATAGATTATTGACTCAAGAATCTGGTTTGCTTGGATTAACTGGCAATACTAGCGATTGTCGATATTTAGAAGATAACTATCAAAAAAAAGAGAATGCTAGACGTGCTATGGATGTATATTGTCACCGTTTAGCTAAATACATTGGAGCTTATAGTACCTTAATGGAAGGTCATCTAGATGCGGTAATTTTTACAGGAGGTATCGGTGAAAATGCAGCAATGGTGCGTAAATTATCATTGAATAGATTAACATTACTTGGTTTTGAGGTAGACGATCATCGGAATGTAAAAACATGCTTTGGACAAAGCGGAACCATCACAACTGATACTAGTCGTCCCGCTATCGTTATTCCAACAAGAGAAGAATTAGTTATCGCGCAAGATGCAGCGCGATTAACTGCTTAATAAATTCAAACTCTATAAGTAATGAGGTTAGATAATAATCTATGTCTCGTGTGATCATGTTAATTCCTACTAGTATTGATGTCAGTTTAAATAGTATCAGTCTTGGACTGAGCTATGCCATAAAACAAAAAGGCATTAGTCTAAGTTTATTTAAGCCTATCGGATTACCTATACTCGATAATAAGAAATTTGAATCTACTGTGCATAAGACGATGTTTAATGACTCTATTATTCGTCCTTGCAATCCTCCTTTGTCTATGAATTATGTTGAATATTTGCTCAGCTCTAATCAACAAAATGTACTGATAGATAAAATTGTAACTTGCTATCATGAAAATATCCAAGAATCTAACATAGTCTTAATTGAAGGTTTGATTCTTACTAGTAAACAGCAATTTACTATGATGCTAAATAATGAAATAGCATGGGCATTTAATGCTGAAATTATATTAGTACTAGAATTGAGCAATTATTCTGCTGAATATATAAATAAATTGATTAATCTTGTATGCTTAAATTTTGGTGATAGTCAAAACAAAAATACAATTGGAATTATAGTAAACAAGATAAATGCCCCAATAAATAAGCAAGGTCAAATTTATTCTAATTTATTAGAATTATTTGAAAATGATAATACGGAAAATAATGCTACTATGGATCAATATTCTCTATTTAAAAATAGTTCATTACCAATATTAGGTTATATTCCTTGGAATTTTGATCTTACCGCTGTACGGGCTATAGATATAGCGCGTCATCTAGATGCATTAATAATTCAAGAAGGTACAATATATACTCGTCGAGTAAAATCGGTAGTTTTCTGCACGTATGGTTTTCCAAATATATTAGAAAATTTCAAGCCAGGATCATTACTTATAATTCCGGCTGATCGTTTTGAAATGTTAATAGCCGCATGTCTCGCTGCATTAAATGGCATAGAGATTACTGCAATTTTACTCACCGATGGTTGTGAAATCGAGCTACATATTCGACATTTATGCGAACGTGCTCTAAAAACTGGCATGTCAATATTTAGTGTAAAAACTAATATTTGGCAAACTGCACTTAATTTACAAAACTTTAGCTTAGGTATTCCGCCTGATGACCATTGCCGAATGGAAAAGTTACAGCATTATATTGCTAGTTATATTGATGTGGATTGGATTAAATCTTTATCAAATGTATCAAAAAAACCTCGGCGTTTATCTGCAGCATCATTCCGATATCATTTAAATACATTGGCGCGTCAAGCAAAAAAATGTATTCTTTTACCTGAAGGTGATGAAGAACGTACTATACAGGCAGCTTCTATTTGTGCCAAGCGCGGTATTGCCAAATGTATCCTGCTAGGAGATCCAGAACAAATCAAACACGTGGCTAAAAAACACAATGTTGAATTATGCAAAACAATAAAAATTATCGATCCTTCAATGATTCGAAGAGAATATGTGAATCGTCTTATGGAATTACGTAAAGCACAGGGGATGACTAGATCCATGGCATGCGAGCAGCTAGAAGATAATGTGATGCTAGGAACATTAATGTTAGAACAAGGAAAAGTAGACGGTTTAGTATCTGGTGCAGTGCATACTACAACACATACCATCCGTCCATCTCTACAGCTTATCAAGCCTATCTCTCAAAAATCTTTATTAGTATCTTCAATTTTTTTTATGCTTCTTCCTGAACAAGTTTTAATCTATGGAGATTGTGCTATTAATCCCAATCCATCTGCTGAGCAATTAGCAGAAATTGCTATTCAATCAGCTGATTCTGCTGTGGCGTTTGGCATTGAACCGTATGTCGCAATGATATCCTATTCTACCGGTAACTCTGGTGCTGGCAATGATGTAGACAAAGTACGCAAAGCGACTCAGTTAGCAAAAAATAAACGACCAAATTTAATGATTGATGGTCCATTGCAATATGATGCTGCTATTTTAAGTGACGTTGCTTCATTGAAAGCACCAAATTCTCCAGTGGCTGGAAAAGCTACGATCTTTATTTTCCCAGATCTAAATACAGGTAATACTACCTATAAAGCAGTACAACGATCAACAAATATAATTTCCATTGGTCCAATGCTACAGGGTATGCGAAAACCAGTTAATGATCTTTCACGCGGTGCTTTAGTAGAAGACATAGTGTATACGATTGCATTAACTGCTGTACAGTCTAAACAGATGGAAGGATATAAATCCTAATAATATCCACATTAAAATAATTAAATTTAATGTAGAAAAGATATCGGCTAAATTTGGTTGTGGCTGATATTTTAAACTAGTACTTTTTTAAAAGTAAACTTAACTTTAAGTTAGACTAGATTAAATTGATCATTTCTAAAAAAATAGAGATAATTAAAATGTATATTTTTTCAAAACAATAATAGATATGATTTTCTTCAAATTATTTTAATGCAATAAATTAAAATAATCTATTATTAAATCGACATCATTAAAATGATGTGTTTTAAATGTTATTTCAGTTTAACGTTTATAACATTAAACGCACTAAAAATAAAAATTTTTATTGAAGTCTAGTCATGATTAATTCATTAGTTATACGATAAATTGACATAGAATTGTTAATGAGAAAATAAATTTACTATTAATATATGAAGTATATGGTATTATATTGAATAATTTGATCAATATCACATACTATAATATGGCTATATAACCCATTAAACAAATTGATACTTTATATTAGTAAATGCAATAATTATCGATGGTCAATTTATAACTTATAATTATTTTTTAAATATTAAAATAATCTATTAACTATGTGATATACACTCTATAAAAAATATACAAAAACTATGGTCAATATAAGTTCATTACGTAACTTAACTAAGTTATTGACATTATGACTTTAATAAAAAATATCCGGAATATTGATAATATACGACAAATAAAAATTAATAAATAAAATTCGCCTTAGTAAGAAAAATAATTTTAATTAATATTTATTAAGTAATTTACAAATTAATAAGATAAAAATTAAAAAAATAGATTTCTATAGGATCTATATAATTTCATTACAGTTGTTAATATTTAGAGTGAATTATTGATGTTGGATTAATACCAAGAATAACTGCTTCTGGGATTTCGCCATGCATCAGTTTTATAGTGAGGCCATCGTAATAAATTTGTCCATTGACAATTAATACGGTGCGTGGTGCTAATTGGAGAACATCATCTAGATTATGTGATACTATAAGTAGTGTTATTTTTCGAGATATACAAATATCATTTAACAAATGAATCATTTCTTTACGTAAAGCTGGATCTAATGCTGAAAAAGGTTCATCTAGTAACAATATAGGTTTTTTACGCACTAAACAACGGGCGAGAGCAGTTCGTTGTCGTTGACCACCAGAAATCTTTAACGGTTTTTGATCTAATATACTATCTATGCCTATTTGTTGTGCAATATATTTCAAATCTTTTCGTTGAGAGGATGTCAAATGCAATCCTGAGTTTAATCCAAGGCCAATATTTTCTTCTACCGTCAAGTGTAAAAATAAATTATTTTCTTGAAAAAGTATTGATACTGGCCTATGCCCAGGTGGAGTTTCATTATGTTGTACACCATCTAACCATAGATTTCCGCTACGTAATGGCAAAAATCCGGCGATCAAATGTAAAAAAGTACTTTTCCCGGAACCACTTGGTCCAAGTACTGCTACTTTTTCACCAGCATCCAATTGTAAATTGAATTGCATAGGATTCAAACTATGATGATAATACCAGCTTATTCTATCCAGAATGATCATGAATTTTCGAACATTTTTCTAATATACTAAATAGTAAAAAACACAGAGTTAATAATAAAAGAGCAGTAACCGCACTATCTTGGTTATGATAAGATCCTATCTGCTGATAAAGATAGAGTGGTAACGTCCTAAAGTTTTCATCACCAAAAAGAGCAATGCTTCCAAAATCTCCTAATGATAAAATACTAGCAAATGCTAACGTTTGGCCGACAGATTGTTGTAATGCACGACGTTCTATTAGACATAGTCGGTTAAAACCACCAATATTTAATGAAAGACACAATTTATGATAACGTTCAGCAATATTTTGCATCGAACCTTCTAATATTTTTAATGCATAAGGAATAGCCATAAGGGCATTAGTTAATATTACTACTAGTATCGGTGATGTTAAAAGTCTACTATACTTTGTAGATAACAAAAATAATCCAGTCGATAAAATTATACTCGGTATTGATAAAATCGCTACTCCACTTAAATTTAATAATTGCGCACTCAATTTATATTGACGTAAACGTAACTCACGACTACTCCATAATAACATTCCTGTTAAAATGAGGCATAACACACCTGATCCCAATGCAACATATAGAGAGGTAAATATAGCTTTCCAGAGTTCTATATTTCGTATTACTGTTAGAAAATTATTATTAAGACCATTAATTATAACTGCTAATAAGGGTGGAATTAAAAATAACAATGCTAAACAAATAACTAAGTTATCTCCTAATCTACCCTGAATCGCATATTTTTGATCAAATTGGCTTGTGTAATATGAAACACCAATTGGAAATTTTTCAGTAAGTCGTTGGCTAACGATGGCGAATCCAATGCTGCACATCATTTGTAATAATGCAAGTAAAGCAGCACGACTCATATCAAAATCGTATCTAAGTGACTGATAAATGATTACTGCAAGGGTCGTTGTACGTGGACCACCACCTAATATTAATACAATACTAAAACTGGAAAAACATAATATAAAAATCAATATGACTGACGGTAAAAGATTATAACGTAGGCAAGGCCATTCTACTAAACGAAAAAATGAACTTGCAGACATTCCTAATTGAATAGCCAATCGTCTTTGTTCAATTGAAATACTTTCTAGTGCTTGAAGCAGAAGTCGAGTTGCTAGTGGAAAATTGAAAAATACATGTGCTAAAACAATGCCGTTAAGACCATACAGAGAAACATTATAAGTTAGATGTAAACCATGACATAACTGTGCTAACCAACCTTGTTGACCAAAAACACTCATGATACCGAAAACACCTACAAGAACTGGAAGTACTAATGTCATGCTGCAAAAACGGAGCAGAAATGTACGGCCTGGAAAGTCGCGGTGATATAGAGCTTGTGCTACTAATATAGCTGGCAAAGTAGAAAGTAGAGCTGAAATAAGAGCTTGTGTGAATGTAAAAAGTAACACATGCCATAAATAACGATCAGCTAATATGGAAATAAATTGATGGGATTGTGCCTGGTATAAGATAGCAACAAAAATTGAAAAAATGATAAATATAATTAATGTAGATGCTAATATTCCTGGCCATAGCCAATAGGGAAAATATTTACATCGTATTTTTGTAAGGAATAATCGCATGTGCATTCTATTGTGTTCTTAAAATATATATCGCCAAAAATTTGTCATAATTACTACACACTGACGGCTTTTTGCCAGTCTTTAATCCAACTAACACGTTCAGTTGCTATTTGTTTTGGAGTAAAACTTACGATTTTTCGAGGAGGTTTTTTGAAACCTATTGGCAGGGGTATATCAATAACTGGATACATCCAACTTTTGGTATAAATATTCTTTTGAAAATCTGGCGTTAGAATAAATTGCATAAAGAGATTGGCAAGATCTGCTTTTTTACTAATTTTTAATTGAGCAGCCACCTCAACCTGTTGATAATGTCCGTCACTAAAACATGCAGCTACATAGTAATCTTTGTTTTCTTTGATAATATGATAGGCTGGTGAAGTAATGTAACTTAACACTATATCTGCTTCTCCTTTTAAAAAAAGGTTATAGGCTCCACTCCAACTTTTCGTTATTGTAAGGGTTTTTTTTGACAATTTTTTAAAAGCATCTGATGCATTATTATTACCATAAATTTTTTGCATCCATAGTAATAAACCTAATCCTGCTGTACTAGATCTAGGATCTGGGTAGATAATTTTCATTGATGAATGATTATTTATTAATTCATTCATGCTACGAGGAGGATTTTGTAGTTTTCTTTTATCGTAGATAAATGCAAAATAACTGTAATCATAAGGTAAAAAAATTTTATCATTCCATCCACCAGGCAGTTTAAGGTTTTGGATATTAATATCATGCGGTGCAAATAAATCGGTTTCCCGCGCTGCCTGTATTAGATTGTTATCTAATCCTATTACTACATCTGCTTGACTATTGTGTCCTTCTATGCGTAACCGATTTAGCAAATCGATACCATCTTCGAGTGTAATAAATTTAAGTTTACAATCGTACTTTTTTTCAAATGCATTTTGAATTTCTCGTCTAGGACCCCATTCAGAAGAAAATGCATGATATGTATATATCGTCAGAGTGGACTTAGCTAGTATCGATGTAGAAAAAGTTAACAGTAAACAAAATAACCATTTTTTTGTTAACACGTTAATCTCCTAAAATATAAGGTTATCTACCAGTGTTAAAATAGTATCGATTGAATTTTTCATTAATATGAAAACATTAGAAGCAAATTAGAACTATTCTAGTATGTTAGTATCTTAAACTTTAAATAATAAGGGAACAGAAAAATAAATAATTTATTGTGAATTAATATGAAATATTAATTACATTAATATAGATTAAATCTACATATAAGTTATCATAAGCTTGCTCTTTAATTACTATTAAATGATATTTGAAATCATTTTATTTGAGTATAGTAATTTTGAAAAAGAACTTATAAAATTCAAATATTGGTTACATTGCATTGCACTATCACTCTCTATGATTGAGTACATTGAAGTTCCTAAGTACACTTCGATTATCTTAAATATGATTTTTTGTTGTATTCTCAATCTAAACAGCTATTTTATTTATCCAGATAGATAAACTAAGCTAAGTGTTAAGTTTAATATGACTTTATGCTGAATTTTATTCAGTTTAGTAAAAAATTGATTTATCCATTATATTTTTTTATCTACATTAAATTATATTAAATTCGATAGTTATCGAATCATTACCTATATATCTAGATGTAATGATATATCATAGATAATTAGTAAAAAATCAATGGTATTAATATAAATGAATAGAAAAGTGCCACATTAGTATCAATGTGACATTAATCAATTATAATTCATTTTTTTTACCTCTTAATATTAAATATAATATTATAATTATAATTATGTTTTCATCTCGTGTTGTTTATCAATATATTTGTAATGGAACAATAAAAGATGTATTGATAGAAAATATATAAGTTTAATAGTGAAGATTTATTTCATATATCAAAAAAATGAAAAGAGTATGCTCAAACAGCAGTTAATTTTCTTGTTATGCGTTGCGTATCCTACATATTTTTTTATAAAATAAAACCTACATTTTATATTTTCTATTACAATATAGGAGCAATATCCAATATATTACAACCCTATCAAGTTTCTTTGATTTTATATAATTATGTAAAAATTTATTTTAGATAAGTATGAAATGTACTCTAAAATATAAAAAATATACTTTTTATGTTATCTATATTTCAATATTTTTAAAAGAAAATGAAATATTTTAAAATTTATATATAACTTTTTCATAAAACTAGATCATCTATAATTTTTAATTATAAATGTTTAACTAATATTTAACTATTTATACTATACATCTCAAACTTATACATTTTCTAGTATCACTTAGGATTTTATGTCAGTAGTTTTAACATGGTTAAACTCTCTAATTTAACTATTAAAACTAAAATAGGTTAATTTAAAATCGTAAAAATGAAAGAAGAGGGAATTATGTAAAGCTGAATGAAATCGCGCGTTTAACTCATATTTTACGAAAAATTGATAGCACGTGATCAACAGTAACAAATGAAGTAACGAGAGTCAATAATAAAACAACCAAAGAATTATGACTAGTCATAAGGAGTATAAATATTATCCCAAGATGTAATCTGGATTACGTGCCGTATGTACCAGATATATTAGTTTGATTATTATTCCCAATTTGAAAAATTTAAACTATATTCTCGCATAGCGCAATATCTTGAATATCAATCACATCAGAGTGGTTATCAGCTATCAATTACCTTTTCAGAAAATGAGCGAGATAATGAAATGCGTTGTATGGAATCTCTTTTCAGCGCCAAGTAGACTCTATCATTATTTCTATCATGCTTCCACCATGAATATGCAATTTATCAGCATTGAGCCAATGTAAATAATTAGCCTATCACTGTTCTAGATTGTGCAATAAATCGTGATCATGTTGTCTACATTGTAGGGATTGATTAAAAGATGCAACAATGTTTTTTAAAAGAATGAACATATTTCCAGTAAAATATGTACTTTATTTTTGAGCTTGATCAGAACGATCAAAAAATTTTTTACTTGGACAGGGATTTTAACGTAGATAGGAAATAAGATCAATGAAATCAATTATTACTATTTCAATAATGATAATTGTGCAAATACTATTCATTTATTTAGCTATTATCTAGAAATACAATACACAAACATTGTATTTACTACATCATCTTCGCTGCTTCAGGGGAAGTAATAGATGTTATACTACAATGAAGTGGACGTGTACCAAATAATTTGGCAATTTCTACTTTTTATGATAATGAGCTATTAAACTTTTCAAAATATTCGGTATTAATAGTAAATTAAAGTAACCGAAAAGTTATTTAATGAGCATTAAATTGGTGTTCTCCAGTCTTGATGATCCTCATCGACTTGAACTAAATTTAATATGTGTTCGATATAATTTATTCTAACGTGGCAAACTAATCCGAAATTAAATTCAAGAATAAATACATTACTCAAATAATGAATCGATCATATGTATTTTAAATTAATATAATAACATGGTTTTCTTTAATTTATTAAAAATAATGATATATAGAAGATAACAAGGATAGTTTTATATATAAAATGTATCAAATTTTTTGAATTTATTTTTTTTGAATCGATAAGTTATATCAATAATATTTTATTTTTTCTACACAATATATTTTCAATACTGGTTTTCTGTAAATAATATATATTAAAAATTAATTTATTAATTTATGTTTTATTCTTAAACGTTAAGATGAAATTATGTGATTCTATTAACAGATATAATCCATATTTAATTAGATAATTTTATCTATTGTTAATAAGCTTGATTCATTGTTAAATTATATATTGGTAATTGATCAAGTATTTCGTTATGCTTGTATTATTTATAGCTTCATTATCTTTTGATAATATCAACGTTGTCTTAGGTTATAAATAAATTATACACTTGATTTAAAAGGAGAAAAATTCTAGATGAATTAATCATAGTGTTATAATCTAATTTACGAGATGCATATTTTCGTATCTTTTCGTGAGGACATAATGTCCAATAAATTTAAAAAGAAAGTAGTTGTTGGAATGTCAGGTGGTGTTGACTCTTCAGTTTCTGCTTGGTTGTTGCAGCAACAAAATTACCATGTAGAAGGACTATTCATACAAAGTTGGAACGAAGATCTTCATAAAGGGCATTGTACTTCGGAAAAAGATCTAATAGATACTTTAACAGTATGCGATCAGCTAAATATTGTCCTGCATATTGTTAATTTTTCCAATGAATATTGGAATAATGTTTTTCAGAATTTTCTTTCTGAATATCAAAAAGGTCGTACTCCTAATCCTGATATTCTTTGTAACAAGGAAATTAAATTTAAAGCTTTTCTAAAATTTGCCACTGATACTTTGGAAGCTGACTATATTGCTACAGGACATTATATTCGTCGTTTGGACGTCAATGGTAAAAGTCAGTTAATACGAGGCATAGATAGTAATAAAGACCAAAGTTACTTTTTGTATACTTTAAGCCATTGTCAAATTGCACGTTGTTTATTTCCGGTTGGCGCCTTATCGAAGTTAAGAGTGCGTCACATTGCTGCTGAACTTGCTTTAGTTACCGCTAATAAAAAGGATTCTACTGGTATTTGCTTTATTGGTAAACGTAAATTCTGCGATTTTATAAGTTGTTATTTACCTAAAAAATTAGGGGAAATTATTTCGGTAAATGGTGAAAAAATTGGACATCATCAAGGGTTGATGTGCTATACAATCGGGCAAAGAAAAGGATTAGGCATAGGTGGTATGCGTCATAGTAGTAATGCCCCTTGGTATGTGGTAGATAAAGATTTAATGAATAATCGGTTAATTGTTGCCCAGGGCTATGCGCATCCGAGCTTGATGTCTACTAGTTTAATTGCTGAAAACCTACATTGGGTTAATCGTGAAAAATTAATAAAACCACTTCGTTGCACTGTAAAAACTCGTTATCGTCAGCAGGATATCTGTTGTCTAGCAATGCCGCAGTTAAATGGAAGTTTAAGAGTTACATTTAATCAACCAGTAGCTGCCATCACACCTGGACAATCAGTGGTTTTTTACTTATCCGAACGTTGTTTAGGAGGTGGAATAATTAAATCACGTCAACTTTTAGCAGACTATAAGTATGAAAGTACTAACAAAAATTGCGTAACTACCAGTTAATAACAGTTAAAAAAATATATTTCAATAATAACGTTATTAAGTTGATATAATTCCTATACAACAGCTTGAGATTAATTTAAAATTAAAAATTTACTATTGACGGGTGGATAATTAATTTAAATCTTACGTCGATAGACTCAATATATGACAATACTTTGAGAATTTTTAAATGAGATCGTAAAATTTACGAGACATATTGTATTCATTTTCTTAAATAGGTTTTTGTGCTAAACTGATCTGTTATATGTAGTCTAATATTATTAGAACATAAGATACATAATACTAAATTGCTCAGACGGTATTAAGCCGGCGTGCTAATATTTTTTATTTACAGTTTGATCATTTTCGATCGAATGTCTACTATTTTCATCAGTACGATGAGACGTATCATTAATTCATCAGATCATCAGAACTGCAAATTTACAAGTGCACTGACAGTTTTAAAAACTTTAGGATCCTAACAAGCTAAAATATATTCCATATTGTTAGCTAACATGCATTTTATTGTTTTGTAGCAGCATATAAATGTGGAAAATTATAACCAATATTTACTCAAAGTCAGCTATGTCGTTCAGCTAAAAAGGCAATAATATTATGTTTTTTAAGTCCTTTTTTTGAGGAGCAGTCGAAAAAATAATGGAATTATCTTTATTAACTGCTATATCACCCATTGATGGCCGATATGGAGAAATACTGAATCCTCTTCGTACCATATTCAGCGAATATGCATTACTTAAATTTAGAGTACAAATAGAGGTATACTGGTTAAAAAAATTATCATCTTGTGATGCCATTAGAGAATTACCACCTTTTGATGATAAAACAACTAAGTATCTTGATAATATTGTTAAAAATTTCAGCATGCAAGATGCAGAACGTATTAAAAATATCGAATGTGTCATCAATCATGATGTAAAAGCAGTAGAATATTTTCTTAAAGAAAAAATCATTGATTTTCCTACGTTAAAAACAGTGAGTGAATTTGTTCACTTTGCTTGTACTTCTGAAGATATTAATAATCTTGCATATGCATTAATGTTATCCACTGCCCGTCAAGTAATTCTATTGCCGGAATGGCGTAAGATTATTAAATGTATAAAAATGTTAGCTAAACGATATCGTGATATACCTTTACTATCACGAACTCATGGACAACCAGCCACACCATCTACTCTAGGTAAAGAGATGGCAAACGTGGCGTATCGCATGATTCGGCAATTTAATCAATTAAAAAAAGTGGAAATTTTAGGAAAAATCAATGGTGCTGTAGGTAATTATAATGCCCATATGGTAGCCTATCCTGAAGTAAATTGGCATAGTTTTAGCGAAGAGTTTGTTAGTAATCTTGGAATTTTGTGGAATCCATTTACTACTCAAATTGAACCTCATGACTATATTGCTGAAATTTTTGACTGCATAATGCGCTTCAATACTATTGTTATTGATTTTAACCATGATGTTTGGGGTTATATAGCACTAAATTATTTTAAACAACATACAGTATCTAGAGAAGTTGGTTCTTCAACCATGCCACATAAAGTCAACCCTATTGATTTTGAAAATGCAGAGGGAAATTTAGGATTAGCTAATGCAATAATGAAACATCTATCAGCTAAATTACCAATTTCACGTTGGCAGCGTGATTTAACAGATTCTACCGTACTACGTAATTTGGGCATTGGTATTGGTTATTCATTGATCGCGTATCGATCCACATTGAAAGGAATAAGTAAACTAGAAGTGAACCAAGAACATATGTTGAAAGAGCTAAATCATAATTGGGAAATTCTTTCTGAGCCTATTCAAACCGTAATGCGTCGATATGGCATTGAAAAACCTTATGAGACATTGAAATCACTTACGCATGGTAAGTGTCTTAATGCCGAGACTATGAAAATGATTATTGATAGTTTACCTTTGCCAGAAGAAGCAAAGGTACGGTTAAAAATGCTAACTCCAAGTAAATATATCGGGCGTGCATCAATCATGGTTGATGAATTAAAATAAATAGATATTATAAGTAAAATATACTATATCGGGGGGGTATATAATCTTATTAAGTCCTGTCTTTGTTTATATAAAGTTTAGCTATTTTCTGAAATACTACTATTTATAAGTGTATGCTTTTTTAAGAACACAATGAATATTACTTAGTAAAACAAATTAATCTGCTTAATTTATCAAAGTTAATTTTATTTAGGAGCTGCGATGCGAGTTCTAGTAATAGAAGATAATTCTATTCTGCGTCATCATCTAAAGGTCCAAATACGTGAAATGGGGCATCAAGTAGATGCTGCAGAAGACGTCAAGGAAGCAGACTATTTTCTTAATGAAAATTCTCCCGATATTGCTATTGTTGATTTGGGTTTGCCCGATGAGGATGGTCTTAGTTTAATTCGAAGATGGCGAAATCATCAAGTTAAAATTCCTTTATTGGTACTTACTGCTAGAGAAGGGTGGGAAAATAAAGTTAAAGTGCTGGAAGCTGGTGCGGATGATTATGTTACAAAACCATTTCATTTAGAGGAAGTAGTAGCGCGTATGCAAGCCTTGATGCGACGAAATAGCGGTTTGGCTTCACAAGTTATAGCTTTACCACCTTTCTTTATTGATCTTTCACGTCGCGAACTTATGATTCATGACGTTAATATCAAACTTACTGCCTTTGAATATACCATCATTGAAACTTTAATACGAAATACAGGAAAAGTCGTTAGTAAAGATTTGCTAATGCTACAACTTTACCCTGATGCTGAATTACGTGAAAGTCATACCATCGATGTGCTAATGGGTCGGTTGAGAAAAAAAATACAAGCTCATTACTTAAATGATGTAATCACCACTGTACGTGGTAAAGGTTACCGTTTTGATATTAATTAAGCTTTATGATTTTATTTCAATATCGACATATAAAACCACTTTCTTTACGCATTAGATTCTCGCTTGCTACCGCTTTTTTAGTCTTATCACTTTCTTTATGCTACGGTATGGTAGCCATAATTAATTATAGTATTAGTTTTGATAAAACATCGTTTCGCATGCTTCGAAGCGAAAGTAATCTTCTTTTTAGTCTCGTTCAATGGAAAAACAATCAACTCGCGATTGTGCCACTTGACATCGATGTTAATTTTACAGCATTGATATTAATTTACGATAATAATGGTCATATTCTCTGGCGTCAGCGTTATGTTCCCGCTTTAGAACTATGTTTACGAAATGATTGGCTTACTAAAGCAGGTTATTTTGAATTTGATGCTGATTTGTATACTAGTAGTACTATAGTAGAAAATAATTCTAGTACTAGATTCAAATTAAAAAAATTTAATAACAGAAGTATTGGCAATATCTTCTTCACCTATTCAGCAGTAGTTAATCGGTATCCGCTTACCGAACATTTTCCACCATTAACAATGGTAGTTGTAGATACTATTCCACATGAACTACAACGAACTGATTTAGTTTGGCAATGGTTTAGTTACGTATTAATAGCTAATATATTACTAATAATACCATTGCTTTGGCTAGCAGCGCATTGGAGTTTACAACCAATCAAAAAATTAGTTAAACAAGTACGTGAACTAGAGATTGGAGAACGTGATCGATTGCCTGAAAATTTGCCATGTGAATTAAATATTTTGGTGCGTAATTTTAATATTCTTTTGAAAAATGAACACCAACGATATCAGAAATATCGTTCTACTTTATCAGATTTAACTCATAGCTTGAAAACACCGCTAGCAGTATTGCAAACAACATTACGTTCTTTTCGCACTGATCATAATGCTAATATTGAGATAGTAGAACCTATTATGTTGGAACAAATTAGTCGTATTTCTCAACAGATTGGTTATTATTTGCATCGTGTAACAATTCATTCAGATCATAATGTATTAAGTCGTGAGCTACAGTCTATTCCACCGCTTCTGGATAGTTTATGTTCAGCTTTAAATAAAGTTTATCAACGTAAGGGAGTGTCCTTATCATTAGATATTTCACCCGAACTAACCTTTGTAGGTGAAAAAAATGATTTTATGGAAGTAATAGGCAATATTTTAGATAATGCTTGTAAATATTGTTTAGAATTTGTTGAAATTAGTGCACATGACAAAGAAAATGCATTACACATTATCATTGAAGATGATGGACCTGGTATTCCAAAATCAAAACGTACGCTTATTTTTCAGCGGGGACAACGTGCTGATACGTTGAGATCTGGACAAGGTTTAGGTCTTTCTGTAGCAGCTGAAATTCTTGAACAATACGAGGGTAAGATCATTATTAGCGATAGCGCTCTTGGTGGAGCTTTGGTTAAAGTTATATTTAAACAACAGGATTCTTAAAATGATAGTGAACTATTTTTGTTGCGGAAACAATTTAATCTTATCCAATATTGTAGGACAAGACTCTAATCTTATTAGATATAACATATATAATATAATCAAACTTTCTCAAGTTTATCAAATAAATATTAATTTATTTTGAGAATTCAATGTTTTTATTGAGTGTTTTTTAAAACACAAAATTTGTGAGTTGAATAGTTAAATTCCCCTTTATTTTAAATATGTTATTAAAATAGAACATTATTTTATAGAATCAATTAAATTAACAACAAGCCTGTTTTATATTTATTTCATGAATAATATAAATTGATGAATCGTCATCGGTGTGTATGGTGTGAATTAGTACAATGAAATATTTGTGATTTTTAATGAAGAACAGTATAGTTAATAACAATCAAATTCGTTATATAAATCAGAGAAGATAATTTCTTAAATTAATATTGTGATTTAAATTACTAGCATATTTTTATATGTTAAATGAACTTAGTAAAAATATTATTTATAAATATAAAATTACTAACATTATTCCTTTAAATTACTTAGTTTGTAGAAACGGATACTATCTTTAATAATTATATAGCAATAGTTTGAATTATTAGAGCATTGACTTCTTTGAATCGAATATATCTTATAAATTAAAACTAGATTCAATATGGTATATTTTAATTATATGTCAACTATGACATAGTATTTATTTGACTCATAAATATGGAATATATAATTAGACTTTTTTAAAATTATTAAATAGTGTGAGATACTTTTAATAAACAGTATAATAAACTATAACACAAATCATTTCTAAATTGTGATCAATTTAACTATTTTGATTGATCTTATAGTCAAAAAAAATATGATAATGCTATTTATTTATACATTCATATTAAATTTTATTCTTATTTTTTAAATTTAAATTATTAGTTAATCTAAAAATAGAGGACAGAAGTATCTATAAATATGTTATAAAAGTATTAAATGTGAAAGAACAGATTTTACTTAAGTTGAATGTAAAATATTAAACTAAATATAAAAGCGCTATTTTAAATCAATACAATTATTAATTAATAAGTTCACATTCAGATTTACACAATATAATAACGATTTTATTTCACTAAAACTTAATACTTATTTTGCATTTATTGTTATTGAGTGATTAGAATTTTGAGTGAATAATTTAATGAGATATTCACATCTTAATATTTGCAAGTCATGTTAAAACATGTTAATAAGTCAGAATTATTTATAATTGTTAATATTTTAACAATATGTTGTTTATATGATTGACTAAAAATAATTATCAGTACAAATAATATTTTTTTATTATTTAGCTGCCTGACAATATTTAAATGTTATTTATACATTTTAATTTTGTACAAATTGAAATATATTTTCATATATCTCAGACTCATATGTTCCATAGTTATATCTTAATTAACATATATAAATATAATTAAGATCCATCTAAGTATACTGATTATAAATAAAATTACATAAAAAATCATGTAGGTTTATGATATATAATTGATTATTTTAATACACATATTAAATGATTATTGTTATTAGTATTTTAGATATTACAATCTAATCCATTATATATCTGTTAAAATATATATTTGGTATTTTTGATAATAAGAAATAATTATTCGATATCACAACAAATACTTAATAAAAAAATTTTTGTTGAAAACTTTAATACAGCGTGCTTTTTTAAAAAGTGACGTAATTTAAATTAAAATTAAAGTAGAAAATATAAAAATATTTAATGTAAAATTAATGCATTAGATTCGCTATTCCAGTTAACTAAAATTTTTAATGTAGTTATGTCAAAAAAATATATACATAATAGTGTTTTATTGAATGAAGCGATAAATAGTCTAAAACTTCGATCAAATGGTATCTATCTAGATGGAACTTTCGGACTCGGAGGACATTCACGTCTAATTCTATTACAATTAAATGAGCATGGGCGACTCTTTGCAATTGATAAAGATCCATTAGCTATTCAAGCAGCCGAAACCATTAACGATCCACGTTTCAATATTATGCACGGTTCTTTTTCTTTAATAAAAGATTACATGGTCGAACAAAATTGTTTGGGAAAAGTCGATGGTATCTTGCTTGATCTAGGTGTATCTTCGCCACAATTAGATGATCCCGAACGTGGTTTTTCATTTATGAGAGATGGACCATTGGATATGCGAATGAATACAACATGCGGCCAATCTGCATCGCAATGGTTGGCGAAAGCAAGTACTAAGGACATCATATGGGTATTAAAAACGTTTGGAGAAGAACGCAATGCCTATCGTATTGCTCACGCTATTGCTAAACAAAATTGTCAAAAGCTGATCACTAGAACCCATGAATTAGCAATGTTAATTTCTAGTATTATTCCTTTGTCTAAAAAACAAAGACATCCAGCAACACGTAGTTTTCAAGCTATTCGAATTTATATCAATAGCGAGCTTAAAGAGCTTGAACAAGCATTGAATGCTTCACTAAAGATATTAGCTCCTGGTGGTCGGCTATCAGTCATCACTTTTCATTCTCTTGAAGACAGACTAGTAAAACGTTTTATTCGTCATCATAGTTATCCCATTCAGTTAGACAATAATTTACCGATCACTGAAGCTCAAATAGCCGAAAAATATCAGGCACAATGCCAATTAAAATCAATAAGAATAGTACGTCCTTCAGAAAAAGAAATTAATCATAACCGACGCGCGCGTAGCTCAATTTTACGGTGTGCCGAAAAACTGCGTTAATGAACAGTTATGAACGGTATATACTTACCAGTATCATCGGTAAAGATCTATGGAATTATAGTAAATTACCTTTGGTATTGTTAGTGGCGATATTAATTTCAGCCATTTTAGTTCTAAATACCACACATCACATTCGTTGGTTAATTGTAGAACGTGAACAAATTATGTTAGAAAAAAATACTCTTGATATTGAATGGCGTAACCTCATTATAGAGGAAAATATGCTAGGAGATAATCGTGTTGTAGAACGTATTGCTATTGAAAAATTGAAAATGCAACATGTAAATCCGTTAGAAGATAATGTTTTGATCCAACCATAGTGTTATGTAATGGGAATCACTAACGATAGATGAGTATAGTCAAAATAATGACATTAAACTGCCGACAAACTCGACCTAGTTTTGTAAGCTGGCGATTTTCCTTGCTTTGTGTTTGTATTTTGTTCACTCTAATAGGCTTAGTATTTAGGGTTGCATATCTACAAGTAATCAATAATAAACAATTAATACGTGCAGGTGATATGCGTTCTTTACGTATACAACGTATTCTTACGGACCGAGGCATCATAAGCGATCGCGTTGGACGTCCTTTAGCAATCAATATGCCCGTTAATGCTATTTGGGTTGATCCAAACGAAATCAACGATTATGATCGTATCAGTAATGATAGTCGATGGCAAGCACTTGCTAATGTAATATTTGTTCCTCTTGATCAAATTATTGCCCGAATAACGGCTCATTCTAAAGGCCGTTTCGTTTATTTAGCACGTCAAGTTGATCCTATAATCAGTAATTATATTAAAAAATTAAAATTGCCTGGAATTTATCTAAGTCAAACATCACGTCGTTATTATCCAACTGGCCAAATAACAGCTCATCTTATCGGTATTACTAATATCGATGGTCAAGGTATTGAAGGAATCGAAAAGAGTTTTGATCATTTACTTACTGGTCAACCTGGTGAACGTAAAGTACGTAAAGACCGATGTGGTAGAATTATCGAAGATATATCATTTGTAGATAGTCAAGCATCTCATAACTTAGTCTTAAGCATTGATGAGAAACTGCAAACTTTGGTATATCGTGAATTAAAGAATGCAGTGATGTTTAATAAAGCTGAATCAGGCACTGCAATATTAATAGATATTAATACTGGCGAAATATTGGCAATGACTAACAGTCCATCTTATAATCCTAATAATTTATTAGGCACTACAACGGATGTAATGCGAAATCGTGCTATTACTGATATTTTTGAACCAGGTTCAACAGTTAAACCATTTGTAATAATCAGCGCACTTCATAACGGAGTGATACGAGAAAACAGCGTGCTCAATACACTGCCTTTTATGATTAATAATCATAAAATTAAAGATGTATCATGTCATTCTGAATTAAGTATAACTGAGGTTTTGCAAAAGTCAAGTAATGTTGGTGTCTCTAAATTAGCATTAGCAATGCCATACTCAGTATTAGTAGATACTTACTCGCGCTTTGGCTTAGGTAAAACGACAAATGTAGGTTTAATTGGAGAAAATCGTGGATTAGTACCTCGTAAAAAAAGATGGTCTGACATAGATAGGGCTGTCTTCTCTTATGGATATGGATTAATGGTAACTCCATTACAATTAGCACGAGCGTACGCTACAATCGGTAGTATGGGTGTGCTTCGTCCACTATCTATTGTTTGTATAGATTCTCCAGTAGAAGGAGAGCGAATTTTTCCTGAACCGCTTATACGTACTGTAATACGTATGATGGAAAGTGTATCGCTTCCAGGCGGAGGAGGTACTAAAGCTGCCATCAAAGGCTATCGTATAGCTGTTAAAACCGGTACTTCTAAAAAAGTTGGATCAAATGGCCATTATATTAATAAATATATTGCTTATACAGTAGGGATTGCACCTGTTAGTAAGCCACGATTTACGTTAGTAGTGATGATAAATGATCCAAAAGGTAATAACTATTATGGTGGTATAGTGTCTGCTCCTGTATTTAGTAATATTATGGGTGGCGTATTACGTACAATGAATGTAAAACCAGACATGTAATTTTCATAGATACAAAAAATCGACATTGTTAACAAATTTATAATAGAGGTATATAGTGACCATCTATAATTTACGTGAATTACTATCTCCTTGGAGAATACAAGCTCCAAAATGTATGTTTAAAGCGATAACACTAGATAGTCGGACTGCATCTAAAGGTGATTTATTCATAGCTATTGTTGGTCATCAAAGGGATGGACGTTCATATATTACTCAGGCGATTAAAAAAAATGTAGCTGCCGTGATAGCAGAAGCAGAAGGTTGTGCGATAGACGGTGAATATAGCGAATTATGTGGCGTACCGATTATTTATCTTCGCCATATTAATCAACGTTTATCAGCATTAGCGGGACGTTTTTATCAACAACCATCACATTCATTATGTTTGGTAGGCGTTACTGGCACGAATGGAAAAACTACTGCTACCCATATTATGGCTCAATGGGTATATTTGATGGGTGAAATAAGCGCAGTCATGGGCACAATAGGTCATGGTATCATTGGCTACACTCATCAAACTAATTACACCACTACTCATCAAACTAATTACACCACTGAATCATCCATTAACAATCAGAGATTACTCTCTGAGTTTTTGTCTCACAAGCCAAGAGCTCAATTTGTTGCTATGGAAGTATCGTCACATGCCTTAGTGCAGTATAGAGTTGATGCATTGAATTTTTCCGCTACAGTATTTACTAATTTAAGTCATGATCATTTAGATTATCATGGAAATATAAAAAAATATGAACAAGCTAAATGGCGTCTTTTCAGCGAATTAAACAGTGGACATAATATTATCAATGTTGATGACAGTGTTGGACAGCGTTGGTTAAAACAGCTACCAAAAGCAGTCGCAGTATCTGTTGCAAGTTGTTTATCAGCTAATTGGTACAGCCGACGATGGATTTTTGCTAACAGTATATCTTACCATGCACATGGTACTGATATTTCATTTAAATCCTATTGGGGGGACGGTAAAATTTACAGTAAGTTAATAGGGAAATTCAATGTTAGTAATCTGTTGTTATCCTTAGCGACGTTACTAGTACTTGGATATCAGTTATCAAAACTTTTAGATACCGCTAATTTATTAAAAGGTATATGCGGTCGTATGGAAAGTTTCCATACGCAAGGATTTCCTACAGTGATAGTAGACTATGCACATACTCCAGATGCATTAAAACAAGCACTGGCAGCAGTTAGATTGCATTGCCATGGTAAATTATGGTGTGTATTTGGTTGTGGAGGAAATCGTGATAAAGGAAAAAGACCTTTAATGGGTGCCATGGCTCAAAAATATGCTGATCATGTGATAATTACTAATGATAATCCACGTAATGAAATAGCACAAATTATTATTAAAGATATTAAAAATGGTCTACTTAATGCAAATGATGTGCGGGTGATCTATGATCGTACTGATGCAATAACTACTGCTATTGCACAGGCTAAACAAGAAGACTATGTATTAGTGGCAGGTAAAGGTCATGAAAATTATCAAATTATTGATCAAAAATTGCTTCATTATTCAGATCGTGAAACTGTAGCACATCTTCTTGGAGTGTTAGCATGATCCCGTGTAATTTACGTAGAATCGCATCAACTCTTAATGCCGAACGAACAGGCGAAGATTGCACAATTATGTCAATTACTACTGATTCTCGAATCGTTAACTATGGAAGTAAGTGTTTATTTATTGCGTTAAAGGGTAAAAGATTCGATGCTCATCATTTTGCTTCACAAGCAGTAGATAAAGGTGCTAGCGCATTATTAGTTAATTATCCATTACCGTTACGTGTACCGCAGCTTATTGTTGCAGATACCCGACAAGCATTAGGTCAGCTAGGTGCTTGGATACGACAACAGGTAAAGACGCGGATTGTTGCTTTAACAGGTTCAGCAGGAAAGACTTCTGTTAAAGAGATGACTACTGCTATTTTAACTCAATGTGGATGTGTTCTAGCAACTCAAGAAAATTTTAATAACGATGTTGGTGTATCTCTAACTCTCTTACATCTTACACAACAACATGATTTTTCAGTTATCGAATTAGGAGCTAATTGTCTTGGTGAGATTGCTTGGTCTGTTGAATTAATACAGCCAGACACTGTACTAGTAAATAATGTATCAGCAGCTCATTTAGCTGGTTTCGGTTCTTTGTCAGGAGTAGCGAAGGCTAAAGGAGAAATTTTTTCTGGTTTATCAAATGATGGAATTGGTATCCTAAATGCTGATAGTTGTGATTGGTCTCAGTGGAAAAACCTATTAAATGATAAAGTAATTTGGCGTTTTGCCTTACATACTGTCAATAACGTGGATTTTTTTGCCAGTAATATTATAGATAATCAGTGGAGCACACAGTTTACCTTGCATAGTCCTCAAGGTACATGCCAGGTGCATGTACCATTACCAGGTCGACATCACATTTCTAATGCCTTAGCTGCAAGTGCACTTTCACTATCTGTAGGAGCAACACTACCAGCTGTAGCCGCTGGACTTGCACAGTTAAAACCTCTTCCTGGTCGGATACGTCCTATTGCTTTGGATAACAGCATGGGACGACTGTTGTTAGATGATACTTATAATTCTAATGTTGCTTCTATGATCGCTGCTGCACAAGTTTTAAAAGATATGCCTGGTTATCGTGTAATGGTAGTAGGTGACATGTTAGACTTAGGTAGTGAAACAATTGCATACCATTGTCAAGTTGGTAATTTTATTTCACAGATTAGTATTGACAAAATTTTAAGTATCGGTCGTTTAAGTTGTTTTATCAGCGAAACCAGTTCTCGAGGTGAGCATTTTCGAAATGCGGTATCTCTGATATCGCGTTTGATACAACTTTTATCTGAACATACAGTTATTACCATTTTAGTTAAAGGTTCACGTAATTCTAAAATGGAGTGCATAGTACATAAATTACAGGAGAAAGCAGCATGTTAATCTGTCTTTCTGAGTATTTGATAAAATTTTATTCTGGTTTTAATGTTTTTTTTTATCTGACATTTCGTGCTATTATTAGCTTACTTACTGCTTTATTTTTATCACTTTGTATGGGACCGTGCTTAATATCATGGCTTCACAAATTACAAATTGATCAAGTAGTTAGAATAAATGGACCAGAATCGCATTTTAGAAAATGCGGCACACCGACTATGGGTGGTTTATTGATCTTGATGTCTATCATTATTTCGGTATTAATGTGGTCTTATCCATTTAATCCATATATTTGGTATGTATTATTTGTACTAGTAGGATATGGTGTTATAGGATTTGTAGATGACTACCGCAAAGTATCAAGTAAAGATACTAAAGGACTCTCTCCTCGTTGGAAATATTTTTGGCAGTCAATAATAGCATTAATGATATCTGTTGTCATGTTTACATCAAATAAAACTACTTTAACCACTCAATTAGTAGTTCCATTTTTTAAAGATATCATGCCACAGTTAGGAGTATGGTATATTGTTATGGCTTATTTTGTTATTGTTGGTACTAGTAATGCAGTCAATTTAACTGATGGTTTAGATGGACTGGCAATTGTTCCAACAATTTTTATTGCTTCTGGTATGGCATTGGTAGCATGGGCAACAAGTAACGTAAATTTTGCAAATTATCTTCATATACCCCATGTATGCTTTGCGAGCGAGCTTGTCGTAGTTTGTACAGCAATTGTCGGTGCTGGACTGGGTTTTCTCTGGTTTAATACATATCCAGCAATGGTCTTTATGGGCGATGTCGGTTCTTTAGCACTTGGAGGAGCACTCGGCGTTATTGCTGTTCTTTTACGACAAGAATTATTATTGCTTATAATGGGCGGAGTATTTGTAGTCGAAACTTTATCAGTAATTTTACAAGTAGGATCATTTAAATTACTTGGTCAGCGCCTTTTTCGAATGGCTCCTATTCATCATCATTATGAATTACGAGGATGTCCTGAACCACGCGTAATTGTACGATTTTGGATTCTTTCGTTAATATTAGTTCTAATTGGACTCGCAACGCTAAAGGTACGGTAATCATATGAAAACCTATTGGCAAGAACGAGTAGTAATTATTGGATTAGGAATTACTGGTATTTCTTGTGTGAATTTTTTTCGTACTCGCGGCATTACACCCCAGATAATGGATACTCGACTTTCACCTCCTGGTTTAGATAAATTACCAGCTAATGTACCATGTTATTTAGGAAAATTGAATAAAAAATGGTTGTTAAATGCTACACTTATTATTATTAGCCCTGGTGTCTCTTTAGAAAATTTAACCTTTCTTGAAAAAACTGGAATAGAAATTATCAGTGATATTGAACTATTTTGTCGAGAAGTAACAGAACCAATTGTGGCGATTAGCGGTACCAATGGAAAAAGTACTGTCACTAGAATGGTAGGTAACATGGCGGCATGTGCTGGCTGGCAGGTAGGCGTCGGAGGTAATATTGGTCTGCCTGCATTAATGCTATTAGATACTCCGAGTCATTTTTATGTTTTAGAATTGTCAAGTTTTCAACTTGAAACAACTTATAGCTTAAAAGCAACTGCAGCAACGATTTTAAATGTTAGCGACGATCATATAGATCGTTATCCCTTTGGTTTACAACACTATCGCACAACAAAATTAAAAATTTATCATAATGCTAAAGTTTGCATAGTTAATTCGGATGATCCATTAACTTTTCCAATTTTTAGAAAAAAAAACTACTGTGTTAGCTTTGGCTCTAATGCCGATTCTGATTATCATCTTGATGAAGATGATGGTCGAACTTATTTAATGAGACACAATGAACGATTGTTAGATTGTCAAGAAATGAATATTGTCGGTCGTCATAATTACATCAATGCCCTAGCAGCATTAGCATTGGCAGATGTAGTTGGGATTCCACATTCTTCTAGTTTGAAGGCATTACGGCAGTTTCATGGACTATCACACCGTTGTGATGTCATACTCGAACGAAATGGTGTACGTTGGATCAACGATTCTAAATCTACTAATTTAGCTAGTCTTAAAGCTGCACTCAATGGAATTGAAGTAAAGGGTACGTTACATCTTTTATTGGGTGGAAACAGTAAATCTTCTGATTTTTCATCGTTATCATCATTTCTACAAAATAAGAAAATACAGTTATACTGTTTCGGTCAAGATGGTAAAAAATTGGCATTACTTAGGCCTGATTCTTCTATATTCATCGAAACTCTTCAAGAGGCAATGCATATTATCGGGCATCGAGTTAAAAAAGGAGACCTAGTATTATTATCGCCAGCATGTGCAAGCTTCGATCAATTTAAAAATTTTAAAATACGTGGTGAAGTATTTACTGATTTAGCGCACAAGGTGGGCTGATGTACATTTCTAGAATAAAGTTAGTATATCATTTTAAAGTATGGATGGTAAACATTCTATCATTTAAAAAACCGATTAATGTATTATATGATCGGAAATTACTTTGGCTAACATTAGGTTTAGTGTGCACTGGATTAATCATGGTTACATCAGCATCGATGCCTATCGGAACACGTTTATCTAATGATCCTTTTTATTTTGCTAAACGAAATGCATGTTTTCTTGTTTTAATATTTTTTTTATCGATAGGAATACTGCGTATTCCAATGATAGTTTGGCAAAATTATAGTTCAATAATGTTACTTGCTACAATAGTAATGTTATTAATTGTACTTATAGTAGGTGACTCAATTAACGGTGCAGCACGCTGGATAGTATTTGGTCCAATGAATATTCAACCGGCAGAATTATCTAAATTATCGTTATTTGTTTATTTATCTAGTTATCTAGTGCGTAAAGTAGAAGAAGTTCGTACTAATTTTTGGGGTTTTTGTAAACCAATAAGCATAATTATAATATTGTCAGCTTTACTACTGGCACAACCTGATCTTGGAACAGTCGTAGTCTTATTTATTACTGCGTTGACAATGTTATTTTTAGTAGGCGCTAAACTGTGGCAATGTTTTTTTATTATAGGATTAGGTATTAGTATAGCATTACTATTGACTATTACTGCGCCGTATCGTATTCAACGCATCATATCATTTTGGAATCCATGGGATGATCCTTTTGGTCAAGGCTATCAATTAACTCAATCTTTGATGGCATTTGGACGTGGTAAACTCTGGGGTCAGGGATTAGGAAATTCAATACAGAAGCTAGAATATTTGCCGGAAGCGCATACTGATTTTATTTTTGCTATTTTAAGCGAAGAACTTGGTTATTTCGGAGCGGTATTAGCATTATTAATGGTGTTTCTAATTTCATTTCGAGCCATCCTTATTGGCTGGAAAGCACTAGCAATAAATCAACGTTTTTCTGGATTTTTGGCCTGTTCTATCGGTATCTGGTTCAGTGTTCAGACACTTATTAATGTAGGCGTAGCTGCTGGTATTTTACCTACTAAAGGTTTAACTTTACCATTAATCAGCTATGGAGGATCGAGCCTTTTAATCATGTTAACAGCAGTTGTATTACTATTAAGAATTGATTTTGAAACTCGTTTAGCAAACGTACAAGCTTTTTTGAGAAACCATGATGACAGAAAAAAATAGGCGACTGATGATAATAGCTGGCGGGACTGGAGGACATGTATTCCCAGGATTAGCGGTTGCTCATTGCCTCAGAACACAGGGCTGGAAAATTCGCTGGCTTGGTACTTCTGAACGTATAGAAGCTACATTAGTTCCACAACATGGAATTGATATTGATTTTATACGTATCAGAAGCTGTCGTGGAAATGGGATTAAAGCCTATTTAATTACACCAATATGTATTTTTCAAGCTATATGGCATGCTAGGCATATTATACGTACTTGGAAACCGGATGTTGTATTAGGTATGGGAGGATATGTTTCTGGGCCCGGTAGTTTAGCAGCTTGGATGTGTAATATTCCAGTAGTGTTACATGAACAAAATAGAATTGCTGGATTTACAAATCGTGTGTTATCAAAAATTGCTTGTAAAGTACTACAGGCATTTCCAGGTGCTTTCCCTTATGCTGATGTAGTAGGTAATCCGATTCGTGATGAAGTACTGGCATTACCGGAACCGAAAATACGAATGAAAAATAGATCAGGTCCTATTCGGGTATTAGTAATAGGCGGTAGTCAAGGTGCTCAAATACTGAATCAAATTATGCCTTTAGTTGCTGCCAATCTTTCAGGCCAAATAAATATTTGGCATCAAGTAGGTAAAGGAGCATTAGACACGGTTACGCAAGCCTATAAAGTAGTTGGTGGAGCACAGAAGCATAAAATAGTAGAATTTATAAATGATATGGCATCTGCTTATGCTTGGGCAGATGTAGTGGTATGTCGCTCTGGGGCACTAACGGTAAGTGAAATTTCTACTGTAGGTTTAGCAGCTATATTTGTACCTTTTATACATAAAGATCGTCAACAGTATTGGAACGCACGCGTTTTAGAAAAAATTGGTGCAGCAAAAATTATAGAACAAAAGAAATGTACTGCCGCTCAGATTAGCCACATTTTATCTAATTGGGATCGAACAACACTATTAACTTTAGCTCAGCGCGCTCGTGCAACAGCAATTTTTGATTCAGCCATTCAGATAGCTCGAGAAATAACATTAGTAATATAGAATAGATAAAATTAGGATAAGCCTTGTCTTTATTATTAAAGCGATAATATTGTGAATACACAACAGCTAGCTAGACTTCGAACTTTTATTCCTGAAATGCGCCGTGTCAGACAAATTCATTTTGTTGGTATAGGCGGTGCCGGCATGGGTGGAATCGCGGAAGTACTGGCAAATGAAGGTTATCAAATTAGTGGTTCCGATATTTCAGCGAATACAGTAACGCAACAATTGACTATATTAGGTGCAAAAATTTATTTTAATCATCGACCTGAAAATATTAATAATGCCAGCGTAGTTGTTATATCGAGCGCCATACCTTATGACAATCCAGAAATTATTGCAGCTAAGAAAGCGCGCATTCCCGTTATCCAAAGAGCTGAAATGTTAGCAGAATTAATGCGTTTTCGTCATGGCATCGCTATTGCTGGTACACATGGTAAAACAACCACTACAGCAATGGTGACCAGTATTTATGCTGAAGCTGGTCTTGACCCTACATTTGTTAATGGCGGCCTTATAAAGGCTGCCGGAGTACACGCCCGTCTGGGCTGTAGTCGGTATCTTATTGCGGAAGCAGACGAAAGTGATGCGTCTTTTTTGCATCTGCAACCAATGGTTGCTATCATAACCAATATTGAAGCTGACCATATGGATACTTATCAAGGAGATTTTGAAAATTTAAAAAAAACATTTATCAATTTTTTACATAACCTGCCATTTTACGGACGAGTGGTAATGTGTATTGATGATCCTGTTATTCGAGAATTACAACCTTTCATAGGTCGACAAATTACTACATATGGCTTCAGTAAAGATGCGGATTTATATCTTACTGCTTATCGTCAGATAGGTAATCTGAACAAATTTACCGTCCATAGACAAGATAAATCTGATCTTCAAGTGGAGTTAAATGCTCCAGGTTATCACAATGCACTAAATGCAGCAGCAGCCATTGCAGTGGCAACAGAAGAAGGTATTGATGATAACACCATTGTACGAGCGATGTTAAAATTTCAGGGCACTGGACGCCGATTTGATGATTTAGGTCGATATGATTTAATTAAAGTCAACGGTAAAATAGGTGAAGTAATGCTAATTGATGATTATGGCCATCATCCCACAGAAGTAGACGCTACAATTAAAGCAGCACGCGCTGGCTGGCCAGATAAACGTTTAGTTATGGTTTTTCAGCCACATCGTTACACTCGTACACGAGATTTATATGACAATTTTGCTCATGTTTTGTCAAACGTAGATGTATTGCTGATGTTAGATGTTTATTCAGCTGGTGAAATACCAATTTCTGGTGCCGATAGCCAATCTCTATGTCATACAATTCGAAGGTACGGGAGGATAAATCCTATTTTAGTACTAGATGTAGACGCACTTCCAGAAACATTGGCGCTGACATTGCAAGATAATGATTTGGTTCTAATGCAAGGAGCTGGTACGGTAGGTAAAATAGCTCGTAGACTAGCAGATAAAAAACTACAGCCATATTTCAATGAAACAAATTATAATTAAACAAAATGGTCAAATTGCAGGTTTGAGTTTCTTTATAATAGTACTGAGTACTATTATTTGGACAATTTGGATGGTTATGAATTGGATGAAACATACTCATTATTTAACGCTTGCTCGATTAGTGATCACAGGTGAACGTTATTATACTAGTAATAATGATGTCCGTGAAGCAATTTTAACAATAGGTGCACCAAGTACTTTTATAACACTAGATGTTAAGGTTATACAAAATCAAATTGAACATATATCATGGATTCAAAAAGCTTACGTAAGAAAGCAGTGGCCAGATATTTTAAAAATACATTTAATAGAATATACACCGATAGCATATTGGGATGATTTATATTTAATTGACCATAATGGTCACATATTTAAAATACCAGAGGATCGAATTATCAATCAAGAGATTCCAAAACTCTATGGTCCAAAAGGTAAAGAGAAAAATGTACTTGCTGGCTATTATATTATGAATCAGATTTTAACAGCAGCCAAGTTTCGGCTTAAATCAATTAGTATGAACGCTCGTAATTCATGGAAATTAATATTAAAAAATAATATTCAATTGCAATTAGATCGGAACAATAACATTGAGTGCTTAAAGCAATTTATTGATGTTTATCCAATTCTTCTCCAACAAGCTTGGAGTAAAAATAAGAAAATCAGTTATGTGGATTTACGTTATGATTCAGGTATGGCTGTCGGTTGGTCCTAAAACTTATATTAGTTCGGAGAATAATAATTAATAATTAGAACCAAAATGGGAATAAATCAAACAACCATGATCAAGTCAACTGATAAGAAACTGGTAGTGGGACTAGAAGTCGGTGCTTCTAAAATAGCAGCCCTGATAGGAGAAATTTTACCCGAAGGTATAGTAAATATCATTGGTATTGGTACTTGTCCATCTCGTGGCATATATAAAGGTTGTGTTAATGATGTAGAATCATTAATAAAATCTATTCAAATTGCCATTGATCAGGCTGAAACGATGGCAAACTGTCATATCTCATCAGTGTATCTTGCACTTTCTGGTCACGATATTAGTTGTCGGAATGAGACTGGCATGGCACTCATCTCAAAAGAAGAAGTTATCCAAGAAGACATAGATAATGTAGTGCATACCGCTAAATCGGTACGGATGAAAGGTGAACATCGTATCTTGCATGTAATTCCACAGGAATATGCTATTGATTGTCAAACAGGTATTAAAAATCCACTTGGATTGTCTGGTATTCGGATGAAAGTGAATGTTCATTTAATTACTTGTCATAACGATATAGCTAAGAATTTTGTAAAAGTAGTAGAACGTTGTGGTTTAAAAGTTGATCAATTAATTTTTTCAGGTCTTGCTTCAAGCTATGCAGTGTTAACTGAAGATGAACGTAAATTAGGTACGTGTATTATCGATATTGGCGGTGGAACCATAGATATGGCTGTATATACTGACGGAGCTTTACGTCATACTAAAGTTATTCCTTATGCTGGTAATATAATTACTAATGATATTGCTTATGCTTTTAACACGTCTATCACAGAAGCTGAAGCTATTAAAATACATTACGGCTGTGCATTAGGATCTATGATTAATAAAGATGACTACATAGAAGTACCGAGTATTGGTGGACGTCCGCCACGTAATCTCCAACAACAGACATTAGCTGACATAATTGAACTTCGATATACTGAATTGTTAAGTTTAGTAAATAAGGAAATTATTCAATTACAAGAAAATTTAAAAGACAAGGGCATTAAATATCATCTAGCAGCAGGCATAATCCTTACAGGTGGTGCTGCACAAATAAATGGTTTGATGGCTTGTGCATCACAAGTATTTCATACCCATGTTCGTATAGGTCAACCTTTAAATATTACCGGTCTCACTGATTGTGTAACACAACCCTATTATTCGACCGCTATTGGACTATTACAATACGGTAAGGAATCATATTTAAGTAATGCAATAACAACTAAAAAAAGTACATATTTAAGCACTTGGTTTAAATGCTTTACTAACTGGCTAAAAAAAGAATTTTAATTTTTTTAAAGATGAAACAGCGACATAAGAAGTTACTTCTAAAGTAACCAGTATAAATGGAGAAACATTATGTTTGAGCCAATTGAATTAACGAACGATGCGGTTATTAAGGTCATCGGCATTGGTGGTGGTGGTAACAATGCGGTTGAGCATATGGTACGTGAATGCATTGAAGGCGTAGATTTCTTCGCTGTCAATACCGATGCCCAAGCATTACGTAAAACGACAGTAGGTCAAACTATTCAAATAGGTGGTAGCATTACTAAAGGATTAGGAGCAGGTGCTGATCCAGAAATTGGTCGAAACTCTGCTGAAGAGGATCGTGAAGCGCTTCGAGTAGCTTTGGAAGGTGCTGATATGGCATTTCTAGCTGTAGGAATGGGTGGAGGCACAGGTACAGGAGCTGCCCCAGTGATAGCAGAAATAGCTAGAGATATTGGTATTTTAACCGTTGCTGTAGTCACCAAACCATTTAATTTTGAAGGCAAAAAAAGGATGACATTTGCAGAGCAAGGAATTACTGAACTTTCTAAATATGTAGATTCATTAATTACAATTCCAAATGATAAATTACTAAAAGTATTAGGTCGAGGAATCTCTTTACTAGATGCTTTTGGTACTGCTAACGATGTACTTAAAAGTGCTGTACAGGGTATTGCTGAACTTATTACGCGTCCAGGTTTGATAAATGTAGACTTTGCCGATGTTCGAACTGTGATGTCTGAAATGGGCTATGCTATGATGGGTTCTGGTATTGCTCGTGGAGAAGATCGTGCTGAAAAAGCAGCAGAAATAGCAATTTCTAGTCCTTTATTAGAAGACATAAATCTATCTGGGGCTCGGGGGGTTCTTGTTAATATTACCGCTGGATTTGATTTACGTTTAGATGAATTTGAAACTGTTGGTAATACTATACGCGCATTTGCTTCCGATAATGCTACTGTAGTTATTGGAACTTCAGTCGATCCTGACATGAATGATGAACTTCGAGTCACTGTAGTTGCAACTGGTATCGGTATAGACAAACAACCTGAAATTACTTTACTAACTAATACACAAACTCACCCATCTATAACGACTAATCATTATCGCGATAGTGCAATAGGTACATCTTCGTTAACACAGGAGCACAGATTAACGTCTGAAGTAATAAATAAAAAAACAAAGCAAAATAATAATGAACTTGATTATCTAGATATTCCTGCATTTTTACGTAAAAAAGCAGATTAAATAGTATATTTTAAAACACGCTGATTTTTATTTTTTTGATTCATCAGCCATCTCTTCTTAATATTGTTAAGAATAATTAGTAAATAAAATATTTAGAGATCAACAAATGATCAAACAGCGGACATTAAAACGTATGATACAAGTTACTGGTGTAGGACTACATACTGGAAAAAACATCATTTTAACATTACGTCCAGCACCGGCAAACAGTGGGATCATTTATCGTAGAACTGATTTAAATCCTCCAGTAAATTTTATTGTAAATGCTAGCTTAGTACGTGATACCAAACTATGTACTTGTTTAATTAATGAATATGATGTTCGCATTTCTACTGTTGAGCATTTAAATGCAGCATTAGCAGGATTAGGTATCGACAATATTTTTATTGAAGTTAATGCGCCTGAAATTCCCATTATGGATGGTAGTGCCAGCCCTTTTATCTATCTGCTATTGGATGCTGGTATTAAGGAACTTAATAGTACCAAAAAGTTTTTACGTCTTAAACAAGTAGTACGAATTGATGATGGTGATAAATGGGCTGAATTAGCACCATTTCATGGTTTTACGCTTGATTTTACTATTGATTTTCAACATCCTGCGATTAATTCAGGATGCTTTCAACGTTATGTCTTAAACTTTTCGTCTGAATCATTTGTTCGTCAAATTAGTCGAGCACGTACTTTTGGATTTATGAGTGATATAGAAAATTTGAAATCTCGAGGGCTTGCTCTCGGCGGTAGTTTTGATTGTGCCATTGTAGTTGATGAATATCGAGTATTAAATAAAGATGGTCTTCGATTTAGAGATGAGTTCGTTCGTCATAAATTACTTGATGCCATTGGAGATTTATTTATGTGTGGATACAATATTATCGGTGCATTTACAGCCTTTAAATCTGGGCATGCTATGAATAATAAGTTATTAAAAAAACTTCTTGTTCGTCAGGACGCTTGGGAATTGATAACTTTTGAAAATGAGGAAAAATTGCCATTAACATTTAAAGAACCAACATTTGTAATGGCCTAAAATATCTATCTAAGAATTAATAAAAATCTCTTATTTTTCTTATATTTTTCTTATTTCATAAACAATGAAGATTGTCTTTACTTTTAATAAATAGTAGATCTAAAGTTTTTTTCTACTAATTTTGCTAGTCGTTCTAGTGCATTCTTTAATGTTCCTTCGCTGTGTATTGCCATATGGCGAATACATTCTGCACTTTGTATACTTAAGGTTTTTGGCTTCTCTAAAATAGAATGGTACGGTTTAGCATCTTCATTTTTTTTAAAATTTACATTTTCTTTTATCGCTAGGAGGGGATTAATCTTGATATTTATTGATGATAGTGATGGTAAAATTTGTAAACGTAATACGGATAATAAATGAGTTTGCTCATAACGTAATCGCATCTTCCAAGTAGCATTGGCTGTTTCTAATATCATAATGCCTTTTCGTAAGTTAACAACTCGACACCAGGGTCGAAGAGGGCCTGGTAGCAGTGCGGTTACTGCTTTATTAAGTTTTAACAGCATTATAGTTCGTCTTTGAATTTTTTCTAAAGATATCTGACCTATGCTAACAGGATTATTTAATAGAATATTGATTGAATATGGGTGACTATTTCGCATAAAAATTTTTAATAAAAAGATTTCAGATGTTGTTACAATATGGATACATTACATTACTAGTATAATGTTAACAAAAATTATTAGAAATTCATATTTTTTATTAAATGTGATACTAGCATATTTTTAGACCATGATTTTTTTGATGAATTAATATAGCTCAAAAAAAGTTTGATGTCTCATTTTATCGTTTATTTTTACTAGTTGCTATAATATTTCATACAACAGATATCATTCGATTTCTACCTATTACCCTAAATACTAATCGTAATTTTAATTTAAATCTGTTATTAAATCATGAAGCGAAAAAATCAACATATTGATATCAGCTGACATATTATTTTGTGAATAACTTCCAGTAACATGTTGTTTTGCATGGTTTGTTAAAAATGCTGTAATATTTTTGAATACTACTTTTGACCTCTATAGAATAAGGTCATAATAGAGATATAATTGACTATGTTATTAAAACTACTTACCAAAATTTTTGGAAGCCGTAACGATCGTACTTTACGACATATGAGTAAAATTGTACATATTATTAATCAGATGGAATGTGAAATAGAACAATTAAGCAATGAGCAGCTTGCAGCTAAAACTGTCGAATTCCGTAACCGTATCAAGAATGGTTCTTCTGTTAATAGTCTTTTGCCGGAAGCATTTTCTGTTGTGCGTGAGGCAAGTAAGCGAGTGTTTGGTATGCGTCATTTTGACGTTCAACTTTTAGGTGGTATAGTGCTTAATGAACGTTGTATTGCTGAAATGCGTACCGGTGAAGGAAAAACCTTAACAGCGACATTACCGGCTTATTTGAATGCTTTAAGCGGAAAAGGTGTACATATAATTACAGTAAATGATTACTTAGCACAGCGCGATGCAGAAAATAATCGTCCATTGTTTGAATTTCTTGGATTAACTGTTTCTATTAATCGTTCGGGGATGCCTGTTTCTGAAAAACGTGCTGCTTATGCTGCTGATATTACTTACGGTACGAATAATGAATATGGCTTTGATTATCTTCGTGATAATATGGTGCTTAACCCGAAAGAGCGTGTGCAGCGTGATCTCCATTATGCCTTGCTAGATGAAGTTGATTCCATTCTGATAGATGAAGCACGTACTCCATTAATTATTTCTGGTCCTGCAGAAGATAGTTCAGAAATATATCGTCAAATTAATACATTAATTCCATGTTTAGTACGACAGGAAAAAGAAGATTCAGAAAGTTTTCAAGGAAAAGGTCATTTTTATGTAGATGAAAAATTAAGACAGATATATTTAACTGAACGCGGTCTTATTTTAGTTGAAGAGTTGTTAGTAAAAGCTTCTATTATGGAGAAAGTTGATTCGCTTTACTTACCGGCCAATATTATTTTAGTACATTATTTTACTGCTGCTCTTCGTGCTCATGTGTTATTTATCCGAGATGTAGATTATATTGTTAAAGATGGTGCAGTCATCATAGTAGATGAACATACTGGGCGTACTATGCCAGGTCGACGTTGGTCTGATGGACTGCACCAGGCAGTAGAAGCTAAAGAAAACGTAGCTATTCAGAATGAAAATCAAACCCTAGCTTCGATTACATTTCAAAATTATTTTCGTTTGTACGAAAAACTTGCAGGAATGACTGGGACTGCAGATACTGAAGCTTGTGAATTTAGATCTATTTATAATTTAGATACTATAGTACTTCCAACTAATCGTCCAATGATTCGTAAAGATTTTCCTGATTTAGTTTATATGACTGAAAAAGAAAAAATAGAGGCTATTATCGAAGATATAAAATCGCGTGCTGCTCTTGGCCAACCTGTCTTAGTTGGTACAATCTCTATTGAGAAATCTGAATTACTTTCCAATCGATTAAATAAAGAAGGTATATCACATAAGGTACTTAACGCTAAATTTCACGCTATGGAAGCAGACATTATTGCTCAAGCGGGGCAGCCAGGAGCCGTAACTATTGCTACCAATATGGCTGGTAGAGGTACTGATATTGTTTTAGGTGGTAGTTTACAAGCGAAAATTACAGCGCTTGGAGTATCTGATAAGAAAAAAATCACAGCTATTAAATGTGCTTGGCAGAAAAATCATAATAACGTTTTATCTGCTGGTGGATTGCATATTATTGGAACTGAACGACATGAATCACGTCGTATAGATAATCAGTTACGTGGTCGTTCTGGTCGTCAAGGAGATGCTGGGTCTTCTCGTTTTTATTTATCACTGGAAGATTCTTTGATGCGTATTTTTGCTTCAGATCGTGTTTCTGGTATGATGCGAAAACTAGGTATGAAGTTAGGTGAAGCAATTGAACACCCATGGATTACTAAGATGATTGCTCATGCTCAGAGCAAAGTAGAAAATCATAATTTTAATATCCGTAAGCAATTGCTTGAGTATGATGATGTAGCTAATGAGCAGCGCCGTGCCATTTATGCTCAACGAAATGAGCTGCTTAATGTAGAGGATATTAGTGAAACGATTAAGAGAATTCGAGACGATGTATTAAAAACAATTTTAGATACTTATATTCCATCGCAGTCTTTGAAAGAAATGTGGCATATATCAGACTTAGAACAGTGTCTTAAAAACGATTTTAATTTAGATATACCCATCACAGAATGGGTAGTTGAAAGTGTAGAACTGCATGCAGAGATATTGCGTCAACGTATATTAGAATGGAATGTAAAGGAGTATCAACGCAAAGAAAATATTCTTGGAACCAAAATAATAAGAAACTTTGAAAAGAGCATTATGTTAAACACTCTTGATTCATTGTGGAAAGAACATCTAGCAGCAATGGATTATTTACGCCAAGGAATTCATTTGCGTGGTTATGCGCAAAAAGATCCAAAACAAGAATATAAACGTGAATCATTTTTACTGTTTACAGCTATGTTAGAATCTTTGAAATATGAAGTAAGCCGAGTCTTAGGAAAAATACAAGTACGTATGTCAGTAGAAGAAACTGATATCATAAAAGGAGTAGTAGATCAATATAACGGTCACGAAATAGCACAAAGACAGTCATTATCTAAATTAAAAAAGTTTAGCCATTATACATGGGAGTCAGATCATGTAATGATATCAGAAAGCATAAATACAAAATATAGAAATAAAAAAATTAGACGTAACGACATTTGTCCATGTGGATCAAGAAAAAAATTTAAGTATTGTCATGGACAATTGAAATAATACAATTTTGATTGAGCATTCACTATATTGTAGTCAACACTTTAAGATGTTTAAAATTTAAGATGTGATGTTAAGATGTTTAAAATTTAAGATGTTTAAAATATCATAACTTTTATACATAATGTGGTGCCGACAGTAGGAGTCGAACCTACGACTTTCGCATTACGAATGCGACGCTCTTACCGACTGAGCTATATCGGCATTTCAAACAGTAGCTAATTTTAAAAATATAATATTATAAATCTTGTTTTGTATTGTGCTATAAGATACAAGACTGGATAGAATTAATAAAAATGTCAAATACTAAAAGTAAAGTAATGTTTCACAGTGTTGAAAATGCTATTTTATCATAAACTAATGATATTAATCACAAGTTAACTTATGATATACTTTTTTGTCTTTTTTATAAATTTAATTTATAAAATGACCTTCTCAGATTAATAATAACAGTCATTTTTCCACTAAAGGTGGAACGAATACCATGCCCATATCCCAAGGCTGTTCTATCCAGGTATCTTGTAAAATATCAATAACATAATCGTCAACAAGAGGACGACCTGCCGGTTTAGCAAAAATAGTGACAAAATAGGCTTTAGGATACATCTTTCTAATAGCTTTGGCAGTATCGCCTGTATCTACTAAATCATCTATTATAATGCATCCTTCTCCATCTCCTGCTGCATGTTTTAGCACATTTAAATTACGTTGATTATCATGGTCATAACTAGCAATGCAAACAGTATCTACATGACGAATTCCAAGTTCACGAGCTAATAAAGAGCCCGGTACTAAACCACCGCGACTAACTGTAATAATTCCTGTCCATTGTTTAGTAGGAAGGAGACGCTGAGCCATAGTACGTGTATAGATTTGTAACATATCCCAAGTAATGACGTATTTTTTGGTCATAATTCATTCTCAGTCGGCTCCAAGTTAGATTAAAATTATTAGAATATTGAAAAAATGTACATGTATATCATAAGTATGTAATTAATATGTTCTATTAAAGTATCAATATCTAGCACAATGCTAAATTACTAATGATTGACATCATAATATTAATAATAATATATCTTAAATATTATATTGCTGAATTAAAATGATATTTACTTCATTATTGTAAAGTAAATTTTAATACATAATGGTAAAGAATTTTTCTGAATCTAGCCATGATGTTGGAAAAATTATTAACTATTGTTAATAATCTATTATAGGATATGTATAAATATATATCATATTAAAATTAAGTATGAAAATTTTTAATAAAAATATTATATATTCTTCTACTAATTATTAATAAGTTAACTTGTATAATGGACAAATTAAGAAATATAATTAATTAATTTATCTTTTAGTCAAGACGATTTAATATGATACCTTTAAGTATTTTCAAATATTGCATGCCACTTATTATATTTATAAATATCATGTGATGTTTATTTATTTGATATTTTTTAATAAAATTAATGTTTCAACTATTATGTTTAGAATGATAATATAAAATGTTATAAACTTAGATTAATCATACTATTTTTATACATATATTTTATATCTTTTATTTTTTATAATTTTATAAGTTTTATTTCTAACGATTCTAAATTGATAATTGATATATGTTGCATTTTACTATGTTTATTTTAAATAAAGTCATTGACTATATCAACCATGGTAATCGCATATAGTTCTTTAAATTGATAAAATTTATTTCGAATATTATTCGATTTATTTAATAATGTTGAAGTTTTTTTATAAAAACATTACAATCGGTAATTCATAATTAATATTAACCGAATATAACAAAATACGTATATGACGCATATATTTTTACTAAAAACGTTAAATATTTTATATTCTACTAATAATATCTATATCTATTAAAATCATTTATTGTTTATGGATGTCTCATTAAATTTTCAGATATCAATACAAAAAGTTTATATTTTCATACATATATATCCACATATATCAAATTTTGAATAGTGACTATCTGTGATCGAAACAATCTTAAAATACAGAAATTATCATAATATCTATTATATCATATATTATAAGTTTGCATTTAATATAATATACATTTAAAACATGTAATATTTAACACTTAAATAAAATTTAACTGAAAATCAGCACATCCTTAATTAAAGGATGTTACAGTTATTAAAAATCAATTTTATTAATATTAAATATTTTTATTTAGCAAGTATTATACGATATTGTAAAAAACATAAAGCTCTTTCCTTGAATAAATATCCTATACAACTATACAACATGATGCAATATCATCTGAGTATTAGATATAGTACATTGAAAAATATTTGATTTATTCACTAAATAACCTGAAATAAACTCTGTGATAAACATTTCAATACCACCCTATAAACTATAAGTAAAAATAAAAAATTAAATTTATTAGTTTACTGACATACTTTTTCTCTAATTAACAGCAATCTACATACTAAATGGAGCATGGTGTAAAACCATATTTAAAACATCATCAATTTTTTGCACTGGGTAAATTTGCAAATCATTAATTATGTTAGCCGGTACATCTTCAAGATCTCTTTTATTTTCGTAGGGAATTAATACAATTTTAATACCGCCTCGATGTGCCGCTAATAACTTTTCTTTTAAACCACCAATAGATAATACTTGACCTCGAAGAGTAATTTCTCCAGTCATCGCCACATTAGCTTTTACTGGATTGCCTGTGAGACAGGATACAAGCGCAGTGCACATGGCTATACCAGCACTTGGACCATCTTTAGGAGTAGCACCCTCAGGTACATGTACATGAATATCTTTTTTTTCATAAAAATCAGGATTAATGTTCAGTATATCTGCCCGTGCACGTACTACAGTTAATGCTGCTTGTATAGATTCTTGCATCACTTCACCCAGAGAACCAGTATAGATTAATTTACCTTTTCCAGGTACGCAAGCAGTTTCAATAGTAAGCAAATCACCCCCAACTTCAGTCCAAGCTAAGCCAGTAACCTGGCCAATACGATTTTCTTCTTCTGCACGTCCATAATCAAATCGTTGTACACCTAAAAAACTTTTTATATTATCAGAATCAACATCGATGTTTTTAGTACTTTTATGCATCAGAAGAATCTTGACTGCTTTACGACACAATTTTGCAATTTCACGTTCTAAATTACGCACTCCAGCTTCTCGAGTATAATAACGAATTATATTTACTAATGCACTATCTTTGATTCTGAGTTCACCTTTTTTTAAGGCATTGCGTTCTAGTTGTTTAGGCAACAGATGCTTACAAGCAATGTTTAGTTTTTCATCTTCTGTATATCCTGACAAACGAACTACTTCCATGCGATCTAAAAGAGGAGCTGGAATATTCATTGAATTAGAAGTTGCAACGAACATAACGTCAGAAAGATCATAATCTACTTCTAAATAATGATCATTGAATGCTATATTTTGTTCTGGATCAAGAACTTCTAGTAATGCAGATGCTGGATCGCCGCGCATGTCTAATGACATTTTATCGATTTCATCTAATAGAAAAAGTGGATTTTTTACTCCTACTTTAGACATCTTCTGAATTAATTTACCTGGCATGGATCCAATATAAGTACGTCGATGACCGCGAATTTCAGCTTCATCTCGCATACCTCCAAGGGCCATACGTACATATTGTCGTCCAGTAGCTTTAGCGATGGATTGTCCTAGTGAAGTTTTTCCTACACCTGGCGGCCCTACTAAACATAAAATTGGTCCTTTTATTTTCTTGACCCGACTTTGTACTGCTAAATATTCTAAAATGAGATCTTTAACGTGTTTTAGACCGTAGTGATCTCTATCAAGAATTTCTTGTGCCATAAGTAAATTTTTTTTTACTTTTGTACGTAAATACCAAGGTACAGACAACATCCAATCAATATAGCTTCGTACAACGGTTGCTTCAGCAGACATCGGTGACATCATCTTGAGCTTATGCAACTCTGTTTCAGTTTTTTCCTTAGCTTCCTTTGGCATTTTTGCTGCATCTATTTTACGTTTTAATATCTCATTTTCGTCCGGCGTATCATCCATTTCGCCTAATTCTTTTTGAATTGCTTTCATCTGTTCATTCAGATAATACTCACGCTGACTTTTTTCCATCTGCTTTTTAACACGATTACGGATTCGTTTTTCTACTTGTAGCATATCAATTTCCGACTCCATCATACCCATGAGATATTCTAAACGTTCAGTTACATCAGACATTTCTAGGATAGACTGTTTATCAGTCAATCTTAAAGGCATATGAGCTGCAATAGTATCTGCTAAACGTGCAGCATCATCTATACTATGTAGAGAAGTAAGCACTTCAGGCGGAATTTTCTTATTGAGTTTAATATAACCTTCAAATTGATTAATTGAAGTACGTACCAGTGCTTCTTGTTCACGTTCATCTAATTCCTGTGTATTAAAGTATCCTACTTCAGCAGTAAAGTAATTACTATCATCTGTTAATTCAACAATACAAGCACGGGTCAATCCTTCTACTAATACTTTTACTGTACCATCGGGTAATTTTAACATTTGTAGAATAGACGATACTGTACCAATTGAAAAAAGATCATGGGTACCTGGTTCATCGGTTGAAGCTTCTTTTTGGGCTACTAACATGATTTTTTTATCGCTATTCATAGCTGCTTCAAGACAACGGATTGATTTTTCTCGACCAACAAATAAAGGGATAACCATATGCGGATACACTACTACATCACGCAAAGGCAATACAGGGATTTGTATACGTTCGGAATGCTCAGCATTCATAGAACTCTCTCTTAATTTAGCTACCGCTAGGTTTGTGGGATGTGCAAAAACTCGGTATTTATCAATTTCAATAATCAGATATTTGAGTATATGGGGTCAAATAGCTTACATTCAACGGGAATTAGCAATGAAACACTAGCAATTAAAATCCTTATTTTCCATATGATAAGATTTTGAACATACTAACGAATTACGTTTTATTTCCTAGAGGCATGCTGATTTTCACATTGACCTTGGTAAATCATCAATGGCTTTGATTGACCCATGATAACTGCTTCGTCTATCACCACTTTTTCAACACCTTCTTGAGAAGGTAATTCGTACATAGTTTCCAGCAATATATTTTCCATGATCGAACGTAGGCCACGAGCACCAGTTTTACGCGCAATAGCTTTCTTCGCAATTTCTGATAGCGCTTTATCATGGAACTCTAACCTGACGCTATCTAAGTTGAAAAGCGCTTGATATTGTTTTATTAATGCATTTTTAGGTTTTATAAGAATTTGAACTAGTGCTGCTTCATTCAGTTCATCTAAAATTGCCACAATGGGCATACGTCCAATAAACTCGGGAATTAAACCAAATTTAATTAAATCTTCCGGTTCTACTTGTAGTAACAACTTACCTTCAGTGTTTTGTTTTGATACATTTTTTATCTTAGCATTAAATCCGATACTACAGTTAATCATAATACGTTTCTCAATGACTTTGTCCAGTCCAGAAAAAGCACCTCCACAAATAAACAGAATATTTGATGTATCTACCTGTAAAAATTCTTGTTGAGGATGTTTACGTCCACCTTGTGGTGGTACTGACGCTATGGTACCCTCAATAAGTTTCAACAATGCCTGTTGCACTCCTTCGCCAGATACATCACGTGTAATCGAAGGATTATCTGATTTACGAGAGATTTTATCTATTTCATCAATATATACGATACCACGCTGTGCTTTTTGTACATCGTAATCACATTTTTGTAATAGTTTTTGAATTATGTTTTCTACATCTTCACCTACATATCCAGCTTCCGTGAGAGTAGTAGCATCGGACATAGCGAAAGGCACATCTAAAAATCGAGCTAGCGTTTCTGCTAGCAAAGTTTTACCACTACCTGTCGGTCCAATTAATAAAATATTACTTTTACTAAGTTCAATGCTATTATCGCGTTGACATAGACGTTTATGATGATTATATACTGCTACTGCTAGAATTTTTTTAGCTTGTGCCTGACCAATGACATAGTCATCCAGATTCTTACGGATTTCATTCGGTGTTGGTATTGTACTACATTTTCGATGTGGAGAAATTGTGTTATTTATCTCTTCTCGAATAATATGATTGCATAAATCGACACATTCATTACAAATATATATTGACGGCCCAGCAATTAATTTCTGTATTTCATGTTGGTTTTTACCGCAAAAGGAACAACACAGAAGCTGTTCTGAACCATCATTTTGTTTATCCATTTTATCAGTCAACCTTTTATTTCATTTTGAATACAGACATAACATTAGAATAGAGTAATGATGAATATTGATAATCAAATCTAGAGTACATGCATGAGTATGTCTGGATGGTATATTTATATTCGTCACGATTAATACTATTTATAATACATAACGTTATATGTATTATGTGCGTTGGCTTAATATAGAATCTACTAAGTGATAATTTACAGCTTCTTCTGCAGAAAGAAACCGATCTCGTTCAGTATCTTTTTCAATTAATGCAATAGGTTGTTCGGTATGTTTCGCAATTAATTTATTCATCCTAGCTTTGGTTGCTAAAATTTCTTTAGCATGAATTTCAATATCAGTAGCTTGTCCTTGAATACCACCCAATGGCTGATGAATCATTACTCTTGAATTAGGTAAACAAAAGCGTTTTCCTTTAGCTCCAGCTGTCAGCAACACAGCTCCCATAGAAGCAGCTTGTCCCATACAAAATGTACTGACATCTGGTTTAATGAATTGCATAGTGTCATAAATGGACATTCCAGCAGTAATAACACCTCCTGGAGAATTAATATATAGATAGATATCTTTCTCCATATTTTCCGATTCTAGAAACATCATTTGTGCAATCACTACATGTGCCATATAATCTTCGATTTGACCGGTTATAAAGATGATGCGTTCTTTTAATAGACGAGAAAAAATATCATATGCGCGTTCCCCCCGTAAAGTTTGTTCTATTACCATTGGTACAAGGGTCATATGATATGCAGAGTCATCTTGTTTATTACTGTATGTCATTATATTTTCCTTGCAATCAAATGTGATGCAATATTTAAGTGTTCATGTTGTGTATAAGATAAATGCGCGATATATACGTCAAGTATAATAATATTAAGCTTATTAACTAATTTAGGATTAGTGATTAATGATTCTTAATCAAAATAATTTTTGAATTATTTTTAAAACAACTTTAAAATGCTTTGAAATTGATGCAATGGGTATTATTTTTATCCATCTATCATACTATATTGAGAATATGTAATGGTAAAAATACTTCACTGAGTGATCATAAAAAGAAAAATAATAGCATGAGACATAGTATGTGACTGCAATGATATCTATTTAATCACGGACAAATTATATTAATTGAAAAATAAAAGTATACTTTATTATTTTTGTGTATACATGATCTTCATATGAAGTTTTTGTTCCGTATTACTGACGTGCTTATAATCAATGAAGATTAATTGAGTTCATTATAATTAGTTATCAAAGATTCATACCATATTATAAAATAAATAGGATTTTTGTATATATAGAAAGCAAATATTACTAATTAACGATTAAATCGTATCAATAAAAATTATAATTGTACATTATATGATTGGTTGCTGATGTCATATTAACTCAATGGATTTTTTGATTTTTTTATTATATGAACCTTGAGAAGTAAGGCGTCCATTGCTTACTCTTCTAGAATTATTTTCGTATATTGTTCATTAATTTGTCATTTTTACTATAGTATTCGATTACTTTTTTTGGATTCTTATCCGACAAAAGAAATCTCTTTAACCATAGTACTAACATGAGTTTCATCCGATTTTAATTTATATTTTTGGATTACTGCATCTAAAACAATGCAATTTTAACACGACGTTTAGCTTTTTCTTCAAATAGTTTACTTGATAATTCCACAGTTGTTCTTTTACTATTATTAAATTATTAAACTGTTGTGTTTCACTTGTTTTGAGTATATTAATTTCGTTATTAATTAAAGATGTTGGTACAGAAATTTCATTATTGTTTAGCAATGCATCGAAAATTTGATTTTTAACCTTGGTGCATATAATATCTTCCAATTCGCGTTCCGTATTTTTACGAATGTTCCTACGTAAGTGTGTAATAGATCCATTGACGATACTTAAAACGTTTGATATAGATTAAATCTATTACTGGAAGAATACATTATTCAATGTTATTTAATAGAATAAAAAAATTAATAGTTTAATCCCTTGAATGTTTTACCAAATAATTATTTGGATGCATAACATTAATATCGAAGTTTTCACCAAATTTATATCCTATAATACTTCTTTTAAAATCAGCAATCATGCGACCTTATCCTGTAATTAGTAGATAATCAATGGTTTTCGTTCCATCGAAAGTCTTGGTAAAATCAATAGTTACGCGATCGTTTAACATCAGCAAGGTCGGTTATTTGTTTCCAAGTGACTTATGCTTTAACAAGTTTTTTAGTACCCGATCAATATCAGTATCATTTATTTTTACTAACGGTTTTTCAATTGTCATGTTCTCTACAATCCAATAATTTTATTTCTAGATATATTTTCGAAGTCTACTAAATACTTTAAATCTTCATCCATTTTATATTTTTATGGTATATAATTTAGTGTGCCAACAAGATTAATTTCTTTTTGAAACACAGTCGTAATAAAATTACTCTGCATGAGATTCCGTAAGATATTTTGACAGATTAAAGAATCATAGTGTTGAGCTATGATGTTTATAGGAATGTTTTCTCGACGAAATCCGTCAATATGAATTCTTTAGCAATATTTTCTAATTTTTTCATTTCTTGTTTAATTATTACGGCAGAAATGGTAAGTTTCACACGTCGTACCAAATCTTTAGTAACTTTAATATAAACTTTCATTCTACTACCTCGAAATGTTAAAGTATTTTTTTTAATTTTAAGAAACCTTAAAATATAGATTTGGGGACTAAGTATTTTACCATATTAATGGTGTTTAGTGCGTAATTTATAAAATAAAACCAATTATCCTAGTATGCACTAGTCATTCGAATATGTTCAAACATATAAAGAAAAATTATAATTATAAGGGATTGGTGAAACTAAACAGTACATAAAATCAAAATTTATTTGTCTAAATAAGTCAAAATCAAAAAAATAAATATTTATTTTTGACAAAGCTTTTCAACAAAATATATTATCTTTTTTGAAACATTAATCCAATATCTGTTATCAGATCATGCGGATGATATGTAAAAATATTATAAATTATCATCTAATCTTTCATTAGATGTGTTACATGTAGTATAATGCATGTATTGAACAAATTCGTATTTTGTGTATGCTATATATTTTTAGAAAGCTAATTTAAAATAAATACATCATTAAAATAATGATTCATTAGTATTGACTTGAAATGAATTGTAAAATTTACTATAGTTGATCGATTTCCGTTTTTTTACAGATCATAATAGACCGGATTAATTTTTAATATAAGTTGTCTCATTCCTCGCAATAATATATCTCCATATCTTTCGTTACACGTTACTAAAAAATGATTTTTTTAGTAGTATGTAGAATTCTAACTAAAATTTATTGGTTTATAATTTATCAATTAATAATATTTTGTGAATAATTTTTACCAGATTGAATTTTTATTCAAAGATTTACTGTATAAATAAAATGAAGGTTCTATCAAACGCTATCGATAAACTATTTTAGTTTATTAAACTTTGTATCCTTTTTTCATACAAGCATGTTTTGTTGATCAATAAATTTAGTTAAATATATTCCTCTAATTTTAAATTTACTGTTTTTGAAAATATTTCATTCATTTCGCATTGGAAACTGAAAAATATAATTAATCCACTCAGTACTGCATATAGTGGTGTCATTAGCATGATAAACATATCATATAAAATGAATCCAATTTAAGATTGTTGATGGCAATGTCATTCCATTAACTCTGAGTCACAACATCGTGACAACAATAAGTAGATATTCATTTTAACAGACTATATTATCTGTAAATAAGTCTCAGTAAGAAATTAGAAATTATCTTTTTGTCTATAAATAACAATAACCGTATTACTGCATATATATCTATGATACTAGAACATAATAAAAAAAAGAATGAAAATATAGTATTGGAATAAAATAGAGGATATAATTAAGTATACTTGTTTATTAAACTAATATTATTCACGTGTAGCATTAACTTAATTGCGTTCTGGTTAGCTGATTTAGATTTGATAAGTCTGTCATAATCTTTAGCGAGATACACATCTTGTTTATTTTATGCTATATAGATAGAGGAAATGAGATACGTTTCTTTGTTAAATTAATAATATTTTCATAATGGAACTACTTATAACTAACAATTTCAATCATTTTTTTATATACAGACTAATCAAAAAAATTTTTCGATTGTTTTTATGAAAACTTGCACAAAATAAAATTTTGTCTATTTAATTTTATTTTTCGTAAAATTTGCAATAGAACGCAAAATTTTTATCACACATTACGTGTTCGAGAATATACACAAGAAAACATTATAGATAACTTGTTCTTTAACAAAACAGCATACTAGCTAGATCAACAAAAGATCTGGCAAGGCAAAGTCTAAATTTATAGATATATTATATAATGTGCACGATTTATTATTGATAATAGACAATATATAAAATATATCATGCTAATGATTCTAATGATTAGGTGTATTTAAAAATAAAGCAATATAAAAAAAGCATCAGCTATATACCAACATCACATTTCTATCTTGTAATCTTATATACGTATTCTTCTATAAAAACTAAAAAATGTATAATTTCATATGTACTAAAATTGCGTTATTTAAACTTTTTTTCTTAACATTATAAGTAAAATGAAATAGCAAAAATGTAATTATAAGTTGGTTTTTTTAAGATTTACTACAAGGTAGTACGTAATACACTATACATCTCTAAATTACCAATTCAAAGTTTTAAAATAAAAATATATGCCCTGTAACAGAGAATTGTGAATATGATGATGCGTGTAACATCATCTTCCTCATTTCTGTAATAGATTAAAACTGTTCGCTTAAAAAATTTATATTATGTTTAAAAAATTACTAATTCTACTATTAATTCTAATGTTACTCTCTAGCTGTGTAGTGTCTAGAATTAATACACTCGATATTATTCCCAATATCCACTTACCGCAGTGTGCTACTTCAGCATTAGGCATTATGGTGAGCATCAATAGTGCCGATCAACGTTCAGAGAAAATATTAGCCAAATTGAACCGTGGTGGACAATGCATCGCATTAATGCCATCACGCGATGTGCGATTTTTATTACAAGAAATATTTGAAAAACAAATGTTAGCTCGTGGTTATACAGTTGGACCAAATGGTCCCATAAATTTGAATATCGTGATACATAAATTTTACTCTGATGTCAGAGAAGGAAATTTTTCTCACAGTATCACGACCTATGCAGATATTGCTATCATTGTGCAAGCGGATAATGGTCATAGAAAAATAAAACATTTCCAATCTTGTCATAACGTGAAAGGAGTATTTTATGCAACTAATAATAAAATTGCATGCGCCATGAGCGCCATTTTAAATTATGTTTTCAATGAAATATCTAATGATAGAAGTATCAGTGATTTTATCAAGCAAAATGCGTACTAACCTATTTGATTCTGATCATCCGGTATGAAATTCAGATAATATTACAACACAAAATCAGAAGTCGTTACCATACCTGACTGAACATAATTAGTACATCGTGCGTTTATATTATGTATCAGTGTCAATTAAAATATCATTTATTAAAATATATAAGAGAAGAGCAATATAAATAAAATTTAAAAGAGGTGGTATCAGCAGATACAAAAGAATACAATATTTAGCTTCACTTGAGTATATTAATAGATTGTATTGTAACTTATACGTCATTTAAATTACTCGGCACATAAACAGTTTTAACACAATTAGACCATTGTTGTAGTTTATTTATGTTAAAAAATAATTATTTTATTTTTTTATATTTAGATTTTCAAATAAAATTTGAAAAGACTTTACTACTTATTTAACAAAATTCTAACAATTATAAGAAGAGTACATTGCTATTTTATTTTTAAATAAAATTTAGAAAATATTATTAGAATAATATATATGCGTATTAGTAATATTTAGTAATTTTTAAAATCTAAGACCTAATTAATATAATATTGAATTAGTATAAATGTTATTTTTTTACATCCTATTTAAGTTGTTGTAATCTTAATGCAATGTCAATTAAATAAATTTAAGATTTATATGTAATTTAATATCTTTTTTATAATATTTATCTTATGTCTTTTATGAGGACTGTTTATTATGCACGAGATGGCAATTTTCTTAATTTTTCAATATTGTTTTCATTACTCATACATTTCCGTATTAGCACATCTTTATCTTATTTAGCTTATTAAATTTTAACAAATTTTGACACTAATCTTCAATGATTCAAAGTTCATATTTGCTTGCTTTAAATATTAAATTTAACGTTAATATTAAATGTTAAAATCCAACATTTAATTTTATCTTTTTTCAAAAAATTAATCTTACTATCTAAACTCCAGAAAAAATCATATTTTATAAACATAATGATATTTATATCTCTCGTTATATTCAATTGGAATGTATTATGAATTTATACATATTTATTATTCATTTACTAATAAATTTGGTATGGAAATACGAATCTCCGTACAGAGATAATTAGTTTTTAAAGTAAAAAACATGACACGATTAAATAATAGTTTATTATTCAAACAATAATGATATTAAAAAGACTTATTTAAATAATTAACTATAAAATCATTACATGATAAGCCATAAACATGGCTGTAATTTATTGGCTAGTTATATTTTCAATAGGCAATTTTAACAATCAAATTCAACATTAAAATAATGTCGATAAATTTAGTACATTCTTTATCTAAAAATATTAACTATGTAGTCAATTATTTTCTTTAAGTAATTATTTAATTGCTTGATATCTATCAAAAAACAATTTACGTATAAAAGATACATTCACTAATTAATAAGACAAACATATTATTTATAATTTGCAATTTTCATATAAAATGTCTATATATGTAAGGATACAAAATCCTTTAATATATTTGTTGAGGTTTCGCAATGAGACTCAAAAAATACACTAATAAAAGTTTAAAAATATTATTATTATTGACTGTGATGTCACTTAGTGCTTGCAATAATATGGTATTATTGGATCCTAAAGGGCAAATTGGACTAGAACAACGTTCATTAATATTAATTGCTCTTGGACTTATGTTAATTGTAGTAGTACCTGCTATTACTATGGCTTTGATATTTACGATCAAATATCGTGAATCCAATACTAAAGCAGCATATAGACCTAATTGGTCCCAGTCTCATTTACTAGAATGGATAGTATGGACCATTCCGATAATTATCATTATTATCTTAGCTATTTTAACTTGGAAATCAACCCACGACTTAGATCCCAGTAAGCCAATCGTTTCAAATTTTAAAAACATTAACATTGAGGTCATTGCCCTTGATTGGAAATGGCTTTTTATTTATCCTGAACAGGGTATTGCTACAATAAATGAAATTGTTTTTCCAAAAGGTATTCCAGTAAAATTTAAAATTACTTCTAATTCGGTGATGAATGCTTTTTTTATTCCTCAATTAGGTAGTCAGGTCTATGCTATGGCCGGCATGAATTCCACGCTTCATCTTATAGCTAATCAATCGGGAAAATATAAAGGTTTTTCATCGAACTTTAGTGGGCATGGTTTCTCTGGTATGAAATTTACTGCTATAGCCGTACAAGATCAGGCTATGTTTGATACATGGATCAAAAAAGTTAAGACCTCTCCAAATACGTTAGATACCATGGAAGATTATGAGAAATTAACAGTACCAAGCGAATGTCATGTAATTGAATATTTTTCCAATGTTAAATCTGGACTTTTCAAAACAGTGATTGAACGATTCATGAATAAATGAAAATGTAATGGTAATTTGAAAAATTAATAGCTAATAAAATAATGATGAACATGAATATGTATTCATGCATAGATGCCGAGGAATGAATAATGCTTGGAAAGTTAACGCTTAATGCTATTCCGTATCATGAACCAATCATTATGATAACCTTGGTTTTCATTATGTTGATTGGTTTAGGATTGATAACTACTATCACTTATTTCAATAAATGGCAATATCTTTGGCATGAATGGTTTACATCAGTAGATCATAAGAAGATTGGTATAATGTATATTATAGTATCTTTTGTAATGTTGCTTCGTGGATTTGCCGATGCTATCATGATGCGTTTTCATCAAGTCTTATCGTCCGCTAATGAAGTTGGTTTTTTACCGCCACATCATTACGATCAAGTAGTAACCGCTCACGGCGTTATTATGATTATTTTTATGGCAATGCCATTCGTGATCGGTTTGATGAATTTAGCAGTACCTTTGCAAATTGGCGCGCGTGATGTTGCATTTCCTTTTCTAAATTCTTTGAGTTTTTGGTTGTTCATGGTTGGTGTTATTCTTATTAACCTTTCTCTTGGATTAGGAGAATTTGCTCAGACAGGATGGGCAGCTTATCCGCCTTTATCAGAAAAAGAATATAGTCCTGGTGTTGGAGTTGATTATTGGATTTGGAGTATTCAAGTAGCTGGTGTTGGTACAACTTTAACCGGAGTAAATTTTTTAGCCACCATTTTACATATGCGAGCACCAGGTATGAAGATGATGTCGATGCCAGTTTTTACTTGGACGGCATTATGTACTAACGTGTTAATCATCGCTGCATTTCCAATTCTTACTGTTACCATTACGCTGTTAACTTTAGATCGTTATTTAGGAACTCATTTTTTTACCAATGAAATGGGTGGTAATGTGATGATGTATGTAAATTTATTTTGGGCTTGGGGGCATCCAGAAGTATACATTTTAGTACTACCAGTATTTGGTGTTTTTTCTGAAGTGGTTGCTACGTTTTCAAGAAAATCTTTATTTGGTTATACATCCTTGGTATGGGCAACCATCTCTATTACAATATTATCATTCTGTGTTTGGCTGCACCATTTTTTTACCATGGGATCGGGCGCTAACGTTAATGCTTTTTTTGGCATCATGACGATGATTATTGCCATTCCAACCGGAGTTAAAATATTTAACTGGTTATTTACGATTTATCGAGGACGAGTAGTATTACACTCTACAATGTTATGGACTGTAGGTTTTATTATTACCTTTTCTATAGGTGGAATGACTGGAGTATTATTAGCATTGCCTGGTGCCGATTTTGTTCTGCATAACAGTTTATTTTTGATAGCTCATTTTCATAATGTTATTATCGGTGGTGTAGTATTTGGATGTTTTGCTGGTATGACTTATTGGTTTCCAAAAGCATGTGGATTTATCTTAAACGAATCTTGGGGAAAACGTGCATTTTGGTTTTGGATTATTGGTTTTTATGTAGCCTTCATGCCATTGTATTGCCTAGGTTTTATGGGTATGACTCGTCGTTTAAGCCAGCAAATTGATTCAATATTTCATCCGCCACTAATGATAGCTTCGATAGGGGTAATATTGATTGCATTAGGTATTTTATGTCAAATTATACAACTTATAGTCAGCTTATACGATCGTAATCGTGATCTTACAGGTGATCCATGGAATGGTAGGACTTTAGAATGGATGACTACTTCCCCTCCACCAATATATAATTTTGCTGTTATTCCAGAAGTAAATAATCATCGCGATATATTTTGGCGGATGAAAGAACAAGGTATTGCTTATCATAGACCTCTAGTCTATCAACCTATTCATATTCCGAACAATACTAGTACTGGCGTGATAATTTCGGCATTCAGCTTGGTATTTAGTTTTTCTATGATTTGGTATATTTGGTGGTTGGCTATTATTGGACTTGTCGGTATCATAGCTTCCTTAATAGTACATAGTTTTAAAGAAAAAAAAGACTGTTATGTACCGATAAAAACCATTGAGCATATTGAGAATAAACATATTGCACAAATTAGCCAAATGGACGTAAACAATGTCCACTAATAAAATATTCGAAAATCATCTAAATATTATTCATACTGATACTGAACACAAACATCAACATTCAGAATCTATCAGAGTTTTTGGATTTTGGATTTATTTAATGAGCGACTGTATTTTATTTGCCGCCCTATTTTCTACCTATGCTGTATTAAGTAATGGTATAGCAGATGGACCAACAGGAAAAGAAATATTTAAACTTCCATTTATATTGATTGAAACTTTTTTTCTATTGTTCAGTAGTATTACATATAGTTTAGCAACATTAGCTATGAATCAAGCTAAACTAAATCAAGTTAATGCTTGGTTAAGTTTGACATTCTTATTTGGTTTAATTTTTGTGTGCATGGAGCTATATGAGTTTCAGTATTTAATTGTTGAAGGATATGGTCCAGATCGTAGTGCTTTTTTATCCGGATTTTTTACAATTTTAGGCACTCATGGTCTTCATGTAGCATGTGGTCTCATTTGGATTTTGGTAATGATAATTCAATTATTCTATCACGGTTTAACCATAATGAATCAAACTCGTCTGCGATGCTTGGGTTTATTTTGGCATTTTTTAGATGTAGTATGGATTTGTTTATTCACTATCGTATACTTGATTGGATTTCTATAATGAATCATACATCTATAACGCAAACTGGTGTTAGTCGACACCACAGTCAAAGATCTTATCTAATAGGTTTTATTTTTTCTATTATTCTCACAATTATTCCCTTTTTCTTAGTGATACAACAAAGTACCATAAACCACAAGATTCTTGTTGTCATTTTAGTGGTGTGTGCAACAATACAGATTTTGGTACATCTCACTTATTTTTTGCATCTCGATACATCATTTCAACAAAACTGGGACCTTATGGCTTTTTTATTTACGGTCCTAATCGTACTAATATTGGTTATCGGTTCCTTATGGATTATGTGGCATCTCCACATTAATCTCATGAGCTGCTAAAAAACATATGACAATAATGATTATGAAATATCTACAAGTAATGAAACCAGGTATTATTTTTGGCAATTTAATTTCTGTCACAGGAGGTTTTTTACTAGCCTCTAAGGGTCAAATTCATTATGATTTATTTTTTAATACATTGGCTAGTGTAACGTTAATTGTTGCCTCATCTTGTATATTCAATAACTATATTGATCGTGATATTGACCAAAAAATGCACAGAACAAAAAATAGAGCGTTAGTAAAGGGATTAGTTTCTCCAAAAGAAAGTCTAATTTATGCTACAGTTCTAGGTATTTTTGGCTTTACATTATTATGTTTAGCACTTAACTATATATCTATATGGTTAGCAGTAATTGGTTTTATCGTTTATGTCGGGATATATAGTCTATACATGAAACGAAAATCTATCTATAGTACTTTAATAGGAAGTATATCAGGTGCTGTACCGCCGGTTATTGGTTACTGTGCTGTCAGTAATCAATTTGATGCCGGTGCATTAATTTTATTTTTTATATTTAGCTTGTGGCAAATGCCACATTCTTATGCTATTGCTATTTTTCGTTTCGAAGATTATCAAATAGCATCGATTCCTATTTTACCAATAAGGCTAGGAATTTCTGTAACTAAGCACCATATTGTTTTATATATTACAGGATTTATGGTTGCAACGTTACTGTTGGTGCTGTACGGATATGTTGGATATAAATATTGCATTGTCGCTGTTACAATCAACATAATCTGGTTTAGCATGGCATTACAAGGTTATAAAACTTCTATTAATGATGTAATTTGGGCAAAAAAAATGTTCATTTTTTCAATTATCGCAATCACATCACTGAGCATCATGATGTCATTAGACTTTGTGGTACCATATGTCAATAATCAACCTAGTTATATTTGCTAGATCCTTCAATGATACTGTTACCTTATTCACATAATAACTCACTACTGTATAATAAATATTAAGGTTTAAAGAATAAAGGTTTAAAGAATAAATGCAGAAAACTAAAATGACTGGTATAGAATGGCGTGCTGTTTTTAGTTTAGGTACGGTACTTTCATTGCGTATGTTAGGAACATTGACAGTGTTACCAGTTTTAACCACTTATGGCATGGCATTGCAAGGCGCTAATGAATCACTTATCGGTTTGGCTATCGGTGTTTATGGATTAGTACAGGCATGTTTCCAAATTCCCTTTGGATTGTTTTCCGATCGTATCGGTTGTAAGCCGCTCATTATCATCGGCTTGCTTATTTTTGCATTAGGTAGTGCTATTGCAGCTTTGATTGATAGCATTTATGGAGTTATTATTGGACGTGCTTTACAAGGATCAGGCGCCATTTCCGCTTCAGTAATGGCACTATTATCAGAATTAACTCAAGAACACAATCGAACCAAAGCAATGGCTTGTATTGGCATTAGCTTTGGGGTAACATTTGCTGCTGCAATGGTCATTGGACCTATTGTCACTCACACTATTTCTCTCAAAGGATTATTTTGGATTATTACAGCACTGGCATTAATTGGAATTGGAATTATACTATTTGTAGTGCCTACTACCAGTAGGCATTCTTTAAATAAAAAATCAAATGTTGTACGTGGTAGATTTGGTAAAGTATTATTTAATATACCATTACTGAAATTAAATTTCGGTATTTTTTGCTTACATGCAATGTTAATGTCTAGTTTTGTTGCTCTACCACCCATGATGAATTATGCAGGATTGCCACCTGTAAATCAGTGGAAAGTATATTTAATCGTTACATTAATCTCTTTTGTCACCATGGTACCTTTTATTGCTTATGCTGAAATCAAACAAAAAACAAAACGTATGTTTTTAAGTTGTGTCACGTTATTGCTAATAGCTGAATTAATATTAATGACTTCAGAAGATCGGTTATGGTTAATATTTTCTGGCATGCAATTATTTTTTATAGCATTTAATGTTTTAGAAGCTTTACTACCGTCTTTAATTAGCAAAGAGTCTTCATTGGGTTATAGAGGAACAGCGATGGGGATATATTTAACCAGTCAATTTCTTGGCGTAGCTTTTGGAGGCACGATTGGAGGTTGGCTATTTCAATATTACGGAGCTTGGTTAGTATTTTTAGTATTTTCAGGAATAGCTCTAATATGGTGGCTAGTAAGCACAACATTACGTGAACCATTGCTCAGTAGTCTACATATCGCTTTACCTGACAGTTGTCTAATAGAATTAGATGAAAAATTAATAGTGTACTTAAAGTCACAACTTGGTGTAATGGAAATTTTTATGCCTGAAAAACGTATTGTTTGTATTAAAGTTAATAAAAAACAAATTAATTTAGTAGAATTTAAAAAAATCATAGATATTCTAAAATGCTCACTTCTTACGAATGATATAAATCAATCTTCTAGTAAGAATAAATTGTAGAGATTTAATAAATTACAGATTATAATAAAAATTATTTATTCATATATATGATATGCATACATGTTATTTTTTTGGTTAATATCAATTAAATTTTCTAATTTAATTTATAAAATACTTTATTTTAATATCTTTGCTACGTTGTTCTAATAAAGTGACAAAAGAATGGTCTAATTTATTTTCTGCACGTAATATAGACGATAATAAAAGTACATTCATTATATGTTCAGTTGATATGTCGTCTCATGTGTTTATTTTTACGGTTAAGTTAGATAAATTTCTCTATTTCTATATGACTTAGATTTTCTAGAAAATGTTTTCAAAAAAATTATTCCGCACTAATATAATGTCTATCTATATACGAGAAGTAAAAAAATTCATGATATATTTAGAAAATTAATGTTAGAATAAATATAAGATCAGTATAAAATTCATCTTATTTATTTTAGCAATAAAACATCTTTATTTTAGGTCTTATAGTCTGCTGTTAAAATAACAAAGTGATCAACTGTGCATTCGTATATACAAAACTAAGTTTTATCTGTGCTATATATACGATAAGTTTAAAAAGAAAATAATAAAATTAATAATTAGATTCAAAAATCATGATTCTTAATAAATATTTTTAAATAATCATTATCGGTGATAATTGAATCTTATTGATCTTATTAATATAAGACCTTATCTCTATATAGTTAAAAACTATTTCATTTTTATCTCAAAAAAATAATTTTTTATTCAATAAAAAATTTGCATTGTATTTATACAAAGAATACATCAAATATTAATGATTGAATCATATAAGAATAGGTTGATAAACTTTAATGTTTCGAAATCCTTTTTCTCGAAGATATAGTGCTTGTAACTTACTCATAATTCCACGATCACAATATAGTAAATAAGATTTACTTTGATCTAACAGGCTAAATTGGCTATATAAATTATAAAAAGGTAAGTTTTTCACCACTATATTGTTTATCATTAGAGGATGATGTTTTTGTTCATCTGGAAAACGGATATCTAGTACTACATCTCCGATGTTTAGTTTACTAGTAATCTCTATTTCAGTTAAAGATTCATTATCTTGCGTAGTCAACTTACGAATATCTAAAACTTTTATTGATAAAGCATCTAATATAGTACAATCAAATTGTTTTTCTTCTTGTTCTATACGAGTTTTGGTTGCTCGTACAGTTGGAGTTTTAGAAATCGCACCGCAATATTCTGGTATTTTTTTAGAAAATTCTTCGGTACCAATCTGTCGAGCTAGATGGATAATATCTTCTTTATCATAAGAAATAAGCGGACGACAAATTAGCATTTTTGACATGCTATCAATTAAATGTAAATTAGTTAATGTTTGGCTAGAAACTTGCCCTATGACTTCACCAGTTACTAACACTTGAATACCATACCTATTTGCAATAGTTGATGCTGTACGTACCATCATGCGTTTTAATATAATACTTTTTTGACTATCATCGATTTTATTCAAAATTTCATGCATTACCGGAGTAAAATTAATAGAAATAAAATGTACTTTATGTGAAAAACCAAAGCGACTCCATAGATGATATGCTACTTTCCGAACACTAATTTCATATTCGATACTACCAACAAGATTAAAAAAACAATAGTGTACTCGACAGCCTCGGCGCATTAACATGTAACTAGCAACACCTGAATCAAAACCACCAGAAATTAATGACAGTACATCTCCTTGAGTACCGATAGGAAAACCGCCTATTCCTTCAAAACGGCCAATTACTAATAATAATTGATGATTATCTATTTCTAGTAATATTGTCTTATCAGGACTAATTAGTTTGACATAAGTATTCTCCACATTCTGTTTTAAACCGCTACCGACGTAACGTTCTACATCTTGAGATGTAAATTCATGCTTACCCCGCCGTTTGACACGCACACAAAAACTTTTTCCAAGTAATTGAGAATGATATACCTCTAGCGCATATTGATAGATATCATGCATAGTTTTCCAGATACGTTGTTCTACCTCTAGAATATGATGGATTCCAGGTATGCGCATTAAAATTTCAATTATCTGATCGCGCTGCTGTAAGGCACTATACACCTCTATATGATCCCAATGCTGTACTATTGTAACTGATTCACTATAATACTTGAGAATATTACGAATATTTCGAGTTAGAACTTTTATAAAGTATAGTCGGACAGATCTACTTTTTATCGTGATTTCTGGAAATAATTTGATAATGAATTTCATTTTATTAATCATTATTAAGACATAATAGTAAGTTATAAAAACGTATGTATGATGATTGTTGATCATTGTATTTACTCCATTTATATAATAGCAAGGAGTATAATTATACTATTTCTAATTTGATGATTAATGACCAATAGTTTATTCTAATATAGAATTTGATCTGATATAAATAACAATATCTTCTATTGAAGATAGAGCTCACGATAGCATACTAAAAAATATACATAAATTAATAGCTTTACAATTTTTTATAAAATTTCATATAAAACAATTATCCTTTTTTTAAATCTAGTCAATTCTATTCCTTGTAATAAACGATTATAAATCGTTCATAAATATGAATAGATCCTATAAAACATCATAAAGTCCTATAGAGAATAAAAATGGATGCAATTATTAAAAATAAGCTTAAGTACCACTACTAACATTCTATAAGTTAAACAACTTGACCATGAAAGATTTTATTCGTGCATTGCAAGAAAGTCATTGGCAGGTAGATACAGTGTTGGAACGTTATCTCCGTACTCTGTCTAACCAAAAAACATCGCTTATTCAAGCTATGCGATATAGTGCACTGCAAGGCGGTAAACGACTACGGCCGTTTTTAGTATATCACACCGGACGGTTATTCGGTTTATCGCCTGAAAGTCTAAATGCTCCAGCAGCGGCGATAGAGTGTATCCATGCCTACTCACTGATTCATGATGATCTACCAGCAATGGATAACGATGTACTTCGTCGAGGTTTACCAAGCTGTCATGTCAAATTTGGAGAAATAACAGCTATCTTAGCCGGAGACGCTTTACAAACTTTAGCGTTCAGCATTTTAGCTGATGAAGATATGCCAAATGTATCTACAAAGGCTCGATTAAAAATGATCTCTGTCCTTGCTTCTGCAAGTGGAGCTAACGGTATGTGTCTTGGACAAGCACTCGATATCGAGTCAGAAGGACAACATGTATCTACTTCATATCTTGAAACAATACACAAAAATAAGACAGGTGCACTCATTCGTGCAGCAGTACGTATGGGCGTACTAGCAGCTAATAAATTTGAAGAACCAACATTGACTTATCTCGATCGTTATGCTGCTGCTATTGGGTTAGCTTTTCAAGTTCAGGATGACATCCTAGATATTATAGGTAATAGTCACATTACAGGAAAACAACAAGGTATGGACCAAGCATGGGATAAAAATACTTATCCAATGCTGCTAGGATTGAATATAGCGCGAGAGAAAGCTCAGGCATTATATCAAGAATCACTTGCATCCTTAGAATATATTTCTAAACTCGGGTATGATACCGATATACTGATTGCTTTAGCACGCTATGTTATTGAACGTGACAAGTAATTAATGTTTTTTAACATTTTAAATGCGAGTATTTAATGAATCTTGATATTAATCAATATCCGACCTTATTCTTAGCTGAAACCCCAATAGAGTTGCGTAAATTACCTCAAGATAAATTGCTAATTTTATGTGAAGAATTACGGAAATTTTTACTTAATAGTGTTAGCTTTTCAAGCGGGCATTTTGCATCTGGGTTAGGTACAATAGAATTAACAGTAGCATTACATTATGTGTATAACACTCCGTTTGACTATCTTATTTGGGATGTTGGACATCAAGCCTATCCGCATAAAATTTTGACTGGACGACGTAATAACATCCTCACTATTCGCCAGCGCAATGGATTGCATCCATTTCCATTTCGTGATGAAAGCGAGTACGATATACTGTCAGTAGGTCATTCTTCTACTTCGATCAGCGCTGGTTTAGGGATGGCAGTAGCGGCAAAACATGAAGGATTAAATCGGCGTATTGTATGTGTCATAGGTGATGGCGCTATTACTGCTGGTATGGCTTTTGAAGCAATGAATCATGCCGGAGATATTAAATATGATATTTTAGTGGTACTGAATGATAATGAGATGTCTATTTCTGAAAATGTTGGAGCATTAAACAACCATCTAGCATATCTTTTGTCTTGTAAACTTTATTCTACCTTACGTGAAGGTAGTAAAAAAGTATTATCTAGCATTCCAGCAATTAAAGAATTAATAAAACGTACTCAAGCACATATTAAAAGTATAATAATACCTAGTACGTTATTTGAAAAATTAGGTTTTAATTATATTGGGCCAATAGATGGTCATGATATTTATGGTTTGGTAAATACGTTAAAGAACATGCGTATTTCTAAAGGAGCTCAGCTATTGCATATTATCACTCAAAAAGGACGAGGTTATAAACCAGCTGAAAAAGATCCTATAACTTGGCATGCAGTACCAAAATTTGATCCTCACATTGGCACTTTACCAAAAAATTGTACTAGTTATCCTACTTATTCTTCTATTTTCGGTGATTGGTTATGTGCTACTGCTGCTCATGATGATAAATTAATGGCAATTACACCGGCAATGCGTGAAGGATCTGGCATGGTAAAATTTTCTCGCCAATATCCTCGTCAATATTTTGATGTAGCAATTGCTGAACAACACGCAGTGACATTTGCTGCTGGATTAGCAATTGGAGGCTATAAGCCTGTTGTTGCTATTTATTCTACTTTTTTGCAACGTGCTTATGACCAAGTGATCCATGACATAGCTATCCAAAATCTTCCAGTATTGTTCGCTGTTGATCGCGGTGGTATAGTAGGTGCAGATGGTCAAACTCATCAAGGTGCATTTGATCTCTCTTATCTACGATGTATTCCTAATATGGTTATTATGGCACCCAGTGATGAAAATGAATGTCGACTGATGTTATATACGGGATATCATTATCAGGGAGGACCAGTCGTGGTACGTTATCCAAGAGGAACAGGGATAGGTGCAAACTTTAGTGAATTAAAGCCCTTGCCGTTAGGGAAAGGAATAGTACGACAATGGGGAAAAAATCTGGCCATTCTTAATTTCGGTACACTGTTACCACAAGCAGCACTTGCAGCACAAGAACTGCGTGCTACTCTTGTAGATATGCGTTTTGTCAAACCTTTAGATGAAGTATTAATAAGTGAACTTACTAACACTCACCAATCATTGGTAACAATTGAAGAAAATGTCATTATGGGTGGTGCAGGAAGTGGCGTAAATGAATTTTTAATGCGCCAACGATTAAAAATTCCAGTGCTAAATATTGGATTACCAGATCGGTTTATTCCTCAAGGAGGACAAGAAGAGATTCGTTCTGATCTAGGTCTAGATAGTGTAGGTATTCTCAAGAACATTGTACGTTGGCTTACTTAAAGTGTTTTATTTTTAGGTTAGATAAAGACAATTGTTATAGATGAATAAATAAAATATCGAATATTCCTGATATCTTTCTTAATTTTTATTATAACTATAATACAGTTTTTAAGTTATCAGATTAGAAACAAATTACATATATAATGTACTATCTTATTCATTGGTGAATAAGTGATTAATGCATCATCGCTAATTTTTTACTATTATATGAATAAATGATGCATTAATCTATTTTGTAATATATTACTTACTATACTAGTAAAGTATATAAATATGAATTTTTTTCAGCTGAAAAGTGAATAAAAATTATATTTTTTGTGATTTTATCGTTTTGATAAATACCATACTTATTTTTTATTTATGCCATTTTCGATGTATTATCTATTTTTCATATAACAAAAATCATCATGGTGAGCGCGTTTACGTTCATTTTCAGTCAAATAACGTTTACGTAATCGAATTGATTTGGGTGTTACTTCTATTAACTCATCGTCATTAATAAATTCCAAAGCTTGTTCTAAAGATAACCTTATAGGTGGTATTAAGACAGTTGCTGAATCAGATCCAGATGCACGCATATTCGTTAATTTCTTTGTTGTTAAGCAATTTACTGTCAAATCATTTTTACGAGTATGGATGCCGATAATTTGACCTTCATAAACTTCAGAACCATGATCTAAAAATAAACGTCCACGATCCTGCAAATTATATAAGGCATAAGAAACAGCTTTTCCTGTACCATTAGAGATCAATACGCCATTTTGGCGTTGACCGAGATTACATGGATATACTTTCTCATAATGGCTAAAAGTGGAATACAACAAACCAGTCCCTGATGTTATAGTCATAAAATTAGTACGAAAGCCAATTAATCCGCGGCTAGGAATCATATAATTTAGTCGGATACGTCCTTTTCCATCTGGAAGTATATCATATATTTTTCCTTTACAAATACCCATAGATTCCATCACTAAACCTTGATGCACTTCTTCAATATCTAGAGTAACCAACTCAAACGGTTCTTGATTAACACCGTCTACAGTACGAAAAATTACTTTTGGTCTAGATACAGTAATCTCAAATCCTTCACGACGCATAGTTTCTATTAATATTGATAAATGAAGCGCACCACGGCCTGAAACGTGGAATGTATTTGAATCTTCAGTTTCAGTTACACATAATGACACATTATGTACTATTTCTTTTTTTAAACGTTCAAAAATTTGAAATGAAGTCACAAACATTCCTTCTTGCCCACAAAACGGTGATGTGTTCACTCCAAATGACATAGAAATGGTTGGTTCATCAACAATTAATGGTGGTAATGCTTCAATTTGTGTAGGATCACATAAAGTATCAGAAATCTGTAATTTTTCTAAACCAGTAATAGCGACAATATCGCCAGCTGTAGATAAGTTAGATGAAATACGTTTTAAGCCCATATAACAAAAAACTTGGCTAACTTTACCATTTCGGCATTGACCTTTTTTATTAATTATCACAACATGTTGATTGGGTGTGACAGAGCCTCGTTGAATACGACCGATACCAATCACACCAACATAGCTATTATGATCAAGTTGAGAAATTTTCATCTGAAATGAGCCATGGATATCGATATGTGGCGCTTTAGCATGTTGTATTATAAATTCAAATAATGGATCCATGTTTGACGTCATGTTTTCATATTCTAGACCTGCTACGCCGTTCAGTGCAGATGTGTAAATAATTGGAAAATCGAGCTGTTCGTCAGTAGCGCCTAGATTGACAAACAAATCGAATATCTGATCAATTACCCAATTAGGACGTGCGCCTAAACGATCAATTTTATTTATAACCACAATCGGGTTTAAAGCATATTCAAATGCCTTTTGGGTTACAAAACGAGTTTGGGGCATCGGCCCATCTAAAGCATCGACTAATAACAATACTGAATCAACCATAGACAGTACGCGCTCAACTTCTCCTCCAAAATCGGCATGTCCTGGAGTATCGACAATATTAATACGGTAATTATGCCAATTGATTGCAGTATGCTTAGAAAAAATAGTAATACCTCGCTCTTTTTCCAAAAAATTTGAATCCATCACACGTTCAATTTCATCATTGTAATTAGATAGTGCACCGGATTGCTGTAATAATTTATCAATTAAGGTTGTTTTACCATGATCAATATGCGCGATGATAGCGATGTTACGTATATTTTTCATTATAACTTCGCCCATAGGTTTTTTGAAAAAACATTTTTAAAAAATGTATTAATTGAGGATTTAATAAGTGGCATCATATACAGATGTGTGCTAAATTTATTAATCACTAAATATCAGTGCACACATAATATTCTATGTTTATGTGTACTCTTAGTCTATTTGATACGTATTTTACCAATTCATAGTTCAATTAACATTATGTATATAATATCAATCAATTTTAAAGAAAATTATTAAAATTTATATAAACGATGAAAAAACATTAATTCTTAGCATAAGGCTCATTATTATCTTATTTTCGATATAACCTATCCAATTCATTATACTTATATTTTTATATTTTATCCACTATTTTTTAAGATATTTATTCTAGAAATAACGTATATTATATTAATAGTTCTGAAGGTAATCATAGCAATCGAAGAATAAAATGTATTATACACATATAGTTACATCTAACATTTTTGGTGAATAGATTATAAACGTAGTATATTATCTCGTGTATATTAATCAACACGATTTAGCTACTCACAGTCTGGTTACTTTAGGTGTAAATGTTAGATTATCATATATTTTCATATCTTTGCAAAGTAATGCTCGGTCAATATTTTAATGTAAAATAATTATGATTAAATGAATGTCTATGTAATATTTACTACATTACAATAATTTAATTATCTCAGTTCTATGTAGCTCTTTTTACTATATGTATAGTATTACATTGATATCCTAATTGCTATAAATATAAAATTCATAAACTATTTTATTGTTTTTAGAATATATTACATTCTATTTGTTTAATATTACATAAATTCCAAAATTTGGCTTAGCAAATAAAATAATTTATCGATATAGGCAATAATTTCCGATGCATAAAAAATATGTATGCTGATTAAATTATATAAATATAATATTTAATTAGCATTAAAATTTTATGTAAAAATATTTTCTAATATATATTGAGTAATGTGATATTGGATAAAAGTTAAAAAATTTTTTAGTATGTTATTAACATTATATAATATATAATATTAATGAATATTAGTAGATTTTAATTTAAATATTTTATTTTAAATCCAGTATTATTGGAGACATAAAATTTATGTAAATTATTTTTTTAAATTTAAATAAAGCCAATATTTTTGGAATAAAATGTAATACTTATTACAAGCATTATAAAATAGTTTTTATTAATATTTTTAGTATAAAAATATTATTGATATAATCTATGATCGACATCATCATGTAAATAATGATGTCAATTAATATTGAACATATTATTGCTTAGATAATATAATTATTAAAAATAAAAAAATAATTTAATTATCCATTGATCACATATAAAATATGTTAATACTTCTATTTTGTCAAATTTTTTAAAAAAGATTTTTCTGATATTGAATCATAATTACATTATGCAATAATTAATCATTTATGAAATATATTTCATAAATATTTAAAAGATCTTAAATCATTTTTAAAATAAAAAAATAAAATATTTTATGATATTACCTTCTAATAGACTTGGCATAACGTATGGTAATTTATTGAAATTTAATAAAGCTAGCGTTTATTTTACATAATTTCTATAAATTGTCATTCATGTATAGATAATATAGATCATTAATTGATCATTAAGCTTTTTAATAAATATTAAAAAAATCTAATAATATATTATATTAGAATATTTCTAAATTTTAAATATATCATTTCAATACATTCACTATCCAATATTCTATATATAATTTGTAACAGTAACTGTTATAAATAGTTATTTAATTATTTTAAAGTATATAGAAAATTAATCTTCGAAAGTTAGTAAAAATAAATCTATAATTTATACGAAAAAATTAAAACGAAATATTAAATACAGCAAATTAATTATTAATTAAAGTTAAATGATTACAGGATTCTTCATAAAGATTCTACATAATAAATAAGGCCATCATATTAATAATACTTATCCTTATATATTTATTTAAAAAGAACATTTTTATGAAAAAAGTATGGTATGTATTAATTAGCATCATGTTAGCATTTAACACGGCAGCGATAAATTTTACTAAAGTACATCAGTATACTCAGATGGAAAAACAAATTACTAATGAACCTTAAGTATTAGAATTTTTTTCTTTTTACTGTGCTCACTGCTTTCTTTTCGAAGAAATTGATCATATTTCTAGTAATATAAAAAAGTACTTCCAATTGCAACAAAAATGATAAAATATCATGTTGGCCATTTTGGGTTCTATGGAGAAACAACTTACACAAGCTTAGGCAGTAGCTATGGTACTAGGAATAGAAGATAAAGTGAGCTCTCTTCTTTTTAATGGACTTCATAAAACTCAGACAATACAAACATCAGAGGATATCCGTGCAATCTTTATTAAAATTGGTATTGGTGCTGAAGAGCATGATGTAACTTGGAATAGTGTTATGGTAAAATATTTAGTGTTACAACAAGACAAAGCGGTTGTTGATTTGCAATTAATTGGCGTACCAGCCATATTTGTAAATGAGAGATACATGATAAAACAGACAGCGATATGTCGTCTAAAGATAGCTATATCAAACAGTTCGCTGATATTGTAAATTTCTTGATTACTAAAAAATAATTTTTATTATATAGTATATGCACTAACCATTATCGAAATATCCTTTTTTCAAAGAGGAAAGATAATTTGTATATTCTGATTCTTTTTATGAAAAGTTATATTTTAGATAAAACACACAACATCAGCTTAATATTCAACAATATAAACGAAATTATTTGTGAATAAATCTAAAATTAACAACATCAACATTTAAAATAGGTTGATTTGCACCATACAGCTAATCTAATTAATTACATTAATGTACACATACTTTAATTTATAAATAAATTTAACTTTAAATTCTGCTAGTTGAATCTTATTCAATTATTTTTATAGTGTTTCATATCAACTACCATTTCTACTTCTACCATTAGCGATTATGGTTTATTTGTATGACTTTTAAATAAAAGAAAATATATTATGAGTAAATTTGAAAAAAATTGTTTAATTTTGGTAGATGGTTCTTCTTATCTTTACCGAGCTTATTATGCTTATCCCCCATTGATTAATAGCATAGGAGAACCAACTGGAGCAATATATGGTGTGTTAAATATGCTTAAAAGTCTGCTTATTAAATATAACCCGACTACTATGGCAGTAATTTTTGACGCCAAAGGAAAAACTTTTCGTGATGAACTTTTTAAAGATTATAAAGCTCATCGAGAACCAATGCCTGAAAAGTTACGATGTCAAACAACGCCTTTATATGAGATGATTAAGGCAATGGGTATTCCTCTCTTAGTTGTAGAGGGTGTAGAATCTGATGACGTCATTGGAACTTTAGCACTATCAGCAGTACGTAATGGGCAAAATGTACTAATTAGTACTGGTGATAAAGATATGGCACAGTTAGTATCATCAAACATTACTTTAATTAATACTATGTCAGGTATAGTTTTAGATCCAGAAGAAATAAAAAAAAAATTTGGAGTTCCACCGAAACTTATTATTGATTATCTAGCACTAATGGGTGATAAGTCTGATAATATTCCCGGAATTCCAGGAGTTGGTAAAATAATTGCTCAAACATTATTGAAAAAACTAGGCTCTTTAAAAGTCATATATCAACAATTAGATAAAATTGAACACTTAAATTTTCGTGGTGCTAAAACTATGGCAATTAAGTTGAAACAACATCAAAAAACCGTGTTGCTTTCTTATCAATTGGCTACAATTAAGACTGATGTCACACTGGATTTGCCTTATGATTACCTAATAATTAAACAACCTATAATCAATGTACTAATACAATTTTTTCAACGATATGAATTTAAGCGTTGGTTAAGTGATGTGACTTCAAATACATGGATAAGAAGTACTAGACAATGTGCTGTCAACTCACCATTGATATTAACAACAGATAATTCCATCACCGATGATAGAACGATTACCAGTTCACTACAAACAAAATGTCAAATTATTTATGATTTAGTAATTTTAAACACTTGGATAAATACACTGCGTCAAGCTGGTCAATTTGTCTTTAATATCCAAACGGATGGATTAAATATCTTAACCACTAATTTAATAGGATTATCTTTTTCCATCAAATCAGGGATAATTAGTTATCTTCCTTTTAAAAAAAATTTAGATACGTCAAAGTATTTAGATTGTACAGTAGTTTTAGATATGCTGAAACCTATATTAGAAGATTCTAGTATTTTAAAAATTGGTCATAACTGTAAATTTAATCACAGGATATTAAAACGCCATAACATAGAGTTAAAGGGCATTTCGTTTGATATTGTATTAGAATCTTATGTATTAGATAATTTTACACATTCTTACAATATAAGAAATTTAATAAAAAGATATTTGTTACGTAATAAAACCATGAATTTTAAAGATGAAGATCATATAAAACATCAGAAATGTGCTGTTGATACTCAAATAAGTATGGGAAACTGTATTGCAATCCATATTTCTGAAACTAACATGACTTTAAAATTACATCAACAGTTGTGGTCTCAAATTGAATACTTTCCGGATCTAAAAAAGGTATTTCAAGAAATAGATATGCCTTTAATACCAGTATTGTCTCGTATCGAACATGCTGGAGTTTTAATTGATAAAAACATTCTTACTACACATTCTTCAGAATTAACGATCCGTTTAAAAACACTAAAAAATCAAGCATATCAATTAGCAAACGAATCTTTTAATCTATCTTCGACAAAAGAACTTCAGAAAATTTTATTTGATAAGTACAAGATGCCAATTTTGAAAAAAACTTTGGGTGGAGTGCCATCAACTGATGAAGAAGTATTAACTAAGCTAGCATCAAGTTATCCATTAGCAAAAATAATTTTAGAATATCGAAGATTATATAAGCTTAAATTTACTTATGTTGATAAATTGTCTAAAATGATTAATGTGAGATCAAAAAGAATACATACTTCATACCATCAAATTATGACTGCTACTGGACGTCTCTCTTCATGTAATCCAAATTTGCAAAATATCCCAATACGTGATTCTGAAGGACGACGAATTCGTCAGGCATTTATTGCTCCACCAGGTATGTTGATTATGTCAGCAGATTACTCACAGATTGAATTACGTATCATGGCCCATTTTTCCCGTGATTTAGGATTATTACATGCTTTTTCTATTGGCAAAGATATTCATTGTGCTACTGCTGTAAAAATATTTGGTGTACCATTAGAACAAGTGACATATGAGCAACGTCGTAAGGCTAAAATTATTAATTTTGGATTAATGTATGGTATAAGCATCTTTGGTTTAGCACGTCAATTATCAATATCGCACTTGCAGGCAAAAAACTATATAGAGTCATATTTCCAATCTTATCCAGGTGTTCTAAAATATGTGGAACATACTAAAAAACTAGCTCGCGATCAAAGCTATGTTTCAACTCTAGATGGTCGTCGATTTTATTTATCCGATATGTATGTAGATCGGAATGGTACACGAAAAAAAAACGTAGAAAGAGTTGCTATCAATGCTTCAATACAAGGTACTGCTGCCGATATCATTAAACGTGCCATGATTTCAATTGATCACTGGATACAAAATGAAGCACCGCCGGTACGAATGATTATGCAAGTCCACGATGAATTAGTATTTGAAGTACAAAATGATGCTATTCAATATATTCAAACCCGGATCAAAGAATTGATGGAGGGCTGTTATACTCTAAACGTACCATTACAAGTAATGGTGAATATTGGTAATAGTTGGGCAAAAGTTCATTAGACGAATGCTAGTTTATGTAAACATATGTTTGTATATAATTGTATAAAATTTCTATTTTTTTCGAATAAAAAATGATAAACAAAAAGAGTATTTTGTTTGATTATAGGATTGAGTAATATTTTATGCGCAATTCAATAATTTTGAATTCTAACTGTTATGTTTTATGTTTAAAATGTATCGAGCTACAGCTAATATTCGTATTTAACATTCGATTTTTTTGGAACACTGTTGCACCGCATTTTTTATTATTTTAGTCATGTATTCATAAAATTTCACGATTTTCATTTATCTTAGAATATAAAAACTAACCAACTACTGAAAATCATAATTGTTGGAATCCATCTATTATCAATCTTTTAAAAGATTATATTTCCTGATAATGTTATTATTCAATATATCGATGTGTTATGGAAAACAAACATTTTAAACTACGTTATTTTATTCTTTTTAGTCAATATAAAGTAAAATTTATTTATACTCATTAAAGTTATAGATTTTCAATTATGTAACATACTTTTTTTAATCTATATAAAAAGCAGGATTCATATCTTATGTCATAATTTAAGGGTATTTATAGAAAAATAAGATTTATAGAAGACATAAATTTTATGATTTCATACGAGCAGCCTATTTTCTTTATAAAATTGACATTTTGCGTTAAATTTTTTTTAAAAACCTTTAATCTTTATCTTCGTCAAGATGATTTTTATATGATAGTCATAATTCTATTATACACTTTTAATAAAAGGTATACTTAATAAAAGGTATACTTTAAGTTAAAACACTCATATTATTTGTTAAGCGAATTAGCTTACCATAAGAGACTCCATATTATATTTTCATAATAAGAGAAACATTATTGTTTCACACAATGAATAGTTAATTACAATATTACATATAATATAATTATTTCATTCTAAGTAATTTTAATAAATTTACTGTAATTCTTTTAAAGGTGCTCAAATATAATGAATATGTATTAAAATTAAAAGTACAGACTTCCAATTCTAGAATAAATAAACTATCAGTTAATAAAGTATCTATTAAATAGGACAGTTAAGTTAATGTTAAACAAAAAGCTAAGTGTAGCTGTTCTTGCTGCCGGAAAAGGAACTCGTATGTTGTCTGCTTTACCTAAGGTATTACATCCTATTGCGGGCAAAGCAATGTTACAACATGTCATTGATACCGCTAAGCAATTAGATAAAAATTGCATTTATTTAGTTCATAGTTATGAAAATAAAAGATTGTATGAACAAGTTTTAAAACAAGACAGCAGTAATCTGTTTTGGGTGCAACAAACAGAGCAATTTGGTACTGGTCATGCCATGAAACAGATATTACCATATCTCAATTTTACAGAAAACATTTTAATTTTATATGGTGATGTTCCATTAATTTCGTATTCTACATTAAAACGAGTTTTAGCTTCTTATTCAGAAGGTGGTATTGGACTGTTAACTGCACATGTACCTAATCCAGATGGATATGGACGAATTATACGTGAAAACGATATAGTAATGCGTATTGTGGAGCAAAAAGCTACTAATGAACAGCAGCGAAAAATAGCAGAAATAAATACAGGTATATTAGTAACTAGCAGCGCTGATCTAAAACGTTGGTTAGAGAAATTGACCGAACGTAATGCACAAGAGGAATGTGATTTAACAGATATCATCGAAATTGCTAGACAAGAAAAAAGTAAAATTAACACGGTCCAACCAGACCATCTTAGCGAGATTATCGGAGTAAATAATCGACTTCAACTTTCACAGTTAGAGCGAATGTATCAGTGCGAACAAGCAGAACGTTTATTACTCGCTGGTATAATGATAGTAGATCCAGAAAGATTTGATCTACGTGGTACATTATGGCATGGAAGTGATGTATCTATTGATACCAATGTGATTTTAGAGGGTAAAATTATAATTGGTAATCGGGTAATGATTGGCACAGGTTGTTTTCTGAAAAATGTCATCATTGGAGATGATGTGACAATCCAACCTTATACGATCATAGAAGATGCACGATTAGCAGCACGTAGTGTCATAGGACCGTTTGCTCGTCTGCGTCCAGGTAGTGAATTAGAAGAAGGAGCATATGTGGGAAACTTTGTTGAGCTTAAAAATACTCGGTTGGGTAAAGGCTCAAAAAGTGGACATCTTAGCTACTTGGGAGATGCAGAAATTGGAGAACAAGTAAATATCGGTGCTGGTACAATTACATGTAATTATGATGGTGCTAATAAATATAAGACTGTTATCGGCGATGATGTATTTATTGGATCTGATACCCAGTTAGTAGCGCCAGTAACAGTGGGAAATAGTGCTACTATTGGTGCCGGCACAACGGTAACCCAAGATGTCTCCAATGGAGAGATGATCATTAGTCGAATACGTCAATTTCCAATTCCCCACTGGAAACGACCAGTAAAAAAATAAAGACACAGTTATAGAAAAAACAGGACTCCCATAAGGAATTTTACCTATTGTTTGGTTGGAAATAATTTTATGAATCATAGTATATAATATTTAATCGGTTTAATTATATTTGGACTTAATAATGATATATGTGCTTTTAAATCAGGAAATTTTGTGCAATGTGTGGAATAGTTGGTGCAGTTACACGACGTACTATTACTGAGATCTTATTGGAAGGATTGTCTCGTCTTGAATACCGAGGTTATGATTCAGCCGGTTTAGCAGTGGTAGATCAACACGGTTATTTACAGCGTTTGCGCCGAGTAGGTAAAGTAAGTGTCTTAATTTCGGCTGTTAAACAGCACATGCTGTTGGGAAATATTGGCATGGCTCATACTCGTTGGGCTACACACGGTAAACCAACAGAAAGAAATGCTCATCCTCATGTTTCTGATCATATCATAGTAGTACACAATGGGATTATTGAAAATCATACACTTTTGCGTCAGCAATTACGCGATCGAGGTTATATTTTTTTTAGCGACACTGATACGGAAGTAATTGCACATCTTATACATTGGGAACAACATCAGAAAGGCGGTACTTTAGTAGAAGCGGTACGACGAGCATCTCATATATTGAATGGTGAATATAGTACGGTGATTATGGATAGCCGTAATCCTAAGTCTTTAATTGCAGCAATGTTTGGTTGTCCATTAGTGATCGGACGTGGTATCGGTGAGAATTTTATTGCTTCTGATCAGTTAGCTTTTCTTTTTATAACTCGTTGTATCACGTTTTTAGAACAAGGTGATATTGCTGAACTCACTTCTGATACTATTCAAGTATGGAATAAATCAAGACGAATGATTCAGAGATCAGTCATTCAATCACAAGTTAAATATGAAGTAATCGATAAAGGTTTATATCGTCATTATATGCAAAAAGAAATTTTTGAGCAACCACAAGCAATTAAAGATACTTTAAAAGGTCGTATACATCATGGAAACATTGTATTTTCAGAATTAGATCAACAATCTGCTAGTATTGTATTAAGTCAAGTACAACACATACAGATCATCGCATGTGGTACTTCTTACCATGCAGCTATGGTTTCTCGATATTGGTTTGAATCATTGGCTGATATACCTTGTGACGTAGATATAGCTTCCGAATTTCGTTATCGAAAATTTGCCTTGCGTCCAAATACGTTACTAATCACAGTATCTCAATCCGGTGAAACCGCCGATACTTTAGCAGTCTTACGATTAACAAAAAATTTTGATTTTCTTGGTTCTTTGACTGTTTGTAATGTTCCTTCTTCCTCATTAGTTAGAGAATCAGACATAGTTCTAATGACTCGAGCTGGTATCGAAATTGGAGTGGCCTCTACTAAAACATTTACTACTCAATTAACATTATTATTAATGTTAGTAGCCTATTTTAATAAATTGCGCGCTATAGATAATCAGATAGAATCAAATATCATTGATGCTTTACAAATGTTGCCAATGCGGATAGAACAAATTCTATTATTTGGTAAATCTATTAAAATGATTAGTAAAAATTTTAAAAATGTTCATCATGCTATTTTTTTAGGCAGAGGTGATCTATATCCAATAGCCATGGAAGGAGCGCTAAAGTTAAAAGAAATTTCTTATATCCATGCTGAAGCTTATGCTGCTGGAGAATTGAAACATGGGCCGTTAGCACTAATAGATACTAATATGCCGGTTATTGTAATTGCTCCTAATAATAAATTAATAGAGATATTAAAATCTAATATTGAAGAAATTTGTACCCGAGGTGCTAAACTTTATATTTTCTCTGAAAAAAACATTAAGTTTACTGTGAAAAAAAATATAAAAATTATTTCTCTACCATACGTAGAACAGATCACAGCACCAATTTTTTATACCATACCCATGCAACTACTTGCTTATTATATCGCGTTAGTTAAAGGTACTAATATTGATCAGCCACGTAATTTGGCAAAATCGGTCACTGTAGCATAAATCAGATAATAAAAATATTTCATTTACCAATATGCCAATAGTTAAACTGGTATAATATCTGCTAGTGATAGGAGGATATATGCTAAGTGATATATTAATATTATTAATATGTGTTTCACAATGTGAAAAGAAGTATTTCATATAAATATGAATTCAATTAATCTCATGTGTCTCTAATTATAATTAGAGTAATCTATATTATATAAAAAGTATGTCATTACATAGTCTTTATATAAAACAAATAATGAAATATGTTCTTTTTTCTATACATACAAAATATTATGAGCAATCTCACTAACTGGAAACCTAGTACATCGATAATTAATTTATTCAAACGGGCTAAGATTATAAAAAAGATTCGACTATTCTTTAATAATCGTGGGTTTCTTGAAGTAGAAACACCAGCCATGAGTCAATCAACTGTAACAGATATTCATCTTACATCTTTTCAAACCTATTTCATAAAACCGGGAGGAATAGATACCATTCCACTTTATTTAATAACTAGTCCAGAATATCATATGAAACGATTGTTAGCCGCTGGAAGCGGGCCAATTTTTCAGTTGTGTCGTAGCTTCCGCAATACAGAAATGGGTCGCTATCATAATCCTGAGTTTACTATTTTAGAATGGTATCGCCCTGATTATGATATGTTTCATCTCATGGATGAATTGGACGACTTGTTGCTACAGATTTTAGATTGTGAAAATGCTGAAAGAAATTCCTATCAGGAATTGTTTAGTCGTCATCTAGGAATTAATCCCCTATCTTCAGATACACACTCACTATATGATGTAGCGATTAGATTAAATGTAATAGAAAAAAAAAATATACAGTATTACGATCATGATACTTTACTGCAATTATTATTTTCAATAGTTGTAGAGCCGAACATTGGACATGACAAACCAGTGTTTGTTTATCATTTTCCTGCTTCGCAAGCCGAATTAGCTAAACTAAATACTGAAAATCGGCAAGTAGCAGATCGATTTGAAGTATATTTTAAAGGCGTTGAATTAGCTAATGGTTTTCGTGAATTAACTGATGCAAATGAACAGTATCAACGTTTTATAGAAAATAATCGTAAACGATCTGAATTGAATCTTATTGAGCAACCTATAGATAAAAATTTATTAATGGCCTTGGAACAAGGAATACCGGAGTGTTCAGGGATAGCTTTAGGTATTGATAGATTAATAATGTTAGCAGTACATGCTAATCAATTAAGTGAGGTAATAGCCTTTTCACTAGGACGTGCCTAATTGACACGTTTTCAAATAAAATAAATTAATGATAATAACTAAATTATAATAACTAACTATATGTGATTTTAATATGTATATCAACTAATCCAATAATATATATAGTATGTATTAGGATAGATTATTTAGGACAATTCAAAGTAATTCCAAATTTTTTCGCCTGTATTTCATTTTAATCATGTATGCTTTCAACAGTAGAACTGTATCATTATTATGTAAATAACATTAAATAATAGCAAACAGCCAATAAAAATTAGCATATAATAACAATATGCATCATTCATTATCAAACAAACAAATAAAAACTATGGAATTCTCTAGCTCTAAAAAATTTAGTAGAATCTAGCATTAATCTCTAAAAATGTCTAAATTTAATACATGTATTTTTGTTAAATCATATGATTATTTTTATCAATGAAAAACTGTAGCATTTTTATTGCTAGATGAGATGATCTTTATGCTGCTACAGAAGCATATTTATTAAAACTAATATGTGGAATATCAGATTCTATTTCGACAGTAATTACTTCTGGAAAAGTTTTACAAATATAATTTACCTCTAATACGTCATTAATAAAGGTATTTCCACTAACTATTATTCTGTCATACCTTTGTATATACCGAGATTTTTAATAATTTTTTTAGATTTTATAACTAGCGATAATGTAGAGAGAATGTAGAGAAAACAACGCTGGACATTGTATCCATTTCATAATATCGTTTACTTATAGGATATATATTTGTTAACGTAATATTACTGACCTTATTAATGATAATATATTTAATTTTTTTAAAAAACACTGTTCTCACCTATGCTTTTTTTATTAAAAAATTATTTTATATGATCGATTAGCAATATAAATAATTTAATTTTAAAATAATTAACAATATTTAAAATTAGCTAAGTAAAAATAAATCAGTATAATTTATTTTTACAAATTCTATCAACAAAGAGATATAAAGAAAGAAAATGACGGTGCGGACGGGGTTCGAACCCGCGACCACCGACGTGACAGGCCGGCATTCTAACCAGCTGAACTACCGCACCATTTTTTTAAAAATCTTTTAAGATCTTATCTTGAGATAGAATATTTATTGATTAATATAATCAACCTACTACCAAATACATAAATTTGAAAAAGTTTTTAAATATTTTATGGCTCTTATCTTAAGTTTTAATCTTTAACTATAATGAGTGACCTGGCAGTGTCCTACTCTCACATAGGGAAACCCTACACTACCATCGGCGCTACGATATTTTACTTCTGAGTTCGGAATGGAATCAGGTAGGTCTACCGTGCTATTGCCGCCAGGAAAATTTGTTCATTAAATGTACAATATTAACATGTTATATATTTTTTTAAAATATATGCGAATATTGATTTAATGTTTGATATCAAACATATATAAATATATACATACATAATGTCAATGTAAATTTAAAATTTACATTGATGTCTTTTAAACAGCTTAAGTGTTGTGAAGTTAAGCCTCACGGGTCATTAGTATTGGTTAGCTCAACACCTCACAGTGCTTACACACCCAACCTATCAACGTCATCGTCTTTAACGTCCCTTTAGGAAGCTTATAGCCTCAGGGAAGATTCATCTTGAGGCAAGTTTCCCACTTAGATGCTTTCAGCGGTTATCTTTCCCGTACTTAGCTACCGGGCAATGCTATTGGCATAACAACCCGAACACCAGAGGTACGTCCACTCCGGTCCTCTCGTACTAGGAGCAGCCCCTCTCAATCTTCCAACGCCCACGGTAGATAGGGACCGAACTGTCTCACGACGTTCTAAACCCAGCTCGCGTACCACTTTAAATGGCGAACAGCCATACCCTTGGGACCTGCTGCAGCCCCAGGATGTGATGAGCCGACATCGAGGTGCCAAACACCGCCGTCGATATGAACTCTTGGGCGGTATCAGCCTGTTATCCCCGGAGTACCTTTTATTCGTTGAGCGATGGCCCTTCCATGCAGAACCACCGGATCACTAAGACCTGCTTTCGCATCTGCTCGAGCCGTCACTCTCGCAGTCAAGCTAGCTTATGCCTTTGCACTAACCTCACGATATCCGACCGTGATTAGCTAACCTTTGTGCTCCTCCGTTACATTTTGGGAGGAGACCGCCCCAGTCAAACTACCCACCAGACAGTGTCTTCGATCCGGATAACGGACCAGAGTTAGAGTATCAAATATTAAAGGGTGGTATTTCAAGGATGGCTCCATATAGGCTAGCGCTTACACTTCATAGCCTCCCACCTATCCTACACATTAAGATTCAATATTCAGTGTCAAGCTATAGTAAAGGTTCACGGGGTCTTTCCGTCTTACCGCGGGTACACCGCATCTTCACGGCGAATTCAATTTCACTGAGTCTCGGGTGGAGACAGCCTAGCCATCATTACGCCATTCGTGCAGGTCGGAACTTACCCGACAAGGAATTTCGCTACCTTAGGACCGTTATAGTTACGGCCGCCGTTTACCGGGGCTTCGGTCAAGAGCTTTTCCTTAACGGATAACCCCATCACTTAACCTTCCGGCACCGGGCAGGCGTCACACCGTATACGTCCACTCACGTGTTTGCACAGTGCTGTGTTTTTAATAAACAGTTGCAGCCAGCTGGTATCTTCGACTGGTTTCAGCTCGAGGAGCAAGTCCTTTCACCTAATACCAGCGTGCCTTCTCCCGAAGTTACGGCACCATTTTGCCTAGTTCCTTCACCCGAGTTCTCTCAAGCGCCTGAGTATTCTCTACCTAACTACCTGTGTCGGTTTGGGGTACGATTCAATATGATCTGAAGCTTAGAGGCTTTTCTTGTAAGCGTAGCATCAATTCCTTCATTACCGTAATAATTCCTTATCACGCCTCAATGTTAAGAAAGAACGGATTTGCCTATTCTTTCCATCTTCACGCTTAAACCGAGACAACCGTCCCTCGGCGAACCTAGCTTTCTTCGTTCCCCCTTCGCAATCATATTGAGTACAGGAATATTAACCTGTTGTTCATCGACTACGCTTTTCAGCCTCGCCTTAGAGGTCGACTCACCCTGCTTCGATTAACGTTGAACAGGAACCCTTAGTCTTTTGGCGAGCAGGTTTTTCACCTGCTTTATCGTTACTTATGTCAGCATTCGCACTTCTGATACCTCCAATATATTTTACAATATATCTTCACAGGCTTACAGAACGCTCCCCTACCCAACAAATACGTAAATATTGTTGCCGCAGCTTCGGTGCATAGTTTAAGCCCCGTTAAATCTTCCGCGCAGGCTGACTCGATCAGTGAGCTATTACGCTTTCTTTAAATGATGGCTGCTTCTAAGCCAACATCCTGGCTGTCTAGGCCTTCCCACATCGTTTCCCACTTAACTATGACTTGGGGACCTTAGCTGGCGGTCTGGGTTGTTTCCCTTTTCACGACGGACGTTAGCACCCGCCGTGTGTCTCCCATGATAACATTCTACGGTATTCGGAGTTTGTGTCGGATTGATAATCCGGGATGGACCTCTAACCGAAACAGTGCTCTACCCCCATAGATGAATTCATGAGGCGCTACCTAAATAGCTTTCGGGGAGAACCAGCTATCTCCCAGTTTGATTGGCCTTTCACCCCTAGCCACAAGTCATCCGCTAATTTTTCAACATTAGTCGGTTCGGTCCTCCAATTAGTTTTATCTAACCTTCAACCTGCTCATGGCTAGATCACTGGGTTTCGGGTCTATATCCTGCAACTAAGCGCCCAATTTAAGACTCGGTTTCCCTACGGCTCCCCTATTCGGTTAACCTTGCTACAGAATAATAAGTCGCTGACCCATTATACAAAAGGTACGCAGTCACATTTTAAAAAATGCTCCTACTGCTTGTACGTACACGGTTTCAGATTCTATTTCACTCCCCTTGCCGGGGTTCTTTTCACCTTTCCCTCACGGTACTGGTTCACTATCGGTCAATCAGGAGTATTTAGCCTTGGAGGATGGTCCCCCCATCTTCAGACAAGATATCACGTGTCTCGTCCTACTCGTTGAACCTACAACTGACTTATTTTCGGATACGGGGCTATCACCCTTTTTTGCCAAATTTTCCAATTTGTTCTCCTAATATATCAATTGATATATGGCTCTCGGGCTGTTCCCCTTTCACTCGCCGCTACTTAGGGAATCTCAATTGATTTCTTTTCCTCAAGGTACTAAGATGTTTCAGTTCCCTTGGTTTTCCTCGTTAAGCTATTGATTGACTTAACGATGATGCAACGCATTGCATCGGGTTTCCCCATTCGGATATCGTCGGCTTATAACGTTTCATATCGACTGACCGACGCTTTTCGCAGATTAGCACGTCCTTCATCGCCTCTGATTGCCTAGGCATCCACCGTGTACGCTTTTTCACTTAACTCCACAACCTTGAGCTGTCTATTATCGAATAATAGTAAAAACTATAGACTAAAGATTTGATAAAAAATCCTATAAATTTCAATATTTTTCAAATTGTTAAAGAACGACATTATATTTCTTGTATAATGTTAATTTGATGGAGCTAAGCGGGATCGAACCGCTAGCCTCCTGCGTGCAAAACAGGTGCTCTCCCAATTGAGCTATAGCCCCTCTATCATTGCAAAAAATTCGATTATTGATTTAAATCATATCAACATAAAAATGAAACTACATTATTATTTATTAACTTATATAAGATAATATACGCAGTAATATTTTTTATTTTAAAAATGAGAAATAAGATTCAATATATTGAATTTTTCAAAACAACTATTATATGTATAAACAATACCAATAAGATAAAAAGCTTTTGGTAGGCCTGAGTGGATTTGAACCACCGACCTCACCCTTATCAGGGGTGTGCTCTAACCATCTGAGCTACAAGCCTATAAAGGTTTTTATATATAGTCATATCAAGTAATTTGTGTGGACACATCATCTCGACATATCTCTAGTAAGGAGGTGATCCAACCGCAGGTTCCCCTACGGTTACCTTGTTACGACTTCACCCCAGTCATGAATCACAAAGTGGTAAGCGCCCTCCAATAATGGTTAAGCTACCCACTTCTTTTGCAATCCACTCCCATGGTGTGACGGGCGGTGTGTACAAGGCCCGGGAACGTATTCACCGTGACATTCTGATACACGATTACTAGCGATTCCGACTTCATGGAGTCGAGTTGCAGACTCCAATCCGGACTACGATGTACTTTGATGAGGTTTGCTAGCTCTCGCGAGATTGCTTCTCTTTGTATACACCATTGTAGCACGTGTGTAGCCCTACTCGTAAGGGCCATGATGACTTGACGTCATCCCCACCTTCCTCCAGTTTATCACCGGCAGTCTCCTTTGAGTTCCCGACCGTATCGCTGGCAACAAAGGGCAAGGGTTGCGCTCGTTGCGGGACTTAACCCAACATTTCACAACACGAGCTGACGACAGCCATGCAGCACCTGTCTCAGAGTTCCCGAAGGCACTAAAGCATCTCTGCTAAATTCTCTGGATGTCAAGAGTAGGTAAGGTTCTTCGCGTTGCATCGAATTAAACCACATGCTCCACCGCTTGTGCGGGCCCCCGTCAATTCATTTGAGTTTTAACCTTGCGGTCGTACTCCCCAGGCGGTCGATTTAACGCGTTAGCTTCGAAAGCCATGGCTCAAAGGCTACAACCTTCAAATCGACATCGTTTACAGCATGGACTACCAGGGTATCTAATCCTGTTTGCTCCCCATGCTTTCGTGCCTGAGCGTCAGTTTTCGTCCAGGAGGCCGCCTTCGCCACTGATATTCCTCCAGATCTCTACGCATTTCACCGCTACACCTGGAATTCTACCTCCCTCTACGAAACTCTAGTCTGCCAGTTTCAAATACAGTTCCTAGGTTAAGCCCAGGGATTTCATACCTGACTTAACAGACCGCCTACGCACTCTTTACGCCCAGTAATTCCGATTAACGCTCGCACCCTCCGTATTACCGCGGCTGCTGGCACGGAGTTAGCCGGTGCTTCTTATTGTAGATAGCGTCAATCAAAAACGCTATTAACGTTACTGACTTCTTCTCTACTGAAAGTGCTTTACAACCCGAAGGCCTTCTTCACACACGCGGCATGACTGCATCAGGGTTTCCCCCATTGTGCAATATTCCCCACTGCTGCCTCCCGTAGGAGTCTGGACCGTGTCTCAGTTCCAGTGTGGCTGGCCATCCTCTCAGACCAGCTAGGGATCGTCGCCTAGGTGAGCCATTACCTCACCTACTAGCTAATCCCATCTGAGTTCATCCGATGGTGTGAGGCCTAATACATAGGTCCCTCACTTTGGTCTCACGACATTATGCGGTATTAGCTACCGTTTCCAATAGTTATCCCCCTCCATTGGGCAGATCCCCAGACATTACTCACCCGTGCGCCGCTTGCCGGCAAAAAAGCAAAACTTTTCCCCGTTGCCGCTCGACTTGCATGTGTTAGGTCTGCCGCCAGCGTTCAATCTGAGCTATGATCAAACTCTTCAATTTAAAACAATCTTAATAATATATATTAAAACTAATAATAAGTTTTAATTTTTATCGATATTGTCTCGTTCTGTGTCCACACAGATTACCTGACAGATTTTAAAAGAACATCGGTGCTCGATTAAGATTATGAGCACAACCTATATATAATACATCTTGCTTATTCAGTGTCAAGTTTTTTCATTAATTTCTTTTGAAATTAGTGATATATTTTCACTAAAATTTAAATCTTTAATTAAAATAATATTTTAATTTAATTAGAAATTTTAATTTCAAAAATAGCATATAGCGTTAATTGCTACTCAATTAACTGAATAAATAAAATTTAAGTGGATTAAACTAAACTATTGAAAATAAAATTCCTTTTATTATAAAAGTTTATCTTTTAATAAGGCACTCTATGATAGATATTAATTCCATTTATTTGATTAAGTAAAATAAGTAAATAATTACAATATATGTTATATGCTCATTTACATTATATAATTGTCATATAGATCTAATATTATTAGATATTTTAATCATAAAAACTGTATATTATATAAATTCCATATATAATATCTGTTAATTGTTTAATAATGTTCATAATAAGTTATCTAATTAAAAAAGAAATTAATGAAAAAACTTGACACTGAATAAACAAGATGTATTATATATAGGTTGTGCTCATAATCTTAATCGAGCACCGATGTTCTTTTAAAATCTGTCAGGTAATCTGTGTGGACACAGAACGAGACAATATCGATAAAAATTAAAACTTATTATTAGTTTTAATATATATTATTAAGATTGTTTTAAATTGAAGAGTTTGATCATAGCTCAGATTGAACGCTGGCGGCAGACCTAACACATGCAAGTCGAGCGGCAACGGGGAAAAGTTTTGCTTTTTTGCCGGCAAGCGGCGCACGGGTGAGTAATGTCTGGGGATCTGCCCAATGGAGGGGGATAACTATTGGAAACGGTAGCTAATACCGCATAATGTCGTGAGACCAAAGTGAGGGACCTATGTATTAGGCCTCACACCATCGGATGAACTCAGATGGGATTAGCTAGTAGGTGAGGTAATGGCTCACCTAGGCGACGATCCCTAGCTGGTCTGAGAGGATGGCCAGCCACACTGGAACTGAGACACGGTCCAGACTCCTACGGGAGGCAGCAGTGGGGAATATTGCACAATGGGGGAAACCCTGATGCAGTCATGCCGCGTGTGTGAAGAAGGCCTTCGGGTTGTAAAGCACTTTCAGTAGAGAAGAAGTCAGTAACGTTAATAGCGTTTTTGATTGACGCTATCTACAATAAGAAGCACCGGCTAACTCCGTGCCAGCAGCCGCGGTAATACGGAGGGTGCGAGCGTTAATCGGAATTACTGGGCGTAAAGAGTGCGTAGGCGGTCTGTTAAGTCAGGTATGAAATCCCTGGGCTTAACCTAGGAACTGTATTTGAAACTGGCAGACTAGAGTTTCGTAGAGGGAGGTAGAATTCCAGGTGTAGCGGTGAAATGCGTAGAGATCTGGAGGAATATCAGTGGCGAAGGCGGCCTCCTGGACGAAAACTGACGCTCAGGCACGAAAGCATGGGGAGCAAACAGGATTAGATACCCTGGTAGTCCATGCTGTAAACGATGTCGATTTGAAGGTTGTAGCCTTTGAGCCATGGCTTTCGAAGCTAACGCGTTAAATCGACCGCCTGGGGAGTACGACCGCAAGGTTAAAACTCAAATGAATTGACGGGGGCCCGCACAAGCGGTGGAGCATGTGGTTTAATTCGATGCAACGCGAAGAACCTTACCTACTCTTGACATCCAGAGAATTTAGCAGAGATGCTTTAGTGCCTTCGGGAACTCTGAGACAGGTGCTGCATGGCTGTCGTCAGCTCGTGTTGTGAAATGTTGGGTTAAGTCCCGCAACGAGCGCAACCCTTGCCCTTTGTTGCCAGCGATACGGTCGGGAACTCAAAGGAGACTGCCGGTGATAAACTGGAGGAAGGTGGGGATGACGTCAAGTCATCATGGCCCTTACGAGTAGGGCTACACACGTGCTACAATGGTGTATACAAAGAGAAGCAATCTCGCGAGAGCTAGCAAACCTCATCAAAGTACATCGTAGTCCGGATTGGAGTCTGCAACTCGACTCCATGAAGTCGGAATCGCTAGTAATCGTGTATCAGAATGTCACGGTGAATACGTTCCCGGGCCTTGTACACACCGCCCGTCACACCATGGGAGTGGATTGCAAAAGAAGTGGGTAGCTTAACCATTATTGGAGGGCGCTTACCACTTTGTGATTCATGACTGGGGTGAAGTCGTAACAAGGTAACCGTAGGGGAACCTGCGGTTGGATCACCTCCTTACTAGAGATATGTCGAGATGATGTGTCCACACAAATTACTTGATATGACTATATATAAAAACCTTTATAGGCTTGTAGCTCAGATGGTTAGAGCACACCCCTGATAAGGGTGAGGTCGGTGGTTCAAATCCACTCAGGCCTACCAAAAGCTTTTTATCTTATTGGTATTGTTTATACATATAATAGTTGTTTTGAAAAATTCAATATATTGAATCTTATTTCTCATTTTTAAAATAAAAAATATTACTGCGTATATTATCTTATATAAGTTAATAAATAATAATGTAGTTTCATTTTTATGTTGATATGATTTAAATCAATAATCGAATTTTTTGCAATGATAGAGGGGCTATAGCTCAATTGGGAGAGCACCTGTTTTGCACGCAGGAGGCTAGCGGTTCGATCCCGCTTAGCTCCATCAAATTAACATTATACAAGAAATATAATGTCGTTCTTTAACAATTTGAAAAATATTGAAATTTATAGGATTTTTTATCAAATCTTTAGTCTATAGTTTTTACTATTATTCGATAATAGACAGCTCAAGGTTGTGGAGTTAAGTGAAAAAGCGTACACGGTGGATGCCTAGGCAATCAGAGGCGATGAAGGACGTGCTAATCTGCGAAAAGCGTCGGTCAGTCGATATGAAACGTTATAAGCCGACGATATCCGAATGGGGAAACCCGATGCAATGCGTTGCATCATCGTTAAGTCAATCAATAGCTTAACGAGGAAAACCAAGGGAACTGAAACATCTTAGTACCTTGAGGAAAAGAAATCAATTGAGATTCCCTAAGTAGCGGCGAGTGAAAGGGGAACAGCCCGAGAGCCATATATCAATTGATATATTAGGAGAACAAATTGGAAAATTTGGCAAAAAAGGGTGATAGCCCCGTATCCGAAAATAAGTCAGTTGTAGGTTCAACGAGTAGGACGAGACACGTGATATCTTGTCTGAAGATGGGGGGACCATCCTCCAAGGCTAAATACTCCTGATTGACCGATAGTGAACCAGTACCGTGAGGGAAAGGTGAAAAGAACCCCGGCAAGGGGAGTGAAATAGAATCTGAAACCGTGTACGTACAAGCAGTAGGAGCATTTTTTAAAATGTGACTGCGTACCTTTTGTATAATGGGTCAGCGACTTATTATTCTGTAGCAAGGTTAACCGAATAGGGGAGCCGTAGGGAAACCGAGTCTTAAATTGGGCGCTTAGTTGCAGGATATAGACCCGAAACCCAGTGATCTAGCCATGAGCAGGTTGAAGGTTAGATAAAACTAATTGGAGGACCGAACCGACTAATGTTGAAAAATTAGCGGATGACTTGTGGCTAGGGGTGAAAGGCCAATCAAACTGGGAGATAGCTGGTTCTCCCCGAAAGCTATTTAGGTAGCGCCTCATGAATTCATCTATGGGGGTAGAGCACTGTTTCGGTTAGAGGTCCATCCCGGATTATCAATCCGACACAAACTCCGAATACCGTAGAATGTTATCATGGGAGACACACGGCGGGTGCTAACGTCCGTCGTGAAAAGGGAAACAACCCAGACCGCCAGCTAAGGTCCCCAAGTCATAGTTAAGTGGGAAACGATGTGGGAAGGCCTAGACAGCCAGGATGTTGGCTTAGAAGCAGCCATCATTTAAAGAAAGCGTAATAGCTCACTGATCGAGTCAGCCTGCGCGGAAGATTTAACGGGGCTTAAACTATGCACCGAAGCTGCGGCAACAATATTTACGTATTTGTTGGGTAGGGGAGCGTTCTGTAAGCCTGTGAAGATATATTGTAAAATATATTGGAGGTATCAGAAGTGCGAATGCTGACATAAGTAACGATAAAGCAGGTGAAAAACCTGCTCGCCAAAAGACTAAGGGTTCCTGTTCAACGTTAATCGAAGCAGGGTGAGTCGACCTCTAAGGCGAGGCTGAAAAGCGTAGTCGATGAACAACAGGTTAATATTCCTGTACTCAATATGATTGCGAAGGGGGAACGAAGAAAGCTAGGTTCGCCGAGGGACGGTTGTCTCGGTTTAAGCGTGAAGATGGAAAGAATAGGCAAATCCGTTCTTTCTTAACATTGAGGCGTGATAAGGAATTATTACGGTAATGAAGGAATTGATGCTACGCTTACAAGAAAAGCCTCTAAGCTTCAGATCATATTGAATCGTACCCCAAACCGACACAGGTAGTTAGGTAGAGAATACTCAGGCGCTTGAGAGAACTCGGGTGAAGGAACTAGGCAAAATGGTGCCGTAACTTCGGGAGAAGGCACGCTGGTATTAGGTGAAAGGACTTGCTCCTCGAGCTGAAACCAGTCGAAGATACCAGCTGGCTGCAACTGTTTATTAAAAACACAGCACTGTGCAAACACGTGAGTGGACGTATACGGTGTGACGCCTGCCCGGTGCCGGAAGGTTAAGTGATGGGGTTATCCGTTAAGGAAAAGCTCTTGACCGAAGCCCCGGTAAACGGCGGCCGTAACTATAACGGTCCTAAGGTAGCGAAATTCCTTGTCGGGTAAGTTCCGACCTGCACGAATGGCGTAATGATGGCTAGGCTGTCTCCACCCGAGACTCAGTGAAATTGAATTCGCCGTGAAGATGCGGTGTACCCGCGGTAAGACGGAAAGACCCCGTGAACCTTTACTATAGCTTGACACTGAATATTGAATCTTAATGTGTAGGATAGGTGGGAGGCTATGAAGTGTAAGCGCTAGCCTATATGGAGCCATCCTTGAAATACCACCCTTTAATATTTGATACTCTAACTCTGGTCCGTTATCCGGATCGAAGACACTGTCTGGTGGGTAGTTTGACTGGGGCGGTCTCCTCCCAAAATGTAACGGAGGAGCACAAAGGTTAGCTAATCACGGTCGGATATCGTGAGGTTAGTGCAAAGGCATAAGCTAGCTTGACTGCGAGAGTGACGGCTCGAGCAGATGCGAAAGCAGGTCTTAGTGATCCGGTGGTTCTGCATGGAAGGGCCATCGCTCAACGAATAAAAGGTACTCCGGGGATAACAGGCTGATACCGCCCAAGAGTTCATATCGACGGCGGTGTTTGGCACCTCGATGTCGGCTCATCACATCCTGGGGCTGCAGCAGGTCCCAAGGGTATGGCTGTTCGCCATTTAAAGTGGTACGCGAGCTGGGTTTAGAACGTCGTGAGACAGTTCGGTCCCTATCTACCGTGGGCGTTGGAAGATTGAGAGGGGCTGCTCCTAGTACGAGAGGACCGGAGTGGACGTACCTCTGGTGTTCGGGTTGTTATGCCAATAGCATTGCCCGGTAGCTAAGTACGGGAAAGATAACCGCTGAAAGCATCTAAGTGGGAAACTTGCCTCAAGATGAATCTTCCCTGAGGCTATAAGCTTCCTAAAGGGACGTTAAAGACGATGACGTTGATAGGTTGGGTGTGTAAGCACTGTGAGGTGTTGAGCTAACCAATACTAATGACCCGTGAGGCTTAACTTCACAACACTTAAGCTGTTTAAAAGACATCAATGTAAATTTTAAATTTACATTGACATTATGTATGTATATATTTATACATGTTTGATATCAAACATTAAATCAATATTCGCATATATTTTAAAAAAATATATAACATGTTAATATTGTACATTTAATGAACAAATTTTCCTGGCGGCAATAGCACGGTAGACCTACCTGATTCCATTCCGAACTCAGAAGTAAAATATCGTAGCGCCGATGGTAGTGTAGGGTTTCCCTATGTGAGAGTAGGACACTGCCAGGTCACTCATTATAGTTAAAGATTAAAACTTAAGATAAGAGCCATAAAATATTTAAAAACTTTTTCAAATTTATGTATTTGGTAGTAGGTTGATTATATTAATCAATAAATATTCTATCTCAAGATAAGATCTTAAAAGATTTTTAAAAAAATGGTGCGGTAGTTCAGCTGGTTAGAATGCCGGCCTGTCACGTCGGTGGTCGCGGGTTCGAACCCCGTCCGCACCGTCATTTTCTTTCTTTATATCTCTTTGTTGATAGAATTTGTAAAAATAAATTATACTGATTTATTTTTACTTAGCTAATTTTAAATAATGGCAGTTTGAAAAATCACTTGATTAGCTTTATGCGTGTATTCATTTAGCGTATCAAAATTTAAATAACGATAAGTATCTAAAGTTGTTTCTGTGTTGGCTAGCATCATCATTTGTAGTAGATACTCTTTTACAGTAGGCAAGCGACCCAATAATGCTGTAATAGCTGCTAATTCTGCAGAAGCTAGATAGACATTAGCACCATGACCCATACGGTTAGGAAAGTTACGGGTAGAAGTAGATATTACTGTTGCGTTATCAGTAACTCGTGCTTGGTTTCCCATACATAATGAACAACCAGGAATTTCCATTCGTACATTGTTCTGATTAAAAATGCTATAATAGCCTTCTTTAATTAACTGCAGGGCATCCATTTTAGTTGGTGGTGCCATCCAAAGTCGAGTTAATAGTGAACCCTTATGATTTTTTAAAAGTTTACCCGCTGCTCTGAAATGACCTATATTAGTCATGCAAGATCCAATAAAAATTTCATCAACTTTAATATTTTCAAGTTCTGATAACATACGAGCATCATCAGGATCATTCGGTGCACATAAAATTGGTTCACAAATTTTAGCTAGGTCAATCTCAATTATTTCCACATATTCAGCATTTGTATCTGCTTCTAGCAACGACGGACTAGACAACCAATTATACATTTCTTTGATTCTTCGTTCTATGGTACGACGATCTTCGTACTTTTCTGAAATCATCCATTTTAACAGCACAATATTGGACTTCATGTATTCAATAATTGGTGTTGAATTAAGTTTTATAGTACAACCTGCAGCAGAACGTTCCGCTGAAGCATCTGCTAATTCAAAGGCTTGTTCTATTTTCAATTCTGGTAATCCTTCTATTTCTAAAATTCGACCAGAGAAAATATTTCGTTTATTTATTTTTTCTACTGTCAGAAGACCTTGTTTAATTGCATAATACGGAATTGCATGTACTAAATCACGTAAAGTAATTCCAGGTAACATATTTCCTTTGAAACGAACCAAAACTGATTCTGGCATATCTAACGGCATTACTCCAGTAGTAGCAGAAAAGGCTACTAAGCCAGAGCCTGCCGGAAATGAAATGCCAATTGGAAACCGAGTATGAGAATCACCGCCTGTGCCAACGGTATCTGGTAATAACATACGATTTAGCCAAGAATGTATGATTCCGTCACCTGGACGTAGAGAAATTCCACCACGATTTATAATAAAATCCGGCAAAGTATGATGAAGCTCTATATCTACAGGCTTCGGATAAGCAGCAGTGTGACAGAAAGACTGCATTACTAGATCAGCGGAAAATCCTAAGCATGCCAAATCTTTAAGTTCATCTCTTGTCATTGGACCGGTAGTATCTTGAGATCCTATAGAAGTTATTTTGGGTTCACAATACTGACCTGGACTAATGCCTTTTACACCGCAGGCTCGACCAACTATTTTTTGTGCTAAAGTATAGCCTGTATTATTAAAAATAATGTTTCGAGAGCGTTGAAAACTGGTTGTTAAAAATGGTAATTTTAGAGATCTTCTCGCACGTTCAGTCAAATTTCGACCAATGATTAGTAAAATACGGCCACCAGCGCGCACTTCATCTATAAGAACATTGGTTTTCAAAGAAAAAGTAGCAAGTAGTTTGTTACGATTGTGATCGTATATCTTTCCTAAAAATGGATAAATGTCAATGACAGAGCCCATCTCAAAATTAGAGACATCTACTTCTATTGGCAATGCGCCAGCATCTTCCATAGTATTAAAAAAAATTGGTGCTATTTTACTGCCTAATACAATCCCACCACTACGTTTGTTTGGTACATAGGGAATATCATTTCCCATGAACCAAAGTAGGGAATTAGTCGCAGATTTTCTTGAAGAACCTGTACCAATGATATCTCCGACATAAACCAGTGGAAATCCTATTTTTTTCAACGTTTCTATTTGCTTTATAGGACCAATAATTCCTGGTTTATCTGGAAAAATACCGTCACGAGTATTTTTAAGCATTGCTAATGCATGCAATGGAATATCTGGACGAGACCAAGCATCAGTCGCTGGGGAAAGATCATCAGTATTTGTTTCACCGACAACTTTAAAAACAGTAACAGTAATTTTTTCTGATAATGATGGACGGGACGAAAACCACTCTGCTTCAGCCCAAGAAGATATGATTTCTTTAGCATATAGATTACCAGCTTTAGCTTTTTCTTCAATATCGTAAAAATAATCAAATATGAGTAATATATTTTTCAGCTTACGAGCGGCAATAGGAGCCAATTGCTCATTATCTAATACTTCTATTAAAGGTGCAACATTATATCCACCTTGCATGGTACCGAGTAATTCAGTAGCTTTTTCTTTTGTTACTAATAAAGAATGTGCTTTTCCTTGAATAATAGCTGCTAAAAAACTAGCTTTAATATAAGCTGCTTCATCTACTCCCGGTGGTACACGATACGTTAATAAATGTAATAAATAGTCCTTCTCACCGTCTGGTGGCATTTCTAATAACTTCACTAAAGACATCATTTGTATAGCATCGAGAGGTTTAGGGACAATACCTTGTGCAATACGTTGAGTAACATGCTTACGGTATTTTTCCAACATGGCATGCTCTCCTCAATTTTATTATCGTAGAGAATTAGTTTCTATGTATAATTTAACAAAATTTGATTATTAAAACATAAATATGTGATGTTTTTTAAAAAATGCATAATTTTCAGATAAAGAAAAATTTGGTTAACTATATTGTTAAATTAGTAGTGCATAATAATACCTACATACGATGTATGTTATACCATGAAAAGTATGGTAACCAGCACTAGGGTAGTAGTATCCTTCTATTAATTAATAATATCTACATATTATTTTTTAAGTTATTTTGTCATATCGTGAAGTAAACATTATTTAAATGTATTTATTAGCAATTAGGTTAATTTATAATATTTAATTTTCAACTCGTAGCTCTAGTTACCAAGAACACACTTATGCTAATTAGAAAAATTAATAATATTTAACTATAAATAATTATTAAATCACTATCGTATGAGCATAACCAATAAAAAAATGACAAACAATCTTCAAGAAAAATAAATATTCTTATTTGATGAACGGATATCTGCTTATATTCAGATGAATATAGTAATTAAATGAATTATAATTCAGAATAATTGACATTAAGTTTTAACATTGTTCTAAAAATATAATTTTTTAAATGTGACGTATCTACAAAATAGAATCACTAAAAAAAACGTTATGAAACCAGCTAATGATTTTGATAATTTTAGTATTAATATAAAATTATGTCTATAATGTGCAATCCATTACTAAGTTTAATACACAAAAAATGATGTATAGTGATTTTAGAAAAATTTTTTTAATGGCATTGATGCATGCGAGTTAATATATATTAAACATGTTTAATATGTACCATCTACTTGTTTTTAACCATTCTTATATATTTAAATTTTATTTAAATAATAGCTTTAGACTAAATTAATCTTTATTGGCGAGAATTTTTTTCTCATATGCAAGTCCTTGTTCTTTATTGTACTGATTTTCCCATTTAGCAATCACAAGCACTGCCAACGCATTGCCAACTACATTAAGTGCTGTACGAGCCATGTCTAGAATACGGTCAATACCTGCTATAAATGCTAAACCTTCTAAAGGAATACCAACGCTACCAAGCGTTGCTAACAGCACAACAAAGGATACTCCCGGTACGCCTGCAATACCTTTGGAAGTAACCATCAACGTTAATACCAGTACTACTTCCTGACTAAGAGATAAATTAATACCATAAAGCTGCGCAATAAAAATCGCAGCAATACTCTGATATAGAGTTGAGCCATCTAAATTAAATGAATATCCAGTAGGAACAACAAATCCGGTAATTGCTGCCGGTGCTCCATATGCTTCCATTTTCTCAATGATACGTGGTAATACACTTTCTGAACTAGCAGTAGAAAAAGCTAAAATTAGTTCTTCTTTTAAAATGTAAATTAAGGTTACAATACGTAGTCCGCACACTCGTGCAACGGCGCCTAAAATTACCAAAGCAAAAAAGATAATGGCACTGTATACTAAAATCAAAAGCTTGGCTAACGGCAAAAGCGATGAAAAGCCAAAAGTAGCTACAGTAACTGAAAGAAGTGCAAAAACTCCTACTGGAGCATAGCGCATTAGCATATGTGTTACTTTGAACATAGTATCTGCTGTTGCCTTAAAGAAGGCTAATAATGGAGCACGAGTATCGCATGGTAATGATGATAAACCCAAACCAAATAGAACAGAAAAAAAGATAATTGGTAACATATCTCCTGCAGCCATCGCAGAAAAAATATTAGATGGAATAAGCGATAGAATAGTCCCTATTAGACTATGATCTCCAAATTGCACTTCAAGTGCAGTCTGTTTATATTGTGAAATATCTACCATGGCTAGCGTTGACATATCGATTCCATAACCTGGACGAAATATATTAGCAAGGGTAATACCTAGAAGAATTGATAATGTAGTAATGAATTCGAAATAAAGAATGGTCTTCAATCCTATACTTCCGAGAGTTTTAGCATCGCCAATACTTGCAATGCCTACTACTAATGTAGTAATTACAATAGGTACCACAATCATTTTGATCATGCGGATGAAAATGTCACCAGCTGGTGAGAGAAAATTAGTAATCATCCAATCACGCGATGTTTCTTGATTATGTAATAATGCCCCAAGTAAAATACCTAAGATTAATGCAACAATAATTTGCCAAGCCAATTTTATTTTTAATTTTTTCATAACAGTAATAATTTCCATACGTTACTCATTTTTGAAAGACATTACTTTCTTCGAAAGACATTGATTATTTTCGTTACTCGATTTATTTCTATCTGTTTTGATTTACATAAATCGGAAAATATTTAAAGTTATGCCATATTTTTGAAGTAATTTCATGTTTTCTTACCTTTTAGTACATTATTGGAATATTTCTATTATATCTAAAATAATAATATGTTAATTTTTTGATTTTCAGTTTAATATATTACGACGATTATATGTATAATTTAAGGGTCAAATCAATGATAAACATAGCTGAAATACACAATAAAATTATTAAACGTGTTTATATCTTAATCTAAATGATCGTATATTTTTAATATATATAAATTTATAAAGATAAATAAATCTTCTTTAAAAACATTGATCAAAACACTACAGTTATATTATGACAACAGTAAAAAAGATACTAGTTGCTTTTTTAATAAGGCACGTTTCTACATAATTTAGACAAGTTCCTTTATAAAAAGCAATACCTTAAACTTTAAAAAAAGTAACTTTAAAAAAAGTAACTTTAGGTTTGATCTAATATCGTCGGTATTTATAGTCGAATAGTAAAGAACAGGATAACAATGACATAATCATGTCATCAAAATGTAAATTTTCTGTATTTTCCATATATAATGGTATTTGTTGATATATCTGTTTATTACACGCTATAACAAAAACAATTTATTAAAAAATATGGTAATTTTCTTCTATAGTTAATAGACTATTTAATAGTAGGATCAGTATTACTATATATTACGTTTATGTCACATATTTCATATATTATCGTTGTTAAAAATAGTTTATATGCAAAAATTTTTTACAGATTCTATGATCATGGTTAAACATGACAACAATTATTAATATAGAATATAGATTGAAGATATTGAATATTCAAAAAAACATCTTAAATAAGATGTGATGATACATTGCAATATCATAATAATTCAATTAATCATCCGGTGATAATCTTTACCTATTTATCATTAAAATTGATAAGATACATACTTTTAAAAAGATACACTCCATTATTACTTCAATAAAAATTAATTTTATTGAATTTATTGAATATAGTTAACGAGTATTTATATTGATAGAAATACTTAATCTGAATGATATCAATATCAGTAATAAATATAGGCATAGCATGTTATGTAACATGGCAGCTTTTTATCACGATTAATAATCGTGTTGTGCATTATGCAATTAGTAAAATATTTAATTTATCTTTATTTATGATCGTAAGGTGTCAATACGTATTAATGTAAGTACTATATAATCTTTATATTTATATGAATCAGTCTAACTAGATAATTAAGAATCATTGATGTGTGTCAATGATACCTGTTTTCAGGTATATCTTCAACTAATTTTTTAATTAGAAACGTTACGTTATTGAAGTAATATATTCAATTAATTTTAATTAAAAAAATATACATGTAAAAAATTATTTAGTAAATATATAATTATCGAGGCATAATGACTCTATCATGAAATTAGATCTAATAGATTGCTTATTATCAATGTTTTATATTATAAATTTAGCTACCTGATATATACATATCATATCATATTAAGCATTTCGTCATATGACGTTTATATATAATCAAAGATTACTTATAATTACTATATTATTAGTAAATTTATATTTACGAAAGTTTAATTAAAAACCGCTAATTTTATTGCCTTAATGTTAATAAAATATTTTTATACTTAATATTATAGACTGAGACTGTTATTTCCCATTATATTACATTTCAATTAAAGAAGTCTAATCTAATCCAAAATTTGACTTTATACTAATATTATAAAATGATAACGCTATTGTGATAGTACCAAATTAATTTAATATCTATTAATATTACTTGCATTGATGTTTTTTAAAATAAAATATATAACGTGTTTGTTAATCTGAATTTATTATATTAAATAGGCTTCATATATTGAGTTAATGATTATTAAATATGTTCTAACCTTTAATTGAATTATATTGTATTGTAATATGCTTTATAATATTTTTTTGAATAGGAAAATAACTGTGATAATAAACACTACAGAACATAATGTATATGTTATTACGAACTTGTTACTTTACTGATTATGTATTTCTAGACCTAAATTCTTTCAAAGATCACTTTAAAATGTTTTAAGTTGATCGCTGTTTGATTCATTAGTTCTGGACTAATATCCGACATACTAAATTATATGCAAATATGATTAATTAATTTTACAATTATTTTACTATCAATGTTTTTATTTTATTATTATATAGGATATATAATAACATAATGCTCATATCGCGGTTTAAATATTTTCAATTATTGGATTAAAGGTAATTATATGTATTCATAATGTTATATAAATTAATATCGCTTTCTATGACATTAATACATAAAGAAAAGCATATTTTATAAAATTTTTATAAAATATATCTTTTTACTTTTAGAAAATATCTATCATAGACAATCTTAAATTATAACTAATCTAGCAGAGTGAAATTAGAAAGTTATATAAAAAAATAAACAGTGTTTCTTACTTATCTAATTCTGTTCATATTAATCAAAATTAATAATTAAATTTACATACTACTAAAATTTTACATATATATGATAATAGTCAATTTATTAATAATTAGCACTAATAAAATTGTTTAAATCTTTTTAACTATATCCGTGTCAAGTAATGTGTTTATTAATTAATTTAAACAATGCTTTTCATATTGTGTCTTATAGTATAAGACTATACTTACAGTATTATAGCATCCGGTGACTTCAATAAATATATTACAATTTTCGAAAATTTTTAAATTTTTAAAACATCATTTTTACTAGCCTTTATAAAAAATTATTTTTTAAACACTATGTATTATCTTATAATACTCCTACATGCTCAGTATTTAAAATCAAAATACGAAATTTTATTAAAATATTGAAAATAAAAATAAAATTGTCTAAATTTAGAGTTAAAATTTAAAAGAACAAAAAAATATTTTTAAATTTTAAATTTAAAAGACAAAAATTATTAAAATAAATTTAGTGAATTTTATTTAAAGGGTGTATATAAGAATATAATTTTCTTGTATAAAAAAGTATTTAATTATGGTAAATACCATTTATTTTAATATATACGTTGTCAATTTCCATTAATTTCCTTTGTAAAACTAGATAATAAAATCTTTATTTCATGCGATTAAATTACTCTAAATATTTTTAGATTATTTATAAAGATATCGAGTTCTATGCTAAGTATATACTCTAGCACACAACTTAAATAGTTCGAACGAAAAATTCATCGGAATATTTCATTCGACAAAAGTTGCTGGACAAATATTTGAAATAATGCATATATTTTATGTGCTTAGACCACGAGTATCAACACCTCTATAATACATTTGGTTAGATATTATGATTTTAATTACCTTCTATGATAAATTTTCAAATCATAGAAAATACCTAAATAAAATTATGAAAAAATGTTTTTCTACACCCTTAACCAGTCTGATTTGGTATACATTGTTCAGCCAACACACACTGGCTAATGTAACGAATCAACGTTTAACGGATAGCTCAACGTACTCTGATCCTTTAATTAACAATGATCTTAATGCTTTGCCAATGTACATTCAAGCTGACAAAATTCAGATCACTTATCCAGAGAAATCAATATTTTCCGGCAATGTTAACATTCAACATGGAAACAGTATATTAAAATCTGATCAAGTATTACTACATCAGCAACAAGACGCTAACGGTAAAATACTAGGCACTATAAATGCTATAGGAAATATTAGTTATTTCAGCAATGAAATTTTTTTTCAAGGTTCTAAAGCCTGGTTAAATCTCAATAATAAGGATTTTGATATTTATCAAGGTCATTATCAACTAATAGGACGTCAAGGTCGTGGAAGTGCCAAAATTATAGAGCAACGTGACAATAAGCGCTATATAATTCTTAAAAAAGGCACTTTTACTTCTTGTCTACCAAATGATAAAGGTTGGAGTTTAGTAGGCTCCAAAATAATTCATGATCGTCAAGATCAAAGCATCAAACTCTGGAACGCACGATTTAAAATTGGAAAAATATCAGTTTTCTATATTCCATATTTAAAAATACCTATAGGAGAAACTCGCCGATCTGGTTTTTTAAGTCCTTCTATGAAGTATAGAAGTGAAAATGGTTTTGAATTTAGTACCCCATATTATTTTAATTTATCACCTCACTATAATTCTATGATTATACCAACGTATATGATCAAACATGGCATAAAACTTGCCAATACATTACATTACGTAATTATGCCAAGTAAAGGATTAGTGAAATTTAACTGGTTACCTAATAAGAAAATTTATCGCAGATATCATAGTGATGATCACAATCACTGGTTGTTCCATTGGAAACATGATGGCATCGTAAATAAAGTTTGGCGTATTAATGTTAATTACACTAAACTTAGCCAATTCAGTGACTTTAATGATCTCAATGTTAAATATACAAATATTGACGAATATATTATACAAAAATTAATTTTTGGTTATTCCAATAAACATTGGGATACTGTTCTGTCGTGCAAACAATTCCAAACACTAAATGCTAGTAAAATTAATTCCTATCATTCTGTCCAACAACTCGATGTTATTTACTACAAAAATTATCTTGGTCCTTTTGATATAAAAGTATTAAATCAAATTACTAAATTTAATAGCTTAAATAATAATGTGCCGCTATCCGTCCAATTATATATTGAACCAGAAATAAGGCTACCATTAGCTAATCATTGGGGTCATTTAAACACTGAAGCAAAAGTAATAGCGGCACATTATTGCCATCATAAGCATATAGATAATTATCACAATACCACTAAAAAACATCACCATATTATGCAGCCAATTAACTATATTTTACCAATGTTAAAAACTGATGGTCAAATAATCTTTGAACGTAATATAGATACAGGTTATCTCCAAGGATACAGACAAACTTTAGAACCATGGGGGCAATCTATGTATGTTTTTTTTCAAAATCGAAATATTTCCAACCCTTATAATTTTGTTAATTTACAAACTGATTACTATAAGTCCTTATACAATCGATTTTATAGTACCAAATTAAGCCATATTATACCTTTCTCTACACTATCTAGTGGTGTAACCACACGAATTTATGACAATCAAAATATTGAAAAATTTAAAATATCTATTGGTTTAGACCACGATATTTTTAAGACCGGTAATTGTCATATTATAAAGTCCTGGAATCAATATAATAATATTAATAATATGATGCTATGGACAGAAAAAAGTTACCTGCATATTAATAATCGATGTGGGATACGTAGCAATTTGCAGTATAATGTGCGTAATCGTAATATGCTTATCGGCTACGCAATGTTAGAATATAGAAAAGATGAAAGTCACATCATTCAATTTAATTACCGCTATGCCAGTTCACAATATATTCATCAAATATTATCCGAAGCTATGCATAATGGTTATCGACAAGGCATAGATCAGTTTGGAATTACTAGTATCTGGCCCTTGTCTAATCATTGGTCTCTAGCAAATGTATGTTATTATGATAATAAAGCCAAACAACTAGTAGAACAACTCATTAACTTACAATACAGAACCTGCTGTTGGTCGATAAATTTTGGTTATGAACGACAGCTTGCTAAATGGAAATATACTGGTAATTCTTATAAATATAAGAACAGAGCATCATTTAAGATTGAACTGCGTGGTTTGACAAAAATACCTGACTTAACATCAGATAGTATTCTAAATACCGATATATTACCTTATCAATGTGCTCTTCAATTTTAAGATTTAGGTAAGAATAGACTAAAATTTTGTGTATTATTTATAACAGATATGAATAAATTTAAAAAATGTATCTTCGGATTTATCCTAGTTGTCCAAGCTGTCATTGCAGCGCCATTAGTTTTGGACAAAATAGTTGTTATAGTAAATAACAATATTATTCTGGAAAGTGATGTTAAAAAGATGTTTAACATAGTAAAACATGAATTCCAACAAAAAAGTCATCAAATGCCAGATGATATACAGCTACGTCGCCAAATTATCAATCAGTTGATTATGGATCAACTTCTTTTACAAATGGTTGAATATGCTGACATTAGTATCAGCGATCAACAGCTAGATCAGGTTATCAATAATATTGCTGCTCAACATAATATGAGTCTTGATCAACTACATAACCGCTTAGCTTGTGAAGGCATAGAATATGAAACATATCGATCACAAATTCGTAAAGAGATTTTAATTGCTAAAATACGAAACGATAAAGTTAGTAGTCGTATTGCTATCATGCCACAAGAAGTAGATTCTCTGGTAAAACAAATTACCAAAAAGACACATGCTAGTACTGAATTTAATTTAAGTCATATTTTTATTCCATTGCCTGAAAATTCGTCTCAAGATCAGATAGAAAAAGCAAAATTACAAGTTGATTGTTTGATAGCGCAGCATAAAAACGGCGAAGATTTCGGTAAATTAGCAATGTCTTATTCTGCCGATAAACAAGCACTACAAAGTGGCTATATAGGCTGGAATAAGTTAGAAGAACTGCCATCATTGTTTGTAACCTATTTAGAACATGCTCAAAAAGGTAATTTAATTGGTCCAATTCGTTCCGGTGTTGGATTTCATATTCTTAAAGTAAATGATATTTATGGCGGTGAGCCAAAAGTTAATATTACGGAAGTGCAAGTACGCCATATTGTATTACGTCCTTCAATACTCATGACTCACCATCAAATTCTTTCTCAACTTAAAGATATATCTAATCAAATTAGAAACGGTCATATTACTTTTACCACTGCTGCTAAACAGTTATCTGACAATTTATCTTCAACAGATTTAGACATGGATTTAGAATGGCACTCTATCGAGAAGTTCGATCCAGAATTACGTAACGTTTTGATAAACTTAAAAAAGAATGAGGTCAGTGAACCAATTCATGCATCTGATGATGGGTGGCATTTAATGCAACTAATTGATATCCGTGATGTAGATCGAACTGATTCCATGCAAAAAAATCGTGCCTACCGTTTATTATTTAATCGTAAATTTGCAGAAGAGAGTCAAATTTGGATGCAAGAACAACGTGCATCTGCATATATCAAAATTTTTGATAATAGTAATGAATAATGATTATCGTATTGTTATTACTCCTGGCGAACCCGCTGGAATAGGTCCTGATATTGTCATTTTATTGGCCCAACAAGCATGGTCTGTAGAACTAGTAGTTTGCGTTGATGCTAAACTTTTGATGGCACGAGCCAAGCAATTATGCTTACCGTTACGACTCCATCCTTATCAACCTTACTATCCGATTACACCTCGTCCAGCCACTGAATTAACAGTATTAGACATTGCTTCCTCTGCTCCAGTAAAAGCAGGACAACTTGATGTTGCTAACAGCGATTATGTCTTAGCTACTTTAACTCGAGCTTGCGATGGTTGTTTATGTGGTGAATTTTCAGCATTGATTACTGGGCCTGTTCACAAAGGTATTATCAACGAATATGGTGTTCCATTTATCGGGCAAACCGAATTTTTTGCAAAACGTAGTGGTAGTAAAAGAGTAGTAATGATGTTAGCGACAGAGTCGATGCGCATAGCGCTAGCAACGACACATTTACCCCTATTATCAGTACCAAGTGCTATTACTTATCAATCACTTAGTGAAATAATTACTATCTTAGTGCATGATCTTGATCAAAAATTAGGTATTATACAACCTTGTATCTATGTTTGTGGACTTAATCCTCATGCTGGTGAAGGAGGTTATATAGGTCAAGATGAAATAGAGGTCATAATACCTACTTTAAATGCATTACGTGCTCAAGGCTATAATTTAATCGGTCCACTACCCGCTGATACTTTATTCCAACCAAAATATCTACAGTATGCAGATGTAGTCCTAGCTATGTATCACGATCAGGGATTACCCGTGCTTAAATTCCAGGGGTTTGGTCGAGCAAGTAATATTACCCTTGGACTTCCCTTTATTCGTACATCTGTAGACCATGGTACAGCTCTAGATTTGGCTGGTTCACAAAAAATAAGAGTTGATAGTCTCCAAATAACTCTTTCTCTAACCATCAATATGGTAAAACATTTTAATGAATAATCTTGTGTGTCGAAAACATTTTTCGCGTAGACGTTTTAGTCAGAATTTTTTGTGTAATAGTGGCGTGATTGCATCTATTGTTTCTGCCATTCATCCACAACCTGACCAGGCAATTATAGAGATTGGACCTGGTCTTGGAGCTCTTACTAAACCGATTGTAGAGCATTCTGAGCGTATTATAGTAATTGAACTTGATCGAGATTTGGCCTCTTATTTATCTACTCATCCTTTTTTGCGCTCCAAGATTAATGTACTTCAACAAGATGTTATGAAAGTTGATTTCGCTGCGCTATATGCTAAATTAGGTCAACCATTACGGATTTTTGGCAATTTACCTTATAATATTTCTACTCCGCTTATGTTTCATTTGTTCAAATATACTCATGTCATTCATGACATGCATTTTATGCTACAAAAAGAAGTAGCTAACCGACTAGTAGCAATACCAAATAACAAGGCTTATGGCCGTTTAAGCATATTAGCTCAATATCAAACTCAAATTATTCCAATTTTAGAAGTTTCTCCATCTTCCTTTAATCCTGAACCGAAAGTTGATTCGGTGGTAGTACGGATTAAAAATTATACTACTATGCCTTTTCCGGTATGTGATTTTACTAAATTATCCATGATTACTAGTTTAGCTTTTCGTTGTCGTAGAAAAGTATTGCGTAACAATTTAGGTAATCTTTTCAGTGTGCAACAACTTATGCAACAAGGCATTGATGCATCTTTACGCGCAGAAAATATAAGGATTGAACAATATTGTCGATTGGCTAATCTTGTATAGAAAATACAAGTAATATATTAACTTTGCTTGTAATAAAAATCGTGTTGTTGCGATTAAAAACAGTCTTTCGATTTATAATCGTTTCTTTATTATATTAATAATATCAATAACTTATAGTCTTTAACAACAGTAAAAATATTTATACTAGATATCTTAAATGAATATTTAATCTAGTTTTAGATTAAACTATTAATGATAATATATAAAAAATATAGATTATTATATCTTAACACTTATTTATTGCTCAAATTGTAAATATATTATGTCTACTTATTTAATTGGCGATATTCATGGATGTTACGAAGAATTTAAAATAATGTTAGAAACAGTTCGTTTTAATCCAGCAATAGATAGATTATGGTTAACTGGTGATTTAGTTGCACGAGGACCAAATTCATTAGAAGTTCTTCGTTTAATACGAAATTTAGGTCATAGTGTACGAATAGTGCTAGGAAATCATGATTTACATTTATTAGCAGTTCACTTTGGAATAATCCAAAATCAATTGGAAGATTGCATTACGTCGTTTTTAGAAGCTCCAGATGCTAATGAATTAGCTAATTGGCTTCGCTACCAACCAATGTTGCAAATAGATAAAGAAAAAAAATTAGTGATGGTACACGCTGGTATTGCACCACAGTGGAATATCAATATAGCTCAGTTGCGTGCTCGTGAAATTGAAATAGTATTACAAAGCAATGATTACTTACTATTTTTAAATTCTATTTTTAGAGATCATTCAAAACATATCAAACAAAAAAAGCTAAATAACTTAATGCGTCTAAAATTTAGTAATAATGTATTTACTCTTATGCGTTATTGTTTTCCTAATGGTCAGCTTGAGATGCACTGTAAAGATACGCCTAGCAAAGCACCGCGTTTTTTATATCCCTGGTTTTCTTTGTCTGGATCTGTATTAGAACAACACTATAGTATAGTATTTGGCCATTGGGCTACATTAATGGGAAAAGGAACGCCTCCAAACGTTTACGGGCTAGATACAGGTTGTTGCTGGGGAGGAAAATTAACCTTGATGCGTTGGGAGGATAAACAATTTTTCCATGTACCTTCATTTAAACGATTTTATCAACCTAATATTAAAACATTCATTATGCCTGATAGTAACCATTATTCATAATTCATAGTCAATTAAATAACGTCAGTAACTAATAGAACTAGAAAATGTTGAAATATCTATCAGATAATATGACAATCAATAGCGTTCAAGAATTTCAAAATAACAACTATAGATATTTTTTTTATCAGCACTATGGAATTTATTAAAAGTAGAATACCATTCATTTCGATTGAAATTAGGAAACCAAGTATCACCATCTACTTTAGCATTGATATGAGTAAGATATAGTCGCTTAGCTTGTGGAAAAAAAATTTCATAAATTTGACCTCCGCCTATTATCATTACCTCTTCTACATGTTTTACCATGGCTATCGCCTGTTCTGAATTAGTAACCCAAGTTACATTTTGTATATGATCGTTAGGATGTCGGCTCAGAATAATATTCCATCTTCCTTTTAACAATTTACCGATAGAATTAAACGTTTTACGTCCCATAATAATGGGTTTATTAAGCGTATGACATTTAAACCAAGCCAAATCTACAGGACTATACCAAGGTATAGTATTCTTTTTACCGATTACACGATCAGTTGCTATAGCGGAAATTAGGCTAACAATCACACATTTCCTTAATAAAAAAATTCTTTTGAAGAATATCAAATAAAAAAATGTTTAGAACATTTATTCTACATGGTTTAATATAACTTGATTATTGTACTATAGCATATTTATTTAATTCTTAATTATATTAAATTCTTAATTATATTAATAGTTGTATTAATTCTAATTTTTACTTGATATTCATCAATATAGTAATCTTACTATCAAAGATCAATATATTGATTCAAGAATCAAAAAAATCAGGATCTTATCCTGTATTATATGTCATTAAAGAATATCTATTAAATAGATCAATGATCATCCATGATGTACATATTCATGTATTTTAATAAATCACCACCCCCAACTTAAAATAGTTTTAGGATTAGATCCTATCTAATCCTAAATCAAGAAGTTTTGGATTAAATATAAAATTAGTAGTATAATTAAATCTCTCAAAGAGGTAGAAAATATTGCATTAATAGTTTTAAAGAAGTTATCTATAAGAATATAGACATTTTCAATTTGACTAATTTTTCTAACTATAAGTATATAAAAAATAAAATAATTTTACATTTAGACTAATGAGTTACTAGCTTTGATATATTAGCTAGTATGTTTCATTTTAATTCTAGTTTAGATCACATTATTTTTAGATTAAATAACGAATAGTAAGTGATTAATTTCAAAATATACTTGACAATATTTTTATTATATCATAATCCATTCTTAACACTTTAATTGAAATATTGTCAAAATTAGAAATTGATTAATATTAAAATATAGCCTATATATCAAGGTATAAGAATTTCACTAAAATTGAGCATATTAATATAGAATAATAATGTAATGTGATTTTATTATATAAATATGTACTATTCTGAAATATAATGCATAACGCATTAATCGTAATTGTTAGAAAAAATTATTCAATCACATAGGAAGTAGTGGCTCTGTGCAAAGACTTAGTATATAATATGTTATTTGTGATATATGTGGCTCGTATTTCGTTAAGCCTAATGTTATGCCACAAGCAATAGCGTATGAGCCGTTGCTTGTATGTATCCTGTTCTTTATTGAATTGAAAGGTAATATTTATGAATCTATTTCCTCGTTCTCATGGTCCGATTACTGGCCGTGCTAGTAATATAGTACAGTCATTTATGACACAAGTATATGGTTGGATGACCTGTGGATTGTTGTTAACAGCTTTTGTTGCATGGTATGCCACTAGCACCCCAGCAATACTGCAATTGATTTTGTCTAATCAAATCATTTTTTTTGGTTTAATTATAGTTCAGTTAGCGTTAGTATTTTTTATGTCTAGCATAGTTAATCAATTAAGCGGTACGGTAGCCACTTCATTATTTATGCTTTATTCAGCATTAACTGGATTGATGTTATCTAGTATTTTTGTACTTTACACCGCTGCTTCTATTACTAGCACATTTATTGTGACTTCCGGTATGTTTGGTGCTATGACAATATATGGCTACACTACACAACGAGACTTGAGCAGTATCAGTAATATTTTATTTATGGCACTAATTGGCATGATACTCGCATCTTTAGTAAACCTTTATCTAAAGAGCACTGCATTCATGTGGGTAATAACTTATATTGGAGTAGTAGTGTTTGTTGCATTGACAGCTTATGATACTCAAAAATTGAAAAATATGGGTGCACAGCTGTCATTAGATAATGAAAATCAATTTCGTCAGCATGCTATAATTGGTGCTCTAAGCTTATATCTAGACTTTATTAATTTATTTTTAACACTATTGCGTATTTTCGGAAATCGTCGATAGTAGAAAAACAGGTAGAGTATTTTAATAGATTTGAAAAGATAAGGAATTTCCATTCTCATTAAAACATTGTCTTTTTGATTGATATATTGTTTAAAGAAAGAAGTTTATTCTACTAATAATAATGTTTAGAAGCATCGATAGATGCTTCTAAAGTTTTAAAAGGATATACAAATCCATTATGTGTTAAAATGTGTGAATTTTAACAATACAATGATTACCCGCACTATATTTATCCATTTTCTGTTCATATTTCTGTTCATAATATCCATAATATCATAGAGCACAAAATGTACTTCATGTGCTCCCAGTATTTTCAATCATTATGATAATATTTTCAGTCATTTTAAATTATCTAATTATTTAATTCTGAGTGTTTTTTTTAAAGCATATAAATCATTTAATTTTAATTTACAACAAATTTTCATTTTGTAATAAAAAACGGACTCGATCTAAGTCTTTCTGTGTATCCACACCTGAACCAAATGAAGTATTTATCGTCACTACATGGATTTTTTCTCCGTACCATAAAACACGTAGTTGTTCAAGCGCTTCGATTTTTTCTAAAGAACTGACGGGCCAATTTACATAACGACGAACAAAATTAGCATGATATGCATAGATTCCTACATGACGCCAGAGATTACGATGATAATGGCAACAACTACGGATCGTTTCTGTATAATCTAAAGGAATGACAGAACGAGAGAAATAGAGCGCATGACCGTGTATATCAATAACTACTTTTACTGCATTAGGATTTACTGCTTCCTCTACAGTTAGGAAAGGCACCGCTAATGTTGACATACTAGACATAGTACTACCAGTAGCCAAATCATTCGCTACTTGTCGAATAATGGTTGATGGCACTAAAGGCTCATCTCCTTGTAGATTCACAATAATTTGATTATCAGAGAATCCGTAAAGATTAATCACTTCTTCCAAACGCTCAATTCCAGATTGGTGACTATGGTTAGTCAAACAAGCTTCACCTCCAGCGCGCTTTACTACATCCATTACACTGCAATGATCAGTAGCAATGATCACTTCATCAGCACCAGAATTTTGTGCTATTTCCATGACATGTATCACCATAGGTTTACCGTTAATATCTGCTAATGGTTTACCAGGCAACCGACTAGAATCAAAACGAGCAGGAATAATTACAATAAAATTCATTAAATTTTTTCATTTAAAATACGTGCTTCACTTTTAAGAAGCACGGGAATACCGTTCCGTAACGGATAGGCCAACGCATCTAACTTACAAATTAATTCCTGTTGTTCTTTATTATAATAAAGTTTATGTTTACAAATTGGACAAACAACTATTTCTAGTAAGCGACTATCCATTTTTCCTCTCCAAAGGACCTTTACATAAAAAAATAAAAATAAAGCTATCATAAAGACCACAAATCTGGAAAATTCTTTTAAATAATATAGTAAAATACATTGATATTACCGAGCTAATATATAACTCTAATACAGTTTTTTAAACATCCTTCATCATACTTACATTTTCTGATTTTGCACATATTATTGCTTTTTCTATAAGTATAAGTAATTTTTTTTCTGCGCAGGTAGGTAAAAATGCATCGACTGGTAAATACCACCAATGAGCTCGTGCAAATGAACCGCACTTGACAGCATCTTTTTCTGTCATTAATAAGAATTCTTGTCGTGGAGTTAATTCATCAAGCATTTTTTGTTTATAATTTTGGTGATCAGAAAAACTTACTTCCCGTATCGGAGTCACACCACCCGCACGTACCGTAGCAAAAAATCGAGATGGGTGACCAATACCAGCCATTACTACTACCGGAGTCAGATTGGTAAGGGCTAAACGTTCACCACTATATAAATTGATTGGAATACCTGCTTGAAGTCGCATTTGTAATTCACCAGGCTTAGCATTGCCACCGTTAACAATAATGCCATGAACTGTTTTTAGACGATTAGCACATTCTCGCATAGGACCAGCAGGAAGACGCCAGCCATTTCCAAATCGATGATCACCATCAATCACTACTAATTCAATATCTCGTGCTAATGCATAATGTTGCAAACCATCATCAGATATCACGATATCTAAAGTATGTTTCTTAAATAAAGCTGCTACTGCTTCAGTACGCCGGGGTGATACCGCTACCGGTACGCCAGTACGACGCCAAATTAATAGTGGTTCATCGCCGCACTGATCGCTATTAATACATGCATTCAGTAAAAGTGGATAGTATGATGAGTATCCACCATATCCTCGTGATACTACTCCAACTCGCCAACCACGTTGCTGTAGTATTTTGACTAACCACAACACTAGAGGTGTTTTCCCGTTACCTCCAACAGTTAAATTTCCTACGACTACTATCGGAAATGGAAAATGATGAGTTTTTTTCCATCCATAATGATAACTAAATCGAATGAGTGTTGTGATAAGTCCATATAACCAAGAAAATGGAATTAAAAAGTAAAATGGAGAAGTATTAGACCAAATGCGTTGTGTTTTCATTGACTAACTGCAACCGATATAGCTGTGCATACACAGCTTGGAGAGCCATAAGTTGCGCGTGATTTCCACGTTCTACAATTTGACCATTGTCTATTACTAGAATTTCATCAGCGTTTTCAATAGTAGATAATCGATGAGCTATAACTAAAGAAGTACAATTGTTTTTAATTTTGTCAAGAGTTTTTTGAATAGCTCGTTCAGATTCAGGATCTAGCGCAGATGTAGCTTCATCAAGAATCAGAATAGGACAATCACGTAACAGAGTTCGTGCAATGGCAATGCGCTGGCGTTGACCACCAGAAAGCAATACACCATTATCTCCTATGATAGTATCTAATCCTTTGCTCATTTTATCAATAAATTCCATGGCATCAGCCATACGAGCAGCTTTTTCAACTTGTGCCCTAGAGTATTTATCTTTATCTTTTCGAGCATAAGCTATATTATTAGCGATAGTATCGTTAAATAGATGAATGTTCTGAGCAACTAAAGATATCTGGTTGCGCAATGAAGAAAGTTTATAATCACGTACATCAATTTCGTCAAGCAGAATTTTTCCTTCTTTAATATCATAAAATCGTGTTAGTAGGTTAGCAATAGTTGATTTACCTGATCCAGAACGACCAACTAATGCTACAGTTTGTCCCGCTGGGATACTAAAATTGATATTTAATAGAGATGGCATGTCCTTACCTGGATAGAAAAAAGTTACATGTTCGAAACTAATCTTACCTTTAACACGTTTTATTTCTATTATTCCTTTATCTTTTTCAGTTTCCATGTCGAGAATAGAAAAAAGTGTCTGACATGCAGCCATGCCTTTCTGAAATTGTACATTAACATTGGTTAATGATTTTAAAGGTCGCATTAATGCAATCATAGATGAAAAAACAACAGTGATAGTACCCGGAGTTAAAGTGTCTATGACAGATGGAAAACTTGCAGCATATAATACGAATGCTAATGCTAGCGATGCAATAAATTGAATTAACGGATCAGAGACTGAAGAAGCTGTTACCATTTTCATCCCTTGTTGTCGCAGACGATTACTAACACTGTTAAAACGTTTCTTTTCTACTTTTTGTCCACCAAAAATTAATACTTCTTTGTGTCCTCTAAGCATCTGTTCAGCACTAGTTGTTACCTGTCCCATAGATTTTTGTATTCGCTTACTAATTTGGCGAAATCGTTTAGATACTGAACGAATAGCGAAAGAAACGATAGGTGCAATCACTACTAAGACAAGCGATAATTGCCAACTGTAATAAAACATCATAAAGAATATACCGATTATAGAAGCACCTTCACGTACCACTGTAATGAGTGCTCTAGAAGATGACGCCGCAACTTGTTCCGAATCGTAGGTAATGCGTGAAAGTAATGTGCTAGTAGATTGCTGATCAAAAAAAGAGACTGGCATATCCATCATATGATTAAATAAACGACGCCGCATGTTCATTACTACTTTTCCAGCAACCCATGCTACACAATAGCTGGAGATAAATCCACTAATACCACGTATTACCATTAAACTGATAATAGCTAATGGCATCCAAATTAGAATATGACTATTGGTTTTACTAAAACCATCATCAAGAAGTGGTTTTAGCAATGATAACATAAAAGTATCACTGGCAGCATTCAAAACCAAGGCAATTGTTGCTACAATTAAACCTGATTTAAAAGGAGCAATCATTGGCCAAAGGCGACGAAAGGTTTGCCAAGTAGAAAGATCGTTATCGTTTAGCATTTATTTACCAATGGTGAGACTAAGATTGCTATCTATTTTACCTAATTTAATATAGCAACACCAAGTGCTTGATCGGAACGAGGGCGATTTAGTGTATTCACTAAGCGCATTGAATTTAAATTGTATTATATGATAAAATACTATAACTACTGAGTTGTTATGTATTGCATTCTGTTATTCCTATACAATAAAATATTGACAGTACACTCAATGTTATTTTTTTAAAGTGTTTAACCTATCCTCGACTAGGATATTATATAATTTCTAGAATATTTCATCGTTAAGATAATAGTTTAAAGTAGTCGAAGAAGATATGAAATTTAGTAATACATATTGAAACAACATGAAAAACATGATGGAATCATAAGTGTTTAACTAAATATTTATTTTATTACCTTTATACTTTCTTAAATAATTCAATCTTCCATTGATCCCAATGGAAATACAATTCATGACTTAGTACGATTAGTTTAAATATCCACTTCGTGAGATATTAATTGTAGTTATTTATGTAAAAATTGATTTGTTAGTTTATATGCCAATTAATAAATGTACATTACATTTCCCGTTAGCAAGTTTCATGAAGAGATATGCTTGATTGAACAATAGCTTTTAATTTTTACCACTTATATAATGAATAGTTTTAATGTGAAAAATAACTTGACCATATTCATTATAACATGTAGATTAAAGGTAAGAAAATTGTGAATAACATAATTTAATGCTATTAATTTCATCCTAAAATTGAAACAATATGTCTATTATTTTACATTATCGGAACTAAAAAATTCGATATATGCTAATTCCCGATTATTTTGTACCCACGGCTATTATCGATATTGCAATTTATTTAGTTCCTGAACTTTAATGATTCTGAAGTGTTCATTTATCAAACTTATTTGAAATAAGATCAAAATAATGAAAAACCATTATTTTTGAATACATTGCATCCTAAGTAACATAAAATTATTTAACCAAATTGGTTGATTATAATGTGGCGAGTATGCATGCAATCGTACTGATTATAAACAAAGTATATAAAAGTGTATATTAACTGTATCATACTATTAATTATAGTATTTTTAAGATAAAAGTCTTATTTAAAGTTTCAACAAATGATTGTAATATAAAAGTTACAATGAATTCATTCCACATACATTAAAAATTATTATATTTTATGTTATATTCAATAGTTATAAACATAACTACTTTAATTTTAGATATATAAACATCGGTATCCTATAGGATACTAGGTATCAATAGAAAAATTAAATAGTAAAAACTACAGTATTTAATTGAAGAAAAAGAATAGAGAAAATTTTTCTAGGGAATCATCACGGTTTACAATCACTAAAACTAAATACTTTTACTTAACGAATAATCTTATGAATTTAGAATATGATATCACTATCATTTTCATTTGCTTGAATGCTACATAAAACAACTGAGTCTTAGAAGACTCAATCTGTTTCTTTTTTTATTTGCACCAAATACTGGTTTTTGCACTTTTAATAAACTTACAGCATGTAATTATTTAGACAACATGATTAATAAATAAATGAGATAAAATTATCGCAAACTTACATCAATGTTAAGTTTGCTGTACCTTTTTAGACATAATTAAAAAGGCTTTGTTTATTTATTATAAATAAGCTAACTTTAAGTGTTATATTAGCAATATAACAGTAATATTACATGCGTAGTGATAACCAATCAATTCATCAATTTTTTAATGTCATTTTTTATATACGAAAAATTTTCGTTTATACATATCCGTAAATTGTATATTGTTATCTTGCACTTAATAAACTTTATTTTTCAAAGTTCTGATAATTGTCTATTTTAAAATATTAAATAATTTTTTTAATCGATTGCTCATGCATCTGTCTAATGCCTTACTTTTGCCTTACTTTTAGTAGTCAAGTGATTATTTAAATATAACGATATATTATGTGCATCAAAGTTTATGAAATCGATCGATCAAGTGTATAGTTTGAATAGTAGGTCGAACGAATCATAATATTTATAATATTAGTCATTAAATTAATGTTAATTAATACATAACTAAATAACTTGACTAATACAACAGTTTCTAAGATGTATGATTACATTAGTTTCTAACATGTATGATTACATTGTTTTTATAGTATAATGATCTTATGGTCTAAAATTAAGGTGTGCTGAAGCCAATATATCAACGAACTATTGGGAATTCATCTCACATTTATGCGCTAATACCTATAACATTATTTAAATAATCTAATTATTAATAGTAATGAAATTAACTGATATCTATGAAAGCACAAGATTCAGTACAACCTATGATTTCCATAAGCTCCTGATATATTATATGAGTCCAATATAATTGAATATTATGATTAGTTAGATTTTCTCAGAGAGAGATATAATAATATTAATCAGATTACAATTACCATAATTCATTTTAACTACGTCTAATCATTATCTATGATTATAGACTGTATATCCTTTTTGAAAATTAAGCAAGGATAACCGTAAATGATATAGTTCTATTTTTTACTTGTTAAACTGTAGTTTAATATTTATTTAATATTATGAAAAAATTTAAATAAAGACGTTACTCATATTCTCTGAATATCAATCTTATATTGCATTACATTTAAGATATATAATTTTCAATTACGAATAGATATCCTTGAAATAATACTATTCAGAATACATCGTTACCTTTAAAAGATAATGATCAGCTAAATTTCGTAGGATAAGGACAAAAATAAACATTTTTTATTATCTCAAAAAGATAAAATTGTTGATATTAATAAATTTTATAGAACAGAACAATTCATCTTGACAAAGTAGTTACTTTCCTCTCTATGTTAAGATTGTCTCTTCCTTGTACTTATACGAGTAGTAGTTGCAAGCATTAACCATCTTGATGTATTATAATCTTGAGCAAGATATACGCTACTAATATGCGCTTCAAAAATTCTTAGATTGGAAATAACAGACGAATTAATAGCTCTTACCAAATTGCTAGTTCATTCTCTATAGGAGAAAGAGTATGCACATTAGTTTCAAAAGGCGAGCATCTAAATACTGTGTAGTACATGTAACTAATATGCATTACCGATTTCAAAATTGCTTTCATAGCATCAAGCTGCTGCACTACCAAAAACATTTTTACTGTTTGAAGTAATGTACTTTAGCGCAAGGATCTTTTTGCTAACAATATGCTAAATATACTATTAGTCGGTGGAACTTTTAGTATTAGTATTAGTATTGACACTGTAATAGTGATGTTATGGTGATATATTTGGTGCTAAAATATTCGCCATGACTGATTCAATGAAAAAATACAAGCATTAATAACACTTGATGCTGATATCGCAATAAATTATCATAATAAAGATTTTTATCAGAGGTTAAATTTTTAACTGACGGAAAAATTTCTAATGTTATTGTTGATTTCATCCTTATGTCACTATAAAATAGTTGCTATCAATGGAAAAATCATTCAAATTTGTGGTATTTAACAAGGATCGGTTAAAAATTTGAATTTGATGCCTTTAATGAAAACCTAATACATACTGGACCTACTTTTTTCTTTATGTTTATGTTTATGGAGAATCGGAATAATGCAGAAAAAAGCTATAATAGCCAATGAATTACAGCAGTAGATTTGGTCTGTATTCACAGAAGGCATAATTAAATAACTGATTGATAGAACATTTAAGTCAAACAATGTTGCAGATATACCCCAGATTAATGGAACAGCAATTTAATAGAACAGCAATCATATTGAAAACGTATGTTAATGTATTAATGCATTAATGCTTGAGTTCTGAGTTCCTTATCATATGCTACTATAGTTTGATGGTTGCAAGCACAATGTGCTAATCAAGATATATTAAATTAATGTATTTAAGTTACAACACACATATAATCAGATTTACGATATATATCGTGTTACTAAATAAAATAAACAATAAAAATAAAAATACTGCTAAATTGAAGAAAAAACTGACTCTATTTCCCGCACGAAAAATACAAATATGAGCTTATCCTATAAACTAAACGATCATTTTTAATGAAATCAAGCGCAGATATTTCAAATGAGCTACATGTTAGTAGACAAATTAAACATTTGAATATAATGCTCATTAATTTATAAATAAATATAAAAATTAGATTATAAATGATAATTACTCTATATTATCTCTACTAAATGTAGAATGTATGCTGTAATATTGCTCGCATTATGGGTATTTTAATAGTGCAATAATACTAATTATTAAAAATACTATGCTTGGTAAAATTGCTCCAAAAACAGGCGATATATTATATATTAGGCTTAATGGTTCTAAAAATTTATCTAATATATGAAAAAAAAACCCCAAAATAATACCAATAACAACTTTGACTCCTATAGATACACCACGAAGCGGACCTAAAATAAATGATAATGCCATTAATAACATGACTGTTGTTGATAGTGGTAAAAAAATTTTACTCCACATATTCAGCTGATAATTTTTAATTTCTTGTCCATTTTGTTGTAGATAATCAATATAATTATATAACTTTAAAATAGACAATGAATTTGGATCTAATACGATAAGATTAAGTCTATCCGGCGTTAGAGTAGTCTTCCATTCATCGCTTAAGATTTCCTGAGTAGTAATTTGATTAATATCAGTTAAATATGATATGTTTACTTGTGATAGTTTCCAGCTATAATTACTAAAATTAGCCGTAGCGGCATAGCATAGAAACTGTAAGCGCTCTTCTTTATCAAAATGATAAATATTTATTCCAATTAATTTAGTATTACTTAATATTTTTTCAATAAAAACAAAATTATTACCATCTTTAACCCACAATCCATTTTGTGTAGGAAACATTGAAGTTCCATAGGTCATCTTAGTACGATAAGTATAAGCTAATTTTTCGCTTATTGGTACTATCCATTCTCCAATAATCATAATCAAAAATACTAGAGGAATTACAGTTTTCATAACTGAACCAGCGATTTGAAAACGGCTTAAACCAGATGTTTGCATAATTATAAGTTCACTATAATTTGTCAACGAACTTAAGCCCAATAGCGCACCTAATAGCACTATCATTGGAAAAAATTGTTCAATGTCTTTTGGTATACTAAGAAAAGTAAATAGACTAGCCCCTAGTACTGAATAACTACCTTGATCTACTTTACGCAGCTGTTCAACAAACTTAATCATGCCTGAAAGTAATATTAAAACAAAGGATGTCACCATAATAGAGCTTAGGATATGTTTACCAACATAGCGATCTAATATGCTCAACACTAGTACACTCCTTTGTTATTATTTAATAGTATTATCACATTGCTCTCTCACGCAATCTTCTAACCGGTGTACAATCCCATACAACAAGCGCTAGTGCTATAGCTAAATATATTATATTAGTTGCCCACATCCACAGCATCGGATCTATTTTTCCTTTGACGCCATTAGAACGTAATGAAGTTTGAATTAAAAAGAACATTAGATATAATAGCATCGCAGGAAATATATTCTGTATTTTATTTTGATACACATTCATTAATGATAACGGCACTACTAAAATTGACATGATTAGTATTGACAGGATGAGTGTCAAACGCCAATGTAATTCAGCACGTGCTTCCATTTCCTGTGAACACCATAACTGATATATTGTCATTTGTCCTACATTAGGCTTATGTGCTGTAAATGTCTGACGTTTAATAATCACTTGATATTGATCGAAATCGGTGATTCGAAAATTACGTGATATTGAAGTACCTTCATAACAAGTACCTTTATACAACTTAATCAAATTCGATCCATCTGATAGTAAGGTTATATGACCACAATTTGCTGTTATCACTGATACTGGTATATTGTTCTTTGGTTCTAATTTTGCTAAGAAAATATGCTGAAATTCTTTACCGTTACCTTTAATATTTTTAATAAACAATACTGAATTTCCATTATCTATTGATTTAAATCGACCTTGTACTAAAGTTATAACTTTAGGATTAGATTTAATTTTTACAATTAAAATTTCTTGATGATACAATGACCAAGGAATCAACCAGTTAATATTTACTGCTGAACATACCATAGTAATTATACTCAATATCAGCGCTGCATTTATGAGAACACCTTTACCTAAGCCACAAGAATATATCGCTAAAATTTCATTTTTAGTATGCATATGGTTCAAACTAAGCAATATTCCTAAGAATAAACTAATAGGAAAAATAATCTGAGCTATTTCTGGAAGACCTAACAAAAGTAGAGATAATACTAAATTTATCGGTATAGTCCCATCCACTGCAATATTCAAAATACGTACTAATTTTTGACAGAAGAAAACAGAAAATAGTATAATTACACTGGCGCATTGGTTTTTAAATGTTTCTATAACTAAGTATCTCGTAATGATCACACTTTTTCCTGTAAAAACTTATTATTTAAAATAAAATAAATACTTTCATTGCTAATGAATCATTCATTACTATCAAAAAAACTATTTTCATTTTCAGATAAAGTACGATAACTTTATATGTTTAGTAAAATTAAATTAAATCATACAATGTTTTAATTAAAATTATTAATTAATATACGTCTTTTTATTTTTTATAGAAATGTATATAATATGAATAAAAGTATAACCATATGAAAAAATAATACATTTTATTATTTACTCTCATCCACTATTCAAAATTTAGGAAAACATATGGAATTTAGCATACAAAGCAGTAGCCCAGAGAAACAACGTAATGTTTGTATTATCGCTGGAGTATTCGAATCGAGATGCCTGTCCCCTGTTGCTAATCAGCTAGATAAAATCAGCGATGGGTATATCAGTGTCTTAATACATCGTGGTGAATTAGAAGGTAAAGTGGGACAAACACTGTTATTACAGCATGTTCCTAACATGTCATCAGTACGTATTTTACTTATTGGTTGTGGTAAAGAATATGAATTTGATGAACGACAATATAAGCGTGTGATAAAAAAAGTAGTTAATAAGCTAAACGACACAGGATCTACAGAAGCAGTTTGTTTTTTAACTGAATTGCCTGTTAAAGGGCATAACACCTATTGGAAAGTACGCCAAGCAGTAGAAGCATCTCAAGATGCTCTTTACATTTTTGATCGACTAAAAAGCAAAGTGCCCGAACTATATAGACCATTACGTAAAATGATTTTTAACGTACATGAACCTCAAGAGCTAACTAGTGGAAACAATGCAATCCAGCATGGCCTAGCCATTTCTTCAGGTATAAAAACTTCTAAAGATCTTAGTAACATGCCACCTAATATTTGCAATGCTTCCTATTTATCCACACAAGTACGTGAACTGGTTGATAGTTATAGAAAAACTACAAAAATACAGATTATAGGTGAAAAAGAAATGCAAAAGCTTGGAATGCATGCCTATTTGGCTGTCGGTCGAGCTTCAACGAATGAATCTTTAATGTCTATTATTCAATACCAAGGTGATCCTGATATCGAGGCACAACCAATTGTTTTAGTTGGTAAAGGATTAACTTTCGATTCTGGAGGAATATCTATTAAATCTTCTGATAGCATGGATGAAATGAAATATGACATGTGCGGAGCGGCTACGGTATATGGTGTGATGCGTGTCGCAATGGAGCTTCATTTACCATTAAATATTATCGGTGTACTTGCTGGCTGTGAAAATATGATTAACGGCCATGGACTTCGGCCAGGCGATATCTTAACAACTCTGTCTGGACAAACAGTGGAAATACTAAATACTGATGCTGAAGGTCGTCTAGTTTTATGTGATGTCTTAACATATGTAGAACGTTTTTCTCCAAAACTGGTCATTGATGTAGCAACCTTAACAGGCGCTTGTGTAATTGCGTTAGGACATCATCTTACTGGGCTTATATCAAATGATAATTCTTTAGCACATGAATTACTTAGAGCTGCTACACAGGCTGGAGATCGTGCTTGGCATTTGCCGATTGATGATGAGTTTCAAGAGCAATTAGATTCAAATTTTGCTGATATGACGAATCTCGGCGGTCGGCCTGGAGGGACAATAACTGCTGGATGTTTCCTATCACGTTTTACTCATAAATACCCTTGGGCACATTTAGATATCGCAGGTACCGCTTGGCGTTCTGGAAAAGACAAGGGCGCAACTGGTCGTCCAGTGGCAATGTTATCGCAATTTTTACTCAATCGTTCTGGATTGAGTAATGATAAATAATGTAATAATAGGAAAGCTGGAAAATATATGAATATTTATCATATATCAGGGCAAATTATTTAAAAGAATTATGTCTTTTGTATTGTCTTTATTAATAAATAATAATGATGAAAAATGTAACCTTTTATTTAATTAAATCGCATACTGTGAATGATAGTTCAACTCTCATAGAGGAGCTTGTCTGTGATTTAACTGCCAGAGAATGGCGAAAGGGAAAATTTATACTAATTTCTTGTCAAGATAATGACCAGGCTTATCGATTAGATAAAAAACTTTGGAAATACAATCCAGATGCTTTCATACCTCATAATCTTTCAGGAGAAGGCCCTGTATGCGGGCGCCTGTAGAATTATGTTGGCCTCAGCGTCGCAACAACATGCCACGAGATCTCCTTATCAGTTTGTTGCCAGTTTATGCAGATTTTACCTCTTCTTTTCGTGAAGTGATAGATTTTGTACCAAATGAACGTAAATTAAAACAATTAGCACGCGATCGATATAAAATGTACTGTAATGTCGGTCTTCAATTAACTATGATTATCCCGACCTCGATGAAATGATAAATAATGTAAAATGGAAAAAACATATAATCCTAAGGATATTGAACAATCCTTATATGCACATTGGGAAAAACAAGGCTACTTTAAGCCGAATGACAATAGCAAACAAGATAGCTATTGCATTATGATACCGCCTCCTAACATTACTGGATGTTTGCATATGGGCCATGCTTTTCAACAAACTATTATAGATATTTTAATTCGTTATCACCGTATGCAATATAAAAACACTTTTTGTCAAGTAGGTATGGATCACGCTGGTATTGCGACTCAAATGGTTGTCGAATATAAGCTTAATGCTGAAGAAGGGAAAACACGGTATGATTATAGCCGTAAAGAGTTTATTGAAAAAATATGGCAATGGAAATTGAAATCTTCTAGTACCATTGCGAATCAAATGCGTCGACTTGGTAGTTCTATAGACTGGGAAAGCGAACGATTTACCATGGATAAAACTTTTTCTAATGCAGTAAAAGAAGCCTTTGTACGCTTGTATCAAAATAACTTGATTTACCGAGGTAAACGTTTAGTTAATTGGGACCTTAACTTGCGCACTGCAATTTCAGACTTAGAAGTGAAACATCGTACATCCAAAGGATCAATGTGGTACTTACGCTATCCTTTAGCTGATGACATATGCACGACTGAAGGGTTAAATTATCTAGTTATAGCAACTACACGACCGGAAACTATGCTTGGTGATACTGGCATAGCAGTAAATATGGATGATCCACGTTATCGTGACCTTATTGGTCGGTTTGTTTTTTCACCGTTAGTCAATCGTCGTATTCCTATTATTGGAGATAAAAATGCTAGCATAGAGAAGGGTACTGGCTGTGTAAAAGTTACACCAGCACATGATTTTGACGACTATGAGATAGGAAAACGTCATGGATTACCAATGATTAATATTTTAACTTTAGATGGAAAAATTCGTCAAGAATTAGAGATATTTGACACTAATGGCAAGATTTGTAATGCTTTTTCTAGCATGATACCGTCAGCTTTCCAAGGCTTAGAACGTTTTGCTGCTCGTTCAGCTATTGTTAAGGAACTTAAACGTTTAGGTCTGCTTGTAAAAATTAAAATTCACAACTTAAATATTCCCTATAGTGATCGAAGCAATATTATTGTTGAACCAATGCTTACTGACCAGTGGTACATGCGCACTACGCTTTTGTCAAAAGTTGCTATAGAAGCCGTAGAACACGATAAAATTCAGTTTATTCCTCGACAGTACACAAATATGTATTTTAACTGGATGCACAATATTCAAGATTGGTGTATTTCTCGACAATTATGGTGGGGTCACCGTATTCCAGCCTGGTATGATGTTTCAGGAAAAATTTATGTAGGCTTGAGTGAATCTAAAGTACGACAACAATATCGAATAAGAGATAATGTGGAACTATATCAGGATAATGATGTACTTGATACTTGGTTTTCATCTGGATTATGGACTTTTGCTGCCTTAGGTTGGCCAGAAAACACCAAAAAGCTCCAAACTTTTCATCCTACTAATGTAGTAGTAAGTGGATTTGACATCATTTTCTTTTGGATTGCACGTATGATTATGCTAACAATGTATTTTATTAAAGATAGTCATGATACATCACAAGTGCCTTTTAAAATTGTTTACATGACTGGACTCATCCGCGATGAAACAGGACAAAAAATGTCTAAATCTAAGGGTAATATTATTGATCCTATTGATATGATTGATGGAATTTCACTATCCGACTTACTGAAAAAACGTACTGAAAATATGATGCAACCTCAATTAGCAGAAACAATCCGAAAACGTACTGAAAAACAGTTTCCAAATGGGATTGAATCACATGGTGCTGATGCTCTGCGTTTTACGCTGGCAGCATTAGCTTCTAGTGGTCGTGATATCAATTGGGATATGCAACGGTTAAAGGGATATCGTAATTTTTGCAATAAACTCTGGAATGCTAGTCGATTTGTATCGATGAATATTAAATGTCAAGATAATGTCTTAAAAAATAATGAAAAAGTAGTTTTATCTCCATTAAATCGTTGGATTTTAGCGGAGTTTAATCAAACTATTAAAGCTTTTCGAGAGTCATTAGATAACTATCGTTTTGATTTAGCAACTAGTATTGCATACGAATTTACTTGGAATCAATTCTGTGACTGGTATCTAGAGTTCACTAAGTTAGTTATGAAAAATAACAGTAATGAAATTGAATTATATTCAACTCGGAATATGATGATGACGATCTTAGAAGCACTGTTACGTTTATTACATCCAATTATTCCATTTATTACAGAAACTATTTGGAAAAAAATAACACTCTTGGATAATAATCAAGAAATGAGCATTTTGCTTCAAACATTTCCTACTTATAATGTAAGGGATGAAGACCCCGATGCTTGCAAAATATTAACATGGATTAAGCAATTAATTGTCGCTATTCGTGTTATGTTCACTGAAATCAATATTAAAAAAAATAGAAAACAATATATATCTATTTTTCTTCGCAATGTTTCCCCAGAAGTAGAACGTTTAATTAATAATAACCTCAATTGTATTCTTATATTAGCTCAACTTAATAAAATTACTTTACTTCCACCAGGAAATCAAGGTCCAGCATCTATTACTAAAACTATTCATGGTGCTGAGTTGTTAATTCCAATATCAGAAGACTTAGTTAATAAAAAGGTTGCATTACAACATTTAACGAAAGAAATAGAACGCGTTGAAAGTGAAATTAATCGCATAACTACTAAGTTTGATAATAAAAATTTTGTTAGCCATGCACCAAAATCGATGGTAGAAAAAGAATTAAATAAAATGAAAAACTATCAAAAATTTAGGCAAAAGTTACTAGAACAAAAAAGTGTGATTTCTAATTGTCATAGATCGATCAATAATTTAGATAAAGTTAACAGTATTAGTTAATATACTACATTTTAGTACATAATGTTATGTATTTAAGAGATACATTAATTAACCGTTCATGTACTCACTCACATACATTACATTAGCCTAACACGTTGCTAAACGTACATTGTTGTTATATATGTTATGTAAATGATGGATGAAATATTAAAGAAATGCTTTACTATCATTAAAATAATTGACCATAATTTCATATATAAATATAAAAAAATCATTATTTTGCATAATTTGTCCTCGTTAATTTAAATAATGTTTGGTGCTGTTTAATTATTTTAAATTGTATAAATATGTACTATCATACAGATAGTTATGACAATCTAAATCCTCCCATTTCTATTAGTTGGAATAACGAAATTAACATGACAATGCAACTTTGTTAAATCACATTTTTATAATTATATTTAAGGTGGTATTTTAAATATAAAATTTATCAAATCTTATATTCACTTTACATTGAGTGTGAAATAACATTTCAACAATAGCTAATTTATTTTAAATGTAAATTCGTCATTTTATTATACGATTTCATCGTGAGTCACAATTAACCATAAATATTAATAGATGTCTTTAATTAATAAAATGTATGTTTTTAAAATAATACTTAATGAATAGACATTCAAAACACATTATTACTTATGAAGTAAAATTCAATTTATTAATTATAATAATATTATAGATTTTTTAAAAATCAATTTAATTGAATGCATAAAATTTACATTTTTTCTTTTTCTTAAAAATATTTAATTTTATTTTATTAAATATAACCTTAATTCTGACAATTAAATTAATTTAGATTAATATACATAATTGTTATTTTTAGATCAAAATATAATTTTTTTAAAAAAATAAAAATTTTAATAATTTTACTTCCTTCTGAAGAAGAGTCAATGAAAACTAATACCAAAAGAATATATTGGCTAATCATAATGCTTTTTTAGAATTATTAGTAAATTATATATATTTTCAGCCAATCTACTTTTTGACTTCTCTAAAAAACGAGCATGAAAAAGAATCTAGTATACGTGAAATTTGGTTAACTACTGTGTATAGGCTAGATTAGCCAGGCAGTTTTATTAATTATAAAGACAATACATTACAAATCTATAGGAAAAATTTGTTGATTGATAAGTTAGATAACTTAGTAAGTATAAGCATGAATATGATTTTTTTCCAAGTTAAAACCGGATGGAACAGTGCTATATCATGTAGATTTATTGCCATAGTCAGATTTATTAACAGGAATAATTGGTAAATATCCAGGTTATGATCTATTAGATTTTATACTAACAGAGCACACAAGTGAGGTTTAAAAGTACATGCTTGGTTCAATTCATATCGGATTACCATGGATACTAGTCCGGAAACAATCAGGAAATTGAAAAATACTATAAATTTATCGTCAGTTAGTGTTTATGAATTACATTCAGATTAGAATAGACTTTCCGGTGGTCGTTTCGTTCTCGATCCTAGACTATTAAGTGTTCGTCTTTGGATTATTAACGTAGTGATTGAATTTGTTAAAAATTATCTTGTGGATGGTATTCAATTTGACGACTATTTTTATTATGAAACACCCGAATCTCAGCTTGATGATGCTGATTCTTATCAGCGTTATGGACAGAATTTTTTAGATAGGGAAAATTGACAGCAGTATGATACTTTTTTATTAATATAAGAAGTATCAAAGGCTATTAAGTAGTTGATAAAACCAAAAATTACGGTGTTAAGCCTGTTTGGCGAAATGCATCTGATGATTTTTGTTACATAAGGAAATCATCTATGTGTGATTTTGCTTACTTACGTAAGATATCCGATTATGGATAAATCAAGGGCTATTAGATTATATTGTCCTTCAAATATATTGGTCAAATGATACTATCCAATATAGTATATTTTATAGTTAAAACAAAATTATACATCGGTATAGCATTATGTATAGTAGGTATACCATTGAACTGGAAGGCTATAGAAAATGGAGTGTTAGAACTTAAAAGATAACTTGATCTTAATGAATCATTCAGATATTCATGGAACTATTCTTTTTAGTGAATCCTATCCCAGTAAACTGCGGACTATTTCCACAGTAAATTATTTGTTTCAAATTATTTATTTTCATTTAAGATTGTTCTATTTAATATTTTTAAAATTGAAGTAATAATAATATTTATTAATATAAAAATATAATTTTTCATATTCTAATTCATTAAAACCCTATTATTTTCTACTACGCATACTTAAGATTATATATTCATTATTGTTTTAAGTAAATTTAAAATTTTTAAATAGTACATTAGCAGTAATTTTATCTTTAAGTAAAAAACCTTAAGTTTTAAAAAGATCATTGTATTGTAAATACTATTTTAGTATACATTGAATAACTACAAAAATTTTTCATGAGAAATAAAATGATAATGTAAAATTTTTCCCATTAATAAGTCCTAAATGAATTCATAGATTATAATTTATAAAATTAAATAATTTATGTTATATCAATATATACATATTATTTATAAATAATAAATATTAAATAAACGTAAACAATAAAATGTACGCTAAAATTCTATTAAGATAAAAATATTGAATTAATATATATTCTAATATTTTGGAAAAACTATATATTGCTTAATATTAAATATTAATTAGTAAACTACATAGTGTTAGATGTATCACTACTTATATGATGTATCACTACTTATATAGGGATCAAAGCAATTCATTTGTATCAACGTTATCAGAGCTATAAAAAACATACTTTTAATCAAGGTTAGTTAATAAAGAATTATTTTCTGGCATTGAATCAATGTCAATACCAAGTTTAGAGAATGATTTAACTAAAATATCAATTAATTTCATTTGATGCAAAAATTTTTCCAAATGTATCAGCGTTAAAGCTGACGAACCATCACATTTAGCTTTATCTGGTTCAGGATGCGCCTCAACAAATAATCCTGCAATTCCAACAGCCATACCAGCGCGAGCTAATTCGCTTATCTGCTCACGACGTCCTTTAGAAACTTCTCCAAATGGATCACGCATTTGTAATGAATGAGTTACATCAAAAATAACTGGACAGCCGCCGGAAATTTTTTTCATTACATTAAATCCCAATATATCAACTACTAAATTATCATAACCAAAACTACTGCCTCGTTCACAAACAATCAATTGATTGTTACCAACTTTTCGGAATTTATTAATGATATTTCCAACTTGTCCTGGACTGATAAATTGTGGTTTCTTTATATTGATAACTGAACCAGTGCATGCCATAGCATTTATTAGATCCGTTTGTCGTGCTAAAAATGCTGGTAATTGAAGAACATCTACTACATCCACAATAGATTTTATTTGACTAGTTTCGTGCACGTCAGTCATCATTTTAACACCAAATTGTGCTTTTACTTCAGAAAGAATCTTTATGCCTTCATCTAATCCTGGACCACGATAAGAATGACCAGAAGATCGATTTGCTTTATCGAATGAGGCCTTAAATACATATGGAATATTTAACTTATTAGTCACGGTTATATAGTGCTCACATACACGCATTGCTAAATCACGTGATTCTAAAACATTTAAACCTCCAAATAATACAAATGGCCGATCATTTGCTATTTTAATATTACCAATGTTAACGACTAAATGTTTCATATTGTATTGATGCTTAATTTCAACTTATGATAATAACTATCGGATTTATTAATAAAATAAGGCTTCACTTTTTTAATGAAAATAATGAATAAAACCAATAAATTTAAATGTACTTTTGATAAATAATTTTATATTTATTAGAATTAAATTCTATGTTATAGAATATTAAATAATATTAAATTAAAAAATGTTAATTTTATCATCAATAAAATGGTGAATTATCAAATTAGTACTTTATTTGTTGATACAACAATATTCTTCAATCTAAATAAGTAGCAGGATCCCATATGATCCATGAATTTAAAAATAACAAACAATTCTTAACTTAACATATTATAAATAATGACACGTATTTTAAAATATTGATATTTAAATGTTTCATTGAAAAATTTTTATCATTTGTCATAGTCAGAATTTACTATGAATAATGTTCTAATTTACTATTTGTTAACACGTGCTAATATATTATATGCATTAAAACTACTGAGTAAAAATTTTTAATATAGTTAAGATCCTATAAATAAACATCAATTACACTCATTCAGTTACACTCATTCAGTTATTATTCATTCAATGATATATACATATTTTTATTTCTCATATCATGTTGGATATCTGACATATGAAACTTACAGAAATAATATGATAATTAAAATTCAATAAAGAATATAGACAATTAATTAAAAGCTATAATCGTTAGCTTATAGCTCTCTCATATCCTTGTTTAGAATCTTTAATCCATTAATAATATAAATTCATTTTGTTTTAAAATTTCAACGTTAAAATAATTGTACTTTTCCATTTTACAATATATTATTTTCAATAATTTGAATCAACTAGAATTAACAATCTTATTTATCAACAACATTGTCAACTAAATTACTGTTTTTATATTCAAACACATATATAAACATATAGTATTCAATTTTCACTAAAATTGATCAAAGATTTTTAAAGTGTGTCGATAAATATCGAATAACACCTTCTTGTGAAGCTTCCATTGCCTCTTGGCCTTTTTCCCATTGAGCTGGACATACGACTCCATGTTTTTCATGAAACTGTAATGCATCAATCATACGGAGCATTTCATTAATATTTCGACCAAATGGGAGATCATTGACTACCTGATGACGCACAATACCTGATTTGTCAATGAGGAAAGAACCTCGTAATGCAACACCAGAATCAGGATGTTCAATGCCATAACTTTTCATTATATTACGTTTTACGTCTGCTACCATAATATATTGAACTTGGCCAATTCCACCTTTTTCAATTGATGTGAATCGCCATGCATTATGAACAAATTCAGAGTCAAAAGATATCCCAATAATTTCAACTTTACGTTGTTGAAATGCAGTATAGCGATTGTTAAAAGCAATTAATTCTGATGGACACACAAAGGTAAAGTCCATTGGCCAAAAAAAGATAACTGCAAATTTATCGTGAATATAAGATTTTAAATTAAAATTATTAATAATTGTACCGTTTCCCAGAACAGCTGCGGCAGTAAAATCTGGAGCTTGACGAGCGACTAATACCATATCTATTCCTTTTCAACAAAATTTAGATTGACTAACTATATTAAAAAAATATTCTATAACTTTCCGAAAAAAAAGTAAAGTCTAATCTATTTGATAGAATCATTAATGTAATACAGGGTATAAGAAAGATTAATCACAGAGTTTTAATATAAAGAATATTGGTATTGATTAGTAACAATCAGATTAGTTAACTTAACTTTTTATTATAAAAGATACGATTAAAAAATATATGATGAATAAAATTCATTTTTGATGAAGAACAATTGGTTATTTAAATTAGGTGATATTGTTTGACAATTAAATTACAATATTTATTATTAAGATTTATTAATAATTAAAATTATTTTATTTATAAAAGAGTAATACAAACTTAAGATAAACAATCTTAATATACATTCATGATATTATCAGTCAATTTATTATATAACTATTAACATATAGTAAAAATAAATTTACTACATAACTTTTAAGATATGGTGTGAACTATTACAATTAATCGGACTGATTATAAAATATATATTTTAAAAGTATAGTAAATTAACAACTTTAGTTACAAAAATATAAATATAATACGTGTTATACATATATCATTATATAGCTATATATTAGTAATACATAGTCAATTAAAATTAATAAACTGCATTATGAATTAACATTCAAGTATCTTTCATACTAAAAACGTTCTAATTTTTAATTAAATAATTTTCATGTAGTAATTCATGATTACATTTATAAAATAACATATAGTTTCGTTCCTGTTCTCTTCTTAATTTAATTTCGATTCATTATATTGATAATATTAGATAAAATCTGTAGATTTTACACTACATGTATATCTGTACATACTTTTGTTAATTAATAAAGTATTTAATACTATTTTGTATAGTAGATAAATTCTATGAATTTTAGTTCAAAAATTAAGATAATTTATATTATTTTCTAAAAAAATAATGTAACTTATTCTATTTTTAATTAAAAATAATTTAATATGCTATATTAAAACATGATGGTAGAACGCTAGAAATATCGAATATTATTACATTAACTGTAATTATTCTAATAAAATAAATCACATATTATTTGAGACAGTATATTACTGATAATATTTATTATGTATTAAATGTTTAAAGTTAATAGATATACTAAATCTATACACTTCGTAGTATTTTAATAAATTTTATTTCAAAAATTGAAAAAATTTACTAATGAATAAACGTAATACTAATACTTAGATTCAATTAATGACTAAAAGTTTGATCTTACAATCAAAATATAGAATATTTCTATTTATTTGAAAAGAGAACAAGTACGATAATAGATCATATAAGTAAGTATATGATATCTATAATCCTTATATGCAATATAAGGCATTTACAATAAATACTAGCAATCCTATAGATGAGTTTATTATAGAATCAAAAACATTATGCTTTAAATTACGTTATCATATATCTCTTCACTGTAACGCAGTGTAACGACGATCTCATACTATTCAATATACTGATGGCGATTTTCTTTATTTTTTTATGAATCTAAATTTTTCAAAAGAAATGGTTATTTTGGATCTTTTGATCAAGTTATCTTTAATTTTAGGCAATGAAAATTACCTAAAGTACACTCAGACTATGACTATATACTATTAGTACTGCTTGGTGTTACATATAAACTATATTTTTTCCTTAATATAATGAAGAAGAATCTAGGATCTTTGTTGCTAAATTAGAAACAGTAAAATATAAAATATAACTTTTTAAATTAAAACGCATCTTAAGATGCATATATTAAAAATATTTCAAAAATCTTTACAAGCCAATGTGAAAAATAAATTTTATTTAAAAAACTGAACTAGATTAGTTGACAGCAAACAAATTGATAATAGAAATATTTGTTACATAAAAAAAAGAAATAGATATTTCTATCAAAATAATAACAGACCGATAAAATTATTTGTATGATATATGATATGACTATAAATTTTCTATATGAATATCATATAATAAAGGAATTAATAACGATTGACATATTTCATAAAAATAGAACATTAATAATGGTCAACTAAATTTTAGTCTGATGTTTAGTAATAAATAAATGTCCATAGCTAAAAAACTATTTATATAAAATAAAGTGTTATTCGTTAGTCAATATTGATTATTAGTAAATAAATAACACTCCTTATTATATGAGGATCAGTTTAACAAAAATAATTAATAAATAATTAAGGCCGGAATATTAAACGGATGGAAAAGTTATATCAAACTATTGAAAGTAGTGCCTATAATCCTGTGATTTAATCTGCATCTACCATCATAGACTACTGTATATTGTCATGTATTAGTGATACAATCTGAATTGCTGTGTGATTTACATAATGTGAAAAATTTTAATTTACTATCTTAGTAAAAATATAAAAAATTTGTTTTATGTCATTACCAACCTATTGAAAATATATTTTCTTCAACTTCAAAAAAACTGCTTTAAAACTAAAATGTCAATGACATAACTATTATTTTCATCGTTTTTTCAATAATAAACAATGAAAAAAATAATCACATTAGGACATCAGATCATACTTAATGCTCCATATTATGACACCAAAATACATTCATTGTAATATACAGACCTAACTAAGTTAGTTAGGACCAAATTATCATTTATAATATAATAAATTTTGATATAAAATGAAAAATTCAAATATTATCAAAAACATACTACTTATACTGCATGATAGCGCCACTGTTATTAAAGTAGGAATAATAAGCTGGAGTGTTTTTTCGTAAAACATGACTTTAATAAGAAATACCACCATAGTTATTTTGCTAACTAATCTTATTGTATTATTAGATCAATTTCTAACATATATAAATGACCTTGTCTATTGAATCAATAATAATTCTTCCATTTTTCGAAAAACTAAAAATTATTTAATTAAACCCATATTTATGTACATACGCATATAATGATTTATTAAAAATATAACGCGGTGATTACCGTATCACCATCTTTAGTATCTAGTATAACGAAACTAGAATAAATTACTGATAAAATATATATAAAACAAATTAACTGCTAATGGCAATAAAACTTTATTTTAATTGATCCAGATAATTCTAAAATGATTTAATTAAACTTAATGAATGACTGTTAGAAAATGTACAATTTAAATGACATTTAGATTAAAATAATTAACTGATAATAATAATATTATTTACATATAGTTAAATTTATCCTTTGATAAGGACTGCAAAACGGTAACATATTGTAAGTTTATGTATTAATAATTTATTTTAAGTTTAATTGTATAACATACAATATCCATATTAAGTAGTAATCTACATACCGATGTATCGGTACAATCTAAAATGAAATTTATCTATAATATCATCTTAAAATTAAAATTATTTATCTTAAAAAATACTCTTTTTTACAACGGCAACTGAGCAAGTTTGTTCAACATTCACAATAGATGCTGTTATTTATAGAAATAAATGTTATGATTGCTTAAATCAACATTTAAAAAAGTAACAATGCTAAAAAAAGATATTCTATTAAACTAGCCATCATCATTCTATCAATTCTATTGATAGATCGGATAAATTCAAAAAATATTATAAATTACAGTGTTAACCTAAATTAGAGTCAGCTCTAAAATTATAGATAACTATTTATTAATACATTAAACATATTCAATGAATAATAATATTTGTAAATTCATTCTATCGAATGATTATACGTACTCGATCTAAATCACATTACCAACATGTAATCTCAAGCAAAGCACTGATTGAAACATTAACGTTTCTACTAAGTTTGTAATGGGAGAAAAATTCAATTGTATTCATATTATATCTTGTAATTAAATTTATGATTGACTAGTCAGTTAATCTAACATATCACAGTAATACATCTTATTTCAAATTCAGAAAATAAAATTTTAGATATTACTGATTTTAGCCAATCTTTATTTCTTTAATAACACACATCTCAATTTGTCCAAAAAAGGTAAAACAATAAAATTGTCTTGATTTCATGTTTAGACATAATCAAAAAGACAAAATTCGACTTGTCATACTATATCTATTATAATAAAAATTACCTATTATTTTATGTTGAACAACATAAAGTAAATCTTAGTCAAAATGATATATTCTAGTTCGATACTAATTAAAAAACGAATTGCATTGTATCTTTTCGCTTAAAATAAGCGATATTTTAATTCTAGCACTGGAATAATGTGATATCGATATAATATAGATATATTTTAAATAAGTAATTATATTATATAATTTGTCAATTATTTTAAATAACTGTTTAACCTTATATAAATTAAAATAACATGTATTGCAGTTTTGAAATGAAAAGGTTATATATTATATGCTTGCTATCATTCGCAGCATTGCTGCAGTACTCTTATCTATTCTAATCTGCATATGTGGATTAATATATTGTTCGTTTAGTCCACGAAATCCTCGTCATGTTGCAACTTTTGGACGCTGGTTTGGTCGTATGTCTCCTCTGTTCGGCATTCGAACAGAAATACGCTATCCCAAGGGGATAAGATTACCTAAAAATTGTATTTATATCGCAAACCATCAAAATAATTATGACATGGTCACGGCTTCATGTGTAGTACAACCGCGTACAGTTACAGTGGGCAAAAAAAACATATTGTGGGTGCCTTTATTTGGAATTCTATATTGGTTGAGTGGTAATTTATTAATTAATCGTAATAATATTACTCATGCTTATGAGACCTTAACTAAAATAATCCACAATATAAAAAAGAATAATGTTTCAATCTGGATGTTTCCAGAAGGCACACGAAGTCGTGGGCGAGGTCTTCTTCCATTCAAAATCGGCGCCTTTTATATAGCGATAGAGGCTGGTGTTCCTATCGTACCAATTTGCGTATCGAACACATCAAATAAAATCAAACTGAATCGCTGGTCTAACGGATTAGTTATTATTGAAATTTTACCACCTATAGATACGTCTTTCTATAGTCGGGAACAATTACGAGAATTATCTAAATATTGTTGGGACATGATGAAGATCAAACTAGATGAATTGAATACAGAAGTTGCTATACGGGAATCTCTTCGACGCTAATTAACGCTCAGTTATCTCATTATATTCAGTTAAATTTTCCCGTTGAATCACAATAAATTGATGTGAGTATATTTACTTTATACCTATTATTTCACTGCTACCTCTTACTATTAATGGAATTCTATATTGGTAACTTATATAGGTTATTTCGATTTAAATAGTAAAAATATTGGATCACATGTCTTTTCTATTTTAACTACGATAAATAATGATTTTTAAATAAATATGAGAATACAGAAAATATGTAAAATATATAAAATAAAGAGGGGGGGAGAAAGAACAATAAAAGTACATTATTGCTTCTTGTCTAGTTAGAGTCCAAAAAATGTTGAATACCCTCACATTATATACTTAAAATAATTATATCTTCTAATTGACACCAATCTACTAGTAGTAACTAATTATACTATATTTTTATACTATTATCATGAAGATATTATGTGCATCATATTAAAATATATTATTCAATATCCTATTTCTTTTGAAGATCTTATATTTAAATCTAATCACTCCTCTGTTTTATACTTATCTTATAGATAAGATAAAACATGGGATATATATATTTTAAAATATACTGCTATTATATTGTTTACATAAACAATCAAAAGAAAAGATTTGCCCGAGCCCAGAATGTACGTCCTAGCTCAATTAGTGGAGATTTAGCAGCATAACCAAATTCTGGATTGCCAGCAAGATTAAGGTGCTCGCTATAACGTCGATTAAGCAAATTATCCACACCTGCATTGATCTTGAATATCTTTGAAGCTTTCCAGGTTATATTGCTAGATAACACCCCAAAACCTGTACTACAGTTAAAATCTTTTCCTACAACATTGCCTTCATTTAAAGCAATGTGCTTCTGAGCTGCTACCAAACGCCATAAACCTGTAATACTCCAATTTCCTTCTACCCAACCTAAAGAAAAGCGTCCCTCAAGAGGAGGAATCTGGGGTAAAGGTTTATGTGTACTTTTATTTTTACCAAACGACCAAGCTGCGCTACTTTTCAATCGCCAATGATCAGAAAGATGATAACTTAAACCCATTTCGCTGCCAAGAGTACGAGCATCAACATTGTATGCTCGATTATTCTTTGAATTTGAGCTATCATAGCGAAATAAGATAAAATCTTTTATTTGACCAGTATAAGTTGAAATCCAACTATTAAATTTTTTAAGCCGCAAATGTGCTCCAAGATCTAACTGCGTAGTTTTTTCGCGTTTAAGTCGATCGAATGCATCGTATCCTGATCCTCGTCCAGACTTAAGGGTCATAATTTCCCAATAATCCGGAAATCTTTCACTCATTCCTGTACCACAATAAATCATCAAAGGAAAATTGTTAGACCTGTGTTCCAAGCGAAAAAAAGCAGCAGGATATGTTTCACGACGTTTTTTTATTATCTTTTTTGTAGGATGATATTTTAAAACTGTATTTTCAATTCGTATGCCGCTAATTAGGTTATTTTCTGGTTTAAACCACCATTTTAATTCAGCAAAAATTCCACCATCTTGGAAACACGAATCTTCTTGCCAACCCTCTTTTTTAGCATGTTTTCGATGCCAATTAACTTGCATATCCGTTCCACCCTGTAATTGTAAATTATACCATTGCCAGGTTCCAATGCTACGGCCTCCTAAAGTAAGCCGATCGATATTATGGCGCATAGGAGCCCTGATAAAACTAGGTTTAATAGCTAATGGACATACAAGTACTGATGGACGTAATAACAAATCTCGTCTCCTATAATTATCCATCACATGATCAGCATAATGATACCATCCTTGGATTTCTATTTTCTCTAAGATGTTATTATTTATTGCATTTTGCTCAAATTTTATTCCAATACTATTTCTTTTAAAATAAGTTCCGTCCATATTTCGGCTAGCATATTGTGCATTACCGTTACCGTGTCCTATAGAGATCTCTATTAACTTTTCTGATGATGGCGTATAACCAAATGTTATATCACTATTCCATTTTCGCCATCCGGAATGGACTGGTCGTTTTTCACTATCTTGATAATTTCCGGATCTAGATAAATTGCTTACCAGACGTAGATAACCAAACACATCGCCTAATGAAGTATCAAGATTCTGATCCAACCGACTATTTGAACCAATTAAGATACTACTATTCAACTTCATTCCTGGTGCATCAAAGTGCGGTCTTACACGTTCAAACTGTAATATACCTGCTGATGCGCCAGGACCCCATAATACTGATTGAGGCCCCTTAATCAGCGTTATACAATCAAAATTTTCTGGATGAATATAAGCAATTGGTGAATCCATACGTGATGCACAGGCACCAAGTATTTCACCACCTTCAACTAACATACGTAGCCTGGAGCCAAACATGCCTCGAAAAATTGGATCACCATTAGTCCCACCATTACGGATTAATGTAAATCCGGGAATAATTTTTAAATAGTTTACACTATCGTTAGCCGACAGGACGTGATTGGAATGTTTTGGAGACAGTGTTACAGTAAGTGGTGATTCTTTTTGTGCAGTAATAACAATCACATTGTCATTTTCCCTCGAAGTGTCCAAAGAGCTGCCTATATTTTTATAGTTGTAATTCTTCGAATTAAGAGCGCGCTCTTCGATTTTAGAGAGAGGATCATTGGCTGCATGCGGGCTAAATGACATGTTAAATATAAATAATGCCAGCAATAACATTGCACGTAGCACTATAAGTGGGCGTGACCACGCCCGGAAAGTATCTGACATAACTATGTGTTTCCTTATTTAATAAAAAAGTTGTCTTCAGGTTCTAATCCTGGATTATGTGGTCGCATATAGCTAATGTCATTACTTTTTAAATTTATAAGCAACATGTCAATATAAAATAGGGACATACTAGCTCGAATTTTTATCCGAAAAATATGAAACGACCACGCCAAATAATATTATATCTAAATCAGATAGACTTAGGATAAGTCAGATAGACTCGGGAGAATTTTGTATTAGTTATCAATGTCTTTGATATATTTATTAATAAGTCCACTTAATGGTTAATGATAACCTGTTTTGCATATTTACTTAAACAAAAAAATCAATCATGTTTTTTAGAATGACAATTCTCTATCTTAAAATATTATTTTCATATACATTTAACATTTAAAAATAAAGATTTTTATTCGTTTTTCTTCAGTTCTATTGAACATAGACATTAATAATAATACAGCATATTAATATACGCAATATACGAGATTTATATTTAGAAGCTTGGAAAATTTTTCTATATATATGATACCGAAGGTCGGATTTGAACCGACATACCCAAAGGTGGTTGATTTTGAATCAACTGCGTCTACCAATTTCGCCACTCCGGCTAAAGTATAGTTTAGAATATAAACATCTTCTGCATTATTCGTATAATTAAAAATTTTTTAAAAATATTTTCCGATCTTTTAAAATTATCACCATTTTTTTCTTTTTATTTATAAAAATTAAATATTTTCATCAAAAATACAATCTAATAAATCTTCCAAACATGCATTAACGCTATACGAGTTAAACTCTTTTTGATAATTTCATTATTAAAATATAGTTCATAACAAGTATAGCAACTATGCTTAGTATTTTCTGAATACAAATATTTTATTCTAAATTAAATATTATGTAAATTATTTATTTCTTGAAAAACATTGAATACAAAAAAATCAACTTTATTTTTCTATTAACTAAATCAATCTGTCTAAGCTTTTAATGCATGGAGAAGATAAACCACTGCTAAAATGATAGACAACATACTGATAATATGTCAACTATTTGTATAAGATAACGTCTTATATTTAGAAAATATGACTCGATAGTTCGATTCACTTTCATTGTAATTCTTTTCTAAAATTTAGAATGCATTGATTTAATAAAAATTAAACATATCAGTTTGATGATATATCATCATGAATAATGATGATTTAATTTTTATGATATAAATAGGAACAAGGTTATTTGTCATATAATTTATGAAGTTAAATATTAAAATATCCCATTATAGTATACTTGCGAATTTGTTTTATGTATTATATTACAATAGTGCAGTTTTTACTAGAATGGTAGCTATTTTAGTTTTTATACACTGCCCGTACCCAAGTACAATCTTGAAAAGAATAATGATGTTATAGAAATATTAAAAATTCGATATATAACCGATTATTGTACATTCTTTACTGATCAAATCAATACATGGTTTTTAACTTGGATGTATATTATATTTATAAATATACAATTGATATACTCTATGAGTATATTATCCCATTCGTTTCGTTGTTTCGTAATCTTCTATTACAATCAAAAGAAAAAATACAATGATATACATTTTAATAATTAAATAAAAGTAATCTTAATTAACAATTAAAATCATTACCGATTAATAATTGGCGGATTAATACCTCTTGTTATACAAAAAAAATTGTGTTCTAATGAAGTGACATTTGAAGATTGATTATTTTAAGTATAAAAACTAAAAATATTTATAAAATCAGCTTATTAGAGATCTAATTTTTTCCACTGAATAAATCTATTAAGATAAATTAAATATAAGGTAAACTTATGTTTAGACCAAAATTGGTATACATATTTTATCAGAAAAAGTGAATTTATTAGTATGCATAATAGAAAAACATGCATTAAGTATGCAATAGGCCTAAACCAATTTCTAGAAATTTATATGTAAATTTTTAAAACATAATCAATCTACTTAATTATTTTATTTCTTGAGTAGATTTCAGCTACAATAAGCTTTCTTAACAACGTTTAAAATAATAGTTAATCAATAAAAGGTTGACTGAAACCTAGTGATTTCACATAATGATTTTTAAATTGCTAAATCAAAGTGATGTTGAATTGTTATTGAATTAAGTAATTAAATCAAAATAATCTATAATTGATTATATAAGAATCTTGGTATACTAATGCGGGAGTGGCGGAAATGGCAGACGCACCAGATTTAGGTTCTGGCACTATCAGAGTATGCGAGTTCAAATCTCGCTTCCCGCATCATACACTCTTGTAAAGCATCGATTGGGATATAGCCAAGTGGTTTAAGGCAGCGGGTTTTGATCCCGCCACTCCCAGGTTCGAATCCTGGTATCCCAGCTTACATTATCTTTAATATCTTTGATGGAATTTTGTTATTACAAGTTTTTTATTAAAAGACAGTTATTGATCACGGCTACGTAGCTCAGCTGGTTAGAGCACAGCACTCATAATGCTGGCGTCACAGGTTCAAGTCCTGTCGTAGCTACTATAATTTTGGAGTATAGCAAAATGGGAAAAGTTCCGAATTCTGATTCCGTCATTCCAGGTTCGAATCCTGGTACCCAACCATAGTGATATATGTATTTAAAGATTAAAAAAACTATATTTTTTATATGAAAACACAATGGCATTGTAATATAAAATATGAATTTTTAGTAAAATGTATTAGAAGAATTGTACACGGAATAATTATGTTTTCTACTGCAATAAATTATCGATCTCATCATCCAGTTGAGGTCCACTTTAAAAGTAAAGCACTATACGATATCTAAAACCTCATTAAAAATCTAGTTTTTAGCTAATCTATAAAAATTTAGTATGATATTGAAGTACATGTAGTGATATCAATAATATTGTCATAACTAGACAAATGTTAAGTGTCGTTGTTTTTGAAAAACTACAGTAATTTTTTTATATGAAAGTAGAACCATTGAATTGATGTATAACTTTGATGATGTATATCATAATAGATAGATATGTAAAACATACAATATAGTTACGATTTGTTATGCTCTCCGTTCAACATTAGTTTGAGTATTAGTTAGAATGTTTTAAGTGCACTAAAATTAATAATTGACTACTATACAATGACATTGCATATCGATGTGAGAAAGGAACAGTGATCTTTTTACATTCTTTAATGATTACTTCTTAAAAGTATTAGTTTTGAATCCACTGCAAAAAATTGGATTGTGTTTTATGAACCACATGAACCAATGGAGAGAATGTCAAAATTTAAAATCTGCTTTAAAATATTAAAACTAAATACCAATTAAATTTTAATTAAATAAAACTAAATACAGAATAAATTTATTGAATACATGTATATTATAAAGTTCATACATTAATTGAATTAAATATAAAAAAATCATCAATATTTTGAATCTACTTTATTGCATTAGATATTACATTAAGTGATGTGTAAGTATTAATAGGTATCTCATCATGTTGGCACGTTAATAATGGAATTTAATTTAAATAACTTCTTTTTAAAAAATTACATCAATAAAAATTGATTTTTATCAAAGCCAATTTTTAAGAAAATTGAAATAAGATAATGTATATTCAAATCGTTCTATATTCTACAATACATTAATACATTAACAAAATTTCTTTTTTTATTGTTCTATTAAACAATATTAGAAGTTTTAATTTCATGTTAATGTGATTTGTGTTGCATAAAGTTATTTGTTCTCATAAAAAAATGCTTTCTCTTTAATAAGAACTCATATTGCTTTATCAAGCAGCGTTAGATTAGCATATTTTGTTGTATAAAATAATAAACTATGAAATTTTTGTATCAAATGTTCTGTAGGCCCAGTACTTAGTACTGCCACTAAACTCATGCCGTTTTTTGCCTTCCAAAAAAATTCGATAGGAAAACCTATTAGCTGTTGATAGAGACATTGGATATATAAAGGATTATTAGCTACATCTATGCCAACCAATGCAATTAATGATATGCTTTTGCGTAACTGAAAACGCACAGGTAATCCGGTTTTTTTAAAAATGCATAATGCATTATCAACAGTTTCGGAAGTATAACATAATTGTAGTAGACAACGATCACGATGTACGCCTACAGCTAATGGTTTCATCTGAGCATATTGTATCACTAAATTCACTTGATTATGCACTAACGAAAAATTATTCCTTGATAGGATAGTCAATTCAATTAGATAAACATTATCATGATTAATAATAATTGTTGTCCTTTTACCTGACATTATTTTTTCACGCTTAATTTGAGTACAGCCTTTTTCTGGTCGATAACTACAACGAAATAATAAATCCACATTTTTACCAAAAATTGGTTGCAATGTCCGAGCATGAAGAACTGGAGCCGCTAATCGAGCTAATTCATTAGCCTCGTCCAAATGTAATAAAGGTAATAAATAAGCATCTTTTACTTTATGAGGATCAGCGCTATAGATACCTGCTATATCGCTCCAAATAGTAATTCGCTGCACGCCAGCAAGTACTCCAATTTGAGTCGCAGAATAATCACTTCCATTTCGACCTAATAGCACAGTTTCACCCGCTTTATTACGACAAATAAATCCTGTTATTACTAGTCTTTTAGCAAGGTGTTGACTTAAAATTTTCTGTAGAAACGGCCATGAATGATTTGTGTCTATTTGAGGCTGAACTGCGCGCTCAGCATATAGAAAATTTCGTGCATCCAACCATCGTGCTTGAATATTATTTTGATTAAGTAGAGCAGCCATTAAACGTGCAGACCATATTTCTCCATATCCGACGACTTCAGCATATACTGCGTCGGTAATAACAGAGTTAATTATTGTGGCTAATTGTCTCAGTTCTTTGATGAAAATAGTAAATAGTTGTTTAGCTACCAGAGGTGGTAATAATCCGTTAATAAGACTGGTTTGATACTGTTGTAAATTCTGCTGTATCTGATATCCTATAATAGGGTTGGTTCGACTTAATGTCAGCCAATTAATGAGTTGATTGGTAGTATTACCTGCTGCAGAAACCACCATTAAATCACCAGGCTGACTATACTTGGCCATAATATTCCCAACTCTCTGATAACATTCTGTGTTGGATAGGCTACTTCCGCCAAATTTATGAAGTTGACGACTATTTATATCCTTCATGTTGACTAATGTACTCATATTTACCTCACAAAGGTATATAGAAATTTTTATAGGCTATTAAATCTATATTGTTTAATTTAATCTTAATAGACACACTCATAATGAGATGTTTATTTAGCTAAAGCCATATAATTTTAAAAATTTCTTTTAAATACTTCCTTAGTATACATTATGGATATGATATAACAGATCAATTTTATATCAATTTTATATCCTAATTAAAATATTCATAGTGTAGCATTGCAATACATTACATTAAACGTAAATTTTTATCTTTCATTCATTTATAAATATAAAATAGGATATTTAGGCTATGTATTAAATATGTTATATTGTAACATCATTATTAATCAACCGAACCTAATACGACAATTTTATTCATAGTATTATTGCTAGTATATTTTTATATTTTATAATATGATAATTACTGATATAGATATGGAATCTATAATGCTTTATGTGTCATCAATATGACATGATTATGTGATATACCTACATTATTATTTATAGGATTGATTATATAAATTAGCCTTTTTATTTATAACATATTATTCTAGCAATAAATTAGAATATTTAAAAAAATATTTTTCATGAAGTTACATCACTGGTTCAATTATAGTATTAAAATGAAGTATGTTAAAACAACCAATGAAGTATATGAATAATCTTATGAATTAAATAAAATATATTTATCATTGTCATATTTTTGATAATAATAACAGATATTATCTATGTGAAGTAATTTTTAAGAAGTTAGAAAAATTGTGCTATCATGAATAAAATATTTATTAGAATGTCATTACTTTTTATTAAAAGTTAATATTTAAATAAATAAAAATTAATACAAACAGTTTAGATAAAATGATAATTTTTATTATGGTAAAACCACTAATATAATATTAAACAATATTATTAAAATCATTGTGAATAATTTAAAATAATCTAAATTATTAATGCCGTTAGCTATTAAATCTCGTCGATTGAATCATGAAATACTTTTTTGCTTAGATATACCATTTATATGAAACTATAAGAAATTTCTTAAGCTCTATCGCAACATTTATACACATGTTGATAACATAGCTGAAGATTAGTGCTATTTGATTTTTTATTCAACAATTTCTACAAATAAAATGATTTGTATCTTATAATCCTAATATATATCAGTTAATAAAATTAAAAAGTAATCTTTGTTTGTAAGATATGTAAAAAACGTTGCACTCAATATAAATAAATCTAGTAATTTAATTACTAAAATAGTGTTATATATAAGTAAAAACATAAATCAAGTATATAAGATTATGTTGTTGAATAATTAATAATAAATATTATTTTCATGACACGGTGTCACTACTAAAAATTAATGCATAAAATATTGTATGCTTATATTATTTTAGATAACTACTTCTAAAATGGCACTTTTGAAAAAGTGAATCCAATCTAATAAATTAACAAACCATGATAAAGTAATGAGGAATCTCCTTTACCTACGTTTCATAAAGAAATCTTATTTTGAATGACTCGTTATGATATCAATATGATATCTACTCTACTAAGTAATATCAAAAATATATAAAATAATATTGCACTTTTAAACATCATAGGCATGAACACGATCAATGATTAATAAATTTAAAATTATTTACACACTTACCGATGAAGCTCCAGCACTAGCGACATACTCATTATTACCAATAATCCATAAATTTACAAAATCAATAGGTATTTTTATTGAAACTCGTGATATCTCATTAGCGAGCCGCATTATTGCTAATTTTCCAGAATATCTTAACTCAACACAACGTCTATCTGATCATCTAATAGAACTAAGCCAATTAGTAGTTAAGATGGAAGCTAACATTATCAAACTACCAAATATAAGTGCTTCTCTGCCACAAATACAAGCTGCTGTTATAGAGTTGCAAAATCAAGGCTACGCTTTGCCAAATTATATTGATGACCCAAAAACCAAAGAGGAGGAAGAAATTAATTTCCGTTATGAAAAAATAAAAGGAAGTGCAGTAAATCCAGTATTGCGTGCAGGTAATTCTGATCGCCGTATATTACCATCAGTAAAAAATTATGCTCGTAAGCATCCGCATTTTATGGGAAAATGGAATGCATCATCTAGATCTCATGTTGCCCATATGCTACATGATGATTTTTATGGCAGTGAAAAATCTATATTGATTCAACAACATGGAAACATAAGTATTAACTTCATTAGTTCTTGTGGTGATCAAGAACCTTTAAAAATACACACTGTACAACCTATTGACATTATTGATGCTGCAGTAATGAGTAAGCATGCTTTCAGCAATTTTATTACTCAGCAGATCCAAGATGCTAAACAAAAAAAGATATTATTATCATTGCACTTAAAAGCAAGTATGATGAAAATATCTGACTCCATTATGTTTGGCGTTGTTGTATCTGAATTTTATAAAGAGGTTTTTGACCAATATAGAGAAGAACTGCAAATTATAGGCTTTAATCCCAATAACGGAATTAGCGATTTATATTTTAAAATCAGTAAATTACCGATAATTAAACAAACGGAAATTATTAAAGCTATAAAGTCATTATATGCTGAACGTCCACAAATTGCAATGGTAAATTTAGAACAAGAGATTACTAATTTGCATGTACCAAATGGTATGATTATTGATGCTTCTATGCCGGCAATGATTAGAAATGCTGGAAAAATGTGTGGATCTGATGGAAAATTTCACGACACTAAAGCAATTATCCCTGATCGTTCATACGCTGGTGTTTATCAAACAGTAATTCAAGATTGTAAACAACATGGCGCTTTTGATCCAACTACTATGGGTAGTATGCATAACATTGGTTTAATGGCAGAACAAGCTGAAGAATATGGCTCACATGATAAAACTTTCCAAATTTCGACCAATGGTACAGTACATATTATCGACGATACAGGTAAGTTACTTTTAGAGCATCCAGTTGACGTTGGCGATATCTGGCGTATGACTCATACTAAAAGTGAACCAATTTACAATTGGGTGAAATTAGCAATTGATCGTACTCGTGAATCAGGTATACCGGCAGTATTCTGGCTGGATCAATCGCGCGCACACGATAGACTTGTGACCAAACAAGTTCGAAATTGCTTAAAAAATTACGATACTAATGGATTAGATATTCGTATTATGTCTCCGGTAGATGCTACATTATTTTCTATTGAACGAATCAGGAAAGGTAAAGATATTATCTCAGTTACAGGAAATGTACTACGAGACTATTTAACAGACTTATTTCCTATTATAGAATTAGGAAGTAGCTCTAAAATGCTATCTATAGTACCGTTAATGGCTGGTGGAACTTTATTTGAAACTGGTGCTGGAGGCACTGCACCTAACCATGTGCAACAGTTTATAAAGGAAAATCATTTGCGTTGGGATTCATTAGGAGAATTTATAGCATTATTTGCTTCATTAGAACGCATTGGTACTTTTTATGATAATAGAAAAACTAAAATTTTAGCAAACATGCTTGACAACGCAATTAATAAACTACTATCTGCTAATAAATTTCCATCTGGAAAAGTAGGAGAACTCGATACTCGTGGAAGCCATTTTTATTTAGCATTATTCTGGGCACAAGCCCTAGCAGAGCAAAATGAAGATTTCTCTCTGAAACATCATTTCACTACTTTTTCGCACCAACTAACTAATAATGAAGAAAATATTATCTCTGATATTAATTTAGGACAAGGAAAAAACGTAGATATTGGCGGATATTACCACCCACATTCAAAGCTCGTCAAAAAAATCATGTGTCCTAGCGTACGATTTAGTAATATCTTACAATTGATATAAAGTTTAGATGTTTGATAGATTCTTCCTTCTAGTCCATCTCATTCAAGCAGCAATAGGCATTAAATTTGATATACTGAATATTCTAAAGAATGAGGCTAATTATATATGCTTTGAGAAAAAAGAAACAATATAAATAGTAATGCATAGCTGCGTGATACTTTACTTATAATTAGTTGAGTCAACTAGGTATTTTAAAAATTGTATGTAATATATTATAAAGAAGAAAATAAGTTAGTTAATTTTTATATTTTAACCGTTTTAAATCACAAGTTATTAATTTTAGTTTTTAGTAAAAATTATACTTTTCATTACATTATTTACCACTCATTCTTTTTGAATGAAAGAGAATTGGATGATGGTAATTTATACCATGTCGCCTATTTATGTAATATTCTTTTGTATGTAATAATCAATTATATTTAACATTGAAATTCACTGTTATTCTAACTTATTTAGAATAATAACAAATTGATATTATAATGATTTCTGAACATTAATTAATGGATGAGCGTATCGCTTTTACATCTAGTAATTAGAGTATTTTAAATTCCACAGACATTTTAATTTCCAGAATCAGTACTACTAGTAAACTTTTTTATTAATCAAAAATGGTAATTTTTAAGACTAATTTTAGTGTGTCTACTATATCTAAGATCAATACTTTACTGAAAGTATATATCTCTTTTTTTACAAAAGAGAATCGGTAACTAAATTGCATTAACAAATCGTAAGGTATTCTCAATATTTTATTAAAACTATGATGATATTTATGTTAATATTGATGCATTTTATATTTAAAATTTAGCTATTATGGTTCAGTTTCTAGTGTTTATGAAATAAATTTGACGATAAATTTTTTGGTTTTTTAAAACATAGCACTTCTAGCTAGTAAAATTTTATCGTCTCAATCTAACTAAGGAATTGATAACAAAATAGATTAATGATGAATCATCATATTTATAGATTAATTTGATAAAAAAAATTACATAAATAAAAAAATACTACATACGATGTATTCTTATTGACATTGACATACCCCAAAACCTGTAACTAATTGAAAATTAGTATTTAGTATATAGATTAATTGTGATGCTTTTTATCATACATACAATATTTAATTAACTAATTTAACATTGTACACATAACAATCAACCACATTGTTGGTCATTTATTTGTCACTATAAAATAACTTTTTTAATAAAAACAACAAAATTTACATATTTTTTCCATGCATAAAAATTTAGCGAAACAATAAAGTAATGCAAACAGCATCATGTTTTAAAATGACATTTTAAATAATTATTACTAATTTTTTAGGATATTCATCCTGACAATAAAGAATTTTTTTATCACTGTATATTATTTTAAAAAAATAAAATATGGAATAACATGTAAAATCAATGTTTATTATATAATTTCCTTCCATAGAAGAGCAATCAGATTAACTCCATGTTAAATATAGTCGTAAGAAGCATTACTTTGACCATCAATAATTAATAATGAAAAACCCCATACTTCACTTATATTAAGAGTATGAATGGACATATTTAATATTTTATATTCGTTATCTAGCAAGATATCAACAACAGAGTTGGTCGGATGTATGAAATATTATATCAATCTTATTCTCTAATATTAAAATACCAGAAATATCGCATGCTCTCTTGTAATTTCATACAATTAAATCAAAAACAGTATGATCTAATTATAATTCGTTCATTAGCAATGAACGGGGGCATGATGGCTAGTATTAACTAGTTTGATTATGAATTTTTTTCATGACGGCTGATAAAACCTAATAAGAAACATAAGATAAACACTATTACATAGAGTAAGTTAGAAAATTGTAATGCTACACGGATACTATAGTTTTCCACTATAAAACCAGTGACGACGAATGTTAACATAGTCCCAATAGTGCCACAAGTCAGAATAAAATTGACTAATTTTGGTGATGTCACTTTAGTTTGCTGAGAACCAAGAGTAATAATGGTAGTGTAAATAGCACTTGATATAAAACCTAGACCTATAAGAGACCAGGCTAAGAAGATAACATCATTGGTTTGGATAAATACATACATAATTGTTGCCGAAAGCGCAGATAGAACCGTGACAGTTCGTTGTAAATCAAACAAACGTAGCAATGGGCTAAATATCCACATTCCAACCATATAAGCAAACCAAAAATTACTCACTAACTTACCAGCATGTTCTATATTCAAATGAAAACGTGAGATTACATATTCTGGTATCCATGAAATAAAACCAAGCTGACCTAAAATATAACATAGCGCCGCTATCGCTAATAGCGCAACACTTAATCCCCATTTTTCTCTTTTCTGTAAGCTTTGATTTGAAATATCAGTACGTTTAGTGCTTAAAATTGGAAAATCAGATAACATGGTTAGAACAAAGATAATTATATACAACGCACCAATAGAGGCATATACCCAATACCACATAATATGATGTGCTAATAATGTCCCTGCCAGTAGAGGAAATAAAATACCGGCCATGCTAAAAAAAGAATCGGTAAATAACAAACGTGCACCACGCTGTCGTCCAGCATAAAGATAAGTAATTAAATAGGTACCAATAGACATTGTGATGCCGCTAACAATGCCAAGAACAAACATTGATAAGGAAAAAATGATCAAATTATAACTTTTCATTAAACCTAATACGGCTAAAACCATTAAAAAAAAACCTGATATCAATTGTCGTTTTAAAGAAATGATCTCCATTAACCAGGCATTGAAAAAAATTGCTATCAAAATCCCTGAATTAAGAAAAGTAAATGTATGGCTCATATTTGAAATAGGTATTTTAAAATAATCAGCAATATTTCCTAACACCACGCCAGTAACGATAACCAATGCTCCTGTTAAACCGTAAGATAAAAAACTAATCCACATCAGCTTTAACTTGTTTGTAAGATTCATATCTAATACAACTTTTATGTTCATTAAAAATTAGAAACACTAAATCCATTTCAGATGGATCTAGTCGCGTATCCTATAAAGTTTATAATAATAACATGATTAACTGATTATTTATTTGATTATTTATTGTCTGCTGTCTTGTAAATAATATTATTTATTTTCTAAAAAATTTTAGAAAAAATATTTTATTATTATGTCACCGATCTTATTAAATAAGTCATCTTTTATGTAAAGATATTGTCAGTATCAATAGAATTAGTTTAACCAACTTGTTTTATGAGCTTCTGGATTCATATTCACTATGTTATTTTATACGCCACTTTTTCGTTTATCTAAACTCATATCATAAAATGATTATAAAAATATTTAGATATTAGGTATGAAAAGATAATAAAGTTATTAGATATCATTAACAGCTTAAGATTAATAAGAGTATTTGGTTTAGTGTCATGAAATCTAATTGTATGACGTATTGATATAATGGTTGTTTATCATACTAAAAATAGTCAATAGTAATTTAAGAAAATTTTTTTATCTAGGTACTGTATTAGTAAGCATTGTAAAAAGATTTGATTTAACAATCTGAAAATAACTATATTGTATGAATATAAATAAATTCAATCAATTGAGTATCGATAAGTTTATCGATATTCAGTTAAAACTACATATATCACACATGTGCATTATAGTTTACTCCATACTAGAGTACATATTGCGTCTTTTTTGCTTTGACGATATATTATAGATATAATAAGCTGATTAGTCATTAATATTATTAATTTAATTTAACATTTATCCGGAACCTATATATGTATATCTTTTTATATACTAACTTGAATCATCTATTAGTTTTTTAAAACTTCAATGAAGTTATAGTGTCAATAATATATTGAACTAATTAATAAGCATACCACACTGTTATGTATAACAGTTTATGTGCTAGTGAAAAAACTACCATAATTGATATATATTAATATGTTTACTATGCACTAATATTTAAATATTTTTGCTATCACATAAAATTTTAGTGATCACGCACGTTTTTTGAAAAGTGTGCAGAATATTTACTATTTAACAATTTTAAAATTAAAGGCAAAATGCCTAATCAATATTTTGTTCTTCATCTTTTTATCAGTTTGATATTATTTAATTTTCATAAGATGAATTTCAATGAAATACTCCCGAAACTTTATTCAAAAAATAAACTATTATTATCTAATAACCAAAAATATTATTTATTCATAAATTAAAACTACGTCTACAATTGAATACTAAGCAACAAGTTTTTGCCATACAAGTCAACTTACAACATCAATCACGATCATCATCGTATGAATAATTGATTAATTTCTGTAGAAAAAGAGAATTCAATTGCTGAATGAAAAATAATTACTAAAGATTTTTCAAGTTTCTCCGAATTAGGAAAATAATAATTTTATTGTTAATTTTGACAGTTATAGGAGGATATTAATAATGGCAAAAGTAGGGATTTTTGTTGGTACAGTATATGGTAACTCTCTATTTGTTGCCGAAGAAGTGAAATTAGTATTAATGACACAAGGTCATCAGGTAGTTATATTTGAAGATGGCAATTTTGAACAATGGAAAATTTATTCCAATCGGGTGATTTTAATCATCACTTCTACTACCGGACAAGGTAGTCTTCCAAACAATATTATTCCACTTTTTCAACAAATAAAAAACACATTAGAAAGACAAATATTATTACGTTATGGTATTATAGCTTTAGGAGATAAAAATTATGATACTTTTTGCAATGCAGGACATATATTTGACGTACTTTTGCAAAAAAAAGATGCTACACGTGTAGGCAATCTTATAAAGATTGATACTTTAGAACATCCTGATTCAAGTGCTATAGCTTGTTCTTGGGCAAGAAAATGGAATGTTTTGCTTTAAATTTGATCTTTTTATAAAAAAATCATATACATCCATACTGCTTTTGATTAGCTTAAAATGGAACAATAGTGAAGCATATGGGTACAATAGTTTAAATTTTTTTATAAAAAACTTTATACGTATACATATACTCTACGTTTTTGAACACATTTATTTTAAAAAATGAATTTTCATCAGATTTTTTATTCATTAGTGTTAACACTATCTGAACTACGCTTCCTTCAATTGTAAGTGATTTAATAATTTTTTCAATATTCTGACATTGCTTTTTTATTTAAAAAATCGAACTCCTTTTGAAATTTGATGTGGTATTTTTTTTCTCTCTCCCCTTGATGAAGAAACATCAAGACCCCATTTTACTGTATATCCAAAATTGTTGCACCCAGGGTAGGATCTAGTGGAAATAACTTGAAAAATCCATGATTGGCCACATATGAGAGTTATAACCACAATAAAATTGAAATTTTAGTGGAGATGTTTAGATGGGAAAAATCATTGGTATCGACTTGGGTACGACCAACTCCTGCATCGCAATTATCGAAGGCAGCAAACCTCGCGTACTTGAAAATAGCGAAGGTGATCGTACTACTCCTTCTATTATTGCTTACATGCAAGATGGTGAAATTCTGGTTGGCCAACCGGCTAAACGTCAGTCCGTCACTAACCCGAAAAATACATTATTCGCTATCAAGCGTTTGATTGGTCGTCGTTTTAAAGATGAAGAAATACAGCGTGACGTAAATATCATGCCATATAAGATTATTGCCGCTGATAACGGTGATGCTTGGCTTGATATTAAAGGTCAAAAGATGGCACCGCCGCAAATTTCTGCTGAAATTTTGAAAAAAATGAAAAAAACTGCAGAAGATTATTTAGGGGAAACAGTTACAGAGGCAGTGATTACTGTGCCAGCTTACTTTAACGATGCACAACGTCAAGCCACTAAAGATGCTGGACGTATTGCAGGCCTCGATGTAAAGCGTATTATTAATGAACCAACCGCTGCTGCATTGGCTTATGGTTTAGATAAAGGTGTTGGAAATAGAATCATTGCAGTATATGATTTAGGTGGTGGCACTTTTGACATTTCAATTATTGAAATAGATGACGTTGATGGTGAAAAAACCTTTGAAGTATTAGCGACTAATGGTGATACTCATCTAGGTGGTGAAGATTTTGATAGTCGTTTAATAAACTATTTAGTGGATGAATTTAAAAAAGATCAAGGCATTGATCTACGTCATGATCCTTTAGCTATGCAACGTCTAAAAGAAGCTGCTGAAAAAGCGAAAATTGAGCTATCTTCTTCACAACAGACTGATGTGAATCTGCCGTACATTACAGCTGATTCGGCTGGACCGAAACATATGAATTTAAGGGTAACTCGTGCCAAGCTAGAATCACTAGTAGAAGAGTTGGTTAATCGTACATTAGATCCATTGAAGGTAGCTTTAAAAGATGCAGAATTATCAGTTTCTGATATTAAGGATGTAATCCTAGTAGGTGGTCAAACTCGTATGCCACTTGTTCAGAAAAAAGTTTCTGACTTTTTTAACAAAGAACCACGTAAAGATGTTAATCCAGACGAGGCAGTGGCAATTGGAGCGGCAGTACAAGCTGGAGTATTAGCTGGCGATGTAAAGGACGTTTTGCTGTTAGATGTAACTCCACTATCTCTGGGTATTGAAACGATGGGTGGTGTTATGACAACACTAATTCCTAAAAATACTACCATTCCAACAAAACATAGCCAAGTGTTTTCTACTGCGGAAGACAATCAATCTGCTGTAACTATTCATGTACTACAAGGTGAACGTAAACGTGCTGGTGATAACAAATCATTAGGTCAGTTTAATTTAGATGGTATTACACCGTCTATGCGCGGCATACCACAGATCGAAGTAACTTTTGATATTGATGCAGACGGTATTTTGCATGTTTCTGCCAAAGATAAAAATAGTGGTCGCGAGCAAAAAATCACCATTAAAGCTTCCTCAGGACTGAATGAAGAAGAAATTCAAAAAATGGTACAAGAAGCAGAAGCTAACGCTCAATCTGACCGTAAATTTGAAGAGTTAATACACACTAGAAACCAGGCTGATCATCTTTTACATAGTACTCGTAAACAGATTGAAAATGCTGGAGATAGATTACCGACTAATGAAAAGTCCATTATCGAAGATGCATTAAAAATGCTTGAAAATGCATTAAAAGGTGAAAACAAGATTGATATAGAAGAAAAAATGCAAGCCCTGATCCAGGTTTCTGGAAAGCTTCTCGAGTTTGCACAGCAGAAAGCGCGGCCTTCTAAAAGTACGGGTGATAAAGAAAGTAATTCCAAACAGGATAGTGATGTAGTTGATGCTGAGTTTGAAGAAGTTAAAGATAAGAAATAATCTCATTAAACAGATAAAAACGAAATACAGGCTACTGTTGATGATAGATACGCACGGGCGTCGGGGTAACTCCACGCCCGTGCAAATATGTTGAGTGAGGGTAAAAAGAGAATAAACGACAATGGCAAAATCAGACTACTATGATATTTTGGGTATTACCCGGAATGCAGAAGAGCGTGACATTAAAAAAGCTTATAAACGTCTTGCTATTAAATTTCATCCGGATCGCAATCCAGACAATGTTGCAGCCGAAGCAAAATTTAAAGAAATTAAAGAAGCATATGAAATACTAATTGATGCGCAAAAGCGTGCTGCATATGATCAATATGGACATGCAGCTTTCGAACAAGGTAACATGGGTAGTAGCAGTAGTAATTTTAGTAAAAATACTACTAGTGGTGCGGATTTTAGCGATATTTTTGGTGATGTTTTTGGTGATATTTTTGGCGGTGGCCGACGTCAACGACAAAATCGAGGTGCAGATTTACATTATAATATAGAACTTTCTCTCGAAGAAGCAGTTCGTGGTGTAACTCGTGAAATTCGTATTCCAACATTAGAAGAATGTGATATTTGTCATGGTAGTGGTACGAAACCAGGTACATCAGCAATGAATTGTCCAACTTGTCACGGGCAAGGCCAGGTGCAAATGCGCCAAGGTTTTTTTGCTGTACAGCAAACCTGTCCAACTTGCCAAGGACAAGGCAAGATTATTAACGATCCTTGTAATCACTGCGTTGGCCATGGTCGATTAGAAAAATCTAAAATTTTATCAGTAAAAATTCCAGCTGGTGTTGATACTGGTGACCGCATCCGTTTATCTGGAGAAGGTGAGTTAGGTGAACATGGGGCTCTGTCTGGAGATTTATACGTACAAGTACAGGTACGTAAACATCCTATCTTTGAACGAGAAGAAAATAATCTATATTGCGACGTACCCATTAACTTTGCTATGGCGGCTTTGGGTGGAGAAATCGAAGTACCAACGTTAGACGGTCGAGTCAAGTTAAAAATACCCATAGAAACACAAACTGGAAAATTATTCCGCATGCGGGGTAAGGGTGTAAAATCCGTTCGAGGTGGACATCGGGGTGATTTAATTTGTAAAGTTGTTGTGGAAACCCCTGTAAAACTTAATGACAGACAGAAACAACTTTTAAAAGAATTAGAAAATAGTTTTGGAGGATTAAGTGGACATCATAATAGCCCGCGTTCTAAAAGTTTTTTTGATGGGGTAAAAAAGTTTTTTGATGATTTAACCCGTTGAAATTCTAATATCTTACTTAATTACTAGATACTAACTTCATGGTAGTAGTCGTGGTAGGCATTTTTAATTTAATATGTAAAATTGTATTATCCAATGAGTTTAGTATATAGATACCTCATATTTATATGAGTATGTATAAACTAAACATATTGTACTTTCAGGCTTTTAATTTTAAATTATTAATAAGATAGAGTTTTGACATAACTCAAATGGACGCTATTTGAATATTTCATGAAAAAGTTTATTTTTAAACTTGATGTCAATAGAATGAATTATTTAATATATAGTATTAATGAAATCAATTTTTATAAGTATAAATATCACTTGTTATACAAAAAATAATTTTACGAAAAACTATTATATAATATAGTTATTTTAATAACACTTTAAATTTAAATTATTTTCATCGTTTAAAATCAATATAATTAAAATGTTATCAATTAATTAATTATGCTGACATTAAAGTAAAAAATTAGTAACATACAATAACCATAAACTTAATACATATCAGGAAAAAAACATGAATTATTCATCTTAGATCTAGTTAAAAATTTCAATATAAGATTCTTATAATAACCGTGAAAAAACCTTTGATATTACTGAAATAAAAATGATTTCTTAATATTAAAAAATTATTTAAATAAGATTTATTAAGTGAAAATTACTAACACATATAAACAAAAGATACATAATGATTAATTGCTGTTATCAACAGCAGGAATAACAATAATCTTAATATATAAAGTCGTATTATATTGTCTTTTTAAGAGCATACATTTTAAAATAAAAAAAGATGTTATATATAAAATAACACTATATAAATTACTGTTTCAAAGAAATTGTTAAAACATGAGTTAACAAATAAACTGATTTATAAATTTTAATGAATATATGTTCAAATTCTTATACCATTATCATACCAAAATGACATTTATATCAAAATTAATTTTTCATCAAAATCTATGTTTAATATTCAACATGATTTATAGTAAATCATGATTAATTATTAAAAATGTTATTCAATATTCTGAATTTGTTCTCGCATTTGTTCTATAAACACTTTCAGCTCAATAGCAGATTTAATTATACTAATGTGAATAGATTTTGCTCCTAAGGTATTAGATTCACGATTTAATTCTTGCATCATAAAATCCAGTCGTCGCCCGATTGGTTCTTCTTTTGTAGTCAAAATTTGATACATTTCCTGTATATGTGCTTCTAAACGATCTAGTTCTTCCGTGATATCAATTTTTTGTGTTAAAGCTAATAATTCCTGTTCTAACCGATGATGATCGAATACTATTCGCGCTTCTTCTATTTTAAGAAGAAGTCGCTTACGTTGCCAATCTAAAACTTTTGGAATTTGTTGACGTACTTTATTTATTTCAGTAGAAATATTAACTAAACGTTGTTGAATCATGTTCTTTATCATATTACCTGCATGTTTTCTAGCATTGATAAGATCGTTTAACGCATTATTAAATCCTATAAGTAAGTCTTCTCTGATAACATCTGTATCTTGTTCTAATTCATTCATAACCCCAGGCCAAGCTAGAATAGCCAATAGATCAATGTTACTACCTTCTTCATTGCTTTTAATTTTTATCCATTGCGCAGCTTGTATTAATTGCATGGCAAGCATTTTATTGAAAGTTAATATTCTATTTACTTTTATTTTATCATTAAAATGCAAATGACATTCTATCTTCCCTCGAGTAAGTTTTTGATAAATACGATCATGTATTACTGGTTCTAAACAATGAAATTGTTCTGGAAGACGAATATAAGTATCAAGATAACGACAATTAGTTGAACGAATTTCCCAAGTAGCATTTCCCCACGTATTCTTTATGTCATACTGTGTAAAAGCAGTCATACTATAAACCATAACTACACTCATTTATTAATAAATTAATAACTAAAATCTGTATCAAAAAAATTAATGTAAATTACTGATAAAATTAATAATCTAAATTAGATTATTGTGTTAATGCGAAAAATTCATATTGAATATAATATTATATTAATCAATAAAATCTTCTATAAATAAAAGTTTGAATTGATATGATATACTTAAGACAATATTGACACATTCGATAAAATACTAGAGAAAAAATAAAAAACTAATAATATATTAATATTAAATCAGATTTAAAAATCATAGAAATGAAAATATAAGAGAGTATGATATACTAACTTTTTTTGCTTACTTGTAATCAACAAAAATAAAAAAAAGAAATAATGACATAAAAATCACATATAAATTTACTAAATTTTGAAAAAAATAAATATATATATGAATATATTAATAAATATAGATTCAAAGTAAAAAGAAGTATATTTCTTAAAAAATGATAAAAATACATCAAACTAATTTTCATTAGTAATAAACAGATTGCATTCATTTTCCAATACAGAAACTTGAAAAAATTTTTTGGAGTAAGTCATCAGTACTCAGTACTCCAGTAATTTCACTCAATGCTTGCTGCGCCAATTTTAACTCTTCTGCTAGCAATTCATCAAAATAAGAATAATTATGTGTTAACATTTTCTTTCCTTTCATGAGGTGCAAATGAGCTTTTTCTAGTGCATCTAAATGTCTTCGGCGAGCGAGAAAAATACCTTCTCTATTATTTGTAAAGTGTATCTTCTTTTTTAAATGTATTTGAAGTAAGTCAATTCCGATACCTAATTTTGCAGAAAGAGTAATTAAAGTGTAACCGTCTTCTTCTGTTGCTCTCACACTTTCTCCAGTAAGATCAGATTTATTCCGTACCACTGTAAGTGGTATATTTTTAGGCAATCGAGCAATAAATTCTGGCCAAAATATTTTGGGATCACTAAGATGAGTAGCACTACTATCTAGTATTAGTAGTATATGATCTGCTTGTTTAATTTCATGCCAAGCTCGCTCAATGCTAATACGTTCTATCTCATCAAACGTATCACGCAACCCGGCAGTATCGATAATATGAAGTGGCATACCATCTAAATGGATGTGTTCGCGCAAAACATCTCGAGTTGTTCCTTCAATATTAGAAACAATGGCAGATCCATGTCCTACTAACGCATTTAATAAACTAGATTTTCCAGCATTTGGTTTACCGGCAATAACAACTTTTATTCCTTCACGCAGTAATCTGCCTTGGCTGGCGTTGGAAAGTACTTGTTGTAATTCTAAAATAATAGCATTTAAACTGTCTTCAATCTTATGATCAGTAAGGTAATCTACTTGATCGTCTGGAAAATCAATGACTGCTTCAAGGCACAAACGTAAATTAGTTAACCTTTCAACCAGCGCATATATACGACTAGAAAATACGCCCTGTAGCGAATTTATTGCTGATCGAGCTGCCTGAGCGGAACTAGCATCAATAAGATCAGCAATGCCCTCTGCTTGAGTCAAATCTATTTTACCATTAAGAAAAGCTCTTTCTGAAAATTCGCCTGGACGAGCAATACGCACACCAGAAAACGATATAATACGCTTTAGAAGAAGATCTAAAATAACTGGACCACCATGTCCCTGTAATTCTAGAACATCTTCGCCAGTAAAAGAATGTGGATTAGGAAAAAATAACACAATGCCCTTATCTAGTATAGTACCGTCGCTATCTCGAAAAGATAAATATTCCGACTGTCGCGATTTCGGTAACTTGCCTAACAACTCTTGAGCTACATGAATCGTCAAAGTACCGGATACACGTATAATTCCTATGCTACTTCGACCAAGCACAGTAGCAAAACTAGCAATTGTATCTGTCAGACTCATATACAACGTATGCCTCTTGATACAAGTAAAATTAGAAATTAAAAGAGATTACATAAGAGTATATAATTATGTAAATTTTTTAAGCAACATAACAAAAAAAATATGCTTTATTTATTCTTTTTATTGTTGTTGTATAGGCCATGTTTTTTTATTCCATAATAAATAAATTTCTGTTGCATTATAGTGACTAAGTTACTAACGATATAGTATAATACTAAACCAGATGGAAACCATAAAAAAAATACACTAAATATTATCGGCATAAAAGTCATTATTTTTTGATGCATAGGATCCGAGACAGTAGTAGGTGATATCTTCTGAATAAAGAACATAGTGACGCCCATTAACATTGGAAGAATATAATACGGATCCTGAGCTGACAAATCTCGAATCCACAAAGCAAATGGTGCATGACGCAATGCAATTGAACCTGATAGCATATAATACAAGGCCAAGAAAATAGGCATTTGAATCACTAATGGTAGACAACCTCCTAGTGGATTGACTTTTTCTTCTTTATATAATGTCATTATCTCTTGGCTTTGCCGTTGTTTATCATCCCTAAAACGTTCACGTATCGCTACTAATTTTGGTTGTAACATTTGCATTTTAGCCATCGAGATATATTGCGATTTAGTGAGCGGATACATGATACCACGCACAATAAAAGTGATGATAATTATTGATAGTCCCCAATTACCGATATAACTATGGATAAACTCTAAAAGTTTAAACAAAGGTTGGGAAATAAACCATAGCCAACCATAATCGACCGTTAAATCAAGATTTGGAGCAACCTCTGCCATTTTCTCTTGAATCGCAGGCCCAACCCATAAAATAGCCTTTAATTCACCATGACTACCTGGAAGTACATTAATGGATGAAGACTTAAAACCAATCACTACCTGTTTGTCACTTAAGTATTTAGTATAAAACGAATTTTTTCCAAAAGTTAAAGGTATCCAAGCCGTAGAAAAATATTGTTGTAACATAGCGATCCAACCACCAGATGTGCTTACATCAAGATTTTTTGCTATTATATCTTTAAACTTATATTTCTGATACTTCTTGTCAGAAGTAGCATAGGCTGTGCCACGATAAGCTTGAAGTACAAAATTGCTGGTATTTCGTTCCTTAGGTAAATCAATAGATTGCTTAAGTTGTCCAAATAGTTTGATATTTAATGGATATATACTAGTATTATTGATGCTGTAATTAACATTTAAAGCAAAACTGCCTCGTTGTAAGATAAAAGTTTTAGTGTATATTACGCCATTTTTTGCTTTATAAGTTAGTGGAATCTGTAATTGACTTTGATGATCTTGTAAAATGTAAGTATTTTGATCAGTCGTAAACAGTGGGCGTGAACCATTAATAGGATTGTCTGGTCCATTTTTTCCAATTAAACCACTTTGTGCTTGATAAAGGAATTTTGGAGAGGTATCTAATAAATGGAAAGGCTTTAGTGAATCTAATTTATCCCGATAAGTTAAAAGAGCAACTTGCTCAATATCACCTCCTTTAGTATTAATTCTCAACGACAATACATCTGTTTTTGCTACTATGATTTGTCCTTTTTTTTCAATGACAACTTCGTGATTAATCCAATTATTCTCTTCAAATTTAGAAAATTTTTGTTTTTTATCAGTGATAGATTGATAAAAACGGTCTGTTTGCCAAACTTGCCAAATCATAAAAGAAATGATCACAAAAGCAATGACAAGAAGATTACGTTGAAAATCCATTGTTAATATTCTCTAGTGACATGATTTTTTTGTCGGCACGGGATCTTCCCCACCTTGGTTTAAAGGATGGCATTTTAATATGCGTTTTAATATTAACCAACTGCCTTTTAATATACCAAATCTATACATTGCTTGTATACTGTATTGTGAACACGTAGGTTGAAATCGACAATGAGATCCTAAAAATGGATTAATTACCAGTTGATAAAAACGTATCAATTTGATTAATAATATTGAAGCTAACGATAATAGCGGTGCCACAATTTTTCTAACTCTTGCATAATAGCAATATTATCTAGATCAGCTATGCCTTGTTTAGAAAGAATGACAAAGTCCATAGTAGGCAAAACATACTGATGCAGTCGAAAACTTTCACGCATTAATCGTTTAATTCGGTTACGTTCATTAGCTTGTTTAACGTATTTTTTTGCCACTGTTAATCCAATACGAGGATGCCCCAGCATATTCAAACGACTGAATATTGTTATGTATGGTGTGCTGCACCGTTTTGGCTGCTGAAAAACGAAATTAAAACGATTGGAAGTTAATAACCGCAACTTTCGGGGATATGTAAATTTAATCACCTGTTAGACAAATTTTACTTAGTAGATATAGTTAAGCGTGCGCGGCCTTTGGCACGACGACGAGCCAAAATATGGCGACCATTTTTTGTTGCCATTCTAGTACGAAAACCATGAGTGCGTCTACGTTTCAATACAGATGGTTGAAAAGTGCGTTTCATAGCAATTTTTACCTAAATTTTAATTTTTATTAATTAGTGAATGTTTGTGTAAACATTACATGTAGAAGTCAACAAAGCTTTAATTATACAATTTCATACAATAGAGATTGTATTTTAATTATTTTATAACTTTTAGTCAACTTTCATAATATCTAGGTGTATTCATCACGTAGAATAATGATAATTATAAAACATTCTTTTTAAGAACCAAATCAGTATAAACATACTTGCATACAATTAGATATTCTATGACTGTCATATGTAAGAAAAACCATAAAACTCTAAATACTTTTACTATATGAATTAATCAATAACATAACAGATATAAATCGAACTGATTGATTAATAAACTTTAATAAAAGTAAATATATTAATACTTTATTATAGTAAATTTTACAAATTAAAAATGAAAAAACTCGACAAACTATACTGATAATTTTGCGTATGAAAAATCAATTTTTCTTTTAAGTGTTAAGTATCGCTATCCATGATAGTAACAATTCTATCTTTAATAACCTTTTGCTTTTATTAATTTTGTATTACTATAATATGACTAGTATCATATTTTAAAATGCGATTGAATACTGTATTTTATCACAACTAACACGAATTATACATATCTGTTTTAGATGCATAAGATTTCATGCAACCTCTATCAGTTGTTAAGTAAGTTAAATTATAAAATTAACAAATTTTCCAAGAAACTCTTCTTAGTAATAATGATAAGAAAACTTTATAATTTATATGAATCATGAGCATATAATCATATATTATGCACTATTTTATTCAATGTCTATCTATATGCCTATAATAGAAAAATAAATATATCAAAGATATAAGTAATTTTTATGGGTATGCTTTTCAATATCAGCCATCTTAAATAAAATAGAATATATCGAAACATCTTTATATGAAACATATTATCCACCAACATATTGCACTATTAGTAATGTAAATTTATTTCAATGTGATGATTAACGAAATAATTCTTTATTTAAGTTAAGAAAATACAATAAATAAACAATATAAATAATATTATAAATAAATAAGTTAGTACTCAAAGTAAACAAAATCAAAAAACGGTAAACTTCTTAAGCCGTATTAAGAATATTTCAGAGTACAGGCAGTAGCTTATATCAGTTTAAGCACATTGTAACAACTTTAAAAGTTAGTTAACATTTAACTAAATATGAATAATTTAAAATTTTTTTGTAGAATAGTCAATTCATTCAACATATACTCTTAAAATTTTTTACTCTCTAAAAAATATTTTTTTTAATTGATAAGCTAAAACGCTTATTAAAACGAGAAATACGACCACCAGTATCTACCATTCGTTGTTTACCAGTATAAAATGGATGGCACTCATTACATACATCCAAATTCAAATTAGATTCCAAAGTGGAGTATATCTTAAAAAGATTACCACAAGAACAAGTTGCCTCAATTTCTGCATATTCAGGATGAATATTTTTTTTCATAAGAATTTTCCTATCATAATCTTTATCTTTATATTCATGTTAGTCAGTTTTATAAGATACTATGCAAATTAACCTGGTTAATTATTTATTTAGAATAATTTTGCAATCTAGCACTATACAAAATAATACTAATTATTGCAAATGAAGATCTATTACCTGAAATAATATTGTATATACTAACAATATTACTTAATGTATAGGATATATTAATGTCCGTTGTAAACATAGCCTTACCATTACCTTTGGCCCAAACTTTTGATTATCTCCTCCCTGATAACGGATTTCCAATAGTTGGTGGTCGAGTAAAAGTTCCATTTGGTTGTCGCCAGAAAATCGGGATTGTTACTGCTATTAGCACGAATAGTAAATTAGCACTAGATAAATTAAAACCTATCAGTGAGATTATTGACAATAAATCATTATTTCCAAACAGTTTATGGCGTATTCTTAACTGGGCTATTGACTATTATCATTATCCTGCTGGTGAGGTATTATTTCATGCTCTACCAGCTTTAATCCGACAAGGTCAACCTGCAGAGATGGCTCTTTTAAAAGAATGGTTTGTTACAGAACAGGGTAAAAATATTTTATTGGATAGCCTAAAAAGGGCACCAAAACAGAAAAAAGCCCTAACAATTTTGCTACAAGGACCAATTGATTGTCATAAGATCAAGGAATATCAAATAGGGAACTCAGAGTTGCAGGCGTTGCGTACTAAAAGGTTATGCGATTTACGCTTACAGAAAAAAAATATATATCATTGGAAATATAACTTAATTTCCAATTGTAAGCAAATCCAACTTAACATAGAGCAAATTTCTGCCATTGACGTTATTTGTCGAAATGATCATAAATTTACCACCTGGCTTTTAGCTGGAGTGACTGGTTCTGGTAAAACAGAAGTATATTTAACAATTATAGAACATATTCTCGCACAGGGAAAACAAGCATTAGTATTAGTACCAGAAATTGGTTTAACACCGCAAATCCTTGCTCGATTTCAAGAACGGTTTAATGCTCCAATAGAAGTTTTACATTCTAGACTTGATAATAAAGAACGGTTATCAGTTTGGCTGAAAGCACGCTGTGGAGAAAGTGCTATTGTCATTGGAACCCGTTCTGCATTATTTACACCTTTTATGAAATTAGGAATCATTATTATTGATGAAGAACATGACAGTTCATATAAACAGAATGATGGTTGGTGTTATCATGCACGTGATTTAGCAGTCTTCCGTGCTAAGGAAGAAAAAATTCCAATTATTCTTGGTACTGCTACACCTTCTCTTGAAACATTGTATAATGTAAAGAGACAAAAATATCGGCAACTCGTATTAGGACAAAGAACTGGTAATGCTTGCTCATCCAAACAAAAATTACTTAATTTAAAAGAATTACCATTAATACATGGTCTATCAGCGCCATTGTTAAAAAAAATGAAAGAACATTTGAAAGCTGGAAAACAAGTATTGCTCTTTCTTAATAGACGTGGTTTTGCACCGGTGTTATTATGTCATGAGTGTGTCTGGATATCTGAATGCCAACTTTGTGACCATTATCACACGATTCATCAACGACAGCGTCATCTTCGTTGTCATTACTGCAATAGTCAACTTCCACTTCCTAATCAATGTCCTAAATGTGGTTCCATCGAGTTAATTATAGTGGGAATGGGAACTGAACAATTAGAAACAGTGTTATTGCCTTTGTTTCCAGAGATTCCAGTCACTCGTATTGATCGAGATACTACGATACATAAAGGTACTCTCGAAAATTACTTAGCCCAAGTGGAACTTGGCGGTGCACGTATTTTAATTGGTACGCAAATGTTAGCTAAAGGTCATCATTTTCCAAATGTTACACTAGTGTCGTTATTGGATGTAGACGGTGCACTTTTTTCTAGTGATTTTCGTGCTGCTGAACATTTTTCTCAACTATATATTCAAGTTTCTGGTCGTGCTGGCCGTGCTTGTAAAGGAGGAGAAGTTTTACTACAAACTTATCATCCAGAGCATCCTTTGTTGAAAACATTGCTGAATCACGGTTATATGAATTTTGCTAACCAGGCATTAGAAGAACGACGGCAAGCAGGTTTACCGCCATTTACGAGTCAAGTCTTATTTCGTGCAAATGATTATAATAATCGTGAAGCGGGATTTTTTCTCAGTCAATTATACCAATTATTAGATAATAGTCCATTACGTGATAACTTACTACGCTTAATGGGGCCCATTCCAGCACTAGTACCGAAACGTGGAGGACGTTTTTATTGGCAATTGTTTCTATTACATCCTTCTCGCTTTCAATTACAACGTCTAATCACTGCTATTTTACCTTCAATTAACAAAATTTTTCATTCACATAAAGTAAAGTGGTCATTGGATGTAGATCCAGTAGATTACTGAAATTTTATTTTTTTGATTACAATGCATCATTGCATACAATTAATACATTGCTTCTTTTACATAAAAGAATAACTTAAAAGAAAATATCGAGTAATTGTATCTAATCTGATGTACAACCAAATTGGTGCTATAAATGAAATACTATTTTAGATAGTATTGCCTGATTCTCTATTATAACATTAAATAATTATACTAATTAATAGTAGTTATATAAATTTTATAATTATAGAACTAATAGAGTTATAAAGAAAATAAAAATCAGTTTAATCACCATAGTACTGTATTAATTAACAGTATTTTTGCTTTAATTTAATGTAACAGTATAAATACCAATTAGAAAAATTGATTCTCTTTAAAATTAATGATACAATTATATTTAATTCTTAAAAAGGATAAATATCCATTACGTATCAGTTTAATACAAATTTTGCATAGTATTTTCCATGTAAATAAAGTAATTACTTTCATTAAGTAAATATATGTAATTGGTTAATATTGGAAATATTTTTCTCAAAAATAATAAAATTTATTTTTATAAAAATAAAAACATGCATAGTATATTAAAAATCTAAATAATTAACATGCACATTCTGATTCTTCTCTGGGAGAAGTAAATATTGAATATACTATAATAGTTAGATATATTTTTAAAAAAATAAGCGATATAATTAAATGACATTTAATTTTACTTATTTTATATTCATGTAGAATATACCTAAGTGGAGTTAATATTTACTTTATTTTTTGAATAACATTTATGATCAAAGATATTGATAAATATCAATATTATTCTAAAAGTTTTTTCGTCATTCATTGAGGGGTCATTTAATTTAGTCTAATATCTGATTTTAGGTGCTGCTGTAAAAATCATTTTAGATATTTTAAATTTATACTATTCATTTCAAATTATTTGGATATCATTTCGATATTTATATTATCATTCAAATTATCTAAATAGAATCGTATTACGATCTATCACAGCATTACTGTGATATTGATTAGAATTATTTTCTATTCCACGTTACAATATTTTTTAGAAACGAATCAAATTATACGATATTTTTATATTTTTTTTGGTCTTGTTAAATTGGAGCTAGTTG